>DATALC010000060.1:0-67912 GCA_036261265.1 Bacteroidales bacterium
CCTGACTGGTACGCACCGCCTATACTGTATTCATATCCTGCTCCAAGGGGAGAGGTGATCTCTATCGTGCCTGTACCTACTGCACACGTGGGCTGTACCGTCACGCTGGCTGCTGGCGCTGACGGCGCTGTC
This sequence comes from Bacteroidales bacterium, assembly GCA_036261265.1. Classification (GTDB taxonomy): domain Bacteria; phylum Bacteroidota; class Bacteroidia; order Bacteroidales; family VadinHA17; genus LD21. Next base: position 133 of record DATALC010000060.1, read on the forward strand.
GGCTGCGCAGCGATTACTACATCAGCTGACGCAAGTGAAGTACATCCAATGTCATCTGTAACAAAATAAACATAGGTTCCTTCAGCCAATCCTGAAATAGTTGTACTGTTTGTATTACCTGTATACCCACCAGGATTGATTGTCCAGTCTCCTGCAGGCAAGTTCTCAAGAATAACGCTGCCTGTAGGATCAACACAGGTAGGATGTACTATTGTCCCGACTGTCGGAGCAGATGGTAAATTATGAATTGTCGCAAGTACTGCAGTCCTGGTCGTTGTAGTGCACGAACCCGCTGTAGCATCTACATAATAAGTTGTAGTTGATGAAATTACAGGTGTGACAAAAGAATCACCGCTACCAAGTGATGTACCGCCCGTTGAGGTGGCAAACCAATTGACTATTCCGGCTGATGCTGTTGCCCCGAGAGTAACTGATCCGGCGCCACAGTTTGATCCTGTTGTTGAAGTTAATATAACCGGCATAGTATTTACCGTAACCGGAACACTTCTTGGTGCACTCGTGCCACAACCATTTGTTGCAGTAACACTTAAAATTCCGGAGGTTGAAGTCAGATTATATCCTAACGTCACCGAATTTGAAGAACCTGTTATAGTGGCGCCTGTACCGGTATAGTTCCATGTATAGGTTGTCCCAGGCACATTTGGGACTGTGTAGACATAACCCGATACTCCCTGGCAAACAGATGAGGGAGCTGCTGTAAAGTTCGATGGTCTTTGAGGAGCAACAGGGAACGCAATAATAACATCATCAAAAGATTTACATGTACCACTGTTTATAGTCCATCTTAGAGTATATGTATTCCCGGCAATTCCAATAAACCCGCTGTTATAAAGTGTTGGATCGAATATTGTACCGCCGCTACCACTGATGATAGTCCACAACCCGGTGAATGGTGCAGGATCATTTCCGGCAAGAGTTGTACTTGTCAATCCGCAAAGTGACTGGTTAGTACCTGCATTTGAAACAGTTGGTGTGGCATAAGCTATTACCGGTGTATTATCAACAACACCAGTGTTTGCATCATTGTTATATTTAAACCCGGTCAACTGATAAGTTCCTGGAACAGGAGTTGGCAAAGTATAAGGTAAAGTATTAATTATAACCGTTTTTGGAGTGCCGTTTTCGGTATAGTCAAGTGTATAATCCAGTGGTATTGAAGTAAAAGACGTAAACTGCACAGGAATACCTGCAGCACCGCATATAGGTCCTGTAGAAGCCAATGATGCTCTGGGGATTGTTGTTGTTATTGATGCAATTGTGTAATTCTTTGGGACAGTGGTGATATTAACTGTATTCGTGGTTGCCACATCTCCGGCATTACTGTTTCCTGTTGTAGTTGTTAACTGTTCCTGCCATGTTCCTCCACTATATTCGGCTGCCCTCATGTCAGTTATCCCATTCTCTGTCATCAAAGGGGTTATTGCACTATAAATATCCCATGCCATCTTAACATAGCCTGTTCTGGGAGTACTTGAACTCAGGTTCCAGAATTCGTCTGTATTGACAGACTGAAGAGGAGCACTGTATGATCCCGAGGTACCATTTGGTTTTGTGTATGTTGCAGTCCATTGTGCAGTACCCATAGGTCCATTTGTTACTGTGAAGGTATGACCCCTGGTAGTTCCGGTTCCAATTGGATAAATGAAGCTATTCCCTGCCGTAATAGTTTTAGTCAGAGGTCCGTTTACGAATGATGTGGCACTTCCTCCTGCAGGAATTACCCCGGCAGCAGTATTGATAATTAACAACCTGTCAGTTGCAGTCGTTGAAATAATACCATTCGTCAGCAGAAGATTTCCTGCAACTTCAATTGAACCATTACCAATAGTCAATCCATTACTATTACTGATCTCCAGATTATTGAACCTGTTTGTACCGTTGAAGCTGCCTAATGGACCTCCAAGATCCTGAGGTGAAGTCCCCTGGAAGGATACGGTTGCTCCTGCTCCTGTTCCTGAAAGGAATGCGCCTGTGTTATACCTTTCAATAGTCCCTTTAATGATCAATGCTTTATTGCTAATAGTATTATCAAGAGTCGGACCATCAATAACAAGACGTTTACATACTGTCAGATCTTTATTGGGAAGTGTTCTGGTACCTGAACCTGTAAAGAACAGGTTAGGAACTGAGTTGTACTGTGAAGCAATAATTGTATAATTCCCTGTACCTGAATATTCAAGAGTGCCGCTTGCTGAACAATCAAGGAAAGTATTAAAATTGCCCGCAGGAAGGTTACCGCTCTCAAGCACAAGCGTGCCATTTCCGTCAACTTGTCCAAGGTTGTGGCCGATAGTACCTGATTCGATAATCAGCTTGTTATTTATTGTTGTCCTGTAGGCAAAACAGGAGCTTACAGCAGTTCGTACTTCATGGTCAATATTAACTATAAAGCCATTTGGCCCACCAACCGGACAGGAGGGTGATGCTCCTACGGGGGCCCAGATTGTTTCATCTGACCACTCCCCATCCGAAATTGAAACATATGCCGGAACTTCATCAGGTATTGCAGGGTCGGAACCTGCGGTATAATCACCACTCAGATTATTTGTACCTGAAGGTATCGGGAATGTTATCAACTGGGTAGATTCATCCACGTTGTCAGTTGAAGACCCGGTAGTAGCCTTGCTCCAATACGTTCCGGGCACAAGAAGACGGGCAGCAATATAGTCACTCTCCGTACCTCTTACATCGCTCGGAAGATATTTAAGGGAAAGTGTGCCATCAAAGTTGGTTATACCTGAACTCTCAATCTCCCAGTAATAATTCAATGCATTGCCGGCATCCACTACAGAAGGATGATTATTATTCACAGGCTGAATATTTATATATCCTACTGATCCATTAGCGTTTATACTATATGTTGCCGGAGTATATTTTCCGTATACCCCTATCGGGAAAGTGAAATTTGTTGGCGCTGAAATAATATTAAAGAATTTCCTGACGCCGAAGCTGCTGGTAACCCCATCTGAAACAATCATGTTGTTCAGACTGAATGGAGCTCCTAATATTGAACTATTTAGTCCAAGGGTCAGAAGATTTGAACCAATATCCAGTTTGCCGAGTGTAAGTACAAGATTATTCTGAATGGTTATATCATTATTCAGTCTTGCTCCCTGATTATTGTTAAGCTCCAGCCTTCCAAATGATCCGGTACCCGATATCTGCTGAAGAGTGCTGCCTGCAAGGTATACTTCACCTGTTATATTATCGTCGGTATAAGTACCGTTATTTAATATATTCCCAAGGAGTGTCAATCTCCGGTTTGCCAGCATTAATATTCCGCTGTTAACAGTGAGGTTACCCTTTACAGTAAAGTTACTGCTTACTCCAAGTGATGTAACTGCTGAAACAACCAGATTATTAAAATTTGTAACAGTTGCACCCAGTATTGATTGTGTATTCCCGTTAAAGGTTGTTGTATTTGTTCCATAGGTATAGGTTCCGGAGTTGAAAAGGTCTCCCCCGATTGATACATTCAGATTATTGGAATTAAGGAAACTGTTAGTGTTCGATAATGTAAGATTCCCCTTAAGTATCAGAGGGTTGACACTTAATGAAACTCTTGCGGCATCCGCAGCTGCAAAGCCAGTTATTGTCAGGTTATTAAGTGCAATTCCGGCATCAACCCTGAAGGTCTCCTCTGCCGCGGTTATTCCTGTAACCGGTTGAATAAGTATAGTGCCTCCTGTTATTGAAGAAGATTCAGGTCTCAGGTAGAGATCACCGAATGCACCGGAAGCTCCACCTCTAAAAACTGTCAGGGTGCTGGTTCCCGACATATTAAACACGGAGCCTGAATTTAATATTTCAAGTTTCGCATTTGTCCCTGTGGCCTGTTGACCCTTTATAATAACACTACTATTTCCACTCTGCGAGAATTTTAAAATGCCACCTGAAGTACCGGATCTTCGAATCTGCCCATTTACAACCAAACTGCCCCCCCGGAGGTCAATTTCTGAAAAACCGCTTCCTGTATATTCAATGTCATTATTGCTGACATCGTTTGGACCGGCAGGAGGCCCTACAAAAATATTGCCCCTGATAATCGTAAGCTTACCACCTAATAACAGGTCGCCATTATTGTTCTGGGCATTCCCAATCAGGATATTTACGTTGTTTGCATTGGCATAATCGATGTAAAGACCTGCAGTTGCAGGAATACTGAATGGTGTCGTTGTTGAAATGTTGAAATGTGCTCCGGCTGCCGGATTGGTCCGCATATATCTGAGCGTACCATTCTGGAGCGTTAGCCAATTGTCAGTCGGAGTATTCAGTGTACCTCCAATATCTAATGTAAGTGTCGTCGACGGATTGGTGCCTTTATTTACGGTTACCTTGTTTAAATATAAAGTCGGAGAATTAGCAGTATTGGTTATTGAAGCCGGATCTGTACCAAAGAAAGTAAGGTTAACATAATTAGTCCTGCTTAAGTCAATGCTCCCTTTTGCTGTACTACTGGAAGCATTGCTATTGTCAATTATACTTCCCCCTATGGCAAGAGTGTTATTCCTCGGGTTGGCACCATTATTAACCGGATAATTGTCATACCCTGTCAAAATTGCACCGGGGGCAACTGTCAGATCACCTTCTATGACCAGGTGCTGGGGCGCTTCATCATCCATAAAAAGAAAGGTTCCCGCATTTATGAACATATCTCCTTTCACAGTAACAGTCTTCTCAACTGTCGGATCGTAAATTGGCGACCATCCGTACGTTGCGCTATAAGTATTCCAACTCATGGTTACCCATGAATTGTTAGTATTACCTGTACAGGTAAGGTCTCCGTATATTGTAGTAGCCGAATTATTTGGCAATACCAGATTATCATCGTTAAGCGCCCTGAGTATAAGGTTCCCATACGATGTAACACCGGGAGGTAAAATGTACAAGGCTCCTGCAGCTCCATCGATGTCATAATACTCTGTTGTTCCTCTGTTTACGTTGAAAGCTGAAAAGTCACTATTCGACGGGAATGAAAAGTTTTTAGGTGAGCCGGCGGTGGTGGTTAATCTGAACAGGCCATTCCCGTTGGGATGACTCATTACCTGACTGAATACACTATTTGTCTGAGTATAAATATCAAGAGTTGAACCGGTTTCAATCTGAAGGCTTGCACAACTGTCTGGAACAACAAGATTGACAGTATTGTTATTTCCAATTACAACAATATCGTTGAATCCGGGGTAGCGTGAAGCCGCAGCTCCGGTATGTCTCTGGGAAGGATCTGTCGACCAGGTTGAATTTAAATTCCATCTGCCATTGGCTCTGCTATAAAAAACTGTGGGATCAATAAAAGGATCTTTAGCATTATCGTCGCCAGCTGTAAAATCTCCATCAATAAATTCGACATTCTCCAAAAACGTTCCAGCGCCACCAATGATATTTCCACCTTCATCAACATCGTCATCAGTACCTTTTCCCCATTTCAGGGAAGTATTGTCAAAATGTGCAGCAACGAAACCTGCCTCATCAACATCTCCTCCGGATATTACATCATTTGGGCTATAAGTGTAATCATGCGTCACGGTGGCCGTACCTAAATTGAAGCCACTTGATTTTACATGCCAATAGTATGTCAGGCTGCGTCCGTTTACTTTGGTTGCAGGATGTTCGTAACCCACCGGATTAACTGTAATCGTTCCATAAGACGTCGGAGTACTGTTTAATGTGATTGTTGAAGGAGTGTAATCAGAAGCAGCATGTCTGGACGATGGGGCGCCAATCGGAAATGTAAACGATGTGACAGCCGAATATACCTTTGTAAGGCCCCCATCGCCTAAAGTACCTGTTGTTTTTATGTATCTGTTTGGCCCTGCTCCAGCTATACCTGCAGATGAGTTAAGCTTTAAATTATTTGTCTTAATATCAAAAAGCTTGTCCTTTGAAAAGGTCAGTGTCCCGTTAATAACAGCATTGGCAATTAATGAAACAGGTTCTGCTGAAGGATTGGTATTGTTCAGCTCAAGATTTTGGAACTCACCTGTGCCGCTGCCACCTATAGTTTGAACATTCGTCCCGTTTAATGAAATCTTTCCTGTCCCTGTATGTATCCCGGAGTTATATACATTACCTGAGACATTCACTGTATTACCATTATCATTGAAGGTTCCGTTATTCAGAGTAAATGTTCCGGCAATATTCAGTATCGGCTGGCTACCGGACATGTTTAAACAGACCCCTGCTGTCTTATCAATCATGATATTGTTCAGCGAAAGCTCTCCAACCAGGTCAACTTTAAATGTTTGTGTACCTGTTCCATTAAAAATCGTAGTATTTGTGCCAGGAGTATAGATCGTTCCTTCAAATATGGAAAAATTTCCACCAATAGACACATTCTGGTTATTAGTTGTAAGCACTCCGGCTTGCAGTATAAGATCATTAAGCACAGTCAGTGGATAACCTGTATTCAGTTGTATATCAGAAGAGCTGCCTGCCCTGTTGACTATCATATTGCCTAATGGTGCAGAGCTTGATATTAACCATGCCGTGGCGTCAGCCGTTCCTCCTGTGCCTGCAGTTGGCAGCAGTGCAACCGTTCCACCGGTAACATTATAATTAGCCGATGAAGTTAGTATGTCGTAAGCCCGGCTGGTAGCGCCGGGAGCCGGAACATCATAAATATTAATTGTTCCGCCAGTCATAGTGAATACGGCAGAAGGGTTCTCGATACTGAATGAACCGGCTGTTGGTTTAAGAGCAGCATCGTTAAGCCTGATTGTGTTTAGCGAGGCGGTAGAAAGGTCTGATGCTGAAGTATATGCGAAGGGTGTTCGTTGAAACCGCCCTCTTAGTACCATCGTACCACCTGTCTGGGTATAGGCTACCGGGCTTCCTGCAGTAAGAGGTCGGAATTGTTTTGTGTCAACTGTACCTCCAAAGATAAGTATCTGCCCGGCGACCGGAGCATCGTAAAGAACACCACCCGATTCTTTGGCTGAGAGATAACCGTTGTTTACTTCAAGTTTACCAAGAATAAGTAGTCCTGATTGATCAGGCCTGGTAATTACTCCGTTAACTTCACCTGCTCCGCCAGATACTCCGTAGGCAGCATTTACTTCCTCGTATGAATCAGCAGTAGTCTGAACAATAACATCAGCGCCATTGAGCTTCAATGCTCCGTTTGCGGGAATAATAAAATTGGGAACACAGTTTGCAGTAGCATCATTACCCTCAGATAAAGATGGTATGACAACGTATCCCTCAAGAATCAGGGTGCCGGTTCTTATCCAAAGCGCCTTTTTTAAATTCGGATTGGCAAGGGGAGCCGGACCATCACCTCCTGCAATGTTTGCTCCAAAAAGCCTGAAATTCCGGTAATCAGATGAATTTATAGTAAGACTGAAAGATTGGTCTGTTCCTTTATCAAGAACAAGGTTATAAAAATCAGTAATTCCATTACATTCAAGAGTATTATTAGTGCTTCCCTGAAAGTAAACTGTAGCAAAACCTGTAGTTGCATCGTTTACTGTCGGTGGGAACGAATTATAAATGGGTTGTATAAGATTCGTAAAACGCACCATACCGTTATTTGTAAAATCACCCATAATAACGACCCTGTGCGAATGTGAATCATAATAATCTATAAAAGGAGCTCCGCTGACAGAAGCTATTCCTGTGGGAATTGTTGTTGTATTTGTAACTCCGTTACCAACAGTCATAAAGGCGCCGCTTGCTACCGTGACATTTCCATGAATCATTAGCTGTCTGCGCGTGGCCGTATTGTCGTTTATCTGAAAAGTACCCTGTACAACATCGAGGTTGCCATTAAGAATCAGGTTGTTTAGCTGGACTACGGCACCTGATGTATTTATCTTCAGATTATTATATATCGTTTGAGTTAATGGAAGATCTATATTTGCCCTATATTCAGTTGTACCTCCTCCTGCATTAACAAAGCTATTTATCACTGCTGAAGGAAAATTTGCTGATGATAACTGCAGTGTCCCCTGTCCCCGAAGAGCCTGAAGTCCGCTGGTAAATCCGTAGGAATCCATATCAAGGTAACCTGCTTCATTTATTGTCAGATCTATCGTTGCGGCCGTAACATTCGAGGAAAGTGATACAGTTCTCCCTTCGAGGACAACCACCAGGTCGTTTACACCAGGCACAGTGTTTCCGAGTTGCAGGGTACCGCTGGGATCAGAGGTCCATGTAAGAGGATCGTTCCAGTTACCTGTCTGATAGGAATAATAAGTGCGGTAGCCCATGGTCCACCAACCATTAAACGGATTGGTACCGGTTATTGTGAAAGAATTGGCTCCAAATGAAGAAGTCCCCACCGCAGGAGGATTCTGCCAGGTTACTCCTCCGTTGGAAGAAAATGAGATACTCGACGATGCGGCATTGGCTTCTGCTGGATCATATTGAAATGTAGCATTTACGTTGTTAAGCGCTACACTAGCTGAAACATCCCAGTACTTTAATATGTAACTGGGATTAATCGCTGTAGAAACTGCCCGTACCCTCACATATGATGGAGTAACTGTACCAATGGAACTTATAGACATCGGAGAATAATATCCTCCCGATCCTACAGGGTATTCAATCTGGAATCCTGAAGCAGTTCCTCTTTTCTCAAGATATCCTGTTCCTCCGGTAGATATCATATTTGAAGAACTGTATGCAATACCTGGCACAATTGCTCCTGATGCTATATTTAATACGGTCAGGTTAAATCCATCTAGTTCAAGGATGCCCCCATTCAGAGTCAACGTACCTGTAGCAGCTAGGGTTACATTTGACACAAGAGTTTTAATGCTTCCGCCCGAGATAACTACGTTATTGTAATTGTTTGTCGCTCTAAGTGCAGGAATATTCTGTGAGCCGGCGCCGTTGAATTCTATTGTATTACCTGTTGTAATATAGTTCCCTGTAGTAAAAGTGGCTATTGGTGCAAATGCTCCGGATATCCGAATTAAACCGCTATTAGCCAGGGTAACATTTGTCGCTGCTCTGGCCCCGCTGATGGTCAGGTTATAAAAATCTCTCGAAACAATAGTCTGTGCAATATTGGCATTGAAATTTACAGTATTCGGATTGCTGCTAAAGTCTGTTGTTCCTGTTAAGGCTAAGGGATTTGCCCCCCCGGAAAGATATAATATGGCATTGTTTGTGGTTGTCCCGTTTACCATATTGCCTGTTCCCGATATAGTTCCGGTAACTGTCAGACCATTAGTGTTTGCATTGGTCAGAGTTATGCCGGTAGCAACAATATTGGATATGGTCATGGATTGTGTACCAGCAATTGTCTGATTATTGGTATCAAATGTATAAGACGAACCTGATGTAAAAAAAGTAGAGTTTCCTGTAAGTCCATTGCGAAATATTGATGGCTGTGGTACGTTCCATCGTCCATTCTGAGAAATGACTACCGGCCCTGTAAAAATATTCGTACTGGCTCCACTGTCAGCCAGGTTGCCATAATCATTTATGTTTGTATTACCAAGGACTGTGAAATTGGAATTCCCCAGCTGAAAAGTCGTTAACGATGTTGAATAGCCATCTATATTAAGGTTACCATTAATTATGATTGTTCCTGCTTGTGTTTTGGTTCGTGAGGTCGTTGAACCGGAATTAAAATTACCAACTGAGAGGTGATTATATGTCAATGACATAACATTCTGATTAACATCACCATTATAGTACACCGTCTGGTTAGCTGATCCGGGAATGAATACTCCACCTGCAACATAAGTATTGTTTCCGCCCTTCAGGTAAAGGTTATGGCTGTTGCTGCCATCCATTTTTAAAGATCCGGCTGCTGCTAAGGTAAAGTTGTTATTCAGAATTACATTCTTGTCAGTTGTTGTACCAAAATCAAGAGAACCTGTAACTGTTGACGTACCTGAAACTGAAATACTTGTTGCCACAGTACCAAGGTTGAATGTCCCAGCGGCAATATTCAGGTTCCCTCCGACATTCACATCTCCCTGGAGGGTCTTAATTCCACTACCCGAGATTGTCAGATTCCTGTAATTTGGACTGGCAAAAACCGATTGATCGGTGGCACGGTTATAGTTTATCGTACTGGCTGCTGCTGTGGTTACAAGCGTACCTATATTATTCGAAATTCCTCCGAGGTTCATAGAATGACCTAAACTACCGGTACTCATGTCGATGGTACCTGCCCCACTCAGGTTACCATTGATTGTCAGGTTCTTTGCATTTGTTATACCAAAATCAAGAGTGCCATCAATCTGAACATCCCTGCTCACTATGAAAGTCCAGGCGCCTGTACCAAGATTCAGTGTGGCACCGGAAATCAGAAGATTGTCATTGACTGTTGATGCATTCTGGAATGTTTTAACTCCATTTCCGCTTATTACCAAATTCCTGTAATTTACACTCCTGAAAACCTGCTGATCACCGTTTCTATTATAATTTACTGTGCTCCCTGATCCTGCTGTAGTATTAAAAGTAGTAATGGCATTATTAGTACCACCGAGGTACAATGTATGTGCCAGAAGCGCTCCGTTCATATTAATTGTACCTCCCCCGCTCAGGTTCCCTGATATTGTCACTGTTTTAGCCATTGTTCCAAAATTCAAAGCTCCTGAAACAGTTACATTACCCGTGATACTTATCGAGGTGGCTGATGAGCCCAAATCAAAAGTACCTGCTGATATTGTCAGGTCGTTATTTACGACAATATTACCACTAAGGGTTTTTGTATTACCTCCTGAGATAGTCAGGTTTCTGTAATTCTGACTTGCAAAGACTGTCTGAACACCATTGACATTGTAATTTACAGTACTCGCAGCCGCAGATGTAGTCAGAGTTCCTATATTGTTGGTTGCGCCACTCAGATTGAGCGTATGAAGGAGATTATCGCCACTCATATCTATGGTTCCTGCGCCTGCTAAAGAACCTGTAAACGTTACAGTTTTGGTACTGACAGTACCAAAATCAAAATATCCAATTATTGTGGAAACACCTGTTACTGAAAAAATTGTGGCTGTTGTTCCCAGATTGAATCGGACACCATTATTGACAGTCAGGGCACCTGTCACAGAAGAATTTCCTGAAAGTGTTTTTGTATTGCTGTTTGAGAATATAAGATTATGATATGTATAAGCGCCGGCAGTTTGAATCCCTCCTCCATTATAATTTACCGTGCTGACATTCCTGGTAAAAGTACCTCCTGAAAAGTCTCCGCCTATATTAACTATAGCTGCTCCGGTACAGGTAATTGCATTTCTTACAGCTGAGGTGGTAAGCAGAGATATACTTCCAGAACAGTTTATGGTACCAGTTGAAACAGAAATTGTGGTTACTTCATTATCAGCATTGGTCTCTGGCATAATAATAGATCCGCAATTCACTGTTCCTGTGCCAATTGTCAGGGTCTGATCTCCGCCGTTTGACCCGGGATCGCCAAAAATCACTCCCCCTGTTACACTGAGAATCCTGCCGGTGACCGAAAGTGATGTTTGATTTGTGGTGGCATCAACAAATCTGAGAGCGTTTATTGGATATGCGGGATCAACATTTAATGAAAGCTGAGTATTATTGAGGATGAATACAGTACCTGTACCGCTGTTCTGACCAGGATAATCAGGGGCAGCACCCCAGGAACCGGAAACAAACTTCTGCCAGTTGCCAGCAACCGACCAGTTCCAGGCCCCTGTCAGGTTACTACGGTAATCGCCGTCTGACTGACCCGATATTGTGCTGAATGAACATAATAATAAAATAAAATTTCCAACTCGTTTAAAATGCCTGAATGATAGTCCCCGGCCCATGTAGAAGCTTTTGTTTACTGGCCATAAAACTAGTTTTGTTTAACATTTATGATATGAGTTGAATAACTTGATTTTTTGATAAACTTACCTGGTTAAAACGAGTAAAAACACCTGTTTTATTATCGAGAGATACAATAAACAGCCACCTGAATAGTAATCTTAAATCCAAATAATAATCCCTAGATATATGATCCGATCAAAAAAAAACACCTCCCGTTATGAGAGGTGTTCAAAAATTATATGGATTTAGGAATTATGCTTTATCAGCGCTTCCAAGCACATTAACGACCTTATGCTTGTAAAGTTCCTTCAGTTTGTCGCGTGCCGGACCAAGATAGTTACGAGGATCAAATTCGCCTGGTTTTTCGATAAATACTTTCCTTATTGCGGCAGTCATTGCAAGACGACCATCGCTATCGATGTTAATCTTACAAACGGCTGATTTAGCTGCCCTGCGAAGCTGGTCTTCAGATACACCAGCTGTATTTTCCATTTTGCCGCCATATTTGTTAATTTCAGCAACAATATCCTGAGGTACTGAAGATGCACCATGAAGTACTATCGGGAATCCCGGGATTCTCTTTTCACATTCTTCAAGGATGTCGAAACGTAACGGTGGTGGTGTCTGACCGGGCTTCACTTTAAACTTGAATGCCCCATGTGAAGTTCCTATAGATATTGCAAGTGAATCAACTCCTGTCTTTTTAACAAAATCCTCAACTTCTTCAGGTCTTGTATATGATGTATGTTCGGAAGAAACCTCATCTTCTATACCTGCAAGCACACCTAATTCACCTTCAACAGTTACATCATATTTATGAGCGAACTCAACTACCTGCTTTGTAACCTTAATATTCTCCTCATACGGAAAATGAGAGCCATCAATCATAACAGATGAAAATCCTGATTCGATGCATGACTTGCATGTTTCAAACGAGTCACCATGATCGAGATGCAAAACTATTGGTATTGCATATCCAAGTTCCTTAGCATATTCAACAGCACCTTTTGCAAGATACTGGAGCAATGTCTGATTAGCATATTTACGAGCACCTTTTGAAACCTGGAGAATCACAGGAGATTTTGTCTCCACGCAGGCGCTTATAATAGCCTGCATCTGCTCGAGATTATTAAAATTGAAAGCCGGGATTGCATAACCGCCTTTCACGGCTTTTTGAAACAATTCCCTCGAATTCACTAACCCTAGTTCTTTATAATGTAACATAATTAATTGGTTTTTAAAAAGCCACGAAAGATAATCATCTTATGGTTTGTGACCAAAGTATTTATTTATTTTATTTCACTTCCTTCAAAACTCACTTCAATAAATCCCCGGAAATTATTTTATTAAGAATATTTCTCGATTTTACTATTGGATTTAAAGGTTTGTGCTATTTTTGCACCCTGAAACGGCTCGTAGCTCAGCTGGTAGAGCAGCTGACTCTTAATCAGCGGGTCGAGGGTTCGAGTCCCTCCGAGCCGACCAATTTCAGCAGCGTTATCTTTCTGCCTTCCCGTCATTTTTAGCATAAAGTTTCTGCCATTCTGCATTCAGGCAATCCCTGCTAAGCTGATTAAGATCAGGGAACATTGAATAATTATCAATCTTCTTTTCCCTGAGGAAATCAAGGATAAATATCGCTAGCGCTTTGCTTATATTAATACACCCTCCGATTTCGGAATCAAATTCTTTTCCTGATACCCTCTTCTTTTTACTGATAGCAGTGAAAAACTGCTTTTCAAGAGGTTCTTTTGGAGATGAATTGAAAATAAATGCACCTTCCTGGTTCAGGATGTTCAGATTATTCTGTATCCGGAAAGCCTCGTCAACATTATCTACCAGGCTTAAATCCGACTTCATTACTGATCCGAAATCTGTATCTTCCCTTTTTCCTGGAGGTAAGTCAGCTAACAGCTCATTATTCTTAAAAAAATAATAAATAGAGAAATACCTTTCAATATCTATCCCGGGAGGAGAAAGATCTATATTGTTGACTGCAAAGAAAAGGCTCTTCTTAATATCGTATGTAAAATCAAGCAAAGGTGTTGGAACGCCGTAATGTTGCATTATGCTCAGAATACTCATTTCACTTTCGTACAAGCCGGCATTCCTGAGATATCTTGTTATTAAGCCTGAGTTCCATTTTCTGCTGTTATCTATCAGATTATAAATCAACTCGCCATACGAACTGTAATGCTTCTCAAGCTTCCTGTCTATCCAGATTCTCTGGAGAGAAGAATAAAGCATAAACCTTGCTTCGGGTTGCCCCCTGAATAAAACTTCCGAATTATAAGGATTGTCGAATTCTTTTAAAATTGCCAAAAGATCATTAATTGAATCTACCCTGATGTTCCTTTTAGCAAAATACTGGCTCTTCTCTTGCAGCGTCTTATAAAAACGCATATAAACAGTTTAAGGATAATAATAAAACGACAAATCCTGCAAATTGTTTAATTAGGATTTGTCAATATTCTCTGACAATTAAAGATTATATTCTGCAATGAGCCATTTATTTTCAGCCATTTCATGCTTAAGCATGAATATATTCTGTTCAGAAGTAACAACTTTAAAATAATCGGATACGGGAAATCCTTGCTTGTTATCAATCTGATACCACCTGTCGTTAATTTCAGATATAATGTATTCGATCCCTTCATATACAAACGACTCAGGAACTTCCCCTGATCTCAAACCTGAATTTGTACTGACATTTACAGGAATGAAATTCATTGAATTCAAAAGCATATTTAGTCATTTGATGTCAATCTATTAACAGCCTGGAAATTGCTATGTTGAGAGTATAGTTTTAAAGTATCCTTAAAATGTATTAATCTGGTCGCATCCTGCTCGCAGAATTGGAATTGTGAACCTGAATGTAGCTCCGTGCTCCAGTTTTGATTCGGCGTATATTCTGCCTCCCAGAAGGCCTACATAGGCTTTGCATATTGATAGTCCAAGCCCTGTTCCACAGTGTGATCTGTTCGATGAGCTGTTTACCTGGTAAAACCTTTCAAATATTTTCTCAAGCTGATCTTCAGGAATTCCTATTCCTGTATCTGAAACATAAAACTCTATCGCTGAATCCTGAAGAGTATATCCCAGTTTAATTTTGCCTTCGCTAGTAAATTTAAGGGAATTACCTATCAGGTTAGATAGAATTTGTATAAGTTTCGTGTTATCTGTTGTAATAAAAGCGTCCTCATCTGAAAGTTCAGTCTGAAGCTCAAGAACAATATCATTTTTCTTATAGCTGAATTGCTCAACGAGATTACGGAGAACATGGTTGATGTTCGTCTCACTGAAATTAGGTTTAACCTGTCCGCTTTCAATATTTGCAATGTCAACGATATCATTTATTATTGACAGAAGCTGGTTCCCGCTCTGATAAATCACACCCGCATACTGACATCTCTCCTGGTCGGAAATTTCAGGTTCGTTCAATAAAGTTGAGAATCCAATGATTGCATTCATTGGTGTTCGTATTTCGTGCGATACATTATGCAGAAATGCGGTTTTCAACCTGTCGCTTTCTTCAGCTTTTTCCTTAGCCGAAATCAGATCCCTTTCAGTTTTCTTCAAAAATGTAATATCCCTGAAACTCCATACTCTGCCGACACCTTCACCATTTATAACCTGCGGCTGGGAATACCTTGCAAAACACCTGCCATCTACAAACTCTACATAATCATAAGTTATCTGTTTTGGATCCCTGTACAGACTTTTAATATTTTCAACAAAATCTTCAGGGTTTTTAAGCTGGTTACGGACGTACTCCAGGAGTAAAATATCCTTACGCGACTCAATTAATTCTTCCGGAATTTTCCACATCTCAATGAACTTCCTGTTGTAAAGTATTACATTGCCTTCAAAATCGACGACAAGCAAACCATCAGCTGTAGACTCAAGTGTTGCAAGAAGCAGAGAATGTGATCTTTCAAGAGCCAGCTTAGCCTCTCTTCTGAATGGCTCCATCTCATATTTTTCATGATAAAATCTTCTCCACTGATCCCAGAGCAAAAAAGTGATCAGTAATCCAGTTGTCACAATAAGCAACAACCCGATTATAACAGGTATAGTAATCTGTCCGGATATACTTTCATTCATCTCCCTGATAAAAAGAAAAACCGCTAGCAATGCTCCTGTCGGTATAGCAATGAGCATCAAGACAAGTGGACGAGGAATTGGTATGCGACCCGCTTTCAGATTCATTTGGTAAAATCTTGCTTTACCCTGCAATAAACAAAAATAATATATTCTTTGGAATACAGATAATTAAGAGCTGAAATGTTAAACAGCGTCCGTGAAAGCAAATTTAATTATTCCTGATCCTTCTTCTCTTTAATAACAACAGATGCAAGAATGGAGATAAGAAGAATCGAGATAATAATGCCAAGTGAAATGAGAATGGGTATCTCAAAGTTGAAATATGCAGCCAGCATCTTCAATCCTACAAAAGAAAGGACAAATGCCAGACCAACTTTAAGGAATCTGAAATAATCCATTATTCCTGCAATTGCAAAGTACAGGGACCGTAAACCCAATATTGCAAAAATATTTGATGTGTAGACAATGAACCTGTCGTGACTTATCGCAAGAATAGCCGGAATACTGTCGACGGCAAAGATCAGATCGGATGATTCGATAACAAGAAGCACAAGAAAAAGAGGGGTTGCATGAAGCCTGTGCTTTTCGAAGATAAACAGCTTATCACCATGCATAGATTGTGTTACAGGCAGGAATCTCCTGAAGAACTTTACAATTGGATTACTCTCAGGATCTACCTCCGTGTCTTTTGAGAAGAGCATTTTAATTCCGCTGAATAACAGGAATCCTCCGAAAATCAATACAATCCAGTGAAAACGATTTATAAGGGCTACCCCGGCAAAGATAAAAATCCCCCTCATTATGAGAGCGCCGAGTATGCCCCAGAAAAGAACTTTATGCTGGTATTTATCAGGAACAGCAAAATAACTGAATATCAGTATAAAAACAAATATATTGTCAACACTCAGTGAGTATTCTATTACATAACCTGTAAGGAACTCAAGGGCTTTTGTTTTGCCAAGCTCAAAAAATATAAAAACATTAAAAAGGAACGCAAGGCAGATCCAGACAATTGTCCAGACGACAGCTTCTTTTACAGGGACTTTGTGGGTTTTTTTATGAAATACACCAAGGTCGAGAGCAAGCATCGTGAAAACGAAAACGTGGAATCCTATCCAGAAATAGATGCTCATGATTTGAATTTTAGGCTGCAAATTTAAAAAAATATTTCCTTAAATGTTTATTACCTTTACCGCAAAGCCACACAAAATTCTATTATATGAAAAAAGCCGGTTTCCCGTGTGCTATTATAGTTTTAACACTACTGACAGCAAATGTTTTTTCGCAAGGCAAATATTCTGAGTCTATTACGGCATCTGAACTGGAAAGCCATGTGTCATTTCTTGCATCACCACTGCTAAAAGGCAGGATGAACGGAGACGAAACACTAGATATAGCTTCAAATTACATTGCTGTACAGGCAAGGCTTGCCGGGCTAAAGCCGGCAAACAATGGAAGTTATTTCCAGCCGTTCGCAATCATCAGAAAGAAAGCAGATCCATCAAAAACATATTTCGAAATAATTTCAGATAATGATACGACAAGATTATCCGAATCCTTTTTTCATGTCATTCCTCAGGGCCCGGCAGAATTGAACATAGAAGGAGACATTGTTTTTGCAGGTTACGGTATTAAATCAGACAAGTACAATGATCTTGAAAACCTCGATCTGAAAGGCAAAATAGTGCTCGTAATGAACAGAGGACCTCTCAGCAAGGATCTCCGGCCTGTCCTTAACGATGATTATTACGGGCAGATGAACTTTCAGTTCAAGATTGGGCCCCTGTTGTCTCCAGGACCAAAAGCGATACTACTTGTCCCCGACCCTGCTTCAGGCTTCCCGGATTTTAATGAAGCTATTCCGGGTTTGTCAGGATATCTTTCAACAAGTACACGGCTCAGTGGTGACAAGGAAAAACCCAATCCCGTAATGTCGATGCTTCCAAAAATAATCTTTATTAACCGGAAGACAGCAGATGCATTACTTTCAGGAACAGGTACTAACCTGGCTGAACTTCAGGATGAAATAAACACAACATTGAAGCCGCATTCTTTTGCTGTTAACAACTGCAGAGTTGTAATTAAAGAACAAACTGTTGATGAAGAAAGAATTCTGAACAACATAGCAGGATACGTGGAAGGCAGCCATCCTGAAAAGAAAAATGAATTCATAATATACTCGTCACATTATGATCATATTGGCGCTCAGGGAAATGAAATCAATCCGGGCGCAGACGACAATGCTTCAGGTTGCTCAGCCTTGCTTGAAATTGCCGAAACGTTTTCAGATCTGAAGAAAAAACCGTTAAGATCCATTCTTTTCCTCTGGGTTCCGGGTGAAGAAATAGGCTTGTTCGGCTCTGAGACTTATGTAAATAATCCACTGATCCCTCTTGAGAAAACTGTTGCCGATCTTAACGTTGATATGATAGGAAGAACAAAAGAACCGGCAGATTCAACCTCAGAAACACCTATGACTGGGCCGGATGAAGTTTTTGTAATTACAGGAGGACAAAGCAGTGAATTAACTGCAATTGCAAATGAGGCAGACAAAAGAAGCCCGTTAAGCTTTGATTATAGTCTTAGCGGAAGACAGCATCCTCTGCAATTGTTCTCGAGAAGCGATCACTTCAATTTCGTCAGAAAAGATATTCCTGTACTCTTCTTCAGCACAGGTCTTCATTCCGATTACCATTCACCACGTGATGTATTAGCGAAAATTAACTTCCAAAAAATGGAGATTGTAACAAGAACTATGTTTGATATCGGATTCACTCTTGCAAACAGAAAAGAGAGAATAATAGTCGATAATCCTTATAGTTCATGGGAGAAGAAAAACTAAACAGGAGAAAATTCTTAGTTCAGTCTTTTTCAGGACTGTCAGCAATCCCGCTTCTGTCATCATCTTTTAATTACAGGTCCTTTGGAGATTTTAGTTTGAGGACTCTCGGGAAAACAGGGATCAGAGTTACTCCTCTTTGTGTTGGGGCTTCTGTGGCAAAAGATGTATCTCTTATTATGTACGCGTTCGAAAATGGAATCAATTTCATCGATACAGCCAGATCTTATTCAGAGGGGAACAATGAGATTCTTGTCGGGAATGCTCTCACGGAGACCCGGGACAAGATAGTTATACAAACTAAAATCAGACTTGACAATAATGAACTCCCATCGAATGGCAAAGGCAGGAAAGGATCGCAGGAAATAAAAAAGACTCTGTCTTCTAAATTCAATGATAGTCTCAGATCATTAAATACAGCTTATATTGATATCCTGATGATTCACGACGCAATGGATGAAAGCCTTCTTTTTCACCCTGAAACAATTAAATTCTTCGCTGATCTTAAAAGTTCCGGACTAATCAGGGCATCAGGCTTCTCATGCGGTAGCGAACCCGGACTTATTAAACGAAATAACTCAGAGCAATTTTACGATGTAATAATGACACCATTCCACAAGGAAATCAATATTTCTGATTATCAATGTTTTACAGATATTTTATCGGAAGCAAATGAAAAAGGATCAGGTATTATTGCTATGAAAACAAACTTAAATCCTCAATCCGATCCTGTTAAGTCTGCCAAATGGGTACTGGAACACAGATTCATCAGCTCAGTCGTAGTTCCATTCAGAAATTTTACAGAGGTTGATCAATTTATTCCAATCATAAAGCGATAGCTACTTTATTGCCGGGAACCTTTTGGTAAAACATACTCATTGGTTTGAACAATCATTCCGGTAGGTAGTCATCATTTAATTAAGATCATTTATGAATAAAAAACGGGAAACAATAATAGTTGAAAATTGTATCATATAAATTGAAGATAATCTGCAACAACAAATGTGCTGCCTCCTATAAAAATTGTATCCTCATCTGATGCATTTTTCAATGCATCATCAACTGCAGCTTTGACAGTCGGATAGCTATTCCCTTTCAAACCATGTGTTGCAGCCTTCTGCAATAAAATATTTTCATCGAGAGCCCTTGTGACAGAGGCACGTGTAAAATAATAATCCGCCCTTTCCGGAAAAAGAGGTAAAACTGTTGAAATATCCTTATCGCTTACAAAACCGATAACTATATGAAGCTTCGCGGAAGAAATTCTTCCCAGCTGTTTCACAACATATTCAAGACCTTCCCTGTTGTGACCAGTATCACAAATCATAAGAGGCTTTTGGGAGAGGATCTGCCATCTACCTGAAAAACCTGTATTTTTAATTACATTCCTGATCCCGTCTGTAATATTTTTCTCTGAAAATTCGAATACACCTTGTAATGATTTAAATGTTTCGAATACAGTCGCTATGTTCCTAATCTGATAATCTCCCCCAAGAACAGTTATACCTTCAGATTTAGTCTTATTTTTCAGATCAGTAATAATGTACTTTCTCTCACCGGTTAAGTATGATTCTTCTGAAAGACTGCACGCGAACTCCCTGTCGGCGAAGCTAACAACTGAATGCATGTTGTCGGCACGGGCAAGAAATACTTCTTTTGTTTCAGGCTGCGTTTCTCCGACTACTGCAGGAACGCCTTCTTTAATTATACCAGCCTTCTCAGCGGCAATTTTTTCAAAAGTATCGCCCAGGAGGTCCATGTGATCATGGCCGATATTAGTGATAACTGAAATTACCGGTGTTATTATATTTGTTGAATCAAGCCTGCCGCCAAGACCCACCTCAATAACTGCAACATCGACTTTCTCACGGGCAAAATAGTCGAAGGCAAGTGCTACTGTCATTTCGAAAAACGATGGTTGAATTTCACTGATCAGATCCATATTCCTGCTTACGAAATCGACTACTTCGTCCCTTGGGATCATGCAGCCGTTGATCAGTATCCGTTCCCTGAAATCTCTGAGATGCGGAGAGGTATAAAGACCTGTCTTATATCCTGCCTCCTGTAAGATGGATGCCGTCATGTGTGAAACTGATCCTTTGCCATTTGTGCCGGCTACATGTATCGATTTGAATTTTTTATGAGGGTTCCCTAGGTGCTCATCAAATCTTAGTGTATTGTCAAGATTATTCTTATAAGCTGCTTTCCCTATCCTGTGGTATGCAGGAAGCTGACTGAAAAGAAATTCAAGTGTTTCAGAATAGTTCATCTGTTAAATGTTTCCTGTATCTCATCCGCCTTCTGCAGGTGAAAATCAGATGGATTCATAATGATTTATCTGAGCTGCAAAATTAACATACTTTTATGACCGTAAACGGATTGTGGGAGAATTTAGTTATTTTTGCAGGCGTTTCAATTGGAGATGCTGACTAGCAGCAATCATTAACAGAATCCGCATGAAAAGGAAACACAATAAGAAGCTGTTTGTAATTGACACAAACGTTCTCCTTCATGATTACCTTTGTATTTACAATTTTGAAGAGAATGATGTGATTATTCCGATAGTTGTTCTTGAGGAACTTGATAAATTCAAGAGAGGAAATGACCTGATAAACTTTCATGCAAGGGAATTTACACGCGAACTCGACAAACTATCGGGAGACCTGCTCCTTACTGCAAATATACCCCTTGGTGAAGGACGAGGGAACCTCCATATTGAAACAGGAAAGGAATTTTCAGAACGTGTAAATGAATCTTTTCCTGAAAAGACCGCCGATCACCGTATTCTGGCAATCGCCGACTATGTCTGTAACGCAAATAAGGATAAGACAGTCATTCTTATTACAAAGGATATTAACCTGAGAATGAAAGCCAAATCCCTTGGGATAATGGCCCAGGATTATGAAAATGATAAAGTTGCTAATATAGATGACCTGTATAAAGGAATCACGGTTCTTGAAGGTGTCGATCAGGTGTTGATCAGCAAATTATATGAAAACCCTGACGGTATAAATTCATCTGAATTCAAGCTTGACAAAGAGTTGAAAGGGCATCAGTTCTATATTATGAAGAACAGTGGTTCAAGCGCCCTTGCTCACTATAATCCTGCGAGCAAGATGCTAAGCAGGGTCATTAAACAAACAACATACGGGATTGATCCGCGAAATGCTGAGCAGACATTCGCTCTTGAAGCATTAATGAACCCCGACATTCAGCTTGTTTCTCTTACGGGTAAAGCCGGAACCGGGAAAACGCTCCTGGCTCTTGCATCAGCCCTTCAACAGCATAAAAGATATAAACAGATATTTCTTGCGAGGCCAATTGTTCCGCTTGCAAACCGTGATCTTGGATTTCTTCCCGGGGATCTGAAAGAAAAAATGGATCCGTATATGCAGCCCCTGTATGATAATCTTACAGTTATAAAGCATAAATTCAGTCACCAGAGTCCTGAGTTTCTCAGGATCAATGATATGGTGAAAGAAGAAAAACTTGTTATCACTCCTCTCGCATACATAAGGGGAAGAAGCTTGTCAAGCATCTTCTTCATTGTGGATGAAGCGCAGAATCTTACACCTCACGAGATCAAAACAATCATAACACGTGCAGGCGAAGGAACAAAAATGGTTTTTACAGGCGACATCGAGCAAATCGATTCTCCCTACCTTGATACAGCTTCAAATGGGCTGAGTTATCTTTCGGATAAAATGAAAGACCAGGAGATCTTTGCTCATGTAAACCTTGTGAAAGGAGAAAGAAGCTTCCTGGCTGAACTTGCAAGTAAATTGTTATAATCCAGTTTGATCACTTGGGATTTGCTTAACGAATTTGAACCTTGATAATCTTAGAATTAACCTAATAAATTCCAGACAATGAAAACCAGGACATTCCGTTTTGCAGCTTTACTGCTATCGATTCTTTTACTTGCATCCTCAGTGGTGATAGCCCAGGGGAAATCGACTGATAATAAACTAAATGAAAAACCAGGCAACAATAAACAGAAGGAGAAACCCTCCCCGAAAACTATTCTTTTTAATGGCAAGGATCTGAAAGACTGGGTTCTATATCTAAAAGATTCATCTGTTGATCCATCTACCGTGTTTACTGTTAAAGATGGAGTAATAAATATAAAAGGAGATCCTTTCGGGTACATTCGTACAAAAAAGAAATACTCGGACTATGCTCTTCATGTTGAATGGAGGTATCCGTCAGAATTGAGTAACAGCGGCGTTTTCATTCATGTCCAGGAGCCTGATACGATATGGCCAAGATGCATTGAAAACCAGCTCAAGGCAGGCAATGCAGGGGATTATGTACTCATGAACGGCGCTTCTATAAAAGAGCAGACCGATCAGGCAAAACGTGTAATTCCCAAAATGGCTGCATCAAATGAAAAAGCTGCTGGAGAATGGAATTCAATTGATATCACATGTAAAGGAAACACAATCGAGACAAAAGTCAACGGGCTCCTTCAAAACAAAGGTACTGGTCTGAATGTGACTGAGGGAAGTATATGTCTTCAGAGTGAAGGTAAAACAGTTGAATTCAGGAATGTATATCTGACTAAACTTAAAAAGTAAGAATAATAATTTAATGCTTCAGAAAGAAACAAATAAGAAAAAAATAGCTTTTCACACACTTGGATGCAAACTGAACTTTGCAGAGACATCGGCAATATCAAGGTCATTTCCACCTGAAAAATTTGAAAGAGTTTCTGTAAATTCAAAAGCAGATATATACATAATAAACACTTGTTCCGTGACCGAAACAGCCGACAGGAAATGCAGGCAGGCGATCAAGAAATTCATTCATCGTTCGCCGGACGCATTCATTGCTGTTGTAGGTTGTTATGCACAACTCAGGCCAGATGAAATCTCTTCAATTCCCGGGGTTGACCTTGTACTGGGAACAAATGAGAAATTCGATATAGCAGGTTATATATCTGACCCCCGGAAAAAAAGAACGCCGGAAGTGCATTCCTGTGACTTATCTGAATCAGGTGGGTTCAACAGCTCAAGCTCTGTAAGCGACAGGACCCGTTCATTCCTTAAAATACAGGATGGATGTGACTATGGCTGTTCGTATTGCACAATTCCAAAAGCAAGGGGAAACAGTCGTAATCCTGCAATTACTGAAATTCTGAAAGAAGCCGCCGAACTTGCTGAAAAAGGTGTGAAGGAGATCGTTCTCACAGGTGTTAATATTGGTGATTTCGGCAAAACAACCGGCGATTCTTTTGAAAAGCTTCTTATTGAACTTATAAATGTTCATGGCATTGAACGCTTCAGGATTTCATCAATTGAACCTAATCTTCTTACCGACAGGATAATTGATTTCGCGGCAGCAAGCACGAAGATATTACCTCATTTTCATATACCACTGCAAAGCGGAAGCAACAAGATCCTTGGATTGATGAGAAGACGCTATAAACGTGAGGTATTTGCCGACAGAGTTCATAAGATTAAAGAAAAGCTGCCTCTTGCAGGCATCGGAGCCGATGTTATAGTCGGATTCCCGGGGGAAACAGACAGGGACTTTGAAGACACTTTATCTTTCCTCTCAATGCTTCCTCTCACATACCTTCATGTCTTCTCATTTTCAGAAAGACCTGGAACAATTGCAGCAGACCTCGACGGGAAAGTAAAAAGTGGTGATAAAGCATTCCGCAGCAGGCAACTTATAACATTATCCGAACAGAAGCATTCTGAATTCTGTAACCAGAATAAAGGACTAATACATGAGATATTGTTCGAAAAGAACAAGGTTGATGGATTCATAACCGGGTTTACAGGCAATTATATTAAGGTCGAATATCCATGGAACAGTAAACTTGGAGGTGAGATTATAAAGGCACGATTACTGGAAACCACAATTGAAGGAAGAATGAAAGTTGAATTAATTGATTCAATATGACAGATCTGAAAGTAATAACTGGAGAAATTGAAAAAATTGCACGGGAGGCCGGAAACTTTATTAAAAATGAGGTTACACGTTTCGACATCAGTAAAGCTGAAGTAAAAGGTTTGAATAACTTTGTAAGCTACGTCGACAAGAATGCTGAAAAGCTTATTGTTAAAAAATTATCTGCTCTGTTGCCCGATGCCGGATTTAATACAGAGGAAGGCACTGTAAAGAGCGAAAATAAAAAATACCTCTGGGTTGTCGACCCTCTTGACGGCACAACAAATTTCATGCATGGCTGCCCTCCTTTTGCCGTTAGTATTGGTCTTAAGGAAGATAGTTATGAAGTTGCAGGCGTTGTTTACGAAATCACAGCAGATGAAATGTTCACAGCCTGGAAAGAGGGAGGCGCCTGGCTGAATGGGGAAAGGATTCATGTCTCATCAGCCTCAGCGCTTTCAGAAAGCCTTGTCGCCACAGGATTTCCTTACAGCGACTTCAGCCGGCTCGATAAGTACATTGAGTTATTCACATGGTTCCTTAAGAATTCCCATGGGGTAAGAAGGCTTGGATCGGCCGCAACCGATATAGCTTATATTGCATGCGGCAGATTCGAAGCATTTTATGAATATGGACTACATCCATGGGATATTGCAGCTGCAACAATAATTCTGAGAGAAGCAGGGGGAAAAATAAGCGACTTTTCAGGCAATGAAGGAAATCTTAGCGGGAAAGAGGTCGTTGCAGCCTCTGTAGCAGTTTACAGTGAAATCCTGGGAGTCGTAAATAAATTTATGAAGTAAAAAGGAACTATGACTGCATTAGGATATTACATCTTCTATGCCCTGAACTGGTTGATAACACTTCTGCCATTAAGAGTCCTTTATGGTTTTTCAAACATTATCTACCTTATTCTGTACTATTTTCCCTCATACCGGAGAGATGTTGTAAGAACAAACCTCCGAAATTCCTTTCCTGAAAAGAATGAAGATGAAATTATACAGATTGAGAAGAAATTTTACCGTCATATGTCAGATCTCTTTGTAGAGATCATGAAGCTGACTCATATGTCAGACAAAGAGTTGCGTAAGAGATTCATAATCCGGGACTCAGATCTGCTTGACAGGCTTCACAACGAAAAAAGGGATATTGTTGCAGTAATGGCGCATTACAATAATTGGGAATGGCTTACAATCCTGGCTGCAATTACAAAGTATAAGACAGTTTCAATTTACAAACCTCTTCATAATAAGTATTTTAACGGCCTTATAAATTCATATCGTACAAGATATGGAATGGTGCTAACACCTATGCAGTCGATAATCAGAGAGCTTGTTGAAGACAGAAGGAAAGGCATAAATACTCTTTCCGCTTTTATTAATGATCAGATACCGCCAAAGGGAGATATAAGATTCTGGACGCGTTTCCTGAACCAGGATACTGCAATATATATGGGAGCCGAAAAGATTGCGGTAAAATACGACATGGCTATTGTTTATTTTCATATCAACAAAGTAAAGAGAGGTTATTATAGCCTAAGCATCGATTTATTATTTGAACACACAGCCGGATTACCTGAGAATCTGATAACTGAAACTCATGTGAAGCATCTTGAGAAAATAATAAACGAAAAACCCGAATACTGGATATGGAGCCACAGGCGATGGAAACATAAAAAGCCTGCAGAAAATGACTGACATTGCTGTTGTTATATTGAATTTTAATGGAATAGGTTTCCTCAGGAGCTTTCTTGAAACTGTTGTGAAATACTCCGGTCAGAATAATACAGAGGTGTATGTCGCCGATAATGGATCAACTGACAGTTCTCTCACATGGTTATCTGAAAACCGGAGAGATGTAAAGCTCATTAATCTTGGAACTAATCATGGCTTTGCAGGAGGATATAATCTCGCCCTGAATCAGATTAAAGCTAAGTATTATGTTTTACTGAACTCTGATGTTGAAGTAACTGAGGGATGGCTTACACCCCTTACCGAACATCTGGAAAATAACCAGGGAGTGGCAGCCTGTCAGCCAAAAATTTTATCCTGGTCAATCAGAGATCATTTTGAATATGCAGGCGCTTCCGGCGGGTTTATAGATAAATATGGCTATCCTTTCTGCAGGGGCCGAATATTAAATCATGTTGAAAAAGATGAAGGCCAGTATAATAAGGACGCAACAATATTCTGGTCTTCAGGAGCCTGCATGATGATCCGGTCTGAAGCATGGGAAAGATGTGGTGGTTTTGATGCTGCTTTCTTTGCACACATGGAGGAGATTGATCTCTGCTGGAGGCTCAATAATGCAGGATATAAAATCAGCTGCATACCCGCATCGGTTGTTTATCATGTTGGAGGAGGGACACTGCCTTATGATTCTCCTTTCAAAACCTATCTCAATTTTCGCAACAGCCTTTTCCTTCTTTATAAGAACCTTGAGAAAACAGATCTGAGGAGAACGATGTTTATAAGAAGGTTGCTTGATGGGTTTGCTGCAATTGTTTTCCTGTTTACAGGCAGGGTAAGCAGCTTTCTCTCTGTATTGAAAGCACACAGAGATTACTATCGTGGCATCACTGATCTCAAAGAAAAAAGAAAAGCAGTTCAAAAGCTGAAACAAAATAATTATTCTGCTCCTGTTTTGAACAAGAGTATTGTTTTTGAGTTTTATGCCAGAGGCAAAAAAACTTTCACAAGCCTTAATCTGACAACTTAACAAGAATGAAAAGAAGACCTATGCTAATATTTTTCCTCATAGTACTTGTTATCTACTTCCTTGCGAACCTTTACCTGTATTTCAAAGGTTATAATTCATTACTGGTCTTAAAGAACAACAGGTTATTATACACTCTTGTATTTTTCACTCTGTCAGGCATATTTATTATAGCCAAGCTTATTGAAGCGCGACATACATCAGTCATAACCGATATTTTGAATGTTGCCGGGGGCTTCTGGCTTGCATTCATGCTTTATGGAATATTGTTTTTCCTGTTATCGGATATTGTATATGTTGTGCTAAGGGTTACTAATGTAATTGATACTGATCATATACTGGCATACAGGAAATTTGCGTTCATAATAACTCTGTCTGCATCTGCCCTCATGATAGTCGGTGGTTTCATAAATGCAATAATCCCGGTTGTGACAAATTATGACATAAGTATCAACAAAAATGCGGGTGAAATTAAGTCAATGAGAATTGCAGCCGTTTCAGACATTCACCTCGGAAGTATTATACGGAAAAGGAGCATGAAGAAGCTCTCGCGTATGCTTGAAGAATTAAAGCCCGACCTTGTCCTTCTACTCGGGGATATTGTTGACGGAGAGATAGGTCCTGTTATGCGCGACGATCTGCTCCAGTATTTTGTATGTCCCGAAAATAAGTATGGAATGCTTGGGATAACGGGTAATCATGAATTCATTGGCGGGGCAAGCCGGACAATACCATACATTGAAAGCAAAGGAATAAGGCTTCTCAAAGATGAAGTATATGTTTTAAACGGCGAAATTCAGCTTATCGGCAGAAAAGACAGGGATTCAGACAGATTTTATGGTCAGAAGAGATCGACCCTGGCAGAGCTTATTGCCCAAACAGACTCTGCAAAGCCAATTATATTGCTTGATCATCAACCATTCAATTACGATGAATCCGTGAAACAGGGAGTCGACCTCGAGCTTTCAGGACATACACATAACGGGCAGATGTGGCCGCTTAATTATATAACTGAAATGATCTACGAACTGAGTAAGGGATACCTCAGAAAGGGTAATTCACAATTCATTGTTTCATCCGGTTATGGACTATGGGGCCCGAGAGTCAGATCAGCAAGCAGGTCCGAAGTGCTTCTCATCAATCTTACTTTTAACGGGAACTGAGCCGATCACAGGAGATCATAAATTCTTTCGAGCCCGATTCCCCTGGATCCTTTTATAAGAATAGTATAACCCTTCACAGGGTTCTTCCTGATGTATTCCGATAAAGAGGCTACGTCGGGAAAGGTTTTAAAACCCTGCACGATATTTACCCTGCTGAAATTTTTCCCGACAAGCATTGCTTCTTTAATACCTGCGTTATAAAGCTCCTCAACAACTCCTGCATGTTCCTGTTCGCTCTGATCCCCAAGCTCGAGCATATCACCCAGGATTGCAAGCCTTGGCTCAACTGACAGATTCCTGAAAGAATCGAGAGCCTGGTGCATACTTGACGGATTAGCGTTATAAGAATCACAGATCAGCCTGTTCTTATCAGTTATTTTTATCTGTGATCTGTTATTGCCGGGAATATATCCTTCAATTGCCGCAATAACATCATTCACAGGTACTTCGAAGAACAAGCCTGTAGCCACAGCTGCTTTAATGTTCCAGTAGTTATAACTACCGAACAGATTTGTTTTGACTATATATGTCTGCTTGTTGTACAGTATCTTAACAGTCAGATTCATTCCTGTTTCTTCTTTCTCAATGATTAGAGGCAAACCAGCAGGATCTGAAAAAGGGACAGCTCTTATTACATAATTGAAAATTTTCGATGTTATCAGCGGATCCTTGTCATTATAAAGGGCAACCCCGTTCACACTTTTAATGTAATCGTATAATTCGGTCTTTGCCCTTATCACGCCTTCAAAAGAGCCGAAACCTTCGATATGGGCTTTCCCGATGTTTGTAATTATACCATAATCAGGCTTCGCGATCTGGCACAGGATTTTTATTTCACCTATATGATTGGCGCCCATCTCGATGATCATTATCTGTGTGCCTGAAGGAGCCGAAAGAATCGTAAGCGGAACTCCGATATGATTATTAAGATTCCCCTTTGTGTAGTGAATGTTATACTTCCTTGAAAGAACAGAGGCCAGCAACTCTTTTGTCGTAGTTTTTCCGTTGGTTCCTGTTACTGCAAGGACGGGTATATTCAATTGTTTGCGGTGGTGAGATGCAAGCGCCTGGAGCTCAAGAAGACAATCATCAACAAGAATTGTATTCTCAGATTCATACTGGGGATCATCAATTATTGCCCAGGATGCACCTTTCCTGATAGCTTCGGCTGCATATTCATTTCCATTAAATTTCTCCCCCCACAGAGCAAAGAAGAGCTGATTATGTCCTATATTCCTTGAGTCGGTAGTAACTCCGGCTGATTCGAGGAATAATTTGTAGATCTGTTCCGTTTTCATGACAAGATAAAAATGCCTCATTATTGATTATAATGAGGCACATTATATAAAGAACAATATTTTTACATACCAGCGGGGCTACCAACCCTGATCATAGCGCACCTGAAACCTATATCATCACGTGAGCTTTCCTGGTCAAGGAATCGTCTTGTAGAAGGATTAAGCCAGTAGGCCCTGTCCTTCCATGAGCCACCTTTGTAAACCCTTGCATTATCGTTTATAAGTGTAACGAAATCGGCTGTATTTCCTTCGCCACCCGGATTCTGTGAGTACATTCTTGTAGAGCCCTGCTTACCATCTTCTGTAAGCCAGTCGGCTCCGTTTGGCATTGCAGACTGCTGATCGCCATCTTTGTAATTTCTGTAGTCGCCTTTCTGATAATTGTACCTGTTTGCAACATCGGCATCCTTAACTGTATCTACGAACAGCCTGCCTAACCTGTCTTTTCCAACAACCGCGCCATTTGCATCGCGTCTTATGTCAGTATAAACGTTTCCTCTGAAAGGGTTGAAACCGTCAACATCTTCTGAAGTAAGAGGCCTGTAAACGTCCTGAACCCATTCATTTACATTACCAGCCATGCAATACAGACCATAATCATTTGGCCAGTATGAACGTACATCAACAGTTATACTTCCGTTATCGTTCAGGTTACCTGCAACACCCATAAGGTCGCCACGTCCCCTGACAAAGTTGGCCATCATTTCTCCACGGCTTTTCTGAGCAGAGTTTCTCACGTTATGACCATCCCATGGGTATATTCTTCTTTCGTAAACTCTTTCTTCAAATGTGTTGCCTCTCAAGGCGTATGAAGCAAATTCCCATTCAGCTTCGGTAGGGAGCCTGTATGAAGGAAGAAGCAGACCATCTTCAAAATTCGTTCTTCTCTCTGTCTGATTAGGATTAAGGCTTTCACGGAGCTGGTTTACAACACCTTCGTATAGGCCTGACATATAAGCTTCTGTATTGAAGTTTTTCTCATTAAGCTGATTCGGATCGGGATTAAGTTCACCTTCATCGATCAGAAGTTGCTCATTAACCCTGTCTGTTCTCCAGATACAGAAATCATTTGCTTTCACCCAGCTCACTCCAACAACAGGATAGTTGTTATAAGACGGATGTCTGAAATAGTACTGAACGTATGGGTCATTGAATCCCATCGGGCTTCTCCACACAAGTGTGTCAGGTAATGCCCTTCTGTAAACCTCTGGATAATCCTTGTAAACCCGGCGCAGCCAGAAAAGATATTCCCTGTAATCAATATTCCTTACTTCAGTCTCATCCATATAGAATGAAGATACAGTAACTGTCCTGGGTTTATTATTCCAGTCGAACATTACATCCTGTTGTACCTGCCCCATTGTGAATCGGCCACCTTCAATCAGAACCAGGCCCGGGCCGGTTGACTGTTCAGCGCCGAGAGTAACTTCAAATCCGCCATTATCGGGATTGTTGTATTCCCAGCCTGTAACAGCAGAAACATTTTCATTGGCTTTCTTCTTCTTGAAGAGACTGCATGAAGTCAGAAGCATTATGAAAATCAAAACAACTGGTAATGCTCTCAATCTATACATATTATAAAGGTTTTATGCCTGTTTAGAATATTCAAATATAATATTTTTTCTAAATCTGCGCTTTTTTTACCTCCAAATATAACTACAATTCAGGCAAAGTTATTGCTTTAAGCGCATTTCTTTTATTAACACTATTTAAACCAAACGTCAATCCTGCCTGATGCAGAAGTGAAAATGGCAAATATACATTTTCAGACATGACATTGAACCTGTATGAGTAAAATATACCAATTGGTCCTGTTTTTACTGAGAACCCGGTTTGTATATCAAGGCTTTTTTCCGTGTTTTCAGATAACAATAAATTAATCGCAAAATTCTTAAACTCAAGTGAAGAACCACAAGCGAGACTGACACGATCCTTCTGAAACTCCATAAAAGCTGCAGGCCTGATACTGACAGAATTATCCCCGGCAAGACTGATATCCCATGCTGCATTAAGGAAAAGCTTCCGCCGAAGATTCTCTTTCTGCATTCCTGATGCCATATCCGGCTGTGAAAGATGGATAATTGAAAAACCTGCAAAGAATTTATTATACATCAGCAAAAAGCCGGCGCTGATATCGAGAAGTGCCCCCGAGGAAAGAAAAGGTGATTCCCCCGAAGGATATATAACTCCCCCAAGGGGATCTATCATATCAGGAAGGACAGCATCAGATGTGTTATATCCACGGTGAAAGATACCTGCGGATAATCCTGCATTTATAAATATATCTTTGCCCGCACGTAATGAATAAGCATACGAAATTCCTCCTCGTGTGTCATTGATTATACCTCCCAGGTAATCATCCGACAGCCAGAGTCCTGCCCCACCATGCAGCGCTTCAACATAAGAATCGAAAGACAGATAAAATGAATGGAGATTATAGCTGTTTCCCGGATAAAAATTAAGATATGACAATCTCAGCATGCTTTCTCCTGATGCTCCCGATATTGCAGGATTGTTCATTAAAATGGTTCTGTATCCCGGACCGTACTGGTTTTCCTGTGGAAACAGAATATTTGCTGTGAAAAACACAAAAAACAATATCGTCAGGAGAGGTTTCACCCGGCTACTGGTTTGCAATATGAACGCATTGGAGACGTTTATATTATTAGTACGCTAAATTGTAAAAAAACATCATTAAGTTAGCAAAGAAAAAGCACATTTCTATCTTTGATGCTTTATGAAAAGAATCCTTATAAAAGTAATCTGTCTTGTGCTATTTCTTCTGACAAGTCTTCACTCAAAAAGTAAAGAGGGTTCTTATGTCTCATCATCTGTGCTTTCAACGGGTCAATGGCTTAAAATTGCGGTAGTTACAGACGGAGTTTATCGGCTCGATTATTCAAGTTTGAAGCAGAAAGGCTTCACCGATCTGTCACATCCAAGAATATTTTGCAGCAACACCGGACAACTGTCATATTATAATGATGGCACTGCCCCTGACGATTTGCAGGAAATGGCAATCTACGTCTCAACTGGCAATGACGGGATCTTCAATGATGGTGATTACCTGCTTTTCTATGGAATGGGGACACACAGGTGGAATTTTGATCCTGTAAAAAAAGACTTTTATTATCTCAGACACAATTATTCTGATACAGCATTTTATTTTATTACGACAGGAAATTCTGCCGGCAAAAGCATAACAGATTATATTGAGCCGGCTTCAAACCCTGTATACTCATCATCGGTATCAGATGCTTTATTCTCATTGGAGGAGGAAGGTGAAAACCTGATTAAATCAGGAAGAGAGTGGTTTCAGAAGGCATCGCCTGTAACAGAGATAAGCATTAATCCCGGGTTTACAGGTGTTGTTACTCCCGGGAAATTGAAGATTTCAGTCAGAGTGGCAGCCCGTTCAGCGTCAGTATCAGGATTTAAACTTTTTGAAGTGAACAATCTCAGGAAAGAGATCATTCTGCCATCTGTAAATCTCTTCAACACAACAGGAATCCAGGCGGCTATTGCTGATTCCACATGGTTTCTGGATGTATCTTCTTCATCTCCTTTGTTCAGTCTGAAATTTGACCAGAGAAGTAATATCTCAGCCGCCGGATGGCTCGATTATGTGAGACTGACTGCAAGGGTACGGAATGTTTTTGAAGGTAAAACAGCAGTTATAATGGATTCAGAATCAGTTGCTCCCGGGATGATAACATCCTTTTCTGTTGAAACCAGTGTAAGCAATGCTGTTATATGGGACATATCCGATCCTCTTAATATAAAAAACATAACATACAACAAGATTGGAAATACAATCAGTTTTAAAAGCTCTACCGACCTGCTCAGAAAGTATGTTATATTTCTTTCATCAGATGCAAAAACACCTGAGATCCGTGGATCATCAGTATCTAATCAGGATATCCATTCCTCGGCACCTGCAGAGATGATTATTATTACACATCCTGCATTTCAGAAGTATGCGTTTCAATTGGCTGATCTGCACCTGAAAAACAGCGGCTTAACCTCCCAGGTTGTAACAACAAACCAGGTGTACAATGAATTCTCAGGCGGAATTCCTGATATTGTCGCCCTTAGAAATTTTATAAGGATGAAATACCTGAAACAAAAAGGAACATCAACCCCATTGAAATATCTGCTCCTTTTTGGCGACGGATCTTTTGAAAATAAAACACCTCCCCCCGGCAATCCTAATTACATTCCTACATACCAGTCGCAAAACTCAAATATCGTAGTCTCCTCATTCACGTCAGACGATTTTTATGGATTACTTGATGCGGGTGAAGGAGAGGCAGAGGGAACAGAGGATATTGGCATTGGCCGTTTACCTGTAAGCGATACAATCCAGGCAAGTGTAATGATTTCAAAGATCAAACGATATCTGGATCCTTCGAATTTTGGTGACTGGAAAAATATAATAACACTTACTGCAGACGATGAAGACGGTAACGCGCACATGACAGATGCCGAAGGGTTAGAGCTTGCACTCAGGCAAAAAGCGCCTGAGTACAATATCGAAAAAATTTATCTCGATGCATTCAGGCAAAAGACTTCGGTGAATGGCCAGTCTTACCCTGATGTTACCAAAGCCATCAATGAAAGGTTAAATAAAGGATGCCTCATTTTCAATTACACGGGCCATGGAAATGAACTATACCTCGCAAATGAGGCAATAATCAAGTCTGAGGACTATCTTTCGTGGAAAAACGGAGGAAAGCTTCCACTATTCATCACCGCAACATGTGAATTCAGCAGGTTTGATGATATTGAGATTACTGCTCTCGGCGACATTTCGGAAAAAACATCCGCAGGGGAAATGATACTGCTATCAGAACCCGGCGGAGCAATAGCGCTGATGTCTACAACAAGGGTTGTTTTTTCAGCGCCTAACTTTTTTCTGAACAGGAATATTCTTAATTGTGCATTTGACCGCGATAGTTCAGGGAATTCCCTGAGACTTGGAGACATAATAAGAATTGCAAAAAACAATTCAGGATCGGGAACAAATAAAAGGAACTTCTCACTCCTTGGGGATCCGGCTGTAAAGCTTGCATATCCCTGGCATGGCAAAGTAATTACAGATTCAGTCAATCACATCCATGTTTCATCCGGAACAGACAGTCTGAAAGCTTTATCAAAGATATCTGTTTCGGGACATATCGAAGGAAGTAACGGATCATCACTCAATAACTTCAATGGTATTGTTTCACCAGTTGTTTATGATAAAGAAAGCAAGTTAAAAACTCTTGCCAATGATGGCGGATCCGTGATTGAATTCAATCTCAGGAACAACATTCTGTTCAGCGGGCAGACAAAAGCAAGGAATGGTATGTTCAGTTACAGCTTCATGGTACCAAGAGATATTAATTATTCTTATGGTAATGGCAGGATAAGCTATTATGCCCATGATGACACAAGCGATATGAATGGTTATTTCTCTGACATAATTGTCGGAGGATTTTCTGAGTCAGCGATAACAGACACAACCGGGCCAAAGATCAGGCTATTTATGAACGATACTCTATTCCACGACGGCGGCATGACTGACGACAATCCTGTTTTGCTTGCAATTATTGAGGATCCTGCCGGAATAAATATTACGGGCTCCGGTATCGGACATGATCTTACCGGCCGGCTCGACACTGATTTGTCAGTGATACTAAATGAAAATTATGTAAACGATTTTGATACTTATACAAAAGGAAGGATGACTTACAAGATCTCAGATCTGAGTGAAGGAGAGCATAGCTTCACTGTAAAAGCCTGGGATTATTTTAATAATTCAACAGAGGAAACTATTAAATTCAGGGTTGAAAAAAGCAAAAAAATCATCCTGAATAAGCTGTTCAATTATCCCAATCCGCTTGTTACAAGCACATACATAACAGGTGAAATAAACAGACCCGATGTAACTATCAGCATAACTCTTTGTGTTTATTCTTCAAACGGGTTAATCATTAAAACCCTGACAAAAACAGTAATGTGCACTGGATATATGCTACCACCGGTGGAATGGAACGGTTTTGATGACGGTGGTAACAAAGTTAATCCGGGTTTGTACCCCTATATTGTCACAGTCAGAACTGATGATGGCGAAGTTACAAGAGCCTCAGGCAAAATGATCATATTATGAGCCAAAAACAATAATGGAGCGGAAAAATAGTTTTATATTTGTAAATTAATTTAGTTATATCTCTCAACAAGGTTAAGCAGGACGATGAAGAAGCTAGTGATTTTAGTTTTGGCCATTCCTTTTTTGGGTATTGAATCTCTTTTTTCCCAGGATTCGGGAGAACTGAATGCCATTCAGACTGTTGTGCCTTTCCTTACTATAGCGCCTGATTCGCGCGCCGGAGGAATGGGTGACGCAGGCGCGGCTACTTCTCCTGACGTTTTCAGCATGCATTGGAACCCGGCCAAATTTGCCTTTATCGAAGGGAAAGGAGGCGCCGGTATCTCATACTCTCCCTGGCTAAGGAATCTTGTCCCTGATATTAATATTGCATATCTTGCCGGATATAAGAGAATCGATGCAAAGCAGGTTGTTGCAGGCAGTCTTCTGTATTCTTCACTCGGAATTGTACCTTTAACTGACGAATATGGAACTTCAATAAGAGATATTAATCCCAATGAGTTTTCATTGGATGCATCCTACTCACGATTATTTTCTGATAACTTTTCAGGAGGTATAGCCTTCAGGTTCATTTACTCGAATCTGACAGGCGGCATCTATTCAGGAGGAGTCGCAACAAAAGCAGGTACGTCATTTGCAGCCGATATTTCGGGTTATTACAGGAAGGATATTGATTTTGGAAGCAAACCCGGCGTTCTTGCATTTGGACTGATTTTCTCAAATATCGGGTCAAAAATGAGCTACTCTGATGCACAGACAGCTGATTTCATCCCAATGAACATGAGGCTTGGCGCCGCAACCACTATCGATCTTGATGAACATAACAGGCTTACGGCGACTCTTGATATCAACAAGCTTCTTGTGCCAACACCGCCAATATATAATTCCTCAATGGAAATTGTAGATGGCAGAGATCCTAATGTGGCAGTTCCTGTTGCATTCTTCACATCCTGGATAGACGCGCCGGGGGGATTTTCAGAAGAGATGCGGGAATTTACATTATCACCGGGTGTAGAATACTGGTATAATGAACAGTTTGCGATACGCGGGGGGTATTTTCATGAAAGCGAGACAAAAGGCAACCGCAAATATTTCACAGCCGGTGCAGGCTTAAAACTGAAAATATTTACAATCGACATTTCTTACCTGATGCCACTGGCTCAGAATCACCCACTGGCTCAGACATTAAGATTTTCACTTGCCTTTGATTTCAACTCCCCCGCAGTAAGTTCAAATTAATGAATTTAAGGATAGGCCAGGGTATCGATTTTCACAGACTCGATAACGGGTTGAAACTTTTTCTCGGAGGCGTCAATATTCCTTCGGCGAAAGGTTGTATCGCTCATTCAGACGGAGATGTTCTTCTGCATGCTCTTTGCGACGCACTTCTCGGCGCTGCAGGACTCGACGACATCGGGCATCAGTTTCCCGATAAAGATGCTCAGTTCAGGAATATTGACAGCAAGATACTTCTTCAGAAAGTCTTTTCAATGATCTCTGAAAAAGGATTCAGTGTTGTCAATGTGGACTGCACACTTTGCCTCGAGAAGCCAAAGATCGCCCCATTCATCGGTGAGATGAAGGAAAGAATCTCTGCCATTCTTCAGACATCTCCTGAAAATGTAGGTATCAAGGCTACCACAACTGAAAAGATGGGATTTACAGGACGCGAAGAAGGTATAGCAGCTTTTGCCGTAGCCCTACTCACCAGGTAATAATGCAAAAGACAACACTTATACTTGGGGCCAGCCCTAACCCCGATAGATATTCTTATAAAGCTGTTCAGAGTCTTCACAGAAGAGGCATTAATGTTATAGCTGTTGGTCTCAGAAACGCTGAAATAGGAGGAATACAGATAATAAAGGGAAAACCTGAAGATTTGCCGCCTGTACATACTATTGGCCTTTATCTTGGACCTAAGAACCAGTCAGATTATTATGACTATATAATTTCCCTGCAACCTCAAAGAATTATCTTCAATCCTGGTACCTGGAACCCTGAACTTGCAAAACTGGCACAAGATGCAGAAATTGAGGTAATTGAGGATTGTATGCTTGCAATGCTTAACTGCGGCAATTATTAGAAAAATGACAATGCTGAAGCATATCAAAGTAATGCTTCATCAATTATATCATCATCTGTAATATAAGGAAGAGTTACATTCAGTCCCGGAGTTCTCTCCATCTCGCGTTTAAGTGTGAATAATGCGCCATCATTTCTTGCCCAGCTTCTTCGTGCAATGCCGTTGTTTACATCCCATTGAAGCATTGACCTGATCTTAATATCAGTATCGGCTTTCCCGTCGAGCACCATTCCGAATCCTCCGTTCATCACCTCGCCCCAGCCAACTCCACCGCCATTATGAATTGACACCCATGTTGCTCCGCGAAATGAATCCCCTATAACATTCTGAACCGACATATCGGCTGTAAATTTCGAACCATCGCAGATATCTGACGTCTCCCGGAAAGGTGAATCCGTACCTGATACATCATGATGATCACGCCCGATAACTATGGGAGCAGAAATTTTTCCGTCGGCAACAGCCTTGTTGAAAGCAAGCGCAATGGATGTTCTTCCTTCAGCATCAGCATAAAGTATTCTTGCCTGGGAACCCACTACCAGCCTGTTTTTACCTGCTTCATTTATCCAGTGAATATTATCTGATAATTGTTGCCGGATCCTGTCCGGAGCATTTTCAAGGATTCCTGTAAGTATGTCTGATGCGATCCTGTCTGTTACCTCAAGGTCAGCAGGATTATTTGAACAGCATACCCACCTGAATGGCCCGAAACCATAATCAAAACACACAGGCCCCATAATATCCTGGACATAAGAAGGATAACGGAAGCTTCCATCCGGCTTCAGGATATCTGCGCCTGCTCTTGAGGATTCAAGAAGGAATGCATTCCCGTAATCAAAGAAATAAGTGCCGTTGTCAGTATGTCTCTTAACCTGTTCAACATGCTTTCTTAATGAAATCTTCACCGCCTCACGGAAAGCATCGGGATCCTCTGATATCATTCTTACGGCTTTCTCAAAGCTGATTCCTGCAGGGTAATATCCTCCGGCCCACGGATTATGCAGTGATGTCTGATCCGAACCTATATCAACATGTATCTTCTCGTCTGCAAGCTTTTCCCACAGATCAACAATATTTCCATTGTATGCAATTGAAACAATCTCACCTGATGAAATTGCGTTTTTGATCCTTTTCACAAGTTTATCGAGATCCTGGAATACCTCATCCACCCAACCCTGTGAATGCCTTGTTTGAATAGCTTTCGGGTTCACTTCAGCAATAACAGAGATCATGCCTGCTATCCTGGCTGCTTTAGGCTGAGCTCCTGACATTCCGCCTAATCCGGAAGATACAAAAAGCCTTGTTCCGCTTTCAGAATGGCGATTGTCAATCATCCTTGATGCATTCAGTAGAGTTATTGTTGTGCCGTGAACGATTCCCTGCGGGCCGATGTACATATATGAGCCTGCAGTCATCTGGCCGTACTGTGAAACACCCAGTGCATTGAACTTCTCCCAGTTATCCTGCGAGGAATAGTTAGGGATCACAATGCCGTTTGTCACAACAACCCTTGGGGAATCTTTATGTGACGGGAAAAGGCCAAGCGGGTGACCGGAGTACATTACAAGAGTTTGTTCTTCGGTCATCTCCGACAGATACTTCATTGCGATCCTGTACTGAGCCCAGTTCTGGAATACGGCCCCGTTCCCTCCATAAGTTATAAGCTCGTGCGGATGTTGTGCCACGGCCGGATCGAGATTATTCATTATCATCATCATGATGGCGGCAGCCTTGCACGTCCTGCATGGATACTCATCCATGCTCCTGGCTTTCATCCCGTACGCCGGCCTGAACCTGTACATATATATCCTTCCGTAGTTTTTTAGCTCAGATGCGAACTCAGGCGCCAGTGTCTTATGAAATCGTTCCGGAAAATACCTCAATGAATTCTTTATTGCCATCTTTTTTTCCGCTTTACTTAGAATGTCTTTCCGCTTTGGAGCATGATTGATTGAATTATCATACGGTTTTAATTGAGGAAGTTCCTGTGGAATACCTTCAGCGACAAGCTTGCCGAAATCATTTGATCTCATGATGAAATGAATTTGAAATTATAAAAGTACAGCTATTTTAGAAACAGGGACAAATGTTCTTTGATTAACGGTCAGAAATAAAAAAGCGGAACCATAAGATCCCGCCCGAAAGAATATCTTTAATATCAGTTGTCTATGCCTGACCTTCCTTTACTATTTCATCATCGACAAGAATACGACCGCAATATTCGCAAACAATTATTTTCTTGCGCGATCTTATATCAAGCTGGCGCTGAGGAGGGATCTGGTTAAAACAACCACCGCATGCATCCCTTTTAACCGGAACGACAGCAAGCCCGTTTCTTGCGTTTGAACGTATTCTTTTGTAAGCAGCAAGAAGTCTCTCTTCAATAATTGATTCAACTTTTTCAGATTTTTTATAAAGACCTTCTTCCTCTTTCTGAGTATCTGAAATTATTTCATCAAGCTCAGATTTCTTATTTTCAAGATCTGATCTCCTGTCAGCAAGCGTAGCTTCCGACTCCTGTATAACAACTTTCTTCTCTTCAATCTGGAAAAGGAATTCCTTGATCTTTTTATTGAAAAGCTCTATCTCAAGGCGCTGGTATTCTATTTCTTTAGATAATGAATCAAATTCCCTGTTATTCCTTACATTTTTCTGCTGCTCTTCGTATTTCTTGATGAGGTTTTCGGCTTCAGTAATCTCAATATTCTTCTTGGATACAGCTTTTTCAAGATTTACAACTTCATCCTTGAGGTTGCTTAACCTTGTTTCAAGTCCCGCGATTTCATCTTCAAGATCCTGCACTTCAAGAGGGAGCTCTCCCCTGAGAGTTTTTATTTTATCTATCTCTGAATCAACCATTTGTAAGCTATACAATGCCCTTAATCTTTCCTCGACGGAAATCTCGGCTTCGTGCTGTTTTGCTTTTTCCATTTTAAAAGTAATTTATCGGATTCGTATTTATTTCTGAAAACCGGAGTGCAAATTTAGGGAATTTTTTGATAATTAGTTCTTTTATAATCTCAACTGCAAATTTTTCAGTCTCGAAATGACCTGCATCTATCAGCAGGATTTTACCTTCGGCTTCAAAAAAAGAATGGTATTTAATGTCTCCGGTTACAAATGCATCTGCACCCGAAGACATTGCATCACGTATCAGTGATGACCCTGCACCTCCGCACAGAGCAACTTTCCTGACACGTTTCCCTGTAAGCTTTGAGTACTTTATACCCTTTGCTTCAAACACTTCTGAGATAAATTTCAGAAAAGAAACTTCATCCATCTCTTCAGGTAATAAACCCGAGCAGCCAAGTCCTGCGTCAATATTCCTGTTCTCAAGCGGATAAATATCATAAGCAACCTCTTCATACGGATGAGCATCGAGCATTGCATTTACAACAATATCCTTCATGTGTGAAAAAAGAACAGTTTCAAACCTCACCTCTTTTTCGAAGCTCAGCTTCCCTTTTTCACCCACAAACGGATTTGAATTCTCATTTCCCCGAAAACTGCCGGTTCCGTCCACAACAAAACCACACCTGTCA
Organism: Bacteroidales bacterium; assembly: GCA_036261265.1. Lineage (GTDB taxonomy): Bacteria > Bacteroidota > Bacteroidia > Bacteroidales > VadinHA17 > LD21. The sequence goes on from DATALC010000060.1 coordinate 41,689, forward strand.
TAATTTCCGATTGACCCAGCTCCGGCGTCGAATACAGCGTTCCTGACTCTGCCGATATGAGTTTCAGGTACAAAAGTCACAAGCTTGAGTAAGCGTTTTTCAAGAGGGGACAGCACTTTGATCTCCTTCAGTCCAAGCTTTTCGGCCATTTTCCTGCTCACTCCGCTATGTGTTATATCGAGGTTTGTATGAGCTGAATAGACCGCTATATTGTTTTTTATGCATTTTTCAATTATCCGTTGTGTTGAATTTTTTCCTGTAATACTTTTAAGTGCATTAAAGATCAGGGGATGATGAGAAATAATTATGTCAGCTCCAGTTGATATTGCCTCATCTGCTATCTCGTCAGTAACATCGAGTGTAAGCAGCGCTGAATTTACTTCAGTGTCGGGATTGCCAATCTGTAAACCCGAATTATCGTAACTTTCCTGGAACGACAGCGGAAATTCCGAATCAAGATAAGCGCTGATTTCACTGAGCTTCATCTGATTTACTGTTACCAACGTTATCCCTTATATCAATAATCATAGCTTTGATTTTTTGAAGCGACTGGCTTATTTCATACTTGAAATCCGTTTCCTCCCATTTGCCTGACAGTCTCTTTTTTACACCGCTCAATGTCATTCCTTCTTCTTTCAGAAGATGATGAATTATCTTAAGGTTTTTAAGATCACTCTGAGTGAAAAGCCTGTTCCCTTTCTTGTTTTTCATTGGTTTCAGGATTTCGAACTCGTTATCCCAGAACCTGACTGTTGAAACCGGAACCTCAAGCATTTCAGATACTTCACCTATTGAATAATAGAGCTTTTCTACTTTTTTTTCTTTGTATGGCATAGCTTACCTGTATGTAATTCTTCCGCTATCGGAAATACTTATTTCTGTTTCAGGGAAATCTGTTTCAGTAAGGTATCTTATTTTCCTGATAACCTGGCCACCCATATCATATCTTACACCTCCCGGCCAGGGTTGATAACAGGGAATTATTTTGCCTGACATGAACCTCCCGGTGACATCAACATTTAGCCTGACAATCGGTGCAAGCGAATTAGGCCCTGCAAGATTGAATCTTCCGTATGTGCAGAAATTTCCAAGACTATAGCATATAAATCTTTGTTTGTACACCTCGATTGCTCTCGTTACATGGGGTCCCTGTCCAAAAATAATGTCCGCACCGTTATCAATCATAGTATGTGCGAATTTATATACATCTCCTCTGTTTTCTCCGTGAAATATTTCAGGAGCACGGGGAACATTCTGAAAATCTTTACCTTCAGCGCCACCATGAAAAGAAACGATCACTATATCGCATGAGTCGTTGAGCATCCTGACGATTGAAGCGGCGCTGTCGATATCATTTATATTCATCGTTCCGGCATTTGGAGCGAAAGCGCAGAAACCATATTTCAAGGAATCTTTCTCAAATATCGACCATGGATGTTCAATCAGTCCGGCATATTTGATGCCAACTGAATCGAGAAGTTCTTTTGTTCTTTTCCTTGAAGGAAATCCGAAATCGCCGAAATGATTGTTCGCAAGACTGAGAATATCAAATCCGGTAGTTTTCAGAGTCGAGACATATCTTTCGGGCATCCTGAAAAGATAACATAATGTAGTGTCTTTGCATTTTTTCGCAGGTTCACCTTTATTAAGGAAAGATCCTTCAAGATTTCCAAAAGTTATATCTGAATCATTAAGACTATCTGCCACGCTCTCCAGAAGCAGGAAAGGGTTATCATGAGGAGGAAGTAATTTTGGCGAAGGGAAAGCAGAACCGAGCATTATGTCTCCAACACCTGTAATTACAACAAGTTTCTCCCGGTTAATTGTATCTTGTGTAACTAATGTATCTCTTGAAATTAATGCATCTCTCAGTACAGTGGAATCAGGATTTTGTTGCGAAAAGACTGATATTGACAGGGAAAAAATATAAAGAGACAGAAGTAAAAATCTGAATTTTTTATTCATTGAATTTAAAAAAGCTAATCAAAAGACTGACCTGTTTTTGCAGACAACTCAACCATACGTTCATAATCAAGAGCCGTCAGGTCTTCAAAATAGTAGTTTACCGGATCAACATTCACGCCATTAAGCTTGATTTCATAATGCAGGTGATTTGCAACAGAGAGACCTGTGTTCCCGACATATCCGATAACGTCTCCGCGCTGAACCCTCTGCCCTACCCTTACGTTGAAATTGCTCAGGTGTCCATAGATACTCTGATATCCGAAACCATGATCAATAATAATATGTTTCCCAAGACCGCGTTGCGAGGACTGAACCATAACAATTGTCCCGTTTCCTGTTGCATATACTTCGGTTCCTTCCGGCGCTGTAAAATCCATTCCATTATGGAACTTGCTTATCTTGTAAATAGGATGTATTCTCCAGCCAAAACCTGAAGCGGTTCTCGTAAGATCTTTATTCGATATTGGTATAATAGCAGGTACCGATCTCAGCATTTCCTCCTTGCTCTTTGCAAGATCGATCAGCTCATCAAATGATTTTGCCTGTACATAAACCTTCTTCCTGATTTTATCGAGCCTGCTTGCGGTTTCAATCACAAGCTTTGAGTTTGTATAACCTTCAAGAGATCCATACCTGTTCACTCCACCTACACCGCCATTCCTGAGCGATGAAGGAATTGGCTCTGATTCAAAGATTGTTCTGTACAGGTTATCGTCCGTTCTTTGAAGACCGTCGAGCACTGTTTCAATACTTGCCATCTCACGGTGAATGAGGTCGTACTGTATCGTAAGCTGCTCAATTTCGCGTTCAAGAGCTCTTTCTTTCGGTGAATCAAAGAATGCGGCAAAAATTACCCAATAACCAAGAGCAATTATGACGGATCCTAAAAAATATGTGAAAAATCTGAAAATAAGAGTTTTAAATCCTAAGCGGACTCTGTCGAAGCTAAGTGACTCTGGATTGAATTTATATTTTATCCTCGGCATAACACAGCAAAGATAATCAATTCCTGAAAAAAGTAAAACTGTGATAATACACTGAACAGTGGCTACCTGTACTTTGACTTAGCGCTGAAAGCCTGAATCATCTCATTATACTCTTCAAGGGTCATATCATTATTGAAGAAATTCAAAGGATTTGTTGTGTGCCCTTTTTCTTCGACCTGATAATGAAGATGTGGACCCGATGAAAGACCTGAAGAACCGCTGATACCAATGAGGTCGCCCCTTTTGACATTCATTCCCTTTGGAACCCTTATCTCGCTAAGATGACCATAAAGTGTTGAAAGTCCGTAATCATGATCTATAACTACATAATTTCCGAAACCGCCACTGTTCCAACCAGATTCAACAACAGTGCCGTCACCTGTAGCATAAACTTCGGTACCGTATGGAACCTTAAAATCCTGACCGTTGTGCATCCTGGGCGTGCCAAGTACAGGGTGAATTGGCCTGAATTTATACCCGTCACCAAGCCTGAAATTAACACGTACAGGACTTATTCCCGGGAAATGATCAACTTTTCTCTTCCACTCCTTAGTGTTCTCAGTAATCGTAGCGTACGACTCAGCCTGTACGTTAGCCATATTCTTCAGCTCCTCAATTCTGGATCTGAAGGATATGATCAGGTCTGAATTGCGATAGCCTTTCAGCTCAGCAAATCTCTCAACACCGCCTGATGCTCCTTTTCTGTAAGATGACGGAAGGCTTTCCATATCAAGGATTGGCCGGTATCTTCCTTCATCAGACAGCTTGAAGCTATTAATAGCTGCCAGAGTTCTGTCCATTTCTCTTCCCAGCAGGCTATACTGGAGTTTCATATTTGCTAGCTGTTGTGAAAGGATTCGTTCTTTCGGAGAACCGAATTTCTTCTGAAATAAGTAAAAATAAAAGACTGAGATTACGACAGAAATCCCAAACCAGAATAAAAAACGAAGAACTTTCGCTTTGAATGGTAATCGTATCAGTTTGTACTGCAGATCGGAAAGGTCAAGTTCGTATTTTCGGTTTCGTGCCAATTGCCTAAGGTTTTTTTCTTAATTTTAGCATGGTTCCGGACAAATCTAAATCAAATAAATTACTTTTACAAACCCAAAAACGGGTTAATTTCACTAAACAGGGTAATTTTAATGATGAATTCTAATGAACTGAGGCAGCTTTTTTTTGATTTTTTCAGATCAAAACAACATAATATAGTGCCTTCTGCTCCGATGGTCGTGAAGAACGATCCCACACTTATGTTCACAAATGCCGGTATGAACCAGTTCAAGGATATTTTTCTCGGAAACCAGGCGGCAGCTTATTCCAGGGTCGCAAATTCACAAAAATGCCTCAGAGTTTCCGGCAAACACAATGATCTCGAGGAAGTAGGACATGATACTTACCATCATACAATGTTCGAGATGCTTGGTAACTGGTCATTCGGCGACTATTTTAAGAAGGAAGCAATTGAATGGGCATGGGAGCTCCTGAACGGGAAACTTGGAATTCCGGAAGACAGGTTATATGCCACAATATTCGAGGGAAGTCCTGAAGAAAACGTACCGAGGGATGATGAAGCTTATAATCACTGGAAAAAATGTTTCCGGAATCCGGAAGGTAAGATAATTGACGGTTCAAGAAAAGATAATTTCTGGGAAATGGGTGAAACAGGGCCATGCGGACCATGTTCGGAGATCCATGTTGATATAAGGGATGACGATGATAGAAAGAAAATTCCCGGACGCGAGCTTATAAATAAAGGTCATCCTCAGGTAATCGAAATCTGGAATCTTGTTTTCATACAATATAACCGGAAAGCTGACGGAAGGCTTGAACAACTGCCTTCGAGGCATGTCGATACGGGAATGGGCTTTGAAAGACTTTGCATGGTGCTGCAGGGTAAAAAATCAAATTATGATACTGATATCTTCCAGGATATAATAGGTGAAATTTCGAATCTCACAGGCAAAAAGTATGGTGTGAATGAGAAATGGGACATAGCAATGAGGGTCATCGCTGACCATCTCAGAGCGGTTTCTTTTTCGATCGCTGACGGACAGATACCCTCAAATAACAGGGCAGGCTATGTTATAAGAAGAATCCTGCGCCGGGCAGTACGATATGGTTACACAAGCCTTGGATTTGAAGAACCTTTTATTTATAATCTTGTACCTGTGCTTGTCAATAAGATGGGGGACAACTATCCTGAACTAAAAAACGGAAAGGAACATATAGCAAAAATAATTTTCGAGGAAGAATCAGCTTTTCTTAAGACGCTCGGAAAAGGTCTGAAAATGATCGAAAAGAGCATCGATGATCTGAAGAAGGAAAGCAAAACCACAATGCCCGGAAAGGCAGCTTTCGAATTATATGACACTTATGGGTTCCCTGTCGATCTCACGCAACTTATTCTAAGAGAAAACTACATAACCCTCGATGTTGATGGATTTGAGAAGGAAATGGAAAAACAGAAGGGAAGATCACGTGAGGATGCATCAGTTGAAACTGCCGACTGGACAGAGCTTACAAGCGCAGAATCAACTGTTTTTACAGGATATGAACAGACAGAAGATGAAATAAAAATTACAAAATACCGCAAAGTTAAAAGCAAGGGCAATGAATCTGTTCAGCTTGTGTTCGACAGAACTCCATTTTATGCAGAATCGGGCGGGCAGGCAGGAGATACGGGAATGCTGATTTCAGGAAAGGAGAAGATACGGATACTCGATACAATAAAGGAGAACAATCTGATAATTCATCTTGCCGACAAAGTACCAGGCGATCCCGGTGCGAAATTCAGGGCAATTGTCGATCTCGAAAAAAGGCAACTCACAGCAAATAACCATACTGCAACACATTTGCTCCACCATGCCCTGAGGAATGTACTCGGGAAACATGTCGAACAGAAAGGCTCGCTTGTCAATTACGAAAGACTGAGATTTGATTTCAGCCACTTCAGCAAGCCAACAAAAGAAGAACTGGCAAAGGTTGAAGAAATTGTGAACAGGATGATACGAGAAGATCATCAGAGCAGGATCTCAGAGAATGTCAGCCTAGATGAAGCACGTAAAATGGGCGCTATGGCGCTGTTTGGTGAAAAATACGGTGAAAAAGTAAGAGTTGTGGAATTCGGCGGATCAATAGAGTTATGCGGCGGAACACATGTATCCTCAACCGGAAGAATAGGTATCTTTAAAATTGTTTCCGAAAGCGCAATTGCAGCCGGAATAAGAAGAATAGAAGCAGTAACAGCAATCAAAGCTGAGGAATATATAAATGAACGTCTTGCAATAGTTGAAGATATCGCTTCAATTGTCAAATCAACAGGAAAACTGACAGATGCCGTCGGCAGGATAATTGCTGAAAACAGTATACTCAGAAAATCACTTGAAAAGCTTCAAGGCCAGATCGCGACCTCTGCCCTCAATGAACTTGTTAACAAAGCTCCGGTAGTTAATGGAGTATTATTTGTAACAGGCCAGATCGATGAAACCGCCCCTGATATTCTTAAAAATACTGCATGGCAGATAAAGAACTCCCACAACAATGCCGTTATTGTACTTGGATCGGAAAATGATGGAAAAGCAGGACTTCTCGTTCTTGTATCTGATGAACTTGTTAAAAATCGTGGAATTAATGCTGTAAATATTATTAAAGAAATAAGCCCCGAGATCAGGGGTGGTGGCGGCGGACAACCGTTTCTTGCCACTGCAGGCGGAAAAAACCCGGCAGGCATTCAGGCAGCGCTGAAGAAGGCAGGAGAGCTGATGAAGAAATTGTAATTCATTTTGCTCTTCCCAATACAGGTAGTCGAAATCAGAATTCACATTCATGATTTGTATCTTATTGATTATCAATATGTTACAAAATCATGATTTTTTTTTGGGATAAACACGCGATAATTAGTTCGAAAAATTTACTAGAATTGCGTCCACGTTAATGTCATATTATAATGGAAGTTACAAGGACATTTGATATAATAAGGTGGACTCATGAAAAATACCCGCGTGAAGACATGTACTGTGGGAAGCAGGATGGCAGATGGATCAGGTATTCATCGGCCGATACAATTGAAAACTGTGATCTTGTAAGCTATGGCCTCCTTTCAATGGGATTTACAAAAGGTGATAAAGTCGGCACAATAACACCCAACAAACCTGAATGGAATTTCGCAGATATTGGCCTGGCGCAGGCAGGTTTGGTTCACATTCCGATTTACCCTACAATAGGCACTGACGAATACAAATATATCCTCAGTCACTCTGACATAAAAGCGCTTATCGTTGGTAACAGATCGATATACAACAAGGTAAGCCCGATAATTTCCGGAATGGAGAGGCAGATAATGATTTTCTCTTTCGATCATATTGAAAACGTAAGATCATTTGATGAAATTCTCGAAGAAGGAAGAAAACACAGGGAAAAATACAAAGAGGAGCTTGAGAAAACAAGGAACAGCATAAAACCGGATGATATTGTAACTATCATATACACATCAGGTACAACGGGAAACTCGAAGGGTGTTATGCTCAGTCACAAAAACCTTGTAAGCAATGTAAAAGAAACTATAAATGCACATCATCTGGGTTACAGGCACAGGGCAATGAGTTTTCTACCTTTGTGCCATGTACTCGAGAGAATGATGAATTATCATTTCCAGTATAAAGGGATGAGCATCTACTATGTTGAAAGCATGGGCACAGTAGGGGAAATGATAAAAGAGATAAAGCCTCACATGTTCGTCACTGTACCAAGACTGCTTGAAAAAGTTTACGACAATATAATCAGTAAAGGAAGAAGTCTTCCCTGGATCAAGAACAAGATCTTTTTCTGGGCTGTAAGGCTTGGAATGAAGTTCAGGTTAAAGGGAAACACCCAGTTTTACAAATTCAGATTAAAGATCGCCCGCAAGCTTATTTTCAGAAAATGGAGAGAAGCTTTAGGTAACGAGCTTGTTGTCGTTGTTTCGGGAGGGGCTGCATTGCAACCAAGGCTTGAAAAGATATTCTGGGCTGCTGAAATCCCGATAATACAAGGATACGGTCTGACTGAAACATCACCTGTCATTGCTGTGAATCCTTTCAGACCCGGTGAAAACAAATTCGAAACCGTCGGTCCGATTTTGAATAATGTCGAGGTAAAGATCGCCGATGATGGCGAGATTCTTACAAGGGGGCCAAATCTTATGCTTGGTTACTATAAGGCTCCTGAACTGACTAACGATGTTATTGATGAGGAAGGCTGGTTCCATACCGGCGATATCGGGGTGTTCGAAGATAACAGGTTCCTTAAGATCACAGACAGGAAAAAAGAGATGTTCAAGCTCTCGGCAGGGAAATACATAGCACCACAGGCAATTGAAAACAGGCTGAAGGAATCTCCATTCATAGAACAAGCAATGGTTATCGGCGAGAACGAGAAGTTTGCAAGCTCACTTATCTCACCAAATTTTGCATATCTTCATGACTGGTGTGCAGAGCACAGGATCCAGTACAGAGATAATTCAGACCTTGTCGAGATGCCTGAGGTTACAAACCAGTTCGCAAGGGAAATAAAAATAATTAATGATTCCCTTGGTGAACATGAACAGATTAAGAGGTTCAGGCTTGTTACAGAGGAATGGTCGACACAAAGCGGGGAGCTCTCTCCCACTCTTAAGCTAAGAAGAAATCTACTGACTAAACATTACAGCGAAATCATTTCCGATATCTATTCCCGCAGTTATTCCGATGTCAATGTGCTTATAAAAATCAAGAACGGTATTAACGTTCTCCTTAAAAATCTTCCGAAATTCTGGGAAGAGACACGGGTATCCTGAATTGTTATTGCTCTTCTGTGATCACGGCTCATTATTTTTGTATTTTTGTGTCCTCCGTGTATACAATGAAGAAAAGAATATTCGTTTACATAGCATTAATAATGTCAGGTTTAATGTTTTCATGCACTCCTGAATCCTGTCTGGAGAATACAACTTCAAGTCTTGAAGCAATATTTTACAGCTATACTTCAAAGAGTGTCGCTGCTCCTGACAGCCTGAGCATATCTCTGATTGGTAAAGACACGTCTGTTTACACAAAAGTCCAGGGCATCAAAACAGCAAAACTACCTCTCAATCCATCAGCCGGATCATCATCGTTCAGTATAAGGATAAATGGAGTTGATGATACAATTATTATCTTTCATAACAGTTACCCTCATCTTATCTCCCGTGAATGCGGATATGCATTTTATCATAATATAGACAGTATAATGTTTACAGCGGGCAAAATGATCGATTCTATTTCAATAATTAACAGTACCGTTACAACACTTGATGAAGATAATATCCATATATTTTATTAGTCTTCTTTTTATTATTTCAGGAAGGACATACCTGGCTGCCCAGGATACGGTTTATATTCCGCTCAAGGTAAGGATTGCAGCTGAAGTATCAGGTCCAATTCAGTATTTTTTTGACAAGAATATTCTGATAACTGAAGGTAATATTTCCGTAGATATCCATGAAAAGAAGAGTCTGTTTGCAGGAGCAGGCTATGTGGATTATAACTATTCCCAGGAAAAATACGACTATACAGTAAAAGGATCCTTTTTCAAAGCCGGGATGGATTTTAACCTTATGGGGCCGAAGAAATCACAGGGCAAATTCTTCACAGGTATCGGGTTGCATTACGGTATATCAAGTTACCGGGCAGAGGTTCCCCTTTTCCGGACTGAAAACCAGTGGGGCCCGGTTGAAGCTTCAGTACCGCCAACATCGGGAATTGCACATTTCTTTGAGGCAACTCCATCTGTAAGAGCAGAACTTTTCAGGAATGTAAGTATTGGATGGAATATAAACATACGCGTGTTGCTGAAAAACAACACCGACAGTGATTTGAAGATGGTGTATCTGCCTGGTTTCGGGGACACATCAAAAAAGGTACGTACAGGCCTGGGCTATTTCCTGACCTGGAATATTCCATTCCGCACTAAAAGAGTCATCATACTTCCTCCCCCTCCTGAAGAAGAAGAGGAAATGACTACAGTACCTCAATAAATACCTGCGTTGTTATTTATTCAAAGCTGGCTTTTGGCTGAATGCCCATAACCCCGAAAAAGTCAGGAGCCCATTAAGCAGCAACAATTCAAATCCGAATTTATAACCATTAAGCAATTCAACTGAATATTTGCTAAGAAAGAAGCAGATCACAGGTGAAAGAATCGCTATAAACGGAGTTACCTTATCTTTTACTTCACGTTTTGTGAACATCCCGAAAGAATAAAGTCCGAGAAGTGGCCCGTATGTATAACCGGCAATTGTGAATAATTTATCAATAACAGCCTCATCATTTAAGATACTGAACATAATAACACTTATAAAGAAAAGAAGTGCAATTGATAAATGTACAGTATACCTGATACGCGTTTTGGCCTTTTCTGAGATATTGCGTTTATCAAGACTGAGAAAATCAATGCTGATTGATGTTGTAAGCGATGTCAATGCACCATCGGCGCTCGGGAATGCAGCCGAGATAAGCCCGATCAGGAAAATAATACCAGCAACCGGACCAAGATATCTTAATGCGACGGTTGGGAACAGATCGTCTGTAGCAGTTGTTGTTATGCCTTTGCTGCTGGCAAAGATGAGGAGAATAGCGCCGAGAAACAGGAAAAGAAAATTCACAAAGAAAATTATACCGCTGAAAGTAAACATGTTCTTTTGCGCTTCCTTCAGGTTTTTGCATGACAGATTTTTCTGCATCATTTCCTGGTCAAGCCCTGTCATCACAATCGTGATGAACATGCCGCTGAAAAACTGTTTCAGGAAGAATCTTTCATGCTGCCATTCGGTTATAAACATTTTCGAAAAAGGATTCTGCTTCACTGTTTTGACGAGTTCAGGAATAGAAAGATTCAGGTCACGGCTTACATAGACAACTGACAATATTACAGCAAGAAGCATGAATGTTGTCTGAAGTGTGTCTGTCCAGATAATTGTTTTTATCCCTCCTTTTAGAGTATAGACAATTATTAGAATAATGAATATCAGAACATTCACCCAGAAAGGGATGTTCCATGCATCAAATACAAATATTTGCAACACATTTATAACCAGAAACATACGAAGTGAAGCTCCCAGCGTTCTTGACAGTATGAAGAATCCGGCTCCCGTTTTATACGACCAGAATCCGAAGCGTTGTCCAAGGTAGGAGTATATTGATGTAAGCTTGAGTTTGTAATAAAGAGGTAAAAGGACAAGAGCTATAACGGCGTAACCCACAAGATAACCCATTACAACAACCATGTAACTGAATTGTGTGTCCTGAACCCATCCGGGAACCGACATGAATGTCACACCTGAAAGAGATGCGCCTATCATTCCATAGGCAACCACAAACCATGGAGAAACCTTATTTCCTATGAAAAATGATTCATTGTTTGCTTTACGGGAAGTGATCCATGTTATTGTAAAAAGCAGTATTGTGTAAAGGAGAAAAATACTCAGAATTAAAACAGGCGACATAACAAGCTTAGAATTAGTTTATGCAAGGATAACAAAAATAAGGCATTGCAAAAAATTCCTTCCCCTTTTTAATTACAGTATGAAATGGAGTAAATTTGCAAGACAGATTTTTAAAAATGAGCTATAGCGAGTTCCCTTCAAAATTGCTTGAAAATGCAGTGAATGAGTTTGCTTCCCTGCCCGGGATTGGGAGGAAGACAGCATTCAGGCTAGTAATGAATTTACTGAGGAGAGATCCCGAAGACGTCAGAAATTTTGGTGAAAGTATAATAAAACTTCATGATGAGATTCACTATTGCAGTATCTGCCATAATATCTCGGATACAGAAATCTGCGGCATCTGCAGCGATGAAAAGCGTGACAGATCAATAATTTGTGTTGTTGAAAACATTCAGGATGTGATTGCAATCGAAAATACACGGCAATACAGGGGATTATATCACGTGCTTGGAGGACTCATTTCTCCGATTGACGGAATTGGTCCTTCCGATCTGAGGATAGATAGTCTTGAAGAAAAAGCAAAAGGAGGATGCATAAAGGAAGTCATCCTCGCCCTGAGTACAACAATGGAGGGCGACACGACAAATTTCTATCTTTCAAAAAGGCTTGGAAAATTCAATCTCATGCTATCGGCCCTTGCCCGTGGTGTTGCAGTTGGCGATGAACTTGAATATACCGATGAAATAACCCTGGGAAGGGCTTTAAACAACAGGAGTCCATACCATCAGGGTTAGAAAACTTCACTTTACTGTCGATCCCTGCTTAATCAGATTGTAAAACTTTGCTGAAACATTTCCTGATTATCATTGTTTAGTAATTGAACATGAAAAAATGACTTTCAATGGCTAAAATGAATGTTTTATTACCCGCTATGGGAGAAGGTGTTATTGAAGCAACAGTAACAAAATGGCTTGTTTCGGAAGGCGCTCAGGTAAATGAGGATGATCCTATTGTCGAAGTCGCCACAGATAAAGTTGATTCCGAAATACCCTCTCCTGCAAAAGGCAAAATCGCCTCTATTGTCGCTAAGGAAGGAGCTGTCCCCAAAATTGGCGATCTGCTTGCGGTGATTGAGAATGAGGCTGACAATGCAAAAGCGGATGAAACAAAAGTAAACAAGGAAATTGAACGCGTTCAGGAGACAATTGAGAATATCAGACAGGAGAAAAAGGAAGTTGAAACTGTCTCCGAAGAAATGAAAAGCCGCACACCTTCCGGAAAATTTTTAACGCCGCTCGTAAGAAGCATGGCCATGAAAGAAGGAATTGGTTTTGATGAGCTCGACAGGATTGTCGGCACAGGTATGGATGGCAGGATTACAAAAGATGATTTTCTCAATTACGCTGAATCTAAAAAATCAGGTAAAGCTGAAAAGGAACCGGAACCTCTTAAAAAGCCTCTGCCGGAAGAGCCTCTGAAGAAACCTGTACCAGAAATCGAACCTCAGAAACAACCAGTTCCTGAAATAAAACCTCAGGAAATACCTGAAGCGGAACCTCAAAAGGTTCCTGTGCCCGAGGTAAAACCTCAGAAAGAGGATGAAGTTATCCCTATGGACAGGGTAAGAAGGCTTATTTCGGAACACATGGTAATGTCGAAAAGGACATCCGCCCATGTCACATCATTCATCGATGCTGATGTCACAAAGCTTGTGGAGTGGCGAAATGCATATAAAGACAAATTCTTTGAAAAAGAAGGTCAGAAGCTTACATTGACACCCTTCTTTATCGACGCGGCAGCCCGGGCTTTATATGAAATCCCGATGGTGAATATACAGGTCGATGGATCAAACATTATCAAAAAGAAAAACATAAACATCGGGATGGCAGTTGCTCTTCCCGACAGCAACCTGATTGTTCCTGTAATTAAGAATGCAAATGAAAAAAGCATCACAGGTCTCGCAAAGGCAGTCAACGACCTGGCTGCAAGGGCAAGAAGCAACAAACTTAAACCCGACGAGATTTCAGGAGGTACTTTCACTCTTACAAATTATGGCAGCTATGATAATCTTGCGGGAACACCCATTATTAACCAGCCTCAGACAGCAATTCTGGGAACAGGCGCTGTAAGAAAAACACCTGTTGTGATTGAAAGTCCACTTGGCGACTCAATAGGCATACGTCAGATAATGATACTCTCTCTAAGCTACGATCACAGGGTGATAGATGGGGCTCTTGCAGGCAAATTCCTTCAGAAAGTAAAGCAACTGCTTGAGAATTTTACTCCTGACCTGAAATAATCTCCTGTCCAAATGGAACATATCTGTTTTACAGCCTGTCATTGCGGAAAAAAGTGACAGTGGAAAACGTCAGCTATAATTTTTTCCATTTTTCTAATATTTCTTCTATATTAGTGGTTTAAGTAAGACTGATGACCCTTTTCTTACTTGCAGGAAGAAGTTAATACTATATCTGACACATGATCTTTCCCTTCAATTCAATTAAATGCAGACCTGATATGATCAAAAAGTTTATTCTTATACCGGGACTGCTTTGGATTCTGGCAGGCAATAGTCTTTTTTCTCAATCAAAACTTGAGATCAAAAACATGTTCTATGAGGCAGAGAGCTGGATACTTTTTGAAGACTACAAGGAAGCCCTTCCCATATATCTGCGACTGTCAAAGATATACCCCAATAATGCGAATTTTAAATACCGTATCGGTCAGTGTTACATAAATACTTCAGGCGAGAAAGAAAAAGCTGTCAGCTATCTCGAAGATGCAGTTAAGAGCATTAACCCTGAATATAAGGAGGGTAAGTTTTCTGAAACAAAAGCTCCTTATGATGCTTACTATTACCTTGCTAATGCTTACAGGATAAATAACCAGATAGACAAAGCTCTTGAAACATATAAGCTCTTCAGGAAAAATCTGAATCCGGTTATTTACGATTCGACTATTGTTAATTTTCAGATCCAGTCATGCCTGAATGCAAAGGTGTTAATGGGAGAACCCTTGTTCATCAGGGAGAAACTGCTTGGCAGCTCAATCAATGAGAAGAACTCTGAGTTCAATCCTGTTGTGTCCGATAACGAGGATATGATCATATTCGCCAGAAGTGAAGCATTCTATGATGCGATCCTGTATTCCGTAAAATCGAATGGCGTTTGGAGCGGGGCACAGAATATGAACGAGTTGTTCAAGGTTGACAGGGACATGTTTCCCACATCGCTGTCAAAGGATGGTAAGACTTTGTATCTCTACAGTTCAGCTAACTATGATGGCATTATATTCTCTTCAAATTATGTGAACGGTTCATGGACATTACCTGTGAAGCTGAATGATAACATCAATACAAAATACTGGGAATCTCACGCTACAATTTCGCACGATAACAAGAAGCTGTATTTTACAAGTAACAGGAAAGGAACTTATGGCGGACTTGATATCTATGTTTCCAGGCGTGACAGCACAGGCAACTGGGGACCGGCAGAAAATCTCGGGCCAGTGATCAACACTCCCTATAACGAAGAAACACCTTTCCTGAGCCAGGACGACAAGACTCTTTTCTTTAGTTCAAGAGGCCACTTCAATATGGGAGGATATGATATTTTCTATTCTACGCTGCTTGATAATGGGAAAATGTCAGTGCCATTGAATGCCGGGTATCCATTGAATTCAACAGATGATGATGTATTCTTCAAACCATTAAGGGACGGGTACGAAGGATATGTTGCAAAGGAAGGAAAGGGAGGATTTGGAAAACAGGATATTTACAGGATCGAAATATTTTCTGATGCTCATCCAAGAAAATTTCTCGTCAAAGGATTTGTCAAAGCAGCTGACCTGATGAGCGCTTTCGATGACAGCATACGCATCAGTGCCATGAATATTAAAAATCCTGAACAGGTTGTAGTTGTATATTCAAATCCGTCAACCGGAGAATACGAGCTTACACTGCCTCAGGGTAATTATAAGGTTACGTATGAAGGAGATGGGATCGGGAAGATGACAAGGGACATAGATCTTCCCCTTACATACAGCTCTGACAGCTTTGTTCTTCCGGGCACAATTCTTCCAAAGACAGATTTTACTGCTGATCTGTCAATCGGAACAAGCCGTACAATTACTGTCTCAAAAGGGGATTCATTATTATTCCCTGTAAAAGTCGAACCGAATTCAATGCTCAGGATAGAGCATTGGGCAGGCGATTCTCTATTATACAGTGAAAATATCACAATGAAAGATTCACTGTATAATTTCAAGACTGCCCCTGCACCTGGTGACAACAGGATAGTTTTCACACTCACAGACAGATTCAACAACAAGGCAACTTCCGAGGTGTTCATTACAAGAGAAAATGAGAAACAATTGCTCATAAGACCGGAATACAGTCATGTAATTGCTCAGAAACAGATTGACACATTTATGTCGATGCTTAAAAACAGGAGCAATGGGGAGCTAAAGAGACTCATGAATGAAACTGACTTCAGAAAATATAAGTTTGGTAATGTTGATGATGTTTTATCCTTCATTAAAGAAGAAGGAGAAAAAAGGAATATACCTGCTGATGAAGTTGACAAGGCGGCTCTGAGGGTCGCTGTAATGGATAATGTGCTCACCCAGGCCGCTGTTGATTTCATTGAGAAAAACAGCACCGGAGAAATCAAACAACTCCTTTCCGGGATCAATATTTATGAGTCAGGCCTTCAGACATGGACAGACCTTCAGGAATATATAAGAGAAAAATCGGGTGGAAAGATCACTCCTGAGAATCTTAATGAAATTGCTGCTGCCATTCTTTCTGATTCAGATCCTGCAATATCAGTTCTTCGTGAGAAAGTCCTGGCCTACGCTGATCATTCTGAAGCCGGACCTGTAATCCGTAGTTCTGTTTCAATCACTGATAAGCAACAGATAAAGCGCAGGGAAGGCTGGCTTTCTTCATTTGCAGACGAGGCTTTAAAACAGGGGATGTCACAGAAAGAGCTGGCAAAGCTTCTTGCATCAATAAGTAATCTTCCGGGAGCAGACGCCACGCAGCTTCTTAATGACCTTATAAAAGTCGCTGAGGAACCATTACTGTCGTCACTTAAATCACTCGACATTAATAAGGAAAATATACATTCATCAGAGGATCTTATATACTTCCTGTTAACAAATAAAGATAAAGCAAGATTCCCGCAAGAACTTGTCTATAAAGCGCTTTCAGACATTATTGCAAAGAAGGATATTCCGGTAGATCAGATAGGTTACCTCATCGAACCTGAAAGGAAATTCTCATGGTGGATTCTTATCATAGCTGCCGGAGCGCTCCTGACTGTTATTGTGTTAATAGGCAGAAGGAAAAAGAATAAGAAAAAAGAAAATCATTTACCAAAAACAAACAATGACTAAGAGTATTGTCATACTTCTATTTACGGTTCTGAACATTTCTCCTGTCTTCATGCAGGAAAATAAAGAACTTCAGGAAAAATTTCTTGAAGCAGAATACTTCAGGTTGAACGGAGATTACGAGGAAGCTCTTAATCTTTATCTTCAGGTTTATGATAAATTACCCGAAAATGCCAATATTGCCCATTCAATTGGGGTGTGTTATCTGAATATCCAGGGCAGAAAGAACCTTGCAATCACATATCTTGAAAAAGCAGTCTCCAATATGTCAGCCAAACGCAGGGAAGGTACAATAAACCAGGTTCAGGCTTCATATGATGCATTGTATGATCTTGCAAAAGCATACAGGATAAACTATAAGTTTGACAAAGCGATTGAAACTTACAGGAGATATGCAGGAACACTCCTGCCTGATGATAAGGAAAATCAGGATTATATAAATCATGAAATCTCTGTGTGCGAAAAAGCAGGAGAAAAGATAGCTCATCCTGTTAAGTTCACTGAAGAAAACATGGGTGCCTTATTCAATAGTGAAAGCTCGGATTTTGACCCGGTAGTTTCTTCAGACGGAAAATCAATAGCATGGATGGTTTCAATGAAGTTCTATGACGCAGTAATGTTTTCAAGGAAGATTGACGGGAAATGGTCAGCTCCTATAAATATAACATCGGATCTCCAGTCAGACGGCGATTTCTATATATCATCCCTGTCGGCCGATGGGAAGACGCTGTTTCTTTCAAGAAATGATGATTTCAACAGCGATATTTACATAAGCACTTTTGATGGAACAACGTGGTCAAAAGTAGCCATGCTTAATAAAAATATCAATACCGGATACTGGGAGTCACAGGCTTCAGTCTCTGACGATGGCACACATTTATTTTTTTCCTCAGACAGACCGGGTGGATTTGGCGGCCTCGATATCTACATGTCTGAAAAAAACAACGGAGAATGGGGTTCTCCTGTTAACCTCGGACCTGAAATAAATACAAGCTTCAATGAAGACAGGCCTTTCCTTGTGAACAAAGGGAAAACACTATTTTTTATCTCCCAGGACCATGATAATATAGGAGGATACGATCTATTCCGGTCTGAAAGACAGGGGAATAGCTGGGCAAAAACAGTAAACATCGGATATCCGGTTAACACTCCTGATGATGATTATTTTTTTAATCCTGTAAGCACGGGTGATGGCGGCTATTATTCGGCTTTCAGGGATTCAGGAGGATTCGGTAAGGAAGATATTTACAGGATAACCTTTCAATAATGAGATATGAGAAAATAAACCTGAGGGCTCCGGAACCTGAAGATCTTGAGCTTCTTTATAATTGGGAGAACAATAACATTTATTGGGTTATCAGCAATACATTAACTCCTTTCTCAAAGTACACATTGAAACGTTACCTGGAAGATTCTCACAAAACGATATTCGAAACAGGTCAGATAAGGTTGATGATTGACGTTGTTGATGAATGGAAGACAATAGGAACAATCGACCTTTTTGATTATGATCCTTTTCATAACAGAGCCGGTGTAGGCATTCTGTTAGCTGATGAATCATACAGAAAAAAAGGCTACGCCTCAATGGCGCTTAAATGTCTGATTGATTATTGTTTTAAAACGCTTCAGCTTCATCAGCTTTATTGCAATATCCTCGAAGATAATTGTGAAAGCATTGAACTTTTTACAAAAAATGGATTCAAGAAGATTGGAATAAAGGAGGATTGGATAAAAACATCCGGTGGATACCTCAATGAATACATGTTCCAGCTTCTAAACCCTGTTGAAAGCAGATAATCAGCAACACTCATTCTGCCTTTAATCCTGATGCGAGCAAACCACATGCTGCAGAGATATCTGCACCTCTTGATTTTCTTATTGATGCAGAAATTCCTGACACAATCAGGTTATGCTTGAAATAATGCATCCTTTCCTCAGATGAAGATGTATTACTATCAAAACCAACGGGATGATAAGGAAGCAGATTAATCCTGATATCCGTTCCTTCCAGCAAATTCTTCAGCGCCTCAAGGTGAGAATCGCTGTCGTTTAAACCCTGTATCATAACATAAGACAGCGTCAGTCTTCTTCTGTGAGAGGGAGGTGCGCATTTAATTATACGAATAATGTCTTCGACAGGATATGTTCTTTCTGCCGGCACAATCTTCATCCTTTCTGCCTGGAAAGGAGAAAACAAACTTACAGTAAGGTTGAATTTTGTTTCATCAAGAAATCTCTTTACGCCCGGAGTGATCCCCACTGTTGAAACTGTAATATTCCTGCTGCTTATTGACATACCCCATTGTGCAGTCATTATTCCTGCGGCTTTTATCACATTTTCAAAATTATCGAATGGCTCTCCCATTCCCATGAAAACAACATGATTTATGGATGTGTACTGTGGAATGCTTAATACCTGGCCCACAATTTCACCTGCCGAGAGATTTCCGTGAAAACCATATTTCCCTGTAGCGCAAAAATTACATCCCATCCGGCAACCCGACTGGCTCGAAACACAAACTGTACTCCTCTTCTTATCCGGAATGAATACTGTTTCATATTTTTTGTTTTCCCTGTTTTTAAAGAGGAATTTTATAGTTCCATCTGCAGATGCTTCAGAACCGTTTACCGGAATTATGTCAATACATGATGAAGAAGCAAGTTCGATCCTTAGTTTTTTCGGGATATCAAGATCTGCAACAGAACGGATTCCCTTTTTGTATATTCCGTTACAAATTTTCAATGAATGTACTCTGGAGAAACCAAGCTTTCTTATTTCATTGAAAATTTCATCTTCATCGATACCACATAAATTCTTCATAACCGTAGCACAAAAATAAAATGAATATGAATATTTTAGCATTTATTGTTATTTTATTCACAAAAAATGATAAATAGTAAATGGGATAGTCTGTACATATATTATATATCCGGAACCGGAAATGCCAGAATATCATCGGAATGGATAATTGAGGAAGCTGCCTGCAGGGGAATGAAGACTAAACTGATCAGTATAGATAAGCCTCATGAGATAACGTTTCCGGGGTTTGAAGAGAATTCCCTGATTGGTTTTGCATTTCCAACACACGGATTTAATGCAGCCCCGATAATGTTAAGGTTCATTGCTGGATTTCCGAAAAAAACAGGGAAACATATATTTATCCTTAACACAAGGGCCGGAATGAAACTTTATAAAATCTTTCTTCCGGGGTTATCGGGTGTCGCAGAGCTGATGCCGGCCTTTTTGATGTTCATTAAAGGATACAGGTGTATAGGCTTTCGACCAGTCGATCTTCCTTCGAACTGGATTCCCCTCCACCCTGGTTTAAGACAAAAGATTGTTCTATCTATATTCAGAAGATGTGAACCTATAGTAAGAAAATTTGCGAACAGAATTTTTGATGGTGAAAAAGTATACAGGGGGCTACTAAGTCTCCCTGTTGATATTCTTATCAGCCCTGTTGCACTAGGATATTATATCGGTGGCAGATTTTTCCTTTCGAAAACATTTATTGCAAGCTCGAAATGTAATGATTGCGGACTTTGTATAAAAGAATGTCCTACGCAGTCCATAAAGCTTGTATCTGGGAGACCTTACTGGAAACTCACCTGCGAAAGTTGTATGAGATGTCTGAACAGATGCCCTCAGAAAGCAATTGAGACAACACATGGAATGGCTTTCCTGTTCTGGCTTGCATACAGTACTTTCAATGCATGGATATTCATGCTCATTATTAAAAGCACAGGCATAAATCCTGAAAATCTGATTTGGAGGTTATTTACATTAATTGCTGGCTTCATCAGCCTGATTTTCATTCCGGCAATGCTGTACAGATTACTGCATCTTGCCATGGGAAACAGACTCATCAGGGACGCAATAAGGTTCACGTCTCTTACAGCATTAGGTTTCTGGAGAAGGTACAGGTTCCCGGGGAGAAAATAAAAAAAAGACGCGGTATATTGCCGCGTCCTTGGTATTAATTCACGAATTGAATTAATTCAATCCCCTGTTTTTCAGTAATGGTTCAATCACTGCATCTCGTCCTCTGAAGTTGATGTAGCTTTGTTTAGCATCAACAATTCCCATAGGAGCAAGAATGTTTTTTCGGAAAGAGGTTGCAGTTGCGTTGTCGAAGATTCCCTTTTCCCTGAATGCTTCAAATGCATCATTATCAAGAACGGCTGCCCATGTATATACATAGTAACCGGCATCATATCCATCGATTATATGCAGGAAGTATGTGCTCCTGTATCTTGGTTCAATCTCTTTTATCAATCCTATTTTGCTCAGATAATCTTTCTCAAACTGTGCAACGTCTATGTTTACAGGATCTTCAAGAGTATAATAAGCCATATCGAGCATCGATGCGGCAAGGAGTTCGACATTGTCAAAACCTGTATTGAAGTATTTGCTGTCCTGTATCTTTTTGATCAGGGCATCGGGCATTACTTCACCAGTCTGATAATGTTTTGCATACATCTTTAATACTTCCGGTTCTATTGCCCAGTGTTCCATTATCTGTGAAGGAAGCTCAACGATATCCCTGGCTGTATACCCCATATTATATGTATTAACTGCAAAGATACCCTGGAGAGCATGTCCGAATTCATGGAAAAGAGTTGTTACATCATCGAGGCTCAGGAGAGATGGTGTTTCCCCTGTCGGATTATTAAAATTGCATACAACCGTCACAACAGGAGCAATTTCCTTGCCTGCATCCCAGCGATGATCGCGGTAACCTCCGCACCATGCACCCTGGCGTTTGCTTTCACGTGTATAAAAGTCCATGTAAAGAATTGCAAGATGTTTGCCATCAGCTTCTTTTACCTCAAATGCTTTTGCATCGGGATGAGGAAGCGGAATATTTTCAACCGGGGTGAAAGTTATTCCGTAAAGCTTGTTTGCTACAGTGAATGCGCCTTCGCGAACATTCTCAAGCTTGAAATAAGGCCTGAGTTCATTGTCATCAAGATTGTATTTCTGCATCCTGAGCTTTTCTGCATAATACCACCAGTCGGAAGGTTGTATTTTGCCTGCTTCTTCTTTGTTTGCAATTTTCTGCATCTGAGAGAGTTCTTCTCCGGCCACTCTGAGAGCAGGCGTCCATAACTGGTCGAGAAGAGCATAAACATTAGATGGTGTTTTTGCCATCCTGTCTTCAAGATTAAGATCTGCATGAGTCTTATATCCGAGAAGCTTTGCTCTTTTAGCCCTTAAAGTTACGATATCGCGCAGGTTTGCTTTATTATCCAGACTGTCATTATGATTTCCACGGAAGAGATAAGCGTCATATAGTGTTTTACGAAGTTCAGGTTTCTGGGAATATGTAAGAAAAGGCAGCATACTTGGTTTCTGTGTCGTAAACACCCATTTTCCTTCCATTCCTCCAGCTTTTGCCATCGCAGCAGCGCCATCAACAACACTCTGCGGTAATCCTTTGAGGTCATCCTTGTTTTCAATTACAAGCCTGAACTTGTTTGTTTCAGCAAGTACATTCTGACTGAAATTTACACCAAGGACAGACAGTTTCTGATTCAGATCTT
Organism: Bacteroidales bacterium; assembly: GCA_036261265.1. Lineage (GTDB taxonomy): Bacteria > Bacteroidota > Bacteroidia > Bacteroidales > VadinHA17 > LD21. The sequence goes on from DATALC010000060.1 coordinate 64,015, forward strand.
TAAGGATTGTCTGATCTTCAGGAGACAGGAGAGCACCGCTTCTTACAAACCCTTTATAAAGGTTCTCAAGAAGGTATTTCTGCTCATCATTCAGATTGAATCTCGACTGGTTGTCATATACTGCTTTAATTCTCCTGAAAAGATCGGGATTTAGAGTTACTTCATCGCTGTACTGTGAAAGTTTCGGCGAGATTTCAACTTCAATCTTCTGTAATGAATCATTCGTGTTAGCTGAAGACAGACCGTAAAAAACGTAAGCGACTTTATTCAGAAGGCGCCCCATCTCACTAAATGGGACAACTGTATTCTCAAAAGTAGGTTCATCTTTGCTTGCAAGTATCTTCTTTAATTCCTCTCTTCCGTCAGCCATTCCTTTTTCAAAAGCGGGCATGTAATGTTTTACTTGTATCTTATCGAAAGGCGGCACACCGAAAGGTGTATTATACTCCGTAAAGAACGGATTGCTCATGTCAATTTCAGATTTATTTGTTTTGCAGCTGAAAAGAATCACTGAACTGAATATCATCAGAATCAGGATCCGGGGCAGATTTTTCATAAATTCTCGTTTTGATTTACAGGATACAAATTAAAATGAATATTGGGTTGTTTCAAAGCAAAGAACAGATTTATTTGCTATTTTTGTGCGCCTTTGAAGGATAAAACCAAATATTTTGGATTATCGCAATGGAGAGATGGCAGAGTGGTCGAATGCGGCGGTCTCGAAAACCGTTTTTCGCCTATCGGCGGAACGGGGGTTCGAATCCCCCTCTCTCCGCAACGCTAATTGCTCCCGCAGCTCTGCTGCGGGATTTTTGGGATCAAGCGATAATTCTGGGGATTTGATTAATCAGGCATAAATTTTTGATAGTCTATAAAGGAAGAAAGGGATGTTTCTTACGCCTCTGAATTGATTCCTAAACGCTTTGATTTTAGCATTAAATGATTCAGCAGATGCATTTGTGCTTCTATTGTCAAAGTAGTTAAGTATTGTCAGATAGTTATTCTGTATTGTGTTCTTAATATGAGTCCAGCCATCTGTACCTTCTGGCACTTTCGCCGAACTTACCAGCTATCGTAAGTTCCATTGATCCAATACTCTTATTTCTCATATCTGTAAGGGTAAAATCATAGGCATAGCCAAAATAAAATCTGTCATATTTTAATCCCAACAAAATAATAATTGCATCACCAGTTCTATAAGATAATCCCGCCCAGTAAGCATCCCGATATGAAAGTCTGGTAGTTAGATCCATTTGGATAGATTTTAATAACATATCAGATGATTTTAAGAAAATGGAAGGCTTTATGCTCCATTCCCTGTTTAATGGGTAATTAGCCCCAGCTGTAATAAAATAATGACCGAGTTCCCCGGTTTTGTTATCAGCATTTTTCCCAAATACAAGGTTCCCTCTTAATATGTTTGTCATAGAAAATCCTACATTAAACTTTTTTGAAGTATAACTTACACCAAAATTGAAGTCTGTTAGAAAAACTGATTTATCATATGTAGTCAGATATGGATCATCTTCATAAGAGTAATTTAACTTTTCAGTATTCAATGCACACTGATAAGCAATCATTGCAAGTCCAAGAGCAAAATCACTCTGTTCTCCATTTAAGTTTCTTCCAGTTGGAATATGATAGGCATAATCTGCCTGAAATCCTGTCCGTCTTATAATCCCGTTATTATCGTTGAAGAGATAACCTCCTAATCCAACTCTGCTGCTTTTTGATGGCCTGGACACTCGTCTTCTTACAGTACTTGACATGAAGTTGTTTTGAATAATTGTTGTCTGGAAACTTGCTGCATAAGTACCCGGACTTTCCCTGATGCCAAGCCATTGTTCCCTGACGGTCAGGTTAATGGTCGTATAACCATCTCTTCCTGCAAGAGAAGGATTAATCAAAAAACCATTCATTATATACTGACTATATATTGGGACCTGCTGTGGATAAGCTGTCCCGGAACATAAACAAATGAAGGTTATAAAGATTATTTTATATCTCATATTTTCAGCATTCCTTATTTCTTCAAACTTATATACATTATCTTACTATTGTTACTACACCTCTGATCGGCTTCGATCCATCGTTAAGGATTAGTATATAATGATATGAATCCGTTGGTAGTAGTTTACCATTCATTCTTCCATCCCACTCGTTTGCTGAAAGATTCTTTGTGCTGAATACTCTCTTTCCCCACCTGTTGAACACTTCCACTTCAGCATTAGGAAACATATCAATGTTTTTAATTTTCCAGGTATCATAGTATCCATCATTATTTGGTGTGATAATCTCCTGGATTTCAAGACAGCTGCTTAAACCACTTAATCCAACTTCAGCATCTATTGAACTTACACAACCATTTGCATCTTTAATTAATACCCTGTATGAACTCGCTAAAAGATCGCTCCTTTCAAATGAATTATTCCCATCAGCCCAGAGAATATCGTATGGCGCTGTTCCTCCTTCGATATCCAGAGTAACTTTTCCATTAGCGACGTCAAGGCAGGTAGCATCTTCAGAAATATATGTAACTTTCAATTCTACGGGCTCTACTATGGTTGACTGCAGTGATGAAGTGCATGAGTTTGAATCCTGTATAGTTATAGTGTATGTTCCAGGAGTCATTGAATTGAAAACGCCAGATGCCTGATATGGTCCTGATTCCAGTTTAAACAAATACGGAGGTAATCCTCCCGTTCCGGAGACAGATATACTGCCATTATTTCCACCATTACATGAAACATTAATCTGAGAGTTTATAGACACTGATGGTGCTGAGGGCAGATTATTTATGACAACCCCCTCTGATGCCAGCGATATACAGCCTTCAGTATTGGTAACTGTAAATGCATATGTACCTGGCGTCAGACCTGATATAGTAGTATTTGTAGTGTTACCTGATTTAGCACCAGGATTAATAATCCAGTTTTCTGAAGGAAGTCCATCGAGCTCAACACTGCCTGTCATAATTGCGCATGTCGGCTGGGTAATCTTTTTTATTACCGGAGATGAGGGTGTCGCCGGTTGTGCATTGATTATAAATGTTTTAGGCTCTGAGACACATACATTGTCCGATATAGTTCTTGTATTGATTGTATGTGAACCTGCTACGACAGAGTTAAAAGTTACAGATGACTGATAAACACCTCCGTCTATACTGTATTCAAAAGCTCCAAGAGGCTCTGTTACGGTTATTGAACCTGTTGCTGAAGTACATGTCGGTTGGGTGAAACTTACCTTTGCAGCAGCCGGAACCAGCGGCGGTGCAATAATAACAATATCTGCTGATTCTGTTGAGGCACAGCCTGATTCATCAGTAACAGTGAAGTTATATGTTCCCTCTGCTAATCCTGGCAATGTTATACTTGTACCGTTACCTGCTTTTGCTCCGGGATTGATAATCCAGTTGCCGGCGGGTAAATCTCTCAATATGACGCTTCCTGTTGGCAATGAACATGTCGGTTGATTGATTATTCCAACTGTTGGCGCTAGCGGTGCTGCCGGTAATGTATTGATAACAACATCGTCTGAGGGCACTGAGTTACATCCTGATGCATTGGTTACTGTGAAGTTATAGGTTCCGGCGGCCAGTCCCGATATTGTTGTACTTGTTGTATTGCCTGTTATCGCTCCCGGGTAAACAGTCCAGTTGCCGGCAGGTAATCCATTCAGGACTACACTACCGGTTGTCATATTACAACTTGGTTGGGTAATTGTTCCCACAATAGGAACTGATGGTGACCAGGGAGAAGCATTGACAGTAACTACTGTGGCTGAGGAGACACACGTGTTATCGCTCGACGACCGTACCGTTACGCTCCTGGCCCCGGGGGCAACTCCCGTGAACGTGGATCCTGACTGGTACGCACCGCCTATACTGTATTCATATCCT
>DATALC010000092.1:0-58216 GCA_036261265.1 Bacteroidales bacterium
AAATGGAAGTTTAATTGTTCAAATACGCCAGATGAAAGACCTTACTGGTTCTTCAAAGATGATTACGATACACGCGGCTGGAAAGAGATAGATGTGCCTTCGAACTGGCAGATGAAAGGATATGATGTCCCTGTTTATACAAACATTCCTTTTCCATTTGTTCTTTACAGGGAAATTTATGGAGTGAGGGATCAGAAATATGACCAGCAGGCAACAGGCCGCTCTGAAGATATTGTACCACCCTATGTTACACATGATTGGAACCCTGTAGGATCGTATAAACGTTATTTCAAGGTGCCATCGGGCTGGGACGAAAAAGAAGTATTTCTTCATTTCGGCGCAGTAAGCTCGGCATTTTATGTATGGGTAAATGAACAGCTTGTCGGTTATAGCGAAGATAGTAAAACTCCTGCTGAGTTCAACATCACAAAGTACCTGAAGAATGGAAATAACAGCCTCGCTGTCGAAGTATATCGATGGTCTGATGGAAGTTATCTTGAAGACCAGGATTTCTTCAGGCTGAGCGGTATACAGAGGAGCGTGTTCCTTCATGCAAGGCCAAAGACATATATTTCTGATTTTTATGCAATTGGTGATCTTGAAGACAATTACACAAATGGAAGACTGAAGCTCGATGTATCGCTTAAATCAGTTGCTGCTGAGAATAAAAAAGTAACAATTGTTACATCTGTCTTTGACGATTCTGTAAGTATCATTAAACAGGAGCAGGAAGCTCAACTGAAAGACGGATCTGCATATATAAATTTCTCTCAGCAGTTGCCAGGCGTCGAAAAATGGTCAGCAGAACATCCTGCTTTGTATACTCTTGTGGTAAGTCTTAAAGATGAGAATGGTAATAATATTGAATCTGTCAGCTCTAAATTAGGATTCAGAAAGGTTGAAATTTTCAATTCACAGCTTCATGTAAACGGAGTGCCTGTGTATCTGAAGGGCACAAATATGCATGAGCATCATGAAACCGAAGGCCATGTTATTGATGAAGCGACCATTCTGAAGGATATCAGGATGATGAAAAGCAACAACATTAATGCAGTAAGGACATCTCATTATCCGCAACAGGAGCTTTGGTATGAAATGTGTGATAAATATGGCCTTTATCTTATCGATGAAGCTGATATCGAATCTCATGGAACAGGATACGATAAGGATGTTACGCTGGCAGACAAACCTGAATGGGCTGCAGCACATCTAGCAAGGATGAGGAGCATGGTTGAAAGAGATAAGAATCATCCTTCGGTAATAATCTGGTCAATGGGTAATGAAGCCGGCGACGGACATAATTTCCTGAACGGCTACAAATGGATCAAGGAAAGGGATGTTACCCGTCCTGTTCAGTATGAGAGAGCCGAAAAGGAGACAAATGCTCCTGAACGGCATACTGATATCTGGTGCCCGATGTACGCACGAATTGAACAGATTGAAGCCTATGCAAAGGATCCGGAAAACGACAGGCCATTGATAATGTGCGAGTATGCTCATGCAATGGGTAATTCAACAGGGAATCTGCAGGATTACTGGGATGTGATTGAGAAATATCCTAAGCTGCAGGGCGCTTTTGTATGGGACTGGGTGGACCAGGGTATTCAGAAAACAAGCGAAAGTGGTGAAAAATACTGGGCCTATGGCGGCGATTTCGGAGAGCCGGGAATGCCAAGCGATGGCAATTTCTGCCTTAACGGACTTGTGTGGCCCGATCGGACGCCACACCCTGGGCTGGCAGAGGTTAATAAAGTCTATCAATATGTAGGGTTTGAACCTGTCGACCTTAAAAAGGGTGTTATTAAAATAACAAATAAGTATGCTTTTACGGATCTGTCGGAGTTTAACTTTGACTGGGATGTAATGTCAGATGGAAAGGTTGTCGGATCAGGTCAGATACCTGTTACAGCAGGCGCTCCCGGCTCATCAGTAGATTATCAGATACCAATGCCTCAAATCAACTCCGTTCCTGGTGCGGAGTATTTCCTTAATCTCAGGTTCTCACGAAATGAAGAATGGAACCTTGTTCCTGAAAATCATGTCTATGCTTCGGCACAGTTCTTATTACCATTCACTGAAAAGAAGAAAGCATTTATACCCGATCCCATGGCAGTTTTAAAAACAAATTCATCGGGCGATAAGCTGGAAGTAAGCGGCAAAGACATGACAGTAGTTTTCGATCTTGCATCAGGAAAGCTCGCATCATTCAATTTCAAAGGCAAAGAACTTCTTCTAAAAGGTCCTGAACCTGATTTCTGGAGACCTCCGACAGATAATGATTACGGGTATAATATGGACAGGATCCTTGGTATCTGGAAAAAAGCAGGCGAGAGAATGAAAGTGACACGTGCTGACATAAGCCAGGCTCAGCCGGGACGGGTTGTTGTAACATTTACATACGACATCTCCGACACAGAAGGTCATAAGATTGCAGGATATGCATCATCATATACAGTTTTTGGCTCAGGCGATATTGTTGTTAAAAACCAGTTTTCAAAAGTTTCTGGAAATATTCCTGAAATCCCGAGAATGGGTATGCAGATGCAACTTCCACAGGAATACAGTAACCTCACATGGATGGGTCGGGGGCCTCACGAAAATTATGCCGACAGGAAAACCTCCGCATACATTGGATTGTATGAGAGTACTGTTTCGGATCAGTATACACCGTATATAAGACCGCAGGAAAATGGTTATAAAACAGATACCCGCTGGCTGACACTTACTGATGATTCCGGAACGGGAATTATGATATCGGGCGATCCGCTTATATGCTTTGCCGCTCTCAACAATATCCATGACGATTTTGAATCGCCCGGAAAGCTTTCCCAGTACAGGAAGGATGCAATAACAGCCAATACTCACACAATTGATGTCAAACCGCGCGATCTTGTCAACCTTAATGTTGATCTTGGTCAGATGGGTGTGGGTGGCGATGATTCATGGGGTGCAAAAATACATCCACAATACAGGCTCCTGGAGAATAAATACGAGTATTCATTCAGAATGAAGCCTATAATGAAGGAGGATGATGTGATTTCAATAGGGAAGGAGGAGTTCTGATTCCCCTCTTAACCACCCTGGCCAGGCAGTTGACTTTTCATACTTTAGAGGAATTTATTCCTGGCCACCCCTCCTTTGAAAGGAGGGGAAAGTTTAAAAAAGAGGATCTCTGAACAACCCACGAAAAATAGATCATAGTTGTTGCAGTGGTTTTAATTAACAGATAATCAATTGTCTGAGTTTTCCCTTACTTTTCAAGGAGGGGTGGTCGGGGCGAAAAACAACTGGTATGCAATAAATTTTTTGCCCCGACCGGGGTGGTTACCTATCGACCTGATAGTAACCTTAAGCCTGGAGTTAGTTTTTCAATAGCTCAACTTCACCCTCAGAACCTTCTTCTCACCGGTAATGACATTCCTTACATCATATTCAAGAGGGAGGGTTGCCTTTTTGCTTATCACAACTCTTGTAACTGCATTGGGGGCAAGAGTTATCGAAGAAGGAGTGTTCTCTTTTCCGTTGATAAGATAAAATGGAACATCCGAATTATTTGTTATCTCAAAAAATATGTTCTTCTCATTCTCAAAATACGGTTTTGAGATTCTTATACAGGCATTGAAGAAAGGAGCGGCAAATTCCTCACGGCCAACAAGCTTATCCGTAAAAAAGACCATCGTTCTTTTTGCAAACATTGCTTCTTTAAGGGCATCGTGTGTTCTTTCTTTTGCAAAAACAAGCGTCATCGGACGATGAATATTCTCCTCACCCTTATAAATTTCGCTGATTACGCCGTGAACATCACTGTTTCCTGTGAGAGCCAGATTATTTTCTTCACAGAACCTGAAAACAAGAGGATAATATTCCGAATCATTGAAGAATTCAATCGCATGAAGCCATCCATTCGCGATGAGTTTTCTGTGAATATCGTACATCCTTGGAATACCGTCAGGTTGCTGGGACTTCCATCCGGGGTGATTCCATTGTATGAAGGCGCCCTGCTTAATTGCGGCTTCAAATGAATCCCAGACCGAGTCTTTTGCTATGAGGTTTGCATCATTGATGAACAGTGCATTGAAATGTCCCGGGGGCATTTTTCTTGTTATCTCAGCGCCGTGCACAAGTATGAAGTTCCTCTCGCGGGCATAATTTTCGCAAATTTTCCAGGCTGCATTAAAATCAACAGGAATGAAATCTTTTTTTGGTGTGTATTCAAGGTGATCTGCAATTGCAATTGCATCCAGGCCGTCGCGTATTGCTTCATTTATCCGTACAGTCGGCCATACATCTCCGTCTGAAAAGATTGTATGAATATGAAAATCGCACTTCAATGTTACATATCCCTGAATATCGGGAAGGTTGATGATCTTCTTCTGAGAAAATCCTGAAAGATGAACTATCATGGCAAGCATGATAATAAGTAAAGGTTTCTTCATAGGTAGATTTAATTACATTAAGTTGTATTAATTGTTAAAAATTTAACAGTAGTTTTTATTAGCTACTATTTTATTTTTCTGAAATCGAGATTCCAGAAATGGAAATCAGAGCTTGGCAGATCAATTTTGAATCCAGAAGATTTTCCTGCTTCGTCAAAGCTGAAAGTGATAAGACCGAAAGTCAGATATTCATCTTTGAAAACAACTTTCCAGGTATCGTAGTGCCAGTGTTCGAGGTCGCCTGTGAAAACAGTCTTTGCAGGCAGAAATGTCAGTATCAGCCTGTCTCCTGTAAATTTCACTTCAGCATCGCCATAGCTTTTATCCCTGTAAATTCCCGCATAATCAGCTAATTTGTGCGAAGATTCTGTACCTGTCACCCGTGCATTTATTCTTTCTAAATTATCCTTTTCTTCTGATTCATCATAAGCTTCTTTAATTCCGGAGTACTCCGAAATCCAGTCAAAGTCATTCCCTTTTACAAGTATGTCGAGGAGATCGCCCCTGATCGCACTATTAATAAAAAAGTCATTGCCGTTATTCAGTATTATAATTGATATTTTTTCAGAAGGTACAAGGAGTACTTTGCTTATATATCCCGGCATCCCTCCGTCATGTTCAACTATCTTTCTGCCGTTATAATCCGAGATGAACCAACCCATGCCATAGGTATAGAAATTTATGCCATGCTGCTTCTGATTTTCAGATGCTCCGATTATAGTGTGAGGCTCCATGATCCTTGCAAGCGAACTTTCGGATACTAACCGGGCGCCTTTATATATTCCTTTATTAAGCATCAGTATTGTCCAGATGCTCAGCTCATCCGCACTTGAGTAGATTCCCGCAGCTGATTTTGCAGCATTGAAATCGTAAATATCAAGAGGTTTCAAGCCTAAATGACCAAGAGCGATATCCTGGTCTTTCCCGAGATCATCATTTGATGGTTTTGTCTGGTTCATTCCAAGTGGATTAAATATCCTTGCGGTTACGAACTCTGACCACGTCTGGCCTGAGACTTTTTCAATAAGCTTTCCTGCAACAAGGAACATTACATTCTGGTAACCATACTGAATTCCAAATCTTCGTGTGATCGGTTCATACCTGATACGTCTCATGACCTCTTCATCGGAGTAATCGGTATTGTACCAGAGCAGATCGCCAAAAAATGTTCCCAGCCCTGATCTGTGACACAGGAGATCTTCAACAGTCAGCTCACGGGTAATGTAGTCATCAGCCAGGCGAAATTCCGGAAAGTAATCGGTTACCTTATCTGTCCATTTAAGTTTTCCTTCATCAACAAGCATTGCCACCGACGCGGCAGTGAAAGCTTTTGTGCACGATGCAATATTGAATAGCGATGTTGTTTTAACAAGCTCTTTCCTTTCTGCATTGCTGAAACCGAGACCATTATGATAAATAACCTGCTCATCCTTTACAACTGCAACCGCAAGTCCTGCAGGATGAAATGTATTGAAGGCCCTTATAACAGTTTTATCAATTTTTTCAATATCATCATGGCTGATCTGACAGTAAAGGACTGAGATTGTGAAGAAAAGAAACAGGAAGCCAGAGGTTATCTTTTTCATTTACAGCTTGATTTTAAAAACTTCAAAATTTACAAAAAAAGAGGGATTTTTATGAGAACAATTTTCATTGTGTAATCATTGTCAGAAAGCCACATTGAAAAGATGGTTTTAATAATCAAGCCAGCTTTTCATAAAAGTATGCTTCTTTTTTATCTGCATCGTCCCAGGTATAAATCTCCTTATCCCTGTTCATGAAATAGAAATTAAGTAGCGCAAAATCACCTGCACACATTGTTGCATGAGCGAATAAGAAACCCGCTAAACTCCATTTCCATAATCCCGGAACAAAATAGATAAGGATGATAGTTGCCAGGCTGATAACCTGGTACGGGAAAGAGGCGACAATCTTAAATTCACGAGGTTTTGCGACATACCTGTGTGCCGTTACATAAAAGAAGAATTGCCTCAGATCCATCCCCGCCCTTATATCCCGTGCACCGGAGAGATAATATGGGATAACATGCAGGCTCTCATGAACAGGTATAGAAAGAACAGGAAAAACTATGAAACCAAGCAGGGAATGAAGCATAATTTTTGAATGTGGAAATAATCCGTTGATGTTTATGCGGATGTAAACAGCAATCATAAGAAAGAATATGCATGAAGACCAGAAAATCATGATTACTGCTGATCTCTTCCCAAGATATTCGAGTACAAATGTCATTAGATCGTTATACGGTACCCTCCTTATGATCCTGAACCTTTCAGTATCGTCAAGATCTTCTACTTTATATGTCATTGAGCCGTTTTTTACAAAATTAGCTTAATTGTTAATCATATCATCGGGATAATATGATTTGATTCTGCATCCACATTCAGCTCCTTCAGAGCTGTAGTTCTCGTTATTATGATAGCCCCCGGCTGGCGCCGGGGGTTATTCACGTTCAGCTCTTTCAGAGCTATCGGGGTTGCTTTCGGATGCTCGACATAGCTTCTACTGCCAGCCGCGAAGCGGCTGAATGTGAATAACCCCGGATGAAATCCGGGGTAGTGAGCCAGACTAATGTCAAAAACCCTGAAAGGGTTTAATGTGGGTAAACAATCAGATATGCAACTCTTTTTCATTATATGGCCCGTAATTTGATACATTTGCAGAAAATCTGATAGTGAGAGGCATTCCTTTTATATTGATACTAATATTTTCAGTTCTATATGACTTGCCAGCCCAGACTGATTCAATCAGTGTCGACACTACCTCAGGAAGATCCTATCTCATTCAGAATGTTGAACGAAATGGGGAAATCCTCCCTGAAATAGCAATAAAGGAAGTTACAGTTGTCGGCAGACCCACCAAAGAAGAATCGCGCAGGAGCGAGTACAGGAAATATGAACGGCTGATTTATAACCTCAAAAAGGTATATCCGTATGCAGTCATTGTCAGGCAGCGAATGGATGAGGTTAATACAAAGCTGGCAGGAATGAATTCAGACAGATCGAGGCGTGAATACATAAGACAATTCGAAAAAGATGTATTTAATGAGTTCGAGGATGATATAAAAGATATGACTATTACCCAGGGCAAGCTGCTCATAAAATTGATTGACAGGGAAACTCAGAATACATCATACGAACTTATTAAGGATTACAGAGGCGGATTGACAGCTGCTTTCTGGCAGGGTATTGCAAGAATATTCGGCACAAATCTGAAGGAAGAATATGATCCTTTCGGAAACGATGCTTTGATTGAGGTTATTCTGATGGAAATTGAGGACGGAAAACTTTAATTCACGTGTATGAAAAGGATTTTTATTGGTATAAAGATAGAAGTCGGCAGGAATTTCTCAAAACTCTTATCATCGCTGAAGGATGAACTTGCAGAGGAATCGATTAAATGGACTAATCCCGGAAACATGCATCTTACTCTGGCATTCATGGGAGATACCCCTGATGATAAAATCAATGACCTGATCGGAGTGCTTGAACAAAAATGCGCAAATCATGGAAGTTTTGAGCTTACACTGAAAGGCATCGGTGTATTTAAGAACATCCGTGAACCTAAAATATTCTGGGCTGGCATTTATCAGTCTGAAAAACTTGCATCATTACAGAACGACATCTCAGAGAGTCTGAAGGAAGGTGGTTTCAGCTTTGATGAGAAACCATTTTCTCCCCACCTTACTATAGGCAGAATAAAACATATAAACGACAGGGATCTCCTGAAAGTGTTTCTGCTAAAGCATCATAGCACTGAGATCCAGAGATCTTTCGTAAATCATGTTGTGCTGTTTGAGAGCATTCTGCGCAAGGATGGACCTGAATATAAACCTGTAAGAATGTTCAACCTTCATACTTGATCCACTTCCGGGATATTTCAACCTCGGATACCTGAGTGATTTTTGTTAATTTTGCTGATCTTTTTATTAGTATGAACGATTCATTCGAAGCAAAGGGTAAACGGAAAAAGCTTGTTGACGAGCTCAGGAACAAAGGAATAACTGATGAGGAGGTGCTTCGTGCAATCAACACTGTTCCCAGGCATCTTTTCATGGATGCTGCATTTCTTGTTCACGCATATACGGATAAGGCATTCCCGATATCATCCGGCCAGACTATTTCCCAACCATATACTGTCGCAGTACAATCATCACTGTTAAAAGTAAAAAAGAGAGATAAGATACTCGAGATAGGAACGGGTTCAGGTTATCAGGCTGCTGTTCTGGCTGAAATGGGTGCAAAAGTATTTACTATTGAAAGACACAGGGAGCTGTTTGTAAGGGCTCAGGAAATCATCTCGCAGCTTGGTTATAATATAAATTTCTTTTATGGTGACGGATATGAAGGGAAACCACAGTATGGGCCATTTGACGGAATCCTGATCACAGCTGCTGCGCCACTTATTCCGGATCAGCTCCTTCAGCAGCTGAAGATAGGGGGAAGGCTTGTTGTTCCTGTCGGGGGATCAGACTCCCAGACAATGACAGTAGTTGACAGAACAGGTGAGGATAGTTTTGATAAATCTGAACATGGCCACTTCGTGTTCGTTCCAATGCTTAAAGGTACTGTAAACGGTAAATAAAATGATAATCCACAAACTTGTTTTCTCTCCCATAATGGTCAATACTTATATTGTCGAAGGCATATCAGGTACATGTGCTGTAATTGACTGTGGCTGTTATAGTCGGAAAGAATTTGAAGAATTTGAGAAATTCCTGGATAAGAAAAAATTAATCCCTGGACTGCTTCTAAATACACACATGCATCTCGATCATATATTCGGGAACGGATTTATGCTTGAAAAATATAATCTTCGGACATGGTGCCACACCCTTGACGAAATGAACCGTGAAAGAGCTATTCAGGATGCGCTTCTTTTTGGACTTAAAATGGAGACTCCTCCTGAGCCGGAAGGTTATCTTGAAGACGGCGGAACAGTTTCATTAGGTAATCTGACGTTTAAAGCTCTCCATGTGCCGGGGCACACATCAGGAAGTCTTGCATATTATTGCGAAAGTGAAGGATGTGTATTTACAGGCGATGCTTTGTTTGCTGGAAACATCGGCCGTTCAGATCTGCCGGGTGGCAACCATGACACTCTTGTGAGGAGTATTAAAGCAAAGCTGTTTTCGTTACCTCCTGATACAATTGTTTACCCGGGTCACGGTGATAAAACTGATATTATTTCAGAAATGAGATTTAATCCCTTTTTCTCATAATATTTCTTTTAATTTTGCAGCCGGACGTTTAAATCCTTGATTTTTAGAAATAATATAAACATTATTAAACATAAATATATGTCATCTGATTTGTTTGTACATCGTCATATCGGTCCACGCGATCAGGATCTGCCTGGAATGCTTAAGGCTATTGGGGTAAAAACAATAGATCAATTGATCGACAAAACAATTCCGGCAGCAATACGTCTTGAAAAACCACTAAAGCTTCCTGCTGCAATGAGCGAATTCGAATACCTGAACCATCTTAAATCAATAGGTCAGAAAAACAGGATGTTCCGTTCGTTTATCGGACAGGGTTATTATGGAGTAGCTCCTCTTTCCGTTATTATAAGGAATGTGCTCGAAAATCCAGCATGGTACACTTCATATACTCCATACCAGGCTGAGATTTCACAGGGAAGGCTGGAGGCTCTTCTGAATTTCCAGACAATGATCACCTCCCTTACAGGAATGGAAATTGCAAATGCGTCTCTTCTTGATGAAGCTACTTCTGCTGCTGAGGCAATGATAATGATGTACAACGCCAGATCCAGGGCCGCCGTAAAAGCCGGTGCAAATAAGCTCTTTGTTGATGAGGATGTTTTTCCGCAGACTCTCGACGTTATAACAACAAGATCCGGTCCTCTCGGGATTGAACTTATTACCGGTCAGTACACAAAGGCTAAATTTGACGAAAGCTACTTCGGCGCAATCGTGCAGTATCCTGCCGCATCAGGGCAGGTAAGGGATTATAGCTCATTTACTGCAATGGCCCATTCAGCCGGGATACTTGTTGCAGTTGCGGCAGATCTTATGAGCCTTGCATTACTTACCCCTCCGGGGGAATGGGGTGCAGATATAGTTGTCGGATCGAACCAGAGGATGGGCTTGCCTATGAGTTTTGGCGGTCCGCATGCAGGCTATTTCGCAACACGGAACGATCTCAAGAGAAGCATGCCCGGTAGAATAATTGGTGTCTCAATAGATTCACAGGGTAACAGGGCATTGAGAATGGCTCTCCAGACAAGAGAGCAACACATAAAGAGAGAACGCGCCACTTCAAATATCTGTACTGCCCAGGCGTTGCTTGCCACAATGTCGGGAATGTATGCACAGTATCATGGCCCCGAAGGTCTGAAGAACATTGCAACTCATATTCATAAATCAGCCTGCACGATCAACTGGATGCTCAAAGAGCTTGGTTATAAGCAGGTCAATTCGATGTTCTTCGATACATTGAAGATAATCCCCGGCCATGTAATTGCCGCTAATATAAGACGACTTGCTACAGAAGCTGAAATGAATTTCTATTATCCTGACGATAATACGATAATTATAAGCACTGATGAGATAACTACTTTCAAAGAGATAAGCACAATCAATGAGATCTTTGCAAAAGCTGCAGGGAAAAGAGGAAAGAGAATAATCAACTTCTGCGATTGCCAAATTCTTGAAGATAAATTCATACGCAAATCGGAATTCCTGAAACAGGGCGCTTTTAGCAGGTATCACAGCGAAACCGAAATGATGCGATATATTAAGATGCTTGAGAGGAAAGATTTTTCCCTGACTCACAGCATGATCTCTCTGGGTTCCTGCACAATGAAGCTGAATCCTGCCACTTCAATGTTCGCAATGAGCTGGCCTGAGTTTGGCAATATTCATCCTTTTGTGCCTAAAGAACAGGCGAAAGGTTATTACCAGATAATTGATGAGCTTGGGGAAGCATTAAAAGAGATCACAGGCTTTTCGGCTGTTTCATTCCAACCCAATTCAGGCGCTGCCGGTGAATACACAGGTTTGATGATGATCCGGGAATATCACCGGACACGGGGAGAAGAAAACCGCAAGGTTATTCTTATTCCCTCCTCCGCCCATGGAACTAATCCTGCAAGCGCTGCTATGGCAGGTATGGACATTATCGTTATCGACTGTGATGGTAAAGGCAATATCTGTCTCGACGATCTTAAGAAGAAAGCAGAAGAAAACAGGGATAACCTTGCCGGTTTTATGATAACGTATCCGTCGACACACGGGGTATTTGAATCAGATGTTATCGAAATGACAGAAGCCATTCACGATAACGGAGGGCTTGTATATATGGATGGCGCTAATATGAACGCACAGGTTGGTCTCACAAACCCGGGGCACATCGGAGCCGATGTTTGTCATCTTAATCTTCATAAGACGTTTGCAATTCCTCATGGCGGTGGCGGACCAGGTGTTGGCCCCATTCTCGTTAATGATAAGCTGTCAGAATTCCTTCCATCGCATCCTGTAATAAAAACAGGCGGAAGTCATGCAACAACAGCCGTTTCAGCAGCGCCGTTCGGCAGCGGCCATGTGTTAACAATTTCACACGCCTACATTATGATGATGGGCGCTGCAGGCCTTGTGAAAGCAACTAAATATGCAATACTTAACGCTAATTATATTGCAGCATCTCTTAAAGGTTTCTATCAGACATTATATACAGGCGCGGAAGGTTTCGTAGCTCATGAGATGATTCTTGATTGCCGGAATTTCAAGGCAGAAACAGGGATAACCGAATCAGATATAGCTAAAAGGCTTATGGATTATGGTTTTCACGCCCCGACATTGTCATTCCCGGTTCATGGTACTCTGATGGTTGAGCCTACAGAGTCGGAGTCATTACAGGAGCTTGACAAATTTATAGCTGCCCTGAAATCAATATGGCATGAGATCAGCGAAATAAAAGAAGGGAAAGCCGACAGGGAAGATAATGCTCTCCATAATGCACCGCATACAGTAAACGTTCTTACCTCAGATGAATGGAATCATAAATATTCAAGACAGAAAGCTGCCTTCCCGCTGAAATGGATCGTTGAGAATAAATTCTGGCCATCAGTCAGCCGCGTTGATGATGGTTACGGTGACAGGAATCTTGTCACAACATGCGATTCAATCGATGAAGAGAGGCAAAAAACTTTCGAACAATGAAAAATTTTTTGTTGCTTATTATCCCGGTGATGATGATTTCCTGCGGACAAGAGTCCGGAAAGAATGAAAACAAAGCCGATTCATCAGTTGTAAGGCTCATCACTGTCGATCCCGGCCATTTTCATGCCGCACTGGTTCAGAAAACTATGTATGAGGGAGTATCTCCTGATGTCAATGTTTATGCTCCCGAGGGGCCTGATGTACAACAACACCTTGAAAGAATTAAAGCATATAACACAAGAGCTGAAAATCCTGCTTCATGGAATGAGATAGTCTATACTGGTCCTGATTTTTTCGAAAAAATGCTTCAGGAAAATGCGGGGAATGTAGTTGTGCTCTCGGGAAATAACGGTAAAAAAGCAGAATATATAATAAAGTCGGTAAATGTCGGTCTGAATGTACTCTCAGATAAACCAATGATAATCAAACCTGAGGATTTCCCGGCGCTGGAGGCTGCATTTAAAACTGCTTCGGAAAAAGGTGTCCTGCTCTATGATATCATGACGGAAAGATATGAGATCACAACAATACTTCAGAAGCTTCTCTCACTGAATACTGAAGTATTTGGCACTTTGCAGAAAGGCACCCGCCAGGAACCGGCGGTTTCAAAAATCAGCGTTCACCATTTTTCAAAGCTTGTATCAGGCATTCCTCTTAAAAGACCTGTGTGGTATTTCGATGTTGAACAGCAGGGTGAAGGAATAGTTGATGTGACAACCCATCTTGTTGATCTTGTTCAGTGGGAGTGTTTCCCGGAACAGATTCTCAATCCTTCCGATGTTACAATGATCTCTGCAAGAAGATGGCCAACACAGCTTTCAGCCGAAGATTTTAAGAATGTGACAGGATCTGATTCATATCCTGATTTCCTTATGAAGGATGTGAAAGACGGAAAGCTTAATGTGTTCGCAAACGGAGAGATGATTTATAAAATTAAGGATGTTTTTGCAAAAGTATCAGTTGAATGGCATTTCATGCCACCGGCCGGCGCAGGAGATACTCATTATTCAATTATGAGAGGAACAAATTGCGATCTTGTAATTAAACAAGGTCCTGATGAGAAATATGTTCCTACTTTGTATATCGAAAATATAAAAGAAAACTCTGAGATGTTTTCGAAAAAGCTTGCGAATGCCCTTGCAAGCCTGCCTTATGACAGCATTACGTTTGCACAAACAGGTAAGTCGCTAAGATTAAGTTTCCCGGGCAAATACAGGGTATCCCATGAGGAACATTTCGGCCAGGTCATGACTAAATATCTTGGTTACCTGAAATCAGGAAAGATGCCTGATTGGGAAGTGCCTGCGATGATAACGAAATACTACACTACTACCAGCGCCTTGAAAATGGCGAAAGGAAAATAAGTCCTTAAAGTCTTTAAAGTTCATAAAGTCCTTAAAGTTCATAAAGTCCTTAGTTTATAAAGCCTAAAGACTTTACAGACTTTTGACTTTACAGACTTTCGACTTTACAGACTTTCGACTTTACAGACTTTCGACTTTACAGACTTTACAAACTTTAGAGACTTTACAAACTATACCATATCTTCAACAACAATCGTAAAGAGTTCTTCAAGGCTGATCCCGTAAGCTGCTGCCTGTTTAGGGACGATGCTTTCCCTTGTAAGCCCGGGAACAGTGTTTATTTCCAGGAAATATGGCTTATTATCAACGATTATGAAGTCAACTCTTACAATTCCGTGACATCCAAGGAGCTCATAGATCTTTAAGCTGAGTCGCTGTACTTCATCGCCTGTTGTGCACGGGAGCTGGGCCGGTGTTATCTCATCGGATTTCCCGGGTGTGTATTTTGCCTCGTAATCAAAGAATTCATTTTTGCTTATGATCTCAGTAACAGGAAGAACGAGAGTCCTGTTTTTTGTCTTCAAAACACCACAGGCGACTTCCCTGCCGTTCAGGTAGCTTTCAATCAGCGCTTCATTACTTTCCCTGAAAGCTACTTCAAGAGCCGGAATAAGCTCCTCTTTCTTTTTTACCTTTGTTACACCAAAGCTCGAACCGCTGTCATTTGGTTTGACAAAGCATGGTAAACCGGTTTGCCCGATTATTGCTGAAGGATCAAAAGGTTCTCCTTTCCTGATTAGCATTGCATCTGCCATTGTGATTTTATATTCTTTCAGGAAAAGCTTACAGGCTTGTTTGTTGAATGTAAGAGCCGAACTGAAAGCGCCGCAGCTTGAATAAGGGATCTTAAGCATATCGAAATATCCCTGAAGAAGTCCGTTCTCGCCCGGAGTGCCGTGAATGGCTATGAAAACACCATCGAATCTAATCTTTGTACCATCGATTTTCAGACTGAAATCATTTTTGTCAATATTATGATATCTTCCTTTTGAATCTTCCCAGTACCAGTTGGATCCGCGGATCAAAATAACGTACGGATTATAGTTTTTTGAAAGAATATTAAAAACTTCACCGGCGCTTTTCATCGATATACCGAATTCTGACGAGTCTCCACCGGCAGCAATCGCAATGGTTTTCATTATTATCCTGTTTGGGTTCAAAATTAGTCATTAATCATTAACTTTGAGAAAATTTAAACTTTATCACCATGAAAAAAGGTTGTCTTGTTCCAATAATAATAGTTGTTTTTCTTGTGATTTTAATCTTCGTCTGGGGTTCCAGGGTTTATAACGGTATGGTTACAATGCAGGAAACAGTAACAAGCCAGTGGGGCAATGTTGAAACACAGTACCAGAGGAGGGCTGATCTGATTCCCAACTTCGTGAATACAGTTAAAGGAGCTGCCAACTTTGAGCAGACAACCCTTACACAGGTTATAGAAGCCCGTGCTAAAGCAACACAGGTTAAAGTTGATCCCCAGAATATGACTCCTGAAGCATTGCAACAGTTTCAACAGGCACAGGGCGACTTATCATCGGCTCTTGGCAGATTGATGGTAGTAGTTGAGAAATATCCGGAATTAAGGGCAACACAGAATTTCAGAGATCTACAGGTTGAGCTTGAAGGAACAGAGAACAGGATCTCTGTTGAAAGAAGAAAGTTCAATGAAGTAGCTAAAAGCTACAATACATACATAAGGAGATTTCCACAAAACTTCCTCGCAGGCATGTTTGGCTTTGAATCCAAACCGTATTTTGAAGCAATGGAAGGCGCTGATAAGGCTCCTGAAGTAAAATTCTAACCCGTTAATATAATGAATGCCTCATCTTTCTTCAGCGCTGAAGAACAGGAAAAGCTGCTTTCTTCAATAAAGCATGCCGAGAAGGACACTTCCGGCGAAATACGTCTTCATATTGATACGACCTGCAAAGAGGATGTACTCGACAGGGCGGCATGGATGTTTAAAAAGCTCGGAATGGAGAAAACTGCCGAGAGAAACGGAGTGCTGTTCTACCTGGCAGTTAAAGACAGGAAATTTGCAATCATTGGCGATGCAGGTATTAATTCTAAAGTGCCTGAAGGATTCTGGGATTGTATCAGCGAGTTGCTTACAAGAAATTTCAAGGAAGGAAAATTTACAGAAGGGCTGACAGAAGGCATTCTTCTTGCCGGGAAACAGCTTCAGAAACATTTTCCATATCTTAAGGAAGATGTGAATGAGCTCTCAGACGATATCTCATTTGGCAAAGAAGAAGGAGACAAGGCATGAAAACTCACAAAAACACAAATATGAAGAAGACGCGCTTTCTTATTGCTCTGCTTCTACTTTTTACATATCCTTCATTCTCCCAGGATATACCAGATAAACCAGTCCCTGCAAGGCTTGTTAATGATTTTGCCGGTATTCTGAGTCGCCAGGAAACAAATACACTGGAACAGAAGCTCGTTGCTTTCAATGATTCGACTTCAACACAGATTGCAGTAATTTCAGTTAAGTCTCTGGATGGGTATGATATTGCCGACTATTCACAACGTCTTGCTGAAAAATGGGGCATAGGACAGAAAGGACTCAATAATGGAATACTCGTTCTTATAAAGCCAAAAACATCTGATTCAAACGGGGAAGTATTTATTGCGCAGGGTTATGGTCTTGAAGGCGTCATCCCTGATATTACGGCGGCACAGATAATTGATAATGAAATGCTTCCTTCTTTCAGGAATGGAGATTATTACAAAGGCATAGACAAAGCGACAAGCACACTGATGTCGCTTGCAGGAGGTGAGTTTACTGCAGATCAGTACGGACAGAGAGCGTCACGCAACTCTAAAAAAGATATGCCCGGGATCTTTGTTATTATATTTATAATAATCATTGTAATGATCTTCTCAAGAGGCGGGAGAGGCGGGAAGAACAGGCGTATAACGTCCGGAAGTAATCTTCCTTTCTGGCTCCTTATGAGTATGCTCGGATCAGGAGGTAGATCACATGGCGGAAGCTGGGGAGGATTCTCTGGTGGTGGAGGCGGGGGTTTCGGAGGTTTCGGAGGCGGAAGCTTTGGAGGGGGAGGAGCAAGAGGTTCCTGGTAACGGCTACTCTATTGCCCTTCCGGCAACATAATCTCTCCATTTCGTTATTACCCTAATCATATCGTCAGGAAGTTCTGAATCGAATGACATTATTTTTCCTGTTACAGGATGATTAAAAGCAAGTGATTTTGCATGAAGCGCCTGCCTGGGCAGTATATTAAAGCAATTCTTTATAAACTGCTGGTACTTTGAGAATGTTGTGCCTTTCAGTATTCTGTCCCCTCCATACTCTTCATCATTAAAGAGAGGATGCTTCACGTAACTCAGGTGAACCCTTATCTGGTGAGTCCTGCCGGTTTCAAGCTTACATTCTATTACTGATGTATAACCAAAGTCTTCGATAACCCTGTAATGAGTGATTGCAGGCTTGCCTTCATTTCCTTCAGGAAATACCTGCATAACTTTCCTGTCGCGTATGCTCCTGCCCACATTCCCTCTGATCGTTCCGGCAGGAGGATCGGGAACACCCCAAATAAGGGCGATATACTTCCTGTCTGTTGTACGGTCATAGAACTGTTTTGAGAGCTTGTAGAGCGCAGGTTCATTTTTTGCAACAACAAGAATTCCCGATGTATTCTTATCGATCCTGTGAACAAGTCCCGGTCTGCTTTCTCCTGTTTTGAACAATGGAAGATCCCTAAAATGCCACATGAGTGCATTTACAAGAGTGCCAGTATAGTTTCCATAGCCAGGGTGCACAACCATGCCGGGCTCCTTGTTTACAACAACAAGATCATCATCTTCATAAACTATGTTAATCGGAATATCCTGTGGAATAAGCTCTATCTCCCTGGGAGGCGTGGGCAAAACAACCTGGACAATGTCACCGGGTTTTATCCTGTAATTTGGCTTAACCGGATTGTTGTTTACAAGAATGCATCCGGCATTTGCTGCATTCTGAATCCTCGTTCTCGATGTGTTTTCAAGCCTGTCAGTAAGAAACCTGTCTATCCTTAACAACGATTGTCCCGGATCTGCCCTGAACCTGTAATGCTCAAACATTTCCTGTTGTTCGACAAGCTCTTCTTCTTCCATCTTATTTATTTTGATTTTATCAACCTCGTAAAACCGGTCCTCCTTCCATTCACACGCGTCACAATAATATACATTCCATCCGGGAGGGATGAAATATCAATGACCTCACTATATGGAACCTTCAATAATTCCCGACCGGCAATATCAAAAACACTTATATAAACCGATGATGTATAAGGAAATTCATTTGCATCTATTCTGATGTAATCGCTGGCCGGATTCGGCCAAACCCTGATCTGGTCAGGATCTTTTTTTACATTATCGCTGATCCCAGTGATAATTGGCAGACCCAGGACAGGCCTTATCATTACAGTGCCGGCCACCTGCGATTTGTTCCAGGAACCATTCAGCCAGTAAAACTGACGATCTTTATCAGGTGTGTTTATATCGTATCCTGCGTTCAGAAATGTCTCAGATCTTTGTTTCCAGCCAACATAAAATATACCATTGACTCTTACCCCTCCGGGTATACTATAGTTATAGAAGCCGTTAATAGCTGAACCATTCTCTACCATCATATCCTCTTTGCTGTACAGGACATCACCGGGAACTCCGTTATTATCATTCCATATCATGATATCAAGGGCTCTTTTATTTGCATTCGCATAGCTGTCGTTAAAACAGATAGCGACGGCTCTCAATGTATCTGGCATGAAAGATGTGAATCTGCCTGCAAACATTGCATTTCTCGAACCGAGACCGTTTATACCATAACCTCCTTCCGAGGAACCATCATCAAATGCGAAATAATTGCTGAAAACCTGGTTATACGTTATTGTATCATTACTCTTCGGATCGAATTCATCAGTTTTAAGCGTACACTTAATCCTGAATAATGCCGAATCGGGATTGTCGGAGTTGAATGTATAGACGAGATTGGCATTATAATCTATGTCAGTCTGGGGGGAGACATTAATTGCTCCTGCAGTAAAAGCATGAGACTGAACTCTATTGTGGACATCAAAAATCTCAAAATCACGGGTTACATTTCGCACGATGACATCATTATTCCTGTAATGGACGGGTATAAACGATCCCATTTCCTGCAGGTAGATCTGTTTAAACTGCTTCCACGGCATTGATTCGTACCGCTTCAGAAGCGATCTTACAGGTTTTGTGAAAGCAACGTCATTGTATACAGTGTCTCCTTCATTCCTGTTTATATTGAGATAAACGTAGTCGAGATTCCATATATCACAATTTCCTGCCATTGCAGGATCATTTATAGTTGATGACAGGCTGGAATAATTAGTGAATCTGAAACGAAAATTCCTTTTCAGCCAGCGTGGGTTTGTAATTGGTATAGTTACTGTTTTGAACCCGTTATTCTCCTTTCCTGCCGATCTCCATACCGAGTACCATGTATTATCTTCCGGGGAGTAAAATTGTAGTGTGAGACTATCTGCTGTTTCAGGGAAATCTGAAAGTCCTCCCGCTTCAAACAGGAAGCTTAACCATATTCCTGCAGATTGCGAGTAATTGAGGTCTACAGGTTTTGATGTAAGCATGTCGGCAATAAATCCGGCTGAGTTTGCAGTTTCGTAAAGATTTCCTTTGTAATCGAGAGCATCGAATGTGGCGATGCCTTTAGTAATTTGTTTTTCCGAATAGGTGTTGTTGATGAGCACATTTGCATCGTCCCAGATTCTTGTATCGGGAAAAACAGAGTTCCCTGAAAAATCATCAAATAAAGGCAGAGTCACAGTATCAATAGCCAGATTCTTTGAAGAGCGGTAATCTTCAAATGAGCTTTTTAACTGAGTGTTGATCTGTAATCCGCTAATAACTTCCTGGGAATAAGTTTTCGCCAGGCTTGATACAATAAGTGCAAGATATAGGACTGCCCTCCGGATCATCTGTTAATTCAGACTTGAAACATCCCCTGAGGATGTTGTGTCGTTCACTTCTGCTGCAGGTTCTGATGCGAGCCTGGCTGTGTCGGTTGTAAGCCAGAGATATATATCAGAACCAAGCGGTATTGTTGCTCCCACACGATATTCCGGGTTCTGTTTATACACAAATGCCCGGATACTGTCAGAGCTGCTATTTATTGTTTTGTCATAAACAAAGGTTCCAAGTACAAGGGAAGATTCCATTATCCTTGTCTTGGCCGGATTAAGCGCCAGGCCAACAAGATCAGGAATAGATGTACGTTGATTGCTTAACCCTTTTCCGAGTATTAGATCTATTGAAGAACCCTTTTGAATTGAATCTCCCGGCTCTATTTGTCTTCCGTTATAGCGTTGTTCGAGAACGAAATCAATTGAAATATCAGGTTTATACCTTCTTTGTCCCATCTGAAGGCCGGAACTTTCAAGTACCTTTGAAGCCTGGCGGAGCGATAGATCCACAAGATTGGGCATTGCAACCATTTCTGGCCTGAATGCATTTATTGTTACAGTAACATTTCTCCACTTTTTGACCCTGAAACCCGGTTTCGGATTTTGTTCCGCCACACAGCCTCTGGGCACCTGGCTTGTATAGATTGAATCAATGATCTGGAATCTCAGCTTGCTTTTGCGCGCGAGAGACCGGGCCTGCTCAATATTCAGTGCATAGAAATCAGGAACCGGACGTGATTGTCCGTGCCTTGTATAAAAGTTCAGCCAGATCAGCAGCAGCATTACCGACCCTACGGCAATCACAACTGCCAATCCCAGGTTTTTAAGGAATATTTTGCTAAAAATAAATTTCTTTAAACTCATAGGTTAAAACTCCGACATTATTATATAACGTAAATGTAAGGATAAAAATTATTACGGAATTACCATTCTTTAACGGCATTATAAAGCGAGTCCCTTTCTACAGGTTTGAAGCGGGCATCACTTATAAGCTTGCATATCTCACTTGTCGACATTGCAGGCTTTTCGTCTGATCCGGCCATTGTATATATCCTTGTTGTATCATCGATTGTTCCATCCATATCATCGGCTCCAAAGGAAAGTGAGATTTGAGCTCCATCTTTGCCAATCATAGGCCAGTAAGCCTTCAGATGGGGGAAATTATCAAGATATATTCTGGAAACCGCATAATTCCTCAGATCTTCAAGCAGGGTGACTTCACCTATTTGCGACATGCTGTTGTTTTCTTTCCTGTACTTTAACGGTATAAACGCATTAAAACCTGATGTCGTATCCTGAAGCTGCCTTAACCTCTCAAGATGATCGATACGATGAGAGTAGTTTTCTATATGCCCGTAAAGCATTGTTGCATTTGATGGTATTCCTGCATTATGTACAGCCTTGTGAATCTTCAGCCAGTTTTCAGAGGATGTTTTTTCGGGACAAATAATCCGTCTCAGCTCCTCATCAAATATCTCGGCTCCCCCGCCCGGAATTGAATCAAGGCCGCAAAATTTTAGATATCTGATACCATCATCGATCGAAAGATCGGCTTTTTTTATCATGTACTCAAGTTCAACGGCAGAAAACGCCTTTATATGAAGGCCGGGCCGGTATTCTTTGATCCTTCTGAGCAGGTCGCCCCAGTAATACAGGTCATGTACGGGATGCACACCACCGACAATATGAACTTCTGTTACAGGTTTCTGATCGAAACTCCTTACTGTATTCAGCATATCCTCGATACTGTATTCCCAGCTTTCAGGGTCGCCATCTCTTTTATGATATGAACAGAACCTGCAATTATATATGCATTTGTTTGTAGGTTCAATATGAAAGTTGTTATTAAAGAAAGCCCTGTTCCCGTTAAGCTTTGAACGTACAAAGGTGGCAAGCATCCCGAGGAGGGAGAGCGAAGCGTCTTTATAGAGCGTCAATCCTTCGTCAGGGGATATTCGCTTGCCTGACATCACTTTATCAGCTATCGGTTTTAGATTTTGATCCCTGATGTGGTCCGCAAGAATATTCATGACGTAAAGATAATAAATGAAGGGATCAATATAGTGGTTGCATAAACCGATTCACCAAATAAAAAAAGGTGCCTGTGAGAAGCACCTTCAGCAATCTTATGTATACTTTATTAAGCCTTAAGTCTAAGCTGGCTTGAGACAGTCAGTCTTTTCCTTCCTTTTGCCCTGCGGGCAGCGAGAACTCTTCTTCCATTCGGTGTTGACATTCTTTCCCTGAAACCATGCTTATTAGTTCTCTTTCTTCTCGATGGCTGAAATGTCCTTTTCATCTTTCTGGTTTATATTTGGTCTAACTTTCTTTTTGAGACTGCAAATGTAGTACTTTTTTGAAATATAAAAACCTCCGGGGCATAATTTTTAAAAAATCAAATTGGCAGATACACAACCTTTTTTGTTTCAAAGAAGGGCTCTTCGAAAAGATCGCTGATGTTCCAGACTCTTATTCTGGATCTGTACATTTCAAGTTCCTTCTCAAGATCACCTCCTTTAAGGCAGATTATCCCACTTTCATTATTGTTGTTTTTCAGGCTTTTTACATTTTTCAATGTCAGCCTGACAAACGAATTGAATTCAGCTACAGCCCTACCTGTAATAAAATTATATGAGCCTTTCTCATCTTCGACTCTTTTATTCAGGGGAATAACATTTTTCAGACCAAGTTCACCGGCAACTGATGCGACAACTTTTATTTTTTTTCCTATTGAGTCAAGCAATGAGAACTCAGAATCAGGAAACAGAATAGACAGCGGAATGCCGGGAAAACCTCCTCCTGTTCCCACATCAAGAATTTTTGAACCTGACGGGAAAGAAAAAAATTTGGCAATTGCGAGGGAGTGAAGAACATGATGGATCATGAAATTGTCGATGTCCTTTCTTGAGATTACATTAATCTTACTGTTCCATGCTGAATAAATCTCATTCAAACTGTTTATCTTTTCAGCTTGTTCTGCACTTATCTCAGGAAAATATCTCAGAATGTTTATTTCAGGCATTTTACCTGTTCCCTGTTTTTATGAGAATGTTGTACAATAATGTTTTGGCCCTGAAGAGCTGGGTTTTCACTGTTCCAAGAGGAAGATTCAGTTCCGATGAGATTTCTTCATACGAATATTCCTTGTAATATTTTAATTCTATCAAAGCCCTGTACCGTGGCTTCAACTGCTGAACTATTTCCTTTAATGCAATTATCTTCTGCTGGTTTATCAGGGCTTCCTCGGGATCGGGAAGATCGGATTGAATATTTATTGTTGCATTATCGAGGCTTTCCTGGACATGATCAAACGGAGAAGGAGATAGTTGTTTTTTCCTTATAAAATCAACGCAATTATTTGTGGCAATTTTAAACAGCCATGTGCTGAAAGCAAATTTAGGCGTGTAAAGATCGAGATTTCTGAATGCCTTGCCGAAAGCCTCTATAGTCAGATCATCGGCATCATAGGCATTGTTAACCATTTTAAGCAGCATGTAATAAATGGAATCCCTGTACCTGTTCATCAGGTTTGCGAAAGCTTTTTCATCACCCTTTTTTGCCTGTTCTACCAGCAGGAGGTCGCTTTTCGCTTTGTCCGACAGTTCATTTACGATCTCCATTGATTCGTTTTCCAGCCTTTCCCTTTGCTGAGATATAATACCCCATTCATCACTGGTGAAAAGATATCAAAAATTATTGAGTAAGCAATAAGCCCTTTTTCCTTAAGTTTCCTTAAAACAAGAGAAAATGTAACTGTCTGTGTGAGGAATCGTGCACCAAATATTGCAAGTACCTCTATCCACATGAATTTGAATGATATAAGAAGAATGAATGTCAGGTAGAAAAGAATTCTTGTCAGAGGTTCGGTTATAAGCAGGAACTGATCTTTGCTTTTATAGTAGGGTGCAGTCGTAAGATGTCTCTTTTTTTGTTTTATCCATTCCTGGAATGACGGACTTGGTACAGATCGTGTAAAAGTTTCAGGTCGGAACTCAACTTTTGTGTTTTCAGGTGAGGCGTTGCTGTTAATAAAAAGATCATCATCGCCTGAGATCAGGTTGCTGTAAAGGCCATAACCTTTGTGCTTAAAAAACTCTGTTTTCCGATAAGCCATATTCCGGCCCACACCCATATAAGGAATGCCCCTGATAGCCATTCCAAGATACTGCATGGCTATAAACGCAGTATCATATCGAATGTATGCATTAAGGAAGCCCTTCGTCTCATTGTATCCTCCATAACCCAGAACGTAGGAAGTCTTTTCATCGAAATCAGAGGCGATTCCCTGTAGCCATAATTCCGACACAGGTCTGCAATCTGCATCTGTAAAAACAAGTATATCGTGTTTCGCGGCTTTGATTCCTATGAATTGCGCGAGCTTCTTGCTATGTGTAAATTTCGGATCCTTATTAATTGTTGAAACTTTCAGCCGCGGATATTTTGTCAGGTAATCGCCTAGAACATTATAGGTTTCATCTTCCGAACAGTCATTTACTACTATAACTTCAAATTCAGGGTAATTCTGGGTAAGAATTGAAGGAAGGAATTCCCGGAGATTTTCAGCTTCATTCCTTGCACATATAATGACTGAAACAGGTTTGAGCTCTGTTGTTTTGTCAGGTGGTTTGAATGATGATACAGCCAGATAATAATAGAAATAATAAAATAACTGAATAGCCGTTGAAATTGAAAATATCAGGAATATCCCAAAGAGAATCCGGTCCCCCATTTCACATCCTTTTTAAGGCGCAATATTAATAAGATTAATCGGAATAAAATTGTTGAAATAATTGAATTGTTGAAAAGTTGTCTTGCAGCGATCCAGTATACTTCAGTATTATATCCTCGGAAACCAATGTTTTGTCGCTTAGGATGAGACATCGATGGCATAAGTTTTATCATACGGTTGAATGAAGGATCAATTCAACATAAAAAATTACCTTTGTGCTCGAAAAAAAGATGTAAATGTTCCGGATAGAAGGAAAAGATAAAGATAGTAATGCACGTGCGGGAAGGATTCTAACCGGTCATGGTGAAATTGCCACACCTATATTCATGCCTGTCGGTACACAGGGCACTGTTAAAGGGATCCTGCAGCATGACCTTGAGAATGATATAAAGGCGCAGATTATTCTTGGTAATACATATCATCTTTATCTCCGTCCGGGTACAAAATTGATCGAAAAGGCTGGCGGGTTGCATAAATTTATATCCTGGCGGAAACCTATCCTTACCGATAGTGGCGGATTCCAGGTATTTTCGCTTGCTGAAAACAGGAAGCTTACCGACGAAGGCGCCGTATTCAAGTCTCATATAGACGGATCAAGACATATTTTCACACCGGAGAATACTGTTGACATCCAGAGATCAATCGGAGCCGATATAATGATGGCTCTCGATGAATGCACTCCGTGGCCGTGTGAGTATGATTATGCAAAAAAGTCGCTTGCTCTTACACATCAATGGCTCGACAGGGCAATAACGCATTTTAATGAGACCGAACCATTTTACGGCCATAACCAGTTCCTGTTTCCAATTGTCCAGGGAAGCACATTCGATGATCTGAGAAAGATCTCAGCCGAAAAGATCGCTTCATGCAATATGGAAGGGAACGCAATAGGCGGACTCTCAGTTGGTGAGCCTGCTGAGGAAATGTACAGAATCATTGAGATTGTAAATAAGATTTTGCCTGTTGAAAAACCGCGGTATCTGATGGGTGTCGGAACTCCCGCCAACCTTCTGGAAGCAATTGCCCTGGGAATTGACATGTTTGATTGTGTTATGCCTACTCGCAACGGGCGTAACGGGATGTTATTTACCTCACAGGGGACAATTAATATAAGGAACAACAAATGGAGTGAGGACCTTGATCCTATTGATCCTGCAGGGCCTTCGGAAGTCAGCCGGACGTATAGCAAGGCATATCTGAGACATCTTGTTATGTCGGGAGAACACCTTGGCGCCCAGATAGCCAGTATCCATAACCTTGCATTTTATTTGCAGCTTGTTTCAGATGCGAAACAAAAAATACTTGAAGGTGAGTTTTATAAATGGAAGAACAGCATGACAAAAAAACTTTCGGAACGATTGTAAATCTTCTGAAAGTCAAGCTTATTGACAGGTATATTATCAGGAAATTCCTTGGAACTTTCTTCTTTTCCCTTGTTCTTATCCTGACAATTGCTGTCGTCTTCGATTTTGCTGAGAAGATCGATAACTTCATGACAAACCATGCTCCCGCAAAAGCGGTAGTGGTGGATTATTATTTTAATTTCATTCCTTATTTTGCCACTCTTTTTGCTCCTCTTTTTGTATTTATCTCGGTTATCTTTTTCACTTCCAAGATGGCTATAAATACAGAGATCATCGCTATTCTGAACAGTGGGATGAGTTTCAGGAGGATGATGTGGCCCTATTTTATATCAGCAATAGTAATAGCAATATTCACATTCTCTCTTACAAATTTCGTAATACCGAAATCGAATCTTAAAAGGATGGATTTCGAAGACAAGTATTACAAACCTTCAGGAAGAAGAAAATCAAGCGAGAATGTTCACAGACAGCTTGCTCCCAATGTTTTCATGTATATGGGCTCCTACAATCCTGTCAGCAACAGGGGACAGAACTTTACTCTCGACCATTTTGACGACAGCGGAAAGCTCGTGTCAAAGCTCTCTGCATTAACAGTCGTCTATGATACAGCTATCCGTAAGTGGACTGCAATGAATTATTATATAAGGGAAATTAAGAACGACAGGGAAATAATTACAAGAGGGGAGCGTATCGATACAACTCTTCTGATTGGGCCCAATGACCTTACAAATGATCCGACATTTGTAAACACAATGACATATAATCAACTGAATAAATATATAGATCTTTTAAGATTGCAGGGATCGGAAGAATTGAAATTTTTCCTTATCGAAAAGCACAGGAGATTTGCAAATCCTTTTGCAGTATTCATACTGACACTTATAGGGGTATCCCTTTCTTCAAGAAAGATAAGGGGAGGGCTGGGCATGAATATAGGGATAGGTTTGTCTCTCAGTTTTTCATATATATTATTTTTGCAGTTCTCCTCACAGTTCAGTCTTAAAGGCAATCTGGGGCCGATGCTTGCTATGTGGATCCCAAATATCCTGTACTCGGTGATAGCCTTGATCCTGTATAAAATTGCTCCCAAATAATAACATAAATCATATTTAATTCACAAAATAGTTTCCTCTTTTGAAAAAATAAGAACCAATGGCTACAGATAAAAAAATCCGTGAATTACAGGAAAAGCGAAAGAAACTCCTTCTTGGCGGTGGCGAGCAGGCTATCGAGAAGCAAAAAGCTATGGGTAAATGGACCGCCCGGGAAAGGATTACTGCCTTATTAGATAAGGATTCTTTCAATGAATATGACTTATTCGTTGAGCATGATGCACGTGATTTCGATATGGATAAGAAATCACTCCCAAGCGATGGAGTCGTTATCGGCACAGGTACAATTTACGGAGCTCCTGTGGCAATATTTGCCCAGGATTTTACTGTCGCAGGAGGATCACTTGGTTTAATGCACTCAAGGAAGATCACAAAGATAATGGATCATGCTCTTAAGATGAGGATACCATTAATCGGGATCAATGACTCAGGGGGCGCCAGGATTCAGGAAGGCGTCAACTCACTTGCCGGCTATGGTGAAATATTTTTCAGAAATACAATATCAAGCGGGGTTATACCCCAGATATCAGTTATTCTGGGTCCGTGTGCGGGTGGGGCCGTTTATTCCCCGGCTCTTACTGATTTTGTCTTTGTAGTCGACAATATTTCGAAGATGTTCATAACAGGCCCGGAAGTAATAAAAACGGTTCTAGGCGAGGAAATATCAATGGAAGACCTCGGAGGCGCAAGAGTGCATAGCGAGGTGACAGGTAATGCTCATTTTTTTGCCGACAGCGAAGAAGCCTGCTTTAACCAGATTAAGAAGCTGATCACTTTCATTCCATGGAGTAACGACAGGAAAGCAAAAGATTTCGAACCCAAAGAGCCTGATGCTTCATACAATATTAACAGGATAGTGCCTGAAGATCCCACTCTGCCTTATGATGTGAAAGATGTTATAAGAGCTGTATGTGACGATTCCGATTTCTTTGAAATAATGGAGCTGTATGCAAAAAATATTGTAATCGGCTTCGGAAGGATTGGAGGGAAGACAACAGGGTTTGTCGCCAATCAGCCTGCTGAAATGGCCGGCGTTCTTGATGTTGATTCTTCCGATAAAGCAGCCAGGTTCATAAGATACTGTGATGCATTTAACATACCCATTGTTACTTTTGTTGACTTGCCGGGTTATCTTCCCGGGGTTGACCAGGAGCATGCTGGTGTTATCCGTCATGGTGCAAAAATCCTGTATGCGTATAGCGAAGCCACTGTTCCAAAGCTCACAGTGATACTCCGGAAGGCATACGGAGGCGGATACATTGCAATGGGTTCACGGCACCTTCGTGCTGATTTTGTTTTTGCATGGCCAACAGCAGAGATAGCAGTTATGGGGCCGGAAGGTGCGGCAAATATTATTTTCAGGAAAGAAATTACTACATCATCCGATCCTGATGCAACAAGAAAGCTGAAAGTAGAAGAGTATAAAACAAAGTTTGCCAATCCCTATGTTGCTGCTTCGCGTGGCTATGTTGATGCTGTGATCGAACCCGGAGAAACAAGGAAATTCCTTCTTCATTCACTTGAGGTTTCAGAGAACAAAAACGTTCAGATGCCGGCCAAGAAACACGGACTTCCACCATTTTAACAGTAAAAAGCCTGACAATGGATATTGAAAAGAAACAAAAGTATCTCAATATAGATTCAAGTCTCTATCAGACAAATCTTGACAAAAGGTTCGAGAACAGAAAAAAGTATTTTCCTGCTGATCCGAGAAAGATTCTGAGCTATATCCCGGGTACTGTTATCGATGTTTATGTATCACCTGGCATGACAGTGAAGCAGGGACAGGATCTGATGACTGTTGATGCAATGAAAATGAAGAACAGGATTAAGTGTAATATTGACGGCAAGGTGAAATCCGTTAATGTAGCTTCAGGTACAAAAGTTGGTAAGGGGACTGTTCTTCTTGAACTTGAATAGTAAGTTCTTTTGTTATTTAAATCACAGTATTTGTTTGATTGTTAATAAATTAACAATCAAACAAATCCCTTGTAAATGATGAATTGTGAGAATTCAGTTGAAATCTGTGGTTTTTCACTGAAAATACCGAATACGCTTGATCCGCTTCCAGACATCTGACTGAAGATTGCACCGGATACATAAAGCATCTCCTTGATTTTTTTTATAACAGGGTATTTAGCAAATGCATAGGTCTCGAAATCATTCGATATCCGGTTCTTCCATTCATTTACAGGTAAAAGGATCAATTCCCGGAGCTTGTCAATATGCTGAGCCGGAGCACAACCTGCGTAAGCTTCTCTTGTGCTTACATGCAAACAGGGATTCATCAGTACAATATAATGACCTTTTAAAAAGGAGTCAACAGGTTCAAGTATCTCACCCCGTCCGGTTGCATAGGAAGGAGCTCCCGATAAGAAGAAAGGGCAATCGCTCCCGATGCTTAATGCAATTGAATTGAGATCGGGATCAGATACCGGCAATGAAAAATACTTTATTACTGATTTCAGAAAACATGATGCATCGGATGAACCTCCGCCCAGGCCTGCTCCCGATGGTATTGCTTTATGAAGATGGATCCTCAGATCCGGGAACTGGTAACCCTCCCGCAGTTTCCTGAGAGCTTTCATGACGAGATTCTGTTCCACGGGGCCTGTATCAATGCCTGTCACAACTAGCTCATCACTGCCTGTCGAAGGGACGAATTCAAGGGCGTCATGAAGATCAACAGGATAGAATACTGTCTCAATATCGTGATACCCGTCATTGCGTTTCGAAACAATTCTCAGGCCTATATTTATTTTGGCTTTTGGGAAAACTACCATACAGGTGCATTTGATGTAAAATTATAATTTGATTCTGAAAAAAGTGAGATTAAATAAACAATAATATCCCATAATTTCTACTTCATCCCTAACGGAATTGGGTAGGTAAATATCCCTCATACAGAGGTTTTAACCCCTTTCAGGGCCTTTCAGGGTTGGGGGTTGTTAATATTAGATAACTACTCTCTCCTGAGCATCCCCTGAATCCCCAAAGAGGACTTTAAATTCTCGCTAGATGAATAATAACAAACATTTAGAAAATTATTCTCTTCTCCGAAACCCCTAAATCCCCCAGGGGGGACTTTAATTTCTCATTTCACAAGAATAATTATCTTATATCCAGCGACTTTATGGAGCATACATGTAGAAAATCCAATCCCGTCAGGGATTGATTATCGGTAGAAAACCGTACAAACCTGAATTATAAGTTCCGTAGGAACGAAACAGGTTCGTGTATTATTGAAAATTATTGCTACCAGGGGTAAAAACACCAGGTCACACCAGGGATTGGTCTGAAACTGGTAGTCTCCTGGTGATCCTTAGTGCCTTGGTGTCCTGGTGGCAAATTATTAATTCAATCTTTGTATTGCAGTGTCAATTTAAAAATAGCTTTTCAACAAGTTCTTAACATCTTCCTGTTTGTAATAAAAGTCAATTGGAACAGATCTGCATAAACCGTAATTTTTACCTTTGAAGACGGCCGGTAGAAATCCCGGTCGTCTTTCTAATACCCTGATTTATAAAAAATTGATGGCAAGACAAAGAAATAATCCTCCCGGATCAATTGCATCATTACCCGATTTCGGGAAAGTGCCACC
This sequence comes from Bacteroidales bacterium, assembly GCA_036261265.1. Lineage (GTDB taxonomy): Bacteria > Bacteroidota > Bacteroidia > Bacteroidales > VadinHA17 > LD21. Next base: position 30,770 of record DATALC010000092.1, read on the forward strand.
TCAGGCAAATGATATGGAAGAGGCTGTTCTTGGAGCTGTAATGCTTGAGAAAGAAGCTGCAATAAATGTACTGGATATATTAAAGCCTGAGAGTTTTTACAGGGAGGCTCATCAGAAAATTTTCAAGGCTGTATATGATCTGAATGCACGTGAAGTCCCTGTTGATCTTTATACTGTTACAGAAGAGCTTAAATCACGCGGAGAGCTGGATAATGTAGGCGGGCCGGTTTATCTTACTCAGCTCACAGTAAAAGTTGTATCGGCTGCCAATGTTGATTTTCATGCAAGAATCGTTCAGCAGAAATATATTCAGCGTGAGCTTATACGGGTTTCAACCGAAATTCAGACAAGATCTTTCGATGATACTTATGATGTCACAGAGCTTCTTGACTTTTCAGAAAATGCTCTTTTCCAGATTGCTGAGGGAAACATAAAAAGGGAAATAGCTCCTATTAATATTGTAATCAAGGATGCAATCCGTGAAATCGAGGAAGCCGGCAAACGGGAAGATGCAATGATCGGCACTCCTTCAGGTTTTACAAAGCTTGACAGGCTGACATCGGGTTGGCAGAAAGCAGACCTTGTTATTATTGCAGCAAGGCCCTCAATGGGTAAAACAGCCTTCGCCCTCTCAATGGCAAGGAACATGGCTGTCGACCATAACAGGCATGTTGCAATTTTCTCATGCGAGATGTCGTCTGTGCAGCTTGTTAACAGGCTTATTGTTGCAGAAACAGATATCCCGGGAGATAAACTTAGAAACGGGCGGCTTAATGAAGAAGAATGGAAGCAGCTTGATACAAGGATAAAGAAGCTTGTACAGGCTCCTATATTTATTGATGACACGCCTGCAATCTCCATTTTTGAGCTGCGGGCAAAATGCCGCCGTCTGATGGCGCAACACAAGCTTGATATTGTGATTGTCGACTATCTTCAGCTCATGTCAGGACCAGATAATGCCGGCAGCCGTGAACAGGAAGTAAGTACAATTTCGAGATCACTTAAAAGTATTGCAAAGGAACTTAATGTACCAATTCTTGCGCTTTCACAGCTTAACAGGTCGGTTGAGATGAGAGGCGGGACGAAAAGACCTCTGCTGTCTGATCTTCGTGAATCGGGAGCAATAGAGCAGGATGCCGATATGGTTGTGTTCATACACAGGCAGGAGAAATTCGGTATTCCTACTTTCGAAGATGGTTCATCAACAAAAGGTATAGCCGAGATCATTCTTGCGAAAAACCGTAACGGACCTGTCGATGATGTAAGGATCAGGTTTCGTGAGGAAAGAGCACAATTTGTCGATATCGATGATTTTGATATCGAAGGCGCAGATATGGTTGGAGCACAGAGCATCACTCTGGGATCGAAGATGAATCATGATAATCTTCGCAGGCTTGGAGGAGGTTTTGATGACGAACCTGAATTCCACGAGGAACCGCCATTTGCATAATAAATCCAAGGCGCCTTGCGGCGCTTTTTGTTTTAACGCTGAGTTCGCAGATTGAAATCTACGCTGAGTTCGCAGAAACTTTTAAATTACACTATGTTGCGTAGTGAAAATAGCAATGTAATTCTGCGTTCTCAGCGTAAATACTCTGCGCTCTCAGCGTTTAAAATTCCTTGGTTGCGCCTAGCGGCGCCTTTTCTTTAAACGCAGAGAACACAGAGTTAAATCCACGCAGAGTTCGCAGAAACTTTTAAATTACACTATGTTGCGTAGTGAAAATAGCAATGTAATTCTGCGTTCTCAGCGTAAATACTCTGCGCTCTCAGCGTTTAAATTTCCTGGGTTGCGCCTAGCGGCTCCTTTTCTTTAAACGCAGAGAACACAGAGTTAAATCCAAACAGAGTACGCAGTGGAATTATAATTCCACTATTGATAGTAAAAAAATAATATAATTCTGCGTTCTCAGCGTAAATACTCCGCGCCCTTTGCGTTTAAATTCTTTGCTCAATTGAATTTTAACGTCAGTGCCACACCAGCACTCTTAAAGCTGAAATCCTCGAATCCGACATAAACACCGAACTCAGCCAGGAAGAAAATTTCGCTGATACTGTAACCTGCTTCATAATAATGCGGATGATTAACAGATCCCAGGTATGAAAAGCTAAGGTTTTCCCTCATAAGGGTGTTCGACAGGAAAGGCAGATATTTTAAGAACAGGTATGGTGTCGTGTATTTTGTATGTGCCTGGACGAAAAACTCAGGAGTACTCATTGAATAAAATGAAGGAAGCATGAATGCATCTTCATAGTTGTTCAGGAGTAATGGCAGAGGCTGTGAATTTATATGATAAAAATCGTAAAAAGTGACGTACTTCTTATTCAGGAACCCGCCAGTTCTCAATCTCCATCTGAATTCGCTGAACGCTCCGATGTCCTTTCTCTTTGCAGCTTCAAACCTTAACATATCATACTGCCTTATTGGGTTCGTCATTTCACCGAATTCATTTATTCCATGTCTCCATGTAAAAGTGAATGTCGGCCAATCAGAATCCTCAGGAACCTTTCTTTTACCTACAACCCTGTAACGCTGGTAAGGCGTCCAGTTTACGACTGCATTGAATGCTGCATGTCGCATATTTCGTAAACCGTGCAAAGAATTTGCTCCTGGCAGAAGATATTCGTTTACAGGAATGTTTTCAGTATATCTGGTTACCGGTCTGAAAATCGAGAAACCAGTTGTATTCTCAAGCATCCTTCTGTCCTCGTAAGTGCCCGAAACATCTATCGACAAACCGGGTGATATCCTTGTCTTGTAACCAAGTGTGAAATAATCAGATTCATATAATTTCAGATAGTTTTTTCTAAGCAATAATGAAAGGCTCATGTTCAGGAACAGGTTAATTCCGCCACCTGAGTTAAAATCAACACTAGTCTGACCTGCACGGGCATAGATCTGGCTGCCGGTTGATTTATTAAGCCTGTATAATGAGTTAACCCTCCAGATAAGATTCTCCCTGCTGAAAGCCCATTTGAACTGTGGTGAAATATAGATCCCGTGTTTTTTCCAGTTTTTGTCAAAAGTGAAATCAATACCATAAACAAATCCATCCACAGTATTGAATGTGAAATTATTAAGATCTGCCAGTCCTCCAAATCTCAATGAGGTGCCGGAAGTATCCCTCCATGTGTAACCAGTTGCTATATTTTTTAATGTATACAAAAGCTTGCCTTGCTTCTTCTTTTCCAGCGGTTTATCAGGAATGCTGTCATTTTTGCTTTGACTCAGTTTCTGTTGAGTTTTCACGCTGTCGCTGACCCTTATTGCTTTTTTCTCAACATCTGAAAGAGGGATTGGCCTTATCTGCGCCCAGTAAGCGCTGTCCTTCTTCCCGGCATCTTTATCAACTTTAGAGACCATGTTATCCTTCACTTCAAGACTCTTCCGCGCACTATCTTCCGGTGTATTACGTGTCTTTTTCTCCATGAGACGCGAAAGCTTCACCATGTCGCGGTTATTTAATTCGTCTTTTGCAAGGATCCTGCTTATCTGCTCATCAGTTTTTGTTTTGGAAGCTGTATCTGCATTCTGCCTTGTTGAAATGAAATTTGTTGTAATTGTTTCCGGCTTTTTAAGAGCAAGATTTGGCTTTACATCGAGGTATTTTACCGAACTGCCATAAAACGCATCAGCCCTGATGCCAACTATTGATATATTAACATCAAACTTATGGCTGACAGGCATCCATATATCATCCTGAACAGGAATATATAATTGCTGAACCCTGATTTTACCTGCAAGATTCTCATTCGTAAGATCAACGCTGTGAAGGCACCAGAGATCCTCAATTACGAATATTGTACCCTCGAAGAGTTGCTGACTTTTTCTTTTTGGAATAACCTGGATCTTGTTTATTGTATATTCTCCCTGCGTAGCCATTCCGATATATCTGAATTTGTAGTGGCTGAAAGCAGCAGGTGAAAGCGGTGATATAGCCATGTCCGCTATTTCTGGCTCGTAAAAGCTTGCCTGAATGAATTCCATCGGAGATATCTGGTTGCCTTCTTCAGGAAATGTGCTTTGAGATGAAATTACCCTCTGATAGTATTTATCCGGAGCAGTAAACTCGATCTCATTATAAGATTCCATAAAAAAGCTGTCGCCTTTCTTCAGTTTTACTTCTTTTCCGTCTTTGCCCTGCTGGACAGTCATCTGTTTCTGAAGTATTTTAGGGATCCGGTTCAGAACGAGGTTGCCTTTAAGATATACTTCAGCCTTGTACGATTTTACATTATTGAGATAATAAGGCGCCATCCCGATAACCTTCCGCATAATTATGTATGCGGGATCTTCTCCCGATGCGGATATTCTGACTTCCGGAATCTGGTAATACTGCATAGGCAAAACCACATTCTTCACTATTGTCTGACCCTTTTGTAAATCGACATCAACAAGAACCTGTTCATAGCCGAGACTCTGATAAGTCACTGTGTATTTACCCGGCTGAAGTCTGATTTCATAATCCCCTTTTGTATTTGCTGTAGTTCCCTGCCGCAGCTCGCTTATGTATACTGTTGCGTACTGAACAGGCTCGCCATTCTGGGTCTTGATGTTTCCTTTGATTATCTGGCCCTTAACAGAAGGCGAAAATAGTGCAAGCAAAAGCAATATCTGGTAAAAACGTCTCATGTATTTATGACGGATTGTATAACGTAAAGTTACAAAGATTTCACAGGATTAATCCTCCTCATCATCACAGGAAACCGGATCAGAGGATTCTTCTTTTGATTTTGGTTTTCCTGATACAATCAATACGATCTCCCCTTTCGGCGGATTTTCTTTATAATGTTCTGTAAGGAAGGATAGAGAGCCGCGGATATTTTCCTCGTGAATTTTTGTTAATTCTCTTGAAACACATGCAAGCCTGTCTGAACCAAGCAGCCCGGAGAGATCCTCAAGAGTCCTGGCAAGCCTGAACGGAGATTCATAGAAGATCATTGTCCTGCTTTCTTTGACAAGGGGTGATAATTTTTTATTTCTTCCTTTTTTAGGCGGAAGAAAGCCTTCGAAGCAGAATCTGTCGCACGGAATCCCTGAATTTACAAGAGCCGGCACGAATGCAACGGGCCCGGGCAGTGTTTCTACTTCTATTCCTTTCTCGATGCATGTTCTTACAAGAAGGAATCCGGGATCTGAAATCCCGGGCGTACCTGCATCTGAAATCAGCGCAGTAGTTTTTCCTCCCATTATTTTTACGCAGACTGCTTCAACACTCTTGTGTTCATTGAAAGCATGATGTGATTGTAAAGGAGTCCGGATATTATAATGATTCAGCAGCTTAGCTGCATTACGTGTATCTTCTGCAAGGATAAGATCAGCTTCTGAAAGTACTTCAACAGCTCTGAAGGTAAAGTCTTTAAGATTTCCGATAGGAGTAGGTACGATATAAAGCTTACTCATGCGAAGCAAGTTTTCTTTTTACAAGATCGAGCAATTGCGTTACAGCTTCATTGTCCTGTTTTTCCCTCCGGTATTCCTGTATTATCTTTTTTGCTTCATCAAGATTCAGGGCATTTTCAAGCTTTAATATAGCTTCATTGTAGTCACTGTTGTTCCCGTTAAATACTTCACGAACATAGAAAAACCTGTCATTAATGCCGATTGCATCAGAAATGCTTGTGTATTTTCTTCCATGAGTATAAGAGAAATCATCTGCCTGTTTTTCACCTATCTGTTCGTTGAACCTGTTGGCGAGATGACTGAACGTATCGGCAATTATAGGCGCAACAAAAGGTTTTTGAGAGGAGTGTTCAATATCAGGTTTGCCAGGATCATGAATTTCCTGTTCAGGAATTATTTCAAGGGTGGATTCCTGGCCGGCTTGATTTTTTATCTTTCCGGAAGGTTGTTTGCTGTGGGGTTCACTGGAGGTTGTTTCGTTTTTTACTTCGGCATGTTGGAACTGACTCTCATTCTTTTTTTGTACCGTTCCGGCAATTTCAGTTTTTTCCCCGGAGTCAGGCTTTTCCTTCATGTGTTTCAGCAGAGCAATTACTTCTGCAGCATTCCTGCACTTTGATATTGCAAGTTCAACTTCAAGAACAGAAATGCCCGGAGTCTTTTTAAGATCCTCCATGATATCCCGGGCCTCATCAAGTTCTCTTATTATTAAATCAATGGTTGATTTGAAATCCATTATGATTTGATATTAATAAAACGAACCAATTTCTTTATTTTGCAAAATTAATTATTATTCCAGAAGACTTCTCGGAAAACTTAGATTATCCGGTGTTTAACTGATAATAAGATGGACTTTATTGAAAATTCAAACGGCGCAGCATTCAGACCGGGATCAATAGAAGTAATTACCGGATCGATGTTCTCAGGTAAAACCGAGGAGCTTATCAGACGACTGAGAAGAGCTCGTTTTGCAGGGCTCAGCGTCGATATTTTCAAACCTTCGCTCGATAAAAGGTATTCGGAGATCCATGTTGTATCCCATGATGAAAAGTCGTTAGTATCGACTCCTGTCGATAGCGCTTCATCAATATTGCTTCTATCAGAACGGGCAGAGGTTATAGGGATTGACGAAGCACAGTTTTTCGACAACTCCCTGGTCGATGTCTGCAACAAACTTGCTGACGAGGGGAAACGGGTGATAGTAGCGGGACTTGACATGGATTTTCTAGGAAATCCCTTCGGACCGGTTCCTGCCCTTCTTGCAATTGCGGAAAGCATTACAAAAGTACATGCTATTTGTATGCGCTGTGGAAATCTGGCTCAGTATTCATTCAGGAAATCAGACGAGGAAAGTGTTGTACTTCTCGGTGAAAAGAACCTTTATGAGCCGTTGTGCAGAAAGTGTTACAATGAAGCAACAAAAAGAAAATCATGAAAATTCTTTCATCGGATCTTGCCCGCATAACAGGCGGAAAATTATATGGACGGAATGATCTCCGGGTAACTGATGTTATTACTGATAGCAGACAATCTGCATATTCAGGCGGATTTGTATTTTTTGCAATAAAAGGCAAAAATCATGACGGTCACCAGTTCTTAATTAATCTTTATGATAAGGGAGTAAGGGTATTTGTTGTTGAGAAGCTTGTCCCTGAAATAAAGAACTATCCTGATGCATCATTCATTGTTTCATCAGATAGTATAGAAGCGCTTCAGAAACTTGCGGCTTTCAGGAGAAAAGATTTCACATCACCTGTAATAGCAGTTACAGGAAGCGCCGGTAAAACGGTAGTTAAAGAATGGCTTGCAGATATTCTTGGCCTGCAATCACCTGTGATAAGAAGCCCAAAAAGTTATAATTCTCAGGTTGGAGTTCCATTATCTGTCCTGAAGCTTGATGAGAAGTATAAGATTGCCGTTTTTGAAGCAGGCATTTCGATGCCGGGAGAAATGGAAAACCTGAGGAGAATTATAGATCCTGAGATAGGTATAATTACAAATATCGGGGAAGCCCATAGCGAGAACTTCCCCGACAATGAAGTCAAGGCAGCCGAGAAACTAAGATTATTCATTAACTCATCGTCAATTATCTACTGCGAAGATGATTCAATCGTTAGCAGGCATATTCACAATGATGACAACCTTAAAAAGAAAAAGCTTTTTGGGTGGTCATCATTGAATCACGATGCAGCAATCTTTGTCAGGAAAAGTGCTGACAATAACGGGATGACTGCGCTTGAAATTACATTCGGGGGCAATACTTATCATTTCAGTATTCCTTTTGTCGACAGGGCATCAGTTGAGAACGCCATTACAGTAGCATCCGCATGTTTTGCTCTGGGAACTGATCCCGCGATAATAAAAACCGGCCTTTCAAGGCTTGTCTCCGTTGCTATGAGGATGGAGCTTAAAAGCGGAATAAACGGGTGCAGGTTGATTGAGGATTTTTACAATTCAGATCCGGGTTCACTCGGCATGGCTGTTGAGTTTCTGAAATCTCATAAAAAAAGAAGATCGACTCTCATCCTGTCAGATTTTGTGCAGAGCGGCAGGGAAGAAGCTGATTTGTACGGCGAGGTGGCTGATCTCGTGCGAAAAGCCGGAATTGACAGGTTTATCGGAATAGGCAAAGCCCTGAAGACAAACCTTGCGCTTTTTGACAGTTCATGCCGGTTCTATGAAAATACTGATGAATTTATAAGAAGCTTTAACCGTAGCGAGTTTCAGAATGAGATAATTCTTCTGAAGGGCGCACGTATTTATGAATTTGAGAAAATTGCCCACCTTCTTGAAGAGCAGATTCATCAGACTGTACTCGAGGTTAACCTCGATGCTATTTCTCACAACATAAATGAATTCAGGAAATTCCTGAACCCGGGAACAAGGATGATGGCGATGGTGAAAGCCTTTGCTTATGGCGCCGGACCTTCTGAAATTGCCAGCCTGCTTGAATACCAGAGGATCAGCTATCTTGCTGTCGCGTATGCTGATGAGGGAGTGGAGCTGAGGAATGCAGGTGTTACTATTCCGGTCATGGTTGTTAACCCTGATCCTGCAGCTCTTGATCTTATGATAAGGTATTCTCTTGAACCTGAGATATTCAGCTTTGAATCTTTTGACCGTTTTGTTGCTGCGGCTTCGCGACACGGGCTGTTGAACTATCCCGTGCATATAAAAATTGATTCAGGAATGCACAGGCTCGGATTTATGCGCGAAGATATTCAGTTGCTATGTGAGAAAATTAAATCGACAGAGACTATCAGGATAATTTCAGTGTTTTCTCATCTTGCCGGGAGCGAAGATCCATCACTTGACAGTTTTACTCACAGGCAGGCATCCGTTTTTGTCGAAACTGCCGGAAAGTTAAGAGAAGCAACAGGATATTCTTTTTTAAGGCATCTTCTGAATTCTGCAGGGATCGCAAGATTTCCGCAGTATCAGTTCGAGATGGTTCGTCCCGGAATAGGAATATACGGGGCCGGCAAAATCCCCGGGGTGGAACTTCGGCCAACAAGCAGGTTTATTTCAAGAATTTCGCAGATAAAGAAGATAAATGCCGGCGAACCTGTAGGATATGGTTGTGCCGATGTTTCGGATATGGACCGGATAATTGCAATTGTTCCGGCCGGTTATGCAGATGGAGTAAGGAGAAAGCTTGGAAACAGGACAGGCAGCCTGTTCATTAAAAACCACCGGGTGCCTTTCACAGGCAATATTTCGATGGACATGTGTATGGTAGATATTACAGGAATCAATGTTCAGACAGGCGATGAAGCTGAAATTTTCGGTGAGAATATAACTGTCGATGAAGTTGCGGAATTGTGTGATACAATACCTTATGAAATACTTACATCAATACCCAGGAGAGTGAAAAGAATCTTTTTCAGAGAATAGATTAACAACTCCTGCTTATCTGTTCAAGTTTTCCGGAGTCAAGGATACTGATTTTTTTCCCATTAAGAGCAATATTCCCTTCCGAGGCAAATGTCGAAAGAGTTCTTATAGCATTTGAAGTTGTCATATTTGCAAGGTTTGCTATATCCTGCCTTGAAAGAGAAATATTAATTGTTTTTCCATCTGATTCAAAACCGTAAATCTCGCTCAGAAGCAATAGGGCTTCGGCTATTCTGCCTCTTACGTGCTTCTGCGTAAGAGAAACAATCCTGTTATCCGAGATATTTATATCGTCAGCCAGGATTTTAAGAAGACCAAAAGACAGCTCTGGGTTTTTCCTGATTATCTTCAGTATTGCTTCCCTTTCGAAAAAAACAATTTCTGAATCTTCGATAACCATTGCCGAAACGGTACAGGGTACGTCAGTAAACAGTGATTCAAAACCGATAAGACCGTTTTCAACAGGCATCCTGAGGATCTGTTCTCTCCCTCCGGGGCCTTTCTTAAACTCTTTTACTTTACCCGAAATCAGGAAGATCAATCCATTCAGCTTATCACCTTCGCTGAAAAGGAATGTCCCGTTTTTTACTGAAGAAACAGAATGATTTTTAGCGAGCAATTCTTTTTCTTTCTGACTAAGCGTTTTAAAAACGGATTTTTCACCGTTCAGACATTTATTCAGGTTTAGGTTAGAATCTGGCATCCGCTTTCGTTATTCAGGCAGCCAAATTATAAAAAAGTATTAAAAAGATCAATTCAAATTCCGAATTAGTATCTGGCAACAAGCGGCATTCTTCTGCCTGCACCGAATGCTTTAGAAGATATCCTCAGCATTGGCGGGGCCTGGAATCGCTTGTACTCATTCATATTTATAAGTCTTATTACTTTTAGAACAGTTTCCCTGTCTGAACCTTCTGATATGATTTCATCAGCAGTTTTCTGAAGTTCAATATATTTATAAAGAACAGGATCGAGAATGCTGTAATCCGGTAACGAATCTGAATCAAACTGATCAGGTCTTAATTCGGCTGAAGGTAGTTTATTTATTGTGTTTACAGGAATTATTTCTGCATTCCTGTTTATATAAGCAGCGATCCTGTAAACGTCAAGCTTATAAACATCACCTATCACCGACAAGCCACCTGCCATATCGCCATATAATGTTCCATAACCGACTGCTGCCTCGCTCTTATTTGAAGTGTTCAGGAGAATGCAGCCTGTTTTATTCGAAACTGCCATCAGCAGGATAGCCCTTATCCTTGCCTGTATGTTTTCTTCGGTGATGTCGGCAGGCAAATTGCGAAACACAGTTTCAAGAACAGCTTCAAAAGCTGTAAATGGTTTCTCAATGCTTAGTATATCATATCTCACTTTAAGCTTTTCTGCAAGATCAACTGCATCTTTAACAGAATGATCAGTAGAATATCTTGAAGGCATCAGGAGCGCCCTTACATTTTCCCTGCCAAGCGCTTCTGCTGCTATGCAAAGACATACAGCCGAATCGATCCCTCCTGAAAGTCCAAGGATGCAGTTCCTGAAACCTGATTTGTAAAAATAATCCCTGACACCTGTTACAAGTGCATCATGAACAAGGCTTATCGTCCCTGGTCTTTGTGCAGATGCTGTTGACGATATTATGTCCTCCAGCGTAAATGTCAGGATCGCTTCTTCAAAAAACGGCAATCGTTTTACAATTTCACCCTTTCCATTGATTATCATTGATGCACCTTCAAAGATCAGTTCGGTGTTCGCGCCAATCTGGTTGACCATTATTACAGGAATACCGTACTTCACTGCCTTAGATCTGAACACTGATTCCTTATCTTCAATCTTTGTGTACGAGAATGGAGAAGCTGAAATATTTATTATTAAATCCGGTTTCTGCTTAAAAAGCTCATCAGATGGTGATATTGTGTAAAGCCTCGATCGTTCGAATTCATTGTCGAATGACTGCTCGTCCCATAAATCTTCACAGATTGTAAGAGCTATCTTCAGACCCATGAAATTAACAATATTGAAACTTCTTTCAGGTTCAAAATACCTGTATTCATCAAAAATATCATAGGTTGGAAGAAGACCTTTGTTTGCAGTAGCTGTGATCTGACCATTGGAAAGCAATAGGGCTGAATTATACAGTTTTTTCCCCTGTGGATTACCGTTCAGGGTGGGAGAGCCTACTATAGCTGAAATGCCCCGGCAAAAATCAGCAATCTCGAGTACCGTATTGTTACATTTTTCGATGAAATCGTGCCTGTCAAGCAAATCGAGAGGAGGATAGCCCGGTATTGATAATTCAGAGAATACAACCAGTTCGGATCCTTCATTTTTTGCCTTTTTTATTGCATTTATTATGAGGTTTTTATTCCTTTCAAAATCGCCTATTTTATAGTTTAACTGTGCAACAGTGATTTTCATCTTAAATCAGAAGTTAATTCCAAGTCTGAAACTCAGAAGTTTGTGTGTAATCTTATCTTCAGGCTGAATGTTATTTTCCTTCGTAATGTCAAGAAAGTTATTTTCAAAGTTCAGTCCTGCCACAAGGGCGGTGTTACCTCCAAGCGAGTATTCGATCCCGGCAGTAATGTGCCATGACATGTTGAAAAATTTTAATTCCTCCACAGCCTTTTCACCTGTGATGTCGAGCGAAGGAATGTCTGCTTTACCCCCGATAGTAATCTTAGGATCGATCCCTACATTTGCAAAATATGTAAGATAGCCTATCTGGTTCGTCCTGAATTTTAATCCGAGCGGAATTGAAAGGTATTGTATTTTGTAGATTACTGAGTTCCCGGGCAGTACCGTTGAATTAAAGTTAGTGAATTCAAGCACTGTAGTATCAACATTCGACAATCTTCCGCCGGCTGCAATTATATTTATCCCGGTTGAAAAGGCATAATTATCAGCAAAGTATTTATTAAATGTGAGACCAAGATTAAAGCCGGGCCTCGCACCGTCATTTCTTGTAACGTTCCTGTCTGATCCGAACCACGAAATCACAGGGTCGAAATGTAATCCGAAACCAATATCCTGCCTGTTTGTCTGGGCGATGGCAACTATGGGTAAAAACAATAAAAGGAAACTGAATTTCAGCTTGCTTAAAATACCGGAATTCTTTTTCATTTGTGAGTCAATTTCATTTTTCAATTTAATTCTTCAAACAGTAACTAAGCTGTTTTTTCGATTCATAAAATTAACAAATATAAATTGAAGAAGTTACTAAATTTGTCCTCACCAGAATAAACGGATTATGCGAAACCTTATAGTAATTTCTTCAATACTCATTTCATTATTACTCTTTTCTTCATGCAAGAGGAATCACTATAAAGTAAATACGTCCTCAACACATGTAAGCATCAACATTAAAAGGCTTGAAAAAGACCTCTTCAGCATAGATCCCGAAAAGATCATGGATTCCGTTCCGGTATTGAAAGACAGGTATGACGATTTTCTTCAACTGTTCAGCTACGTGATAAGGACAGGCAGTATTAATGACTCATCATTCAGCGATATGCTCGTGAGATTCTGCACAGATAAGCTTAACAACGAGGTTTACGCCTACACAATGAAGATTTTTCCGGGTCTTGATCAAATTGAAAAAGATCTCGAAGGTGCTTTTAGTCATTATAAACATTACTTTCCCGATAGAAATATTCCTTCTGTTTATTCATGCATAACAGGATTTAATTACAGTATAATTGCAGGTGACTCCGTTTTGGGAATCAGCCTCGACAGGTACCTTGGGGCCGATTGTGAATATTATCCAGAGCTGGGTATTTACAGCTATATCTCTGCAAGAATGACTCCTGAGAATGTTGTCCCTGACTGCATGTACGGATGGGCTGACTCCGAATGGGAATATGATTCAACAGGCTATGCTTCGGATAATGTACTTGCACATTTAATTCATCAGGGGAAGCTAAAATACTTTGAAAAATGCATGCTTCCTGACATAACTGACGAGATACTATTCGGTTTTACCCAGGAACAGATGAATTTCTGCAGGAACAATGAGCTTCAGATGTGGCAATATCTGATCGAGCACGACCTTATATTCAGTACAGATCAGTTTGAGATCCGTAAGCTGACAGGCGAAGCTCCATTCACTGCTTATTTTACAAAAGAATCACCGGGACGAGCTGCAATGTGGCTGGGATTCAGGATAGTAGAGAACTATATGATGAAAACTTCCGGCATTACTCTTGAAGACCTGATGAATGAAAAGAATCTCCAGGAAATCCTCGAAAATGCAAGATATAACCCAAAGTAAACTTTACATGTAATAGTGAACTATTGATAATGTATCGCAGAGCTTGCACTATCGCTTATCTCCTGTTTCATTTTACCCATACCGCTTCCGTTTTTAAGAGCATCAAGTTCCTTTCTTTCTTTTTCCTGGTCTTCAAGCATCCTGCGCGCGAGCGATTTTAAATCTTCATCCTTCCCGTATTTCAGCTCCGCATTAACCATGTCGATCCCATGTTCATGATGAATTGACATAAGCGTAATGAAATCCCTGTCAATGTTTCCTGTAAGGTTCATGTTCATGCTCATCTGCTCTTTAGCCTTCGAAAGGATCTTTGTCATTTCCTTCATAAACTCGTCATTTGATTGGCTTTCTGTCTTATCTGATACGAACTTCTGAAGCTCCTCAAGTTCTTTTTCCTGATTCGTTTTTATCCTCTGGGCCAGGGCCTTAACTTCATGATCTGAACCATTCGATATCTCTTCATTCAGCATCTCGATCCCCCCTTTATGATGAGTCGATATCATTGTTGCGAAATCGTAATCCGGGTCGCCTGTCATTTTAACAGCTGATAATTCTGAAAGGGTTTCATGCATCGGTCCCATGAGCCTCATGCCCTGCTGTGCAAAAACACTGATAGAAATAAGGGTCATGAACATTGCAATCACTAATCTGCCTGATTTCATATTCTTTACTTATTATTCACAATTGCCTATTAGAAAAGAACACTGTTTCAGCATGTTTTGTTCCTTGTGATGTTTAACATAAACTTAACTTCTAATATGTTATTAAGCCATATCTTTGCAGCAGAAACAATCCAAATAAGTATCTTATGAAAACTATTAAAACATTATTGGCGATAATTCTCCTTGTTGCAACAGGATCAGGTCTGACAGCACAAACTACAGCAAAACAGCCGGCGACAAAAACCGAATCGATAAAGGTTCTCGGGAACTGTGATATGTGCAAGACAAGGATTGAGAAAGCTGCAAAAACTGACGGTGTTAAAAGTGCCTCATGGGATTCAAAGACTAAGCTTCTTACTCTGAACTATGATCCTTCTAAAACAAGCATTGATGCAGTTGAAAAGAATGTAGCCGCAGTCGGACACGATACCGAGAAGTACAAGGCGGAAGATAAAGTCTATAATGCGCTTCCAGGTTGCTGCAAATATGACAGGGACGGTAATTCAGAAGCTGCAGCGCATACTCATACTCATTAGGAATAATTAAAATCAATAAAAAGCCACTGTCTTTTCAGTGGCTTTTTTATTAATCCTTTATTCCTCTCCGCCTTCGCCTCCTGCAGAAAATTTCACTGCCTTACTAAAGAAAACTGCATTTGCCAGATATCTGTTGAGTCCTCGCCAATAACCTCTGAAAACAGGATTGTTATAGAATGCAATTATCCTGCCCTGCTTTGACGGGAAAATTGCTGCGACTGGCGTTCCTTCTATCGTTTTTTCAAAGCCACGCGGAGAATATCCGCTTAATAAAGGTTTAGCTGAAAATCTTACGGGATAGTTCAGCGGACTCAGGTTTTTCCCCGTATCGACAATTTTGTTGTCCTTGTATATCGGCACATGATCGCCAGTAAACCCGAAGTTGAGTGGATGTGTAGGATCTAAAACTGCATCGTAAATAGTGCCGGGGACTTCTCTTGATGCCGAGTAAAGAAGTGTACCTTCATAAGTATCAGCATTAAGATTATTATCGTCTGTATGAAGCTCACTTTCGATGAATTTATTTTTTGCCAGCCACTGTGATGCTCTTTCCATACCGATGAGAGTATTTCCTGATCCTGTCCAGGCCCTGATCTTTTCGATCGTTCTCTCATCAATCTGGTAAGTGCCATCCGGGATTATCAGAACATTGTATTTATAAAGATTAACTGTTGCAAGCTGGCGAACAGGCAGTATTGTTACAGGTATGTCGTACCTTGTGTCGAACTGATGCCAGAGCTGTCCTGCGCTGAATCCGCTTACACCTTCCTCTGAAAGTATTACAATCCTTGGTTTTTGTAGTGCAGTAAGAGTTGGGCTACCCAGGTCAAACTTTCTATTATCTCCGGTACTAAGCCTGATAATATCAATGCCAAATTCCTCTGTTATTTTATTAACAATAGTCTCTACCATACGAACATCCTGGTTGATTGATCCCATCGGTATTATCAATGTGCCTCTTTCAAGCTTCTCACCATTCAGTTGCTCAATAGGGGAGGTTGCCATCTTTACAATAATATTATTGTCAAGAAGGCTGTAGAGAGCTGCAGGTGCATTGTAGTCAGACCATTTGATTGCATAAGCATACGCATCTCCCTCGCCGGAAACCCTCCCTTTTGGTTTTAACGCCGATGAGAATTCTTCCCCCAGGCGGTCAGCCGTGAAAAGTTTTGCATCGAGAGCTTCGTAATAAAGGTTATAAGCCATAGGCATGTTCCATGCTGAAACATCGTAGAAGATGCTGTCCTGGAAGGAAGTCCTGGTCTCGAAGATAGATTCTATGAGCCTGTATTGAGGCTGTTCAAGCGGGACGACGTATGCATTTGTTGCTCTAAAGGTCTTTTTTCCAACAATAATGTCTTTTCCGAGGAGATATGATTTAATGCCATGTGTTCCCAGCATCTCCGCAAGCTTGTAAGTTGTGTTACGGTCTGATTCATTTCCAAAAACAAATGCTTTCCTTATGCTTTTTTTAGCATCTTTTAGGGCTGTTAAGTAATAATTCTTCTGGTAAGTCAGGAATTCAATCCGGAACCTGCTTGCCGTTGAAATCGTTGAAATCGCTCCTGTAAGCTGGTTTCTTATCGCAAATTGAAATGTAAGAAGTCCGTTTTCTGTTGTCTGGGCTATTCCTCTTGCACTTGCCTGTTCAAAAAGAAGAGAAACCCCGCCATTCATATCCATATATGTCGGCCCTCTGCCAATATAAAAGTCATCGAACTGCTCTGCAGAGAAATAAAGTGACCCGATTTTGTCAAATGCCATTGCATACCCTTCTGCAAGCCGTCTCGTCAGATTCTGATTTTCTTCAGGTATGAGAGGATTAACCCTTTTTGGTTCACCCGGTGAAAAGTGGAATGTGGAATTGCTTCCCATTTCATGAAGGTCGACAAGCACATTGGGTTTCCATTCCATAAGTTTCTTAATCCTGTTCGACGACTCAGGCTGCTCAACAGGAAGCCAGTCCCGGTTGAGATCGAACCAGTAATGGTTTGATCTTCCGCCCGGCCAGACTTCGAGGTGTTCACGCGAAAGAGGGTCCGCGTTTGTCTGATAACTGCGATGTGAGTTAACCCAGCCTGAGAATCGCTGCATCCCGTCAGGGTTGGTACAAGGATCTATAAGTATTATTGTAGTCTTCAGAATATCTTCAATATCTTTTCCTGTGCCGGCTGCAAAATGGTAGGCTGTAAGCATTGAACTATTGGCGCCGCTAGCCTCATTTCCATGGATACTGTGGCTGAGCCAAACCACAACAGGTTGTTCTGCCGGGTTCATGTCGCCTGAAGTCGAAGGATCACAAATCATCAGGTGTTTTCTTCTTATCTCCTCTATGTTTCTGATGTTTTCCGGTGAGCTGATTATAGCCACAGTAAGTGGCCTGCCTTCATGCGTCCTGCCGTAGATTTCATATTTTACCCTGTCTGATTTCTGTGACAGTAATGTAAAGTATCCGACAATCTGATCATGACTGGCATGTCTTTCACCGATTTCAAAGCCCAGGTAAGAAGATGGAGCCGGAATTTCACTCATGTAGTTTGTTCCTTTCAGAAGGTATTCAGGTTGCTGTCCTTTTATGCCGGAAGATCCGGTTATTGCCAGCAAAGTGAAAATCAATAATTTTCTTATTGTATTCATAGATAGTTTTTGAATTCTGGGATTAGTGATATGAATTTTCAATAGCCTGGGTTTTGTTCAAGGACTCCATTCGTAGACTGTATTTCATTGATAGGTATAGGCATTACCCACATGTTCTGGTTGGTGACTCCCTGCACATCATCGAGCCTTCCCGTCCTCACAAGGTCGAACCATCTGTGAGGCTCAAATGCGAACTCGAGCCTTCTTTCATTTTCGACTGAAAGCAACAAGTCGTCAGTTGTTAAAGCATCAGCGGCTTTAGTGCCTGCTCTTGTTCTTACAGCATTGAGGTCGCGTAACCCTTCTGTTATCTTGTTCAGATGAGCTCTCGATTCGGCTCGTATAAGATACATCTCTGCAATCCGAAGAACAAAAGCCGGATCTGTTCTCGGGTTACGGTAGTACATGTTT
Organism: Bacteroidales bacterium; assembly: GCA_036261265.1. Taxonomy (GTDB): domain Bacteria; phylum Bacteroidota; class Bacteroidia; order Bacteroidales; family VadinHA17; genus LD21. Next base: position 48,581 of record DATALC010000092.1, read on the forward strand.
CCGTACCAAAGATTTCCCGGAGGCGCAGTACATGCTATCATTGATTTGCGGTTTCCGCCTGTCAGCGAATCATTTAAAAGATTTACAAGCTCATCCGTAGGAGCCCATTCCCTCCTTCCGCTGTTAATTGGCGGTTGCCACCATTGGCTGTGTGCATTCTGGTCGGTTGCTGAATAAGCAAGTTCAAATATCGACTCTTTCGTATTTTTTACATTATTCGCAAAGAACGAGTTGTATGGTGATATGAGTTCGTAATTGTTGTCAGAGATAAGCCTTGAAGCATAAGCCTCGGCATTCGCCCAATCCTGCATGTAGAGGTAAAGTCTTGCCTTCAGGGCGTAAACAGTCTTCCTTGTTGCCCTGTTCCTGTTTGTTATTTCAGGAAGTAATGATTCAGCAGTATTGAGGTCATTCAGTACCTGCTCCCTTGTTTGAGCCAGTGAACTCCTGGGAATATCAATGTTATCGAGAGCTGACTCAGTCGGCTCAGTTATTATCTGTACCCCACCCCAAAGTCTCGAAAGGTCAAAGTATGCAAGCGCCCTGATGAATAATGCCTCACCTTTGTATTGATCCCTGTTCTGCTGACTGAGCAAAGGGTCAGTAAGCACCTCAGTTGCCCTTATTATATGGTTGGCACTGTTGATGGTCCTGTAGATCCCGGTGAAAACAGGAGGAAGTTGAGTGTTGTCTGCCCTGACATTGTTAAGGTCGAACTGTGATAGGAAGTCATAAGAACCTGTCCATTTGACATTATCTCCGGCCAGATACCCGACAGACTGGAAAGTAAGGCCATAGTAATCATTGTTGTGAAGTCTTGCATAAGCTCCATTTACGGCAGTTTCCAGACTCGATGCGTCAATAATCGCCAGATCGTCGGAAATCTTCGATTCAGGCTCGAGGTTAAGAACTTCACAACCTGAAAGCAGAACTGCAAAGATGAGATATATGAATTTTTTCATAGCTGATATTTTTACAATACAAGGTTAATTCCAAACTCTATGATTCTTGGCTGCGGAGGTGTACCAAGGTCAAGACCCTGGACATTCTGGTTGTTTCCCGATACATTGACCTCGGGATCGGGATCTATATATCGTTTGAACAGGAACAGATTGGTACCCTGGAAATATATTCTTGCCGATTTTATATGAGCCTTGCTTGTGATTGATTTCGGGATCGTGTAACCGAGATTAAGTGAACGCAATCTCAGGAATGAGCCATCTTCAAGGAAGCGGCTGTTTTGTTCTAGCCTGTAGTTGTTGCCCAGTGTAGTAACCTTTGGGACATCTGTAATGTCGCCCGGTTTTTGCCAGCGATTCAGCTGATTCTTATGAAGTGAACGATTGGCATCTCTTGTACCTCCTGATTCAAGGAAGAAACGATTGAGGTTGTAAACATCGTTGCCTGTCTGAAAATTAAGGAAAATGTTAATGTCGAATTTGAAGATCTGGAACGTATTGTTGATTCCTCCGAACAGATCAGGCCATGTGTCACCAAGTATCTGGCGGTCTGCAACTGTAATAACATCATCATCGTTTAAGTCTTCGAAAACTGCATCACCGGTCTGAGGATCAACATAAAGCTGCCTGTATAACCAGAAAGAGAACATCGGATAACCTTCCTGCATTCTTATCCAGTCGCGGTTATACTGGTTAATTGGAATGGAGAGTTTCTCGATCAAATTCTTGTTTCTCGAAAGGTTAAGAGAGGTGGTCCAGTGGAAATTCTTTGCCACTATGTTCTCCGAGGTGATTGTGAGTTCAAATCCTTTGTTGCTCATCTCTCCTTCATTTCTGAATATGCTGTTGAACCCGGTAGCAGAAGGGATTGGAACAGCAAGGAGCAAACCTTTTGTGTATTTTGAATAAATATCAAAAGAAATACTGAGCCTGTCTCTGAGGACTGAAAAATCAAATCCAAGGTCGGCCTGCATTGTGCTTTCCCATTTCAGCTCGGGGTTTTCGAGCTGCTCAGGAGCTGTTCCGGGCTGATCGAGGTAATTGAAGCCACCACTCCATAATCCTTTCGATGCATAGTCATTGATCCCGTTCTGGTTTCCTGTTAAGCCTATGCTGCTTCGCAGCTTCAGACTGCTTATCCATGTAATATTTTTAATAAATTCTTCCTCTTTCACCTGCCATCCAAGCCCGAGCGACGGGAAATAACCCCATTTGTTATTTTTTCCAAACTTTGATGAGGCATCTGCCCTCATACTGAACGAGATAAAATATTTTGATGCGTACTCGTAATTCATCCTTCCGAAATACGATAGCAATCCGAAAGTACTATGGGTCACAATTCCGGTCTGAGTGGCTGCCGATGAGATAAGCTTGAAGGAATTATTCGGGAAACCATAGCCTTCAATCATCTTTGACTGCCTTGAGTTCTTCTGGACCGTATTACCCGCGAGGAATGCGAAATTATGCTTTCCGGGAAGGGCTAACCTGTATTCAAGTGTCTGCTCGTTTATCCAGATCTGGTTCTTGCTGTCGCCATCGCTTCCATAGCCGTTACTAGCTGCACCAAGATTTGTCAGATCGTTCCAGTATTGGAATTCATCGTAATCGTTGAAATCGAGACTAAAGCTTGATGTGAATTTAAGGTTTTTAAGTATGTCGTAGTTGAGCTTCACATTGCCAACGTACCTGTAACTGGCAGCTTTGATATCTGTATACTTAATAAGTACATCCAGGTTATCGAAGCCTGCCCATTTTGCAGGTGTCCCGTCAGCATTCTCCTTTGGAAGATAAGTGGGAGTGTGAAGAGCCGCCTGGAGCATTCCTCCATTAGGCCCGTCACCGACTCTCGCCTGGTTCCTGAAAGTTCGCGACAGATTATTGCTGATTCCGAGAGATAATTTTTTTGTGATCTTCTGATCGATGTTGATCCTGGCACCAGCCCTCTGAAATCTGACAGGTTTAATTGTGGCTTCCTGGCTTGAAAAATCACCTCCGATATAATACCTGGTAACATCATTCCCTCCTGAGCCGGAAAGATCATATGACTGAAGCAATCCAGTCCTGAAGAGATCACTTAACCTGTCGTATGTGGGTTGCTCTTCAGGCAGACCTCTTCCCCCTTCGCTTACAGGTCTGAAGGGTCTTTTGGCATAATCTTTTCCGTCATTTACCCAGGCTTCATTGATTATCTCAGCATGCTCTGGTCCTGTTACAAGCTCCCATAATTCAGGAACCTTGCTGAAACCTGAAGAAGCATTGAACCTTATAGAAGGTGCCGAATTGTATTGTCCGCGCTTTGTAGTTATTATCACAACTCCATTGGCGCCACGGGCTCCGTATATTGATGTGGCATTAGCATCCTTGAGTATCTCTATCGATTCTATATCTGATGATGAAAAATCTGCAAGGGGGCTGGTCTGCTGACCCTGGGTGGCAATCGACTGCAATGACTGATTATTTACAAAAACACCATCGATAACATATAGAGGTTCATTACTTGCATTTATTGAAGTAACTCCCCTTATCCTCATGAATATTCCTTCACCCGGAATTCCTGTATTTGACATTACCTGAACCCCGGCAGCTCTTCCCTGCACCTGCTGATCGACACTTACCGAAGGAATGTCTATAGTTTCAGCTGTATTTACAGATGAAATCGAGCTTGTGAGCGATTTTCTTGTCTGGGTGCCATAGCCGACAACAACTATTTCATCGAACACATGGGTTTCAGGACTCATCAGGATATCGAGCTTTTTACGCTCACTTACTTGAACTTCCTTTTTTGTGAAGCCGATAAAAGAGAACACTAGAGTCGAGCCGGGGTCTGCCTGGATTGAATAAAATCCATTCTCATCAGTTATTGTGCCATGGGTGGTACCTTTCAGGACAATGCTGACTCCTGTGAGAGCTGTCTTGTCCTGTTCTGAAATAACATAACCTGTAACTGGTACTTCTTGCGCAAATAATGATGAAGATGCAATAATTAACTTCAGAATAAGTAATATCCTGAAGTTTGTTGTGACTTTTTCCATAAGTTTGTGATGTTCACGGTTGTCTTAAAAGGGTAAATTCTATTTGTTCACTAATTGAGTGAACAAATATACGGCGGGACAGGAATGATTAAAATTGGCAAAAAGGCCAAATTTCGCTTACGTATTAATACTTAACATTGGTAAGAATAAAATAACAGCAGCATGATTCTTTCTATGAAGACGAGATACGCAATGGTTGCCCTTGCAAGGCTTGCAAGAGACTTCGGAAAAGGACCGGTACATATAAAAACTATTGCAACAGAAGAAAAAATACCTCTGAGTTTTCTTGAAAATATTCTTCTTGAACTTAAGAAGACAGGTATTCTCGGCAGCAAATTGGGTAAAACGGGAGGCTATTATCTGAAAAAAGACCCGGTTGATGTTAGCCTTGCTGACATTATCAGACTATACGAAGGATCTATTGCACTCATGTACTGTGTTGCTGAAGATTCATATCATCCATGTGAATTCTGCAAGGATGAACTAACATGCGGTATCAGAAACATTTTTAAGGAAATCAGGGACACAACTAACTCAATTCTGAGCCGGACTACTCTTGCAAAACTTACTGAATAGGAGAGTCTTTTAAACCAATTTCTTAAGTTAATTATTATTTCATTCTGTGATTTATTTATCGCCTTCATTTTTCAGACAAATCTGAAAAATATGCAGAATATTTGTGAGATTCTGTTTCATTTCGTAAATTTACGAAATATGGGCACTAAATGACAACTGTCTTCTTCGATAAAGCGTTTATTTCTCATGGTGTAATCAACGTTACACCTGCTGATGCTTTCAATTTGTGCATCTCAGGAGCAATTCTTGTTGATGTAAGGGAGGAATACATGAGCAACTTTAAACTGTTCAGGGTAAATAAGACGCTTTATCTGCCTTTAAGCACACTTGCTTCATCATACACTTCTTTACCGAACGACATACCGCTTGTTGTTGCTGATTCTGTTGGACTGAGAAGCCTTGAAGCAGTTGAATTCCTGATGAGCCATGGGTTTGAGAATGCAGCAAACCTTTCGGGTGGCATTATCGACTGGGAACATGATGGTTTCCCGGTTATAACGGATAAATCATTAAGATTGAGTGGTTCATGTGTTTGTCAGCTAAAACTCAGAGAGTCAAAATAATTCTAAAACAGATCAAATGGAAAAGACAATTGGTTTCATCGGAGGCGGTAGAATTACCCGCATTCTTTTGCAGGCATTCAGCAACAAGAGCATGAAATTCAGCGACATTGCTGTTTCAGATCCAAATGCTGAAGCACTGGAGAAGCTTAAGAAATGTGATCATCCTTTCAGAGTGACTGATGCTGCTACAGCGGCTTCGAGCGACATAGTTTTCATTTCGTTGCATCCGCCGGTTATAATGGATACACTCGGAAGTATTGCTTCAAATGTAAAAAACGATGCAACAGTAATCTCTCTTGCGCCGAAGATCACTCTTGAAAAGATATCCTTAAGGCTCAGTCATGTTAAGAACCTTGCAAGAATGATCCCAAACGCCACATCATATATAAACGAGGGTTACAATCCTGTGTGTTTTGCGCCTGGTTTCAATGAATCTGAAAAGGCAGGAATATTTGAGCTGCTTGGAATTCTCGGTAATACATTTGAAGTTCCTGAGAAAAAGCTCGAAAGCTATGCAATAATGTCGGCAATGCTTCCTACTTATTTCTGGTTCCAGTGGCAGGAACTTGCTTCTATCGGACAAAAAATAGGACTTTCTGAAGATGAGAGCAGGGATTCAATAAACAGGACTTTGTTCGCATCGCTTGATATGATGTATAAATCGGGACTGAAGACTGAAGAGGTTATTGATCTGATTCCTGTAAAACCTATTGGTGAAAATGAGCAGCAGGTGAAGGAGATTTATAATACAAAACTAACGGGGTTTTATGAGAAAATAAAACCATAACTTTTTTAAGAGGCATTATCTCACAAGTTCACCCCCAACCCCCAGGGGACCCCCAGGGGGCTTCAACCTCCGGATATTTGTAAATTATTCTTGTAGCGAAAAATAAAAGTCCCCCTTTGGGGGATTTAGGGATCCATTTACCCACTGAGCATGGCCTTAAGACCCTGATATGTTGTGATATCAGGTAAGATATAGAGATATTCGGCATTATTGAATTAAAAAATAAAATTGAATATATATCCCACAATTATTATTCCCATCCCGATAATACCTGCAAATGTAAAAATCAAAGGCAGCTTCAATACCTTTCTTAAAATTATCATTTCAGGCAGCGAAAGACCGATAACAGCCATCATGAAGGCAAGAGCTGTCCCAAGTGCGGCCCCTTTCTCGAGCAATACTGAGATAATTGGAACAATACCGGCGGCATTTGTGTACAGTGGTATTCCTATGAGAACAGAAAGTGGAACTGAATACCAGACAGATTTGCCCATGAGCTTCACCATAAAATCTTCGGGGATGTATCCATGAGCAAAAGCCCCGACACCAATGCCCAGCATAATATAGATCCAGACTTTTTTCAGTATTTCACCGACTGCATCATATCCCATTGCAACCCGGTCGCCAAAAGCAATTTTCTCTTCTCCGGCATCATTCTTTCCGGTACTCATAGCATATATCCAGGGTTCGACCCATTTTTCAAGCTTAAGCTTTCCAATGGTCCATCCGGCTAATATGGCGATCACAAGTCCTGTGGTAATGTAGATAAGCATGATCTTTGTTCCGAACATGCCATACAGGAGAACAATGGCAACTTCATTGATCATAGGCGATGCAATAAGGAAAGAGAATGTCACCCCGAGCGGAACCCCTGATTCAACAAAGCCGATAAACAACGGTATTGCTGAACATGAACAGAATGGAGTGACAATACCAAGTCCTGCTGCCATGATATTGCCCCCTAATGTGCCTTTGCCTTCAAGCGCTTTCCTTGTTCTTTCAGGAGTAAAAAACGTCCGTATTATTCCGACAAAAAAGATGATAAGTGTAAGAAGAAGAAGCACTTTCGGCACCTCATAAATAAAGAACCACACAGCTTCAGTAAGTGGTTTTCCTTTTTGTAAACCTGCAGCTGAGTAAACAAGCCATTCGGTTAAGGGCTGCAGATAATGATAGATAATATACCAGACCGGAAGGAGTATGAGAGGCAGCCAGGGGTTCTTTTTCAAATTCATATAGATTAAAACTTCAGAAAATATATTCTTACTATATAATACATACCGGTAACAATGAACACAAGTGCTGCAGATCTCCTTACCCATAGCTCAACAGCTCTGACGCTATTATAAAACCTGCTTACTGTGCTGACCATGAAAGCAAGCATCCAGGCAATTATAATTACAGGTAATGCGGTTGCCAGTGCAAACACAACAGGAAGGTACAGTCCGGAGGCGCTTTTGATTGATAGAGGTATTAACATCCCAAAGTAGAGCACTCCGCTGTAAGGGCAGAAGGCAAGAGCAAGAATAAGACCAAGAAATATGGCATCGAAATACCTCCATTTTTTCTTTTTCTCCATTTTTTCGGAAACACGAAATAATGAAGGCAGTCGAATTGTAATAATATCAAGCATCAGGATTCCTATGATCAGGAGCACGGGACCAATGACCTTCTCGCCATACTTCTGGAAAAATCCTGAGAACTGAAGCTGATCAGCTCCTGTAAGAATAATGAGAGCCAGAACAGTGTAAGTTATAGTCCTCCCAAAAGTATAAAACAAGCTGTTGTAAAAGACTTTACGTTTATCAGTGGCATCCTTGCTGATGAATCCGATTGCTGTAATATTCGTCGCAAGAGGGCAGGGGCTGATTGCTGTGAGTAATCCCAGCAGCATTGCAGTTATCCAGGGAACAGTATTGTTATCGAGAATGTCTGTCAGAAATTCCATTTTTACCTTGAAAGCAGAAATTCTACCTTTTCGTTTATAATATCTCTGAATTTGTCAGGTTTGGATACTGAATACATGAAACCTTCATTTGTCAGGTTTATCTTTTGATCACCTTTTACAAGGAGAAGCGTCTGCCCGGAGACTCCAAGTGTGCCTGCAAATACCCTGCATGAATCATTATCAAGATTAAAAGATTTGAAAGTTATGAGTCCTGATCTAATATGTTCAGGATACAGTGCCTGCAGGTTGCTCTTTGTGCTTTCTTCAATTGTCCTGCAAGTAACGCATCTCGCAGTAAAGTGGAAATAGTAGGCATCTATCCTGTCTGAGGTATTGTCTGCAGTAGCTGTTAAAGAATTAACAGATGAGCTATTCTCTTTTTCGCGCTTCTGCGAATTACATGCAAGAGCAAAAAAGACAAAAACTATTAAAAGAAGTAGTACATGTTTTTTCATAGAATTATTTGTTTCGGGTTAAGATTTCTTTCATTTCAGATATAGAAGGAATACGTCCGCTCAGCACTACTTTACCGTCTATTACAAGCCCCGGAGTATTCATGATTCCATAGCTCATTATCTTCATAATGTCTTCTTCCTTCGTAACAGTTGCAGGAATTCCCATTTCCGTTATCGTTTCACGTGTAATTTTTTCGAGGGCTTTACACTTTGAGCAGCCTGTGCCTAATACTTTTATATCCATTTCAGTTCTTTTTATTGTTTATTGTTTATTGTTTATCCGTCGGAGCTGTGCATGAGAAATCAGTCGCGGGCTGATCTTCCTCAAGAAACGTGAGCATAAGTTTTTTTGCTGTTCCCCAATTTTCGCGGTTTATGCAGTATTTTATATATGGTGGATTGATTTCACCCTGGATAAGTCCTGCGAATTTTAATTCTTTCAGATGCTGTGAAAGAGTTGAACGGGCTATAGGTAGTTCATCGACAAGATCGCCGCTATAACAGCAGGAATTCATTTTTGAGAGTTTCTTCATGATATAGATACGCGCGGGATGACTGAGAGCCTTTGATATCTTTGCAAGTTGCTTCACATCTTCGCTGAAAGCTATTTTCATCTTAAATATCATTTTTATATTTCGCAAATATACGAAATGAATTATATTTGTGAAATTTTTATCTTCATTCTTGTGAGAATCCTGATTTTATGTACGGGCAACAGCTGCAGGAGCCAGATGGCTCAAGGCTTCCTGAAGTCATTCGACAGCAGGCTTGAAGTTTATTCAGCCGGAACAAAACCGGTTGCCGAAGTGAATCGTCTTGCAATAAAAGTGATGGCTGAGGCAAATATTGATATAAGCCACGAAAGACCTGAACCAGTAGACATTTACCTTAAAGAGGAATGGGATTATGTAATTACTGTCTGCGATGAAGCAAATGAAACCTGTCCTTTCTTCCCCGGAAAAGTAAAACACAGGTTGCACATGGGATTTGAAGATCCATCAAAAGCAAAAGGCCGCCCTGAGCATATTATGAATGAATTCCGGAAAACGCGGGATCTTATCGCCGTATCATTTCATAAATTCTATACTTCTCAAATTAAACCTTACTTCAATGAAAAAAAATGACAAGGCTCTCAATTACTTCAGGGATCATTACAACTGTGCACAATCAGTCTTAACTGTTTTCGGAGAGGAATTTGGATTCTCAGAGGACCAGTGTTTAAAAGCTTCATGCGGATTTGGCGGTGGAATCGGGCGGCAACAGCTGACATGCGGAGCTGTAACCGGTGCAGTAATGGCCCTTGGTCTTAAATATGG
>DATALC010000096.1:0-70032 GCA_036261265.1 Bacteroidales bacterium
CCTACGCCTGGAGCTATACAGGCGGAACAGGAGTAACGATAAACGGTACAGGCAACTCAGTAACATTAGACTACTCGACAACAGCAACCTCAGGAACACTGTCAGTGACAGCCACCAATGGATGCGGGACCAGCTCTGCAATGACAATTGATGTCATAGTCAATTCGGGTCCTGTTGTAATGATTACCGATCCTGCTGCTGTATGTTCACCTTCAGCAATTGATCTGACCGATCCGGCAATAACATCAGGCAGTGATGGCGGACTTACCTTCACATATTGGACAGATGCAACAGCAACGACATCTCTTGTAGGAGAAACTGCAGTAGGATTGACCGGTACATATTACATCAAAGGTGATAATGGTACTTGTAGTACGATTATGCCTGTAGATGTGACAATTAGTGAAGCACCGAATGTAATCATTACTGATCCTGCTGCTGTATGTTCGCCTTCAACAGTTGATCTGACCGATCCGGCAATAACATCAGGCAGCGATGGAGGACTCATCTTTACATATTGGACAGATGCAACAGCAACAACATCTCTTATAGGAGAAACTGCAGTAGGATTAACGGGTACATATTACATCAAAGGTGATAATGGTACTTGTAGTACGATTATGCCTGTAGATGTGACAATTAGTTCACAACCAAATGTAATTATTAATAATCCGGCGGCTGTCTGTTCACCTTCACCGGTTGATCTGACCGATCCGGCAATTACATCAGGTAGTGATTCAGGACTTACCTTTACATACTGGACAGATGCAACGGCAACGATACCTCTTGCAGGAGAGACAGCAGTTACGATTTCCGGCACATATTACATTAAGGGAGATAATGGTACTTGCAGTACTATTAAACCTGTAAGTGTTACAATAAATGCACAGCCAACAGTTACAATCACCGATCCGATTGCAGTATGTGCTCCATCAACAGTTGACCTAACAGCTGCAGCTATTACGGGCGGCAGTGATGCGGGTCTTACCTACACATACTGGACGGATGCAGCAGCAACTATTGTACTTACAGGAGAAACATCAGTTGGAGCTTCCGGCACATATTACATAAAGGGAGACAATGGAACGTGCAGTACTATCGAGCCTGTCAATGTTACAATTAATTCACAACCTTTATTAACTATTATTGATCCGGCCGCCGTTTGCTCACCGTCAACAGTCGATCTTACGGCAGCAGCAATAACAGCCGGCAGTGATGCGGGTCTTGTTTACACATACTGGACAGATGCAGCGGGAATGACACCACTCGTGGGTGAAAATGCAGTAGCTATTTCCGGTACATACTATATCAAGGGAGATAATGGTACTTGCAGTATCATAAAACCGGTTGTCGTTACAATTAACGCTCTTCTTCCTGTAAGTGTATCGATTACTGCTGATAATAACCCCGTTTGTTCCGGCAATTCTGTTACTTTCACTGCAACGCCAGTCAATGAAGGAACTGCTCCTTTGTACGAATGGCATAAGGGTGCAACAACAGTTGGAACTAACAGCTCAACATATTCGTACGTTCCATCTGACGGAGATATGATAACTGTAGTGCTGACATCAAGTGAGGTTTGTCAGACAGGCGGGCCGGCAACATCTAACTTAATTTCTGTTGGTGTTAATCCTGCAATAAATATTACAGCAGTTCCGGTACATGCTCTGTGCAATGGTTATGCAACTGGTGAAATAACTGTTAATGTGACAGGAGGAACAGCTCCATATACATATTCATGGGTTGGAGCCGATGTAAATCCATCATCTCAAAACCAGGATCATCTGGCAGCAGGCACCTACACAGTGACTGTAACAGATGGTGCATCCTGCTCCTCATCATTGAGCATTGTTATCAATCAGCCTCTTCCTGTAACAGGAACCATAGTATCACAGAATGATATACTCGTCTATGGAGAAACTAATGGCAGTGTTGAAGTAGCCGGTTCCGGAGGGACAGGACCTTATCAATACAAACTCGGAGGAGGAACGCTCCAGGCAACAGGCTTGTTTGAGTCTCTCAGTGCAGGAGATTATATCATAACGATTCAGGATGTAAACGGGTGTAATGGCATCACAAATGTAACTATAACTCAACCCTCAGGACCATTATCAGGAAGCATAGTCGCTCAGACTGCAGTTACCTGTTATGGAACGAGCACAGGAACAGTTACTGTAGAAGGGTCCGGAGGATTGCCGCCATACTCGTATTCAATTAATGGAACTGATTGGCAATATACCACACTCATTGATTCTCTCGCGCGAGGCAACTATAGTGTTACTATAAAGGATGCTGCAAATACAACCGTCAGCGTTCCTGTTACAATCTATTCGCCTGAGGCTGCGGTGGGAGCAAATATTGTTTCTCAAACTCCGGTTCTTTGCTTTGGAGGCAATACAGGAAGTGTTACTTTAACCGGAACAGGAGGTGTAGCACCTTATAAATATCGTATTGAGAACGGGCCTTATCAGGATTCAGGAACCTTTGAAAATCTGGCCGCCGGATCTCACACTATGACTGTAATCGATTCAAAACTTTGCACATACGTTATTGATGTTACGATAACAGAACCCGCAGTACTTAAGGGTACAGTAACATCACAAATCAATGTGACATGTCTTGGCGCCGGGAATGGTACTGTAACTGTGGCAGGGTCAGGAGGAATCGGCCCTTATCAATACAGGATTGATGGTGCGACATTCCAGGCAGGTGGTTCTTTCAGTAGTCTTTTACCTGGAAATCATGTTGTAACTATTCGTGATGTGAACCTTTGTTCAACCGAAGTCAGTATTTCAATTACAGAACCTGATGCACTTGTTGTTACTGCATCTGCTACAGATGTTTTATGTCCGGATGATCTGAAGGGAACAATAAATCTGACTATCACAGGTGGAACTCAGCCATACAATACCTACTGGTCAGATGGTGTTACAGGAGCCGGAAGAACAAATGTGAAAGATGGTGAATACCATGCCGTTGTAACTGATCTGAACGGTTGTGCTGCCTCGGTTGATGCAACTATTGGGGTAATAGGTTCAGCTGAGTGTCTCCAGATACCTGAAATAATCACACCTAACGGAGATGGATTCAACGACACCTGGAAGATCCGGAATATCGATATTTTCCCGGATGCAGAGGTAATGGTTTATAACCGGTGGGGCAAGAAAGTGTATGAATCCCGTAACCTGCTTGCTTCTCCATGGGATGGAACTATGAAGGGAAAGGTGCTCCCGACGGACTCTTACCATTATATTCTCGATTTGCATGATGGTTCGAAACCAAGATCAGGAGTTATAAGTATTATTAAGTAACTTGCATTGAAGACAAGATAGTATGAGATATCTAAGGAAGTATTTATCAGCGGCAATCATAAGTTTTGTTTCCGCCGCAGTATTTTCTCAACAGGTTCCGATGTACAGCCAGTACATTATGAATGGCTTTCTTGTAAATCCTTCATTTGCAGGAAGGGATGGTTACACTTCGATCAACCTGACTGTACGGGAACAATGGGTTGGCATGGAAGGAGCCCCTGGTACTTTCGCCGCCAGCTTTCAAACCAGAATTCTCAGGAATAGTTACATCTCAAAGTCAACTGCTGTAAAGAAGAAGATCCTTAAACCGACACGTGGTTCAAGAGTAGGGTTAGGCGGGTATGTATTCAATGATCAGAACGGAGCGATGCGAAGGACGGGTTTTCAGGCGGCTTATGCTTACCACATTCCAATGGGACTGACAAATGGTTATCCAAATGATCTCGCATTTGGATTATCTCTTTCTGCCTACCAGTTTGCTGTAAATACTGACGGGGTTATCTATGACCCTGATGACCCTTTCCTGAATACGTATGATAGAAGAGTATTTATTCCTGATTTTAATTTCGGGGCAAGCTTTACTACTGCAAAGTATTATGCAGGCGTAGCTATGACAAACCTTTTCAGAGGAACTCTTTTCTTCGCTGATTCAACAAATACTCGTACCGAGCTTGGCTACTTCTTTCTGACAGGAGGTATGAAGTTTCCTCTCACAGCCGATTGGACTATTGAACCTTCAGGGTATATAAGAGCTTCTGATATGCTGTTTAAATCAGCCCAGATGGACCTTACTGCCAGAGTATTTTACAAACAGGATTACTGGGCCGGATTATCATTCAGAACCGCAAATGCAATAATTTTAATGGGCGGATTGAAGTATGACAGATTCTATCTGGCTTATGCAAGCGATTTTGCTCTCACATCGATCCGTAAAGTTCATACAATGGGTACCCATGAAATAACACTGGCTGTTAAGTTTGGTGAAAGCGCCCGACGATACAGATGGATAACTCCATTCTGATTTAGCTTTTATGAATTAACCTTCATGCACTATCTATGTGCATGAAGGTTAATTCATTTTTGAGGATATGAGACAAACTCTGATTTCAATATTATTTATCTGCTTCTCCATATTCAGTAAGTGTCAGGATAATAATATACGATTAATGTTCTGGAATGTTGAGAATGCTTTCGATATTTATGATGATCCCGAATCAAATGACAATGATTTTCTTCCCGACGGGCTCATGAGATGGAACTCGACACGCTATTGGAAGAAAATCAATGATATCTATAAAACAATAATCGCTGCCGGTGAATGGATGCCTCCGGAGATTATCGGGTTCTGCGAAATCGAAAACAGGAAGGTACTTGAAGATATCATCAATAAAACTAATCTGTCAAGATATGATTACGAAATAATACACGAGGATTCTCCTGATGAAAGAGGTATTGATGTGTGTATGATATACCGGAAAGATAAACTCAGGTTAATAGGCTATAGGTATTTTTTACCAATAGGTTTTAACCACCAGGAACTGCATACCAGGGCAGTATTGTATGCATGCCTTGAAGCCGGGAGAGATACTATTCACATCATATTAAATCATTGGCCTTCGAAAAGAGGAGGTATGCTGGCATCACAGGATTTAAGGATGAGTATTGCCGGAATAGTAAACAGTCAGACAGATTCATTATTGAATTCTGAAAGAAAAATGGCAAAGATACTTATCGCGGGTGATTTCAATTGCGGCCCGGATGATGAAGAAATGAAAATGCTTATGTCATCTGCGAAACAATCAAGGCTTGTTAATCTTACATCAGCAATTTCTGGATATAATGAAGGAACATACCGTTTCCAGGGAACATGGGAAATGATAGACCAGGTTGTGGCCTCACGGTTTTTTTTATCATGCGGGGAAGGATATTATGTAAATAATGAATCAGTAAGAATATTCAATCCCGCATTTCTTTTAACGAAAGATCCTAATTATCCAGGGAATATGCCCTTTTCAATGTATCGTGGAAGGCGATATCAGGGAGGGATCAGTGATCATCTTCCTGTTCTTGTTGATTTATATTTTCATCCTTGGAACTGAGAGCCTTCAGGCCCAGTTCGGCTCCTTTTGTCAGCATAAGTTTCCTGGCTTCATCATATTCATTCCTGATTACACCATCAAGTATAGCTTCACGTATTGCATTTTTTATTTCACCAACCGCTTTCCCCGGCTTTATGCCGAATGTCCTTATTATCTCATCACCATCAACGGGAGGTTGAAAATTCCTGACAGCGTCTTTTTCCTCTATTTCCCTTAGCTTAGTCCTTACAAGCCTGAAATTCTCAAGATGCTTTGTTTTCTTCGCTTCATTTTTTGATGTGATATCCGCCTCGCAAAGCAACATCAGATCATCTATGTCATTCCCTGCTTCAAATAAAAGTCTTCTTACTGCCGAGTCAGTTACGATTTCCTGCGATAATACAATAGGTCGCAGGTGCAGGTCTATAAGCTTCTGCACATATTTCATCCTGTCATTAAGTGGAAGCCGCAATCTTTTAAAAATATCGGGTATCATTTTGGCGCCAATGTATTCATGCCCGTGAAACGACCATCCCGTTTCAGGCAGGTATTTTTTTGTTGCCGGTTTGGCAATGTCATGCAAAAGAGCGGCCCATCTTAGCCAGAGATTATCTGATTTTCTGCTGATGTTATCAAGAACTTTAATTGAATGGAGAAAGTTGTCTTTATGTCCTTTCCCTTCTTTTGTTTCTACACCTTTCAAATTCTCGAGTTCCGGCAGTATAAGCTTAAGCAAGCCTGATTTTTCCAACAATAAAAATCCCTTTGAAGGATGGTCACTAAGTATTATCTTGTTAAGCTCAGCAACTATTCTTTCCTGCGATACTATTTTAATACGTTCGGAATTACTTCTGATTGACCGGAATGTTCCGTTCTCAATTGTAAAGTTCAGCTGGGCTGCAAATCTTATTGCCCTCATCATCCTCAGAGGATCGTCTGAGAATGTTTTATCGGGATCGAGTGGAGTTCGTATTATCTTATTATTGAGATCTTCAACTCCATTAAAAGGATCGAGCAATGTGCCAAATGATAATTCATTCAGGCTTAATGCAAGAGCGTTTATTGTAAAATCTCTTCGATCCTGGTCATCTTTCAAAGTTCCATTCTCAACAACTGGCTTCCTCGATTCCCTGTTATATGATTCTTTCCTTGCACCAACAAATTCTACATCAAAGTCATCATATCTGAACATGGCAGTACCGAAATTCCTGAACGTGCATACTCTGATTTTAGGATCAATGCTCCTTGCAATTTTCCTTGCCGCTTCGATACCATTTCCTATTACTACTATGTCGATATCTTTATCTGAATGATTTCTTTTAAGAAGGCAGTCTCTTACCCATCCTCCAATAACATAAGTTTCAATATTTAAAGCTGAAACAGATCGGCTGATTAATTCAAATATATTGTCGGAAAGGCATTTAATCATCAGGTCTTTTTTTTGGAGTGACAAAGTTACAATTTACTTAATATCCTTTTCCTTATCTATGTTCAAATTGAAGTCATTTTAAACATTAATTAAATAAGACTGTTTATAATGAAAAAACAATGGTAGAACAACTGACAAAGGAATCGTTTCTGAACAAGATATTTGATTACGAAAAAAAATCTGAATGGGAGTTTCAGGGTAAAAAACCATGCATAATTGATTTTTATGCTGAATGGTGTGGTCCATGCAAGATGGTATCTCCTGTCCTCGAAGAACTGGCCAGCGATTATAGCGGGAAGCTTGATGTTTATAAGATTGACACAGAAGCTGAACTTGAGCTTGCTTCAGCTTTTGGAATAAGGAGCATTCCTTCCTTCCTGTTTGTTCCCGTAAAAGGGCAGCCGCAGATGGCAATGGGAGCATTGCCAAAAGAAGTTTTCATACAAGCCTTCAAAGATGTTTTTGGTGTAGAAAAATAGTTAATTCGTCAAAATGAGGTGCAAAAAACCGGAAATGGTAATTAAAATTGAAACAAAACCAAATATTTTACCGTTTAAATAATCAGAAGGTAGTAACTAATAGTTACAGATTTTTTTTCATGGATTTAGGTTTAGGGTAGTAAAGGAGTAGATCAGGACTTCGGTCCTGATTTACTTTTTTATTCCAAATCCCTGAAGATGCTGTTTATCTCTTCCTCAGTAGTTTTAAGCTTCTTCTGGCATTGTCTTATCAGCTCAGTAGCAGTTTTAACCTCAGATGTAAGCCTGTCAATGTCAAGATCCCCATTCTCTATGTTCTTAATAATCTCTTCAATCCTTGACATTGCTTCATTAAAGGAGAATTCTTTTTTATTCATCTTTTTATAATAATTGGTGTTTCATTTCCCGTTCTTGCTTTTGTCTTACATGATTTTGCTTCTGATCTGCCCGTCAACGAATCTCGTATCAATTATATCGCCTGCATTAAGGTTTTCTTTTGATTTATGAATAACTCCGTCAAGGTATGTTATCGTATACCCTCTTTTCAGAACATTGGCAGGGTCAAGCAACTCTATACTTTTTTCAAATGTTGCCAGATCATTTTTCCTGCGGGAGATAACATTCCCGCATACTGGTCTCATGGCAGTATCAGACTTTTCAAGAGTAGATTGCATTGAATCAATGTAATATCTTGATGCAACAGAAAGTTTCGATAAATGACCTGAAGGAATAAGGCTTGCTTTTCTCAGGAATTCATTACCGAAATTTACAAGTCTCATACTCTTCCCGGCCAGACCATTCCTGATTGAAGAAAGCAATATTCTTGAAAGAGGAAACAGTCTTGTACGTGAACTATCAAGCATTTTTCCATATTCTTCAAGTTCCTTTTTTGCAATATCCCGGATATTCGTATGCATCTCTTCAAGCCTGGCATCGATCAATGCAGTTTGATTAATAATAAGGTCAGCTACTGCTGTGGGAGTTTTAAGCGAAGCACATGCCACCATGTCAGTTACCGATATATCCTTCTCATGTCCGATGCCTGTAAGTACGGGTAAAGGGAATTGTGTAATATGAAATGCTATATTGTAATTATCAAACCAGCTAAGGTCGACCTGGGAGCCTCCCCCTCTGATTATTACAACCACATCAAACAGATCATGATGAACAGATATTCTGTCGAGAGCATCTATTATTCCTTTCTCGGTTTCTGCACCCTGAACAGGACTTTCGAACAGGCAGGTATAATATACGAAACCTGATTCATTGTTAACCAAATGATTAATAAAATCGGTATATCCTGCTGCTGATGACGATGATATTACTGCAATTTTCCTGATTAATGCCGGAAGTCCAAGATCCTTGTTCATTGAAAAAACGCCTTCTTGTTCGAGCTGCCTGATTATGCGCTGCCTTTTCAGGGCAAACTCTCCGGTTGTAAATGCAGGATCAATATCGCAGATTATAAGACTGAGTCCATACAGCTCATGATATTCAACCTTTACTTTTACAAGTATCCTGATACCTTCCCTGAGCGACTCCCCGGTAGAGCTTTCAAATAAGGATTTGAGGAATGTGTATCTTTTGCACCAGATTATAGCTTTAATCCTTGCCCTTATGTTATCATTTCCCTGCTTTTCAATTAATTCAAGATAACAGTGCCCCGAATAGTTTTCCTTGATTTCAGAAATCTCTCCGATTACCCAGTACATTTCCGGAAGAGAAATATAGAGTGAATCCCTTATCAGAAGCTGTAATTCGGTGAGAGTCATTCTTTCAGCCATCTTCATTCTCTGAGTTTTATGATTTTTCCTATACTTGTACCATTGCTTCCATTAATCTTAATAAGATACAGGCCCTGCTCATGTTTTTGAAGAACATCAAGATGCAATATCCTTGAAACGACTGTTAAACTATTGCTGTAGATCAGCTTTCCTGTTGTTGATAATATTTTAATTTCAACTGGTCCGGGAGAATTTCCGAAGACAATATCGAAAGGCCCTGTTGTAGGATTTGGCCTGATAAGAATCTCTTCAGGGACTAATACATATTTATCCCGGAGCTTTTGTAAAGCAATTGACATATCCGGTATGCCATAACCATAAAGTGAGTCGGGAGTATTGAACCTGTCTGATCCCTCGTTCAGGGCAGTTATAATATCGAAGGGTGTTGCTTCCGGGACTGCCTGTAAAAGGCAGGCTGACATTCCGCTTATAACCGGACATGAAAATGAAGTGCCGCTTCCTCTTGTTACGTACCCCAGGGCGGTTTGAAGAGGAACAAGCACGCCCATCGCTGAGACATCAGGTTTTATTCTTCTGTCTGAGGACGGACCTGAGGAAGAAAAACCAGAAATCAGCTCGTTTTCATCGACCGCTCCTACTGCAAGTACACTATCGCCATCGGACGGGAATATTATTTTCTGCCAGTAATTATCACGTTCATTTCCGGCGCTGTTTACAACAAGTATACCCTTCGATGCGGCAATGTCGGCTGCGATTGTAACGATTGCTGTATTACCGTTAAGATCGATATGCTTGTAATCCATCGATGGATCGTCAAAATTGTAATATCCTAATGAAGATGAAATTATATCGGCTCCGGCGCTGTCAGCATATTCAGCGCCTGCTGCCCAGAAATCTTCTTCACAGGGGAATTCTGATGAGACATCCTCTGTTTTTAATAAAATATAGTTTGCTGAAGGGGCTGTTCCTGCGATTTTACCGGACAGATTTCCGGCGAGGATCGATAAAACAGCAGTACCGTGAGTGTTTGCATTATACACATCAGTGCTGTTGTTTACAAAGTCGTAAGTTGCTATTATACCTTTCCTTGTTCGAAGATTGCTCAGTGATTCTATCCTGTCTGCTGAAGAAAAGCCGCCGTCAAGCACTGCTATCAGAACATTCTCGCCCCTGAACCCGTGATCATGCAGTGCATATCCATTCAGCATTGTTATTGGTTTGTCAAATGGAGCTTGTCCAGGTATCGAAGTATTTATAACAAGTTTATCGGGAAAGAGACTCTTCTTACCTGGGGTTTTTACGAGGCGGGTACCAGCTACATAGGGAAGATTGTTCAGAATACTGACGGAATTGTGATCTGTACTCCCGAACAGGGCGGTGTTGAGCCACCTGGAGGTGCAATGGAGCTTTAACCCCATCGCTTTAATGTTATTTATATATTGACTGTTTACAGGGAAATCTCTGTAATCGACATCTGTAATTCCTGCCTTTTCGCGTCTTAAGATAGCGCGGGAAGAGAACAGCTCCGACGCATTATAACTTCCTGTTTCGCCTTTGTCTTTAAAATAGACCCTGATAAAAAAGAGTTCCTGTCCTGATACTGCAGTTACAGTAAATTGCAGGAGAAGGATTAGTAAAGGAATGCGTGACGAGAGAAACAATCTTTTTACCACATCTCACCAGTTTGTTCAGGATCAGGAATGGAGCCTTTTTCCTTTTCAAGTGCATTAATATATTCAGATGCATCCGAATCCATCCCGGAATTGTCAGGTTTTCCATTCACATAATTAATCCTGTATTTTTCAGAACCGTCTTCATTGTAGATGATCCACAGACCTTGCCTTATATCATTTTTATAAACACCTGAGTACATCTTATTCCCATCTTCATACCATGCTTCAAACAAACCGTCAAGCTTGCCGGCTGAGTACAGGGATTTTGTATATTTTGCTCCACTGTTGTAAAATTGTTCGCGATCTCCGTTCTTCTCATCATTCTTGTACATCGTGCGATCACCAATGGCGCTGTCAGGGTAAAAACTAAGGGATAAACCATCTCTTTTATCATCTTTGAAGTTCTGTTCATACATCAGGTAGCTTTCATTCTGATCAGGGAAGAATTGCCAGTTGCCTTCTTTTTTCTGATCTATGTACCTGCCTTTTGAAGCAATCCTTCCGCTGGGAAAGTATAAAGTTGCATCTGTTTGACGGCCATTATCGCTGAATACCTGGATTGATTTTAATACTCCTGTTTCATAGTATCTTTTGAATTCTCCGACAGGATGACCGTCCCTGAAAGTTCCATCGTACATTTTTGAACCATTCGGATAATTCTTTACCCACATTCCCTGTTTCAGACCGGCCTGGTCAGTCCTGTTAATCTGTGAGCTTACGTTAATGCTAAAAGCAAGAAACAAAATAGCCGGAATATATTTTTTTAGGTTCATTTCACGAAATTATGAAGCAAAACTACAAAAAAAGAGGTGGATTTCTCCACCCTCTTTTTATAATATTAACAACTAATGTATTATTTAACTTCCTCAAAATCAACGTCAGTTACTTCATCATTACCCGACTTTCCGGTGTTCTGGTTCTGCTGGCCCTGACCGCCTGGTTGCGAAGCCTGCTGACCTGATGCCTGGGTATTCCTGTACATTTCCTCAGAAGCTGTCTGCCATACAGCATTTAGTTCTGCAAGCGCTGAGTCTATTGCGTTAATATCCTGCGATTTATGAGCTTCTTTAAGTTTTCCGAGTGCAGCTTCAATTGTAGATTTTTTGTCAGCCGGGATTTTATCTCCGAATTCTTTAAGCTGTTTTTCGGTTGTGAATATCATACTGTCGGCAGCATTGATTTTTTCAACTCTTTCCCTTGCTTTTTTATCAGCTTCCTCATTAGATCTTGCTTCATCCCTCATCCTCTTTATTTCGTCATCGCTCAACCCGGATGATGCTTCAATCCTTATCCTTTGTTCTTTCCCGGTACCCCTGTCTTTAGCAGTCACATGGAGGATACCGTTTGCATCGATATCGAATGTAACTTCTATCTGAGGCACACCCCTGGGGGCAGGCGGAATTCCGTCGAGATGGAACCGGCCAATTGTTTTGTTGCCTGAAGCCATAGGTCTTTCGCCCTGGAGCACATGTATTTCAACTGATGGCTGGCTGTCGGCAGCAGTTGTGAATACTTCAGTTTTCTTTGTCGGTATTGTTGTGTTTGATTCAATGAGCTTTGTCATCACGCCGCCCATGGTTTCAATTCCAAGTGAAAGGGGAGTAACATCGAGGAGAAGAACATCTTTAACCTCGCCTGTCAGCACGCCTCCCTGGATTGCTGCTCCGACTGCGACTACTTCGTCAGGATTAACACCTTTTGAGGGTACTCTGCCAAAAAATTTCTCTACGAGCTGCTGTATTGCCGGGATTCTTGTTGATCCGCCAACGAGAAGAACTTCATCTATTTCGTTTATTGAAAGGCCTGAATCCCTTAATGCCATTTTGCATGGTTCGATACATGCCTGGATAAGCTTATCACAGATCTTTTCAAAATGAGCCCTCGTAAGAGTTTTGACAAGGTGCTTTGGAATTCCGTCAACAGGCATTATATACGGCAGGTTAATCTCTGTCTGGGTAGAGCTTGAAAGCTCTATCTTTGCTTTCTCAGCGGCTTCTTTAAGGCGCTGAAGAGCCATCGGGTCTTTACGGAGATCAACACCTTCATCCTTGAGAAATTCTTCTGCCAGCCAGTCTATAATCATGTGATCGAAGTCATCTCCACCTAGGTGTGTATCGCCATTCGTCGATTTCACCTCGAAAACTCCGTCGCCGAGCTCAAGTATTGAAATATCGAAGGTTCCGCCTCCAAGGTCGAATACTGCAATCTTCAGATCCTTGTTCTTCTTATCGAGACCGTATGCAAGTGATGCGGCCGTTGGTTCATTTATTATCCTTTTTACATTAAGGCCTGCTATTTCCCCGGCTTCCTTTGTAGCCTGGCGCTGTGAATCGCTGAAGTATGCCGGCACTGTAATAACGGCTTCAGTTACTTCCTGTCCAAGGTAATCCTCTGCAGTTTTTTTCATTTTCTGGAGAATCATGGCAGAAATCTCCTGGGGTGAATACATCCTGTCGTTTATCTTTACCCTGGGTGTATTATTGTCGCCTTTCACAACATTATAACTCACCCTTTTCATCTCTTTCTGAACCTTATCGTATGTTTCACCCATAAACCTTTTTATGGAGTAAATAGTGTTTTTTGCATTTGTTATTGCCTGTCTTTTAGCAGGATCACCAACCTTGCGCTCACCATTCTCCACAAAAGCTACTATGGACGGGGTAGTTCTTTTACCCTCACTGTTAGGGATCACGACTGGTTCGTTTCCCTCCATTACAGCGACACATGAGTTGGTCGTTCCCAGATCGATTCCGATAATTTTTCCCATGATTTTATATTTTAAAAATTTTCATTTTTCTATCTGGGTTAATCAATGATTATGCCATTCACACAAATAAGTTTTTTCAGGTAAATATGACATTTGTATACTGCCGGGCTCTATAAATTAAACATCAAATGAGTGACAAAAAGGCAGTAAAGCAAATGCATTGACAGTTCATTCCGTTTAATTTCATGATGACGTAACTATTAAGTACCTTTGCATCTCAATCTTTTGTCATGTCAGTACATCAGTCAGTTAAACGTATCACCACTCATGTGCTTCATGAGATGAAGCTTAAAGGTGAGAAAATTGCAATGCTTACAGGTTACGATTTTTCAATGGCAAAAATCCTTGATGAATCCGGGATTGACGTGATTCTTGTTGGCGATTCTGCCTCGAATGTGATGGCAGGATATGATACAACACTTCCTATTACTCTCGACAATATGATATATCATGCTGCATCGGTTGTGCGTGCAGTGAAAAGGGCGCTTGTTGTTGTCGACCTGCCATTTGGGACTTACCAGGGGAGTTCAAAGGAAGCGCTTGCATCATCGATAAGGATTATGAAAGAAACCGGGGCAGCTGCAGTTAAGCTTGAAGGTGGCTCCCAGGTGATTGAATCTGTTGAGAGGATACTTTCTGCAGGAATACCTGTGATGGGCCATCTTGGACTGACTCCCCAGGCAATTCATAAGTTTGGAACCTATGTTGTCAGGGCAAAAGAAGAGGAGGAAGCACGGAAGCTCATGGAGGACGCAAAACTCCTCGAACAGACAGGATGTTTTGCTATTGTCCTTGAAAAAATTCCTGCAAAGCTGGCAGGAGATGTAACCGAGAGCATCAGAATTCCTGTAATTGGAATCGGAGCCGGGCCAAAGACTGACGGTCAGGTATTGGTTCTGCATGATATGCTTGGAATCAACAAAGAGTTTTCCCCCAGGTTTCTAAGGCGATACCATAATCTGTACGATGAAATTAAAGGCGCCGTTCAGAATTATATCCAGGATGTCAGAAGCCTTGATTTCCCAAACGAGAAAGAACAATACTGATATGCCTGAGATACTATACGAAGACAACCATATAATTGCCGTTTATAAAAGATCATCCGACCTTGCTCAGAGTGACAAAACACGGGATGCTCCGCTCGAAGTTGAGATAAAAAAATACATCGCAGTCAAATACGGGAAAAAAGGCGATGTCTTTCTTGGCGTGATCCACCGGCTGGATCGTCCTGTCAGTGGTGTAATGTTGTATGCACGGACTTCCAAAGCTCTTGAACGCCTGAATGAGATGTTCAGGGAAGGACTTGTAAAAAAGACATACCTGGCGATTGTCAAAGAACGGCCGCCTGAAGATGAAGCTACATTAAACCATTTCCTTAAAAAAAACGAAAAGCAGAACAAGACATACGTGTATGATTCAGAGGTGAAAGGTTCAAAAAAAGCTAGTCTGACATACCGAATTAAAGCCCGGTCAGAGAAGTACTATCTCCTTGAGATAGACCTCCATACAGGAAGACATCATCAGATAAGGGCCCAGCTTGCCAAAATAGGTTGTCCAATTAAAGGGGATCTGAAATATGGCTTTTCAAGATCGAATGAAGATGGTAGTATCAGCCTGTTTTCACGCAAGATAGAATTCGTTCATCCTGTGAAGAAAGAACCTGTAGTCATAAATGCACACTTTCCGGAAGGAGACATCTGGCATGTTTTCAGTACTGTGAAAATCTGAAATGTCCGGCAATAATAAAAATAAAACCTTCTTTTAAGGTTTATAATTGTGATCAGTTAATGAAAAGTTAAATTTTAGCTGCAATCACATTAAACATTTATTTTTGCAGCATGAAAAGGCTAAGATTCACTATATTAATAGGAATGATGCTGCTGTCGGTTGTCGGGATCATCTGGGTTCAGATCATCTGGATCCGTGATGCAATAAGGATACAAACAGACAGCTTTAATAATAGTGTAGCCATCAGCCTGAGTGAAGCCCGTAATGCAATAGAGTTTTCACGGAAAATGAATTTTCTCAATAATTTTCTGATGGATGACCCTGTTGCTTTCAGAAATGACTCTGAGAATATGGAATTTATGATTGAAAGTTATTCTTCCAGCAACGGGAACGGAATTCACTATAATATTACAAATCAATCTGTTTCCGGAAATTCAGATACGGCACATATCACTACAAGAAACCAGTATGGATACATCAATTCGGATACCTCAATCGTTAGGGATACAGTTTCATATATAACTACAACACCTGACAGGAACGGCCGTTTTCGTGTTATTCAGGAAAGCGGTATAGACAACCCGGGTTCTCCTTACATGAGGCAGAATGAATTCGTTGACTGGCTCAGGAAAAGATCAAATGAGTTCAGGAATCTAAGTGATCAGATGATCTCGGAGATATACCAATGGGAAAAGACCCTTGAGCTTGATCCTGCAGAAATTTCAAATGCACTTAAAAGATCGCTTGCATTTACAAATATTGAAACACCGTACGAATTTGCCGTTATCAGGAATGGCGAGGTTCAGGAAGGTACATATACAAAAGCCTCAAAAAAAGATTTTCTTAACAGCAAGTACAAAGTCTGGCTCTTTCCCGATAATATTGTGGATCAGGATATCCTCTTGTCAGTTGTTTTCCCTGAAAAAACAAACTATGTACTAGGTTCAATGGGCTGGATACTCGGAGGATCGATGGTATTCTCGTTATTCATACTCGCCACATTTGCCCTTAGCCTGTACTTCATAATC
The DNA here is from genome assembly GCA_036261265.1 of Bacteroidales bacterium. Lineage (GTDB taxonomy): Bacteria > Bacteroidota > Bacteroidia > Bacteroidales > VadinHA17 > LD21. The sequence goes on from DATALC010000096.1 coordinate 16,239, forward strand.
ACGACAAAAAAGGTCTCCGAGATGAAATCCGATTTCCTCAACAACATGACGCATGAGTTTAAAACGCCAATAGCTACTATTTCTCTTGCAGCAGACACGATTACCAATCCAAAGGTTATCGGTGATGAATCGAGCATACGTCATTTTGTCGGTATGATAAAAAAAGAAAACAGCAGGATGAACAAGAAAGTTGAAACAATTCTTCAGATTGCGTCGCTCGACAAAAAGGAAATAGACTTCAGGTTTGAGAATGTTTCATTGCATACAATAATAGGTCATGCTGTTGAAACAATAGAGATTCAGGTACACCAGAGAGGCGGGAAAATAATTCTGCATCTCGATGCTACTGAACCAATAATTTACGGTGATAGTGAACATCTTACAAATCTTGTCAACAATTTCCTCGATAATGCGTTAAAGTATTCGCCTGAGACTCCTGAAATAACAGTTTCAACAAAAAACATTGGTAGAGGTGTTATGATGATTATCGAAGATAAAGGTATCGGGATGAGCAAAGCAGTACAGAGCAAGATCTTCGAGAGATTCTACAGGCAGACATCAGGGAATGTGCATAATGTTAAGGGATTCGGATTGGGACTCAACTATGCCAGGGCAATAATTGATGCACATAAGGGTAATGTTACAGTATTTAGCGAACCGGATAAAGGTTCACGATTTGAAATATTTTTACCTTTTAACAGTGAAAATCAGCCATGACCAGTAAAGCAGCGAGGATATTTCTCGTAGAGGACGATCTTAGTTTCGGATCGGTACTCAAATCCTATCTTGAGATAAATGATTATGTCGTTGAATGGGTAGATGACGGGAAATATGCACTCGATCATTTCCGGAAAAGCAGCTTCAATATCTGCATTCTCGACATAATGTTGCCGCATGTGGACGGATTTACAATAGCACAGGAGATACGGAAGATAAATACGGAAATACCTATAATATTCCTTACTGCCAAGAAGCTGAAGGATGATGTGCTTAAAGGCTACGATGTGGGCGCCGACGATTATGTTACAAAACCTTTCGATACAGATATCCTGCTTGCAAAAATAAGAGCAATACTTTCACGTCGTGAGATACAGAGCGGGGAAAAGGATATTTATGAAATCGGTAAATTCATCTTCAACTCGAAGCTCAGAACTCTTACTATCGGAAACGATGAGAAAAAGCTTTCGCCAAAAGAGGCACAGCTTCTTGAATTACTAGCGATCAATCCAAATGAGCTTATAAGTCGTGAGCTTGCCCTGAAGAAAATATGGGGATCTGACGATTATTTCACCGCCCGAAGCATGGATGTTTATATTACAAAGCTCAGGAAATTCCTGTCAGAGGATCCCGATCTGAATATTAAAAATATTCATGGTGCAGGATTTCAGTTGATAATTAAGGATGATCAATCCTGAGGTTTCCTTTATTGAACTGAAGTGGCAAAAGATCTTTCATTGTTTCGATGATTCTTACCCGCTGTGATCCGGAGAGCAATATTTTTATTTTCCGGTGATTTCTGAATTCCTCTTCTGCTATTACCTGCCTGCACATGCCGCATGGTGAAACACTATCATCAGCTGCTCCATCCTGAGTAAAAGCGGCTATTGCAATTGCCACAGCTTTCTCATCAGGAAAATTTGTAACACAGTTTGCAAGTGCGTTCCTCTCAGCGCAGATACCTGAAGGATATGCAGCATTTTCAACATTAGCTCCCTTTACAATTGTCCCTTTATCGAGCCTGACTGCGGCTCCCACTCTGAACTTCGAATAAGGAGCGTATGCTCCTGCTGCCGCCTCACGTGCTGCAAGAACAAGATCCCTGTCTTCTGACGTTAATTCTTCAATATTATCATATTCTGTGTAAGAAGCAGATATATTGTGCGTTTTCATAATACAAAAATACTGTTTTACTTCACCATGCCACTATGAAGATTTTTCTTTTTTTTTATTTTTGCCGTAAACCCTGACAGATGCTAAAAAAACTCACTTTTATAATCTCCCTCTCAATTCTTTTGTTGGTTGTTTCCTGCCGTTCTGCGAGGAATCTGAAAAATACTTCCGGTATGCCCTCGCCTTCGATCAGCGTTGTTTCAACAGGGAATGCCGAGCTTGATTATCTTAATACCTACCGGGATATTGCAATCAGTGAAATGAAGAGGACAGGTATACCGGCCAGCATCACGCTCGCACAAGGGATGATCGAGTCAAATTACGGGAGGAGCGAGCTTGCCAGAAGGGGTAATAATCATTTCGGTATAAAATGTCATAACTGGAATGGTCCGTCTGTCTATCATGATGATGACAAAAAAAACGACTGTTTCAGGAAGTACAATAATCCTGAGGAATCATTCAGGGATCATTCAGATTTCCTGACTAATGGTACAAGATACAGCTCTCTCTTCAGCCTTCCCAGAGATGACTATAAAGCATGGGCCCGTGGGTTAAAAAAAGCCGGTTATGCAACAAACCCCGATTATGCAAATATGCTTATAAGTAAAATAGAGGAGGCTAACCTGTCAGTTTATGATAAAGGTTATAGAGGGGAGATTAAGGAGTTGAAATCAACCCCGCAGAACAGTTCAGGAAATAATCTTAACGTAACAACTGCATCTATTTCAGATGATTTTGTTATACCCGGACATGCAAGAGTCATGGTGAATAACAGGATTGAATATATAATAGTGAAAGATGGCGATACGAGGGAAAAGATCGAGCAGCAGAATAATCTGCTCAGGTGGGAACTTGCCAGATATAACGAGTTGAGCAACGATTTTTCGCCGGTACCCGGACAGATACTTTATCTTCAGCCAAAAAGAGATAAAGCCGAAGCAGGGAAAGATAACTATATTGCCAAAGCAGGTGATACAATGTACATCATATCACAGAAATTCGGGATCAAATTGAAAAGCCTGTATGAAATGAACAGGATGGAGGAGGGCGCTGAACCTGCTGCCGGAACAAAACTATGGCTAAGAAGTATAAAGCCTGTAAACTAGATCATAGTTGCAAACTTCTCAATCCTGAAACCTCTCAGAAATTCAGCTGAAGTCATCTTCTTTCTGCCTTCAGGCTTCAGGCTGCATATATTGATATAGCCATTTCTGCATGAGACCTTGAGGAAGTATTTCCCATCAGAAAAATACTTACCAGGTTTGAAATTATGGTTTGAAATTTCAGGCTTGCATTCAAATATTTTGAAATCAAGTGATTCAGTCTGCTGTGAAAATGTTGCCTTTGCGCAGGGGTATGGAGATAATCCCCTTACAAAATTATGGATGCTCATTGCATCATTATCCCAGTTAATAAGACAGAATTCGGGAGTAATCTTCGGAGCCGTTTTCAGAATTTCCCCGGGCTTAATGAATTCATACTGGGATCTTGGCTTAATACTGTCAAGTGAAATGTCAGACAACGTCCTTATAATGAGCCTGGCTCCCTCTTTCATCATTCTGTCGTGAAGATCGCCTGCATTCTCAAAAGGGAAAATAGGAATTTCTTCCCTCAGAAGAATATTTCCCGTATCTATCTTATCGTCGATGAGGAAGGTAGTAAGTCCAGTCATTGTTTCTCCATTTATCAAGGCATGATTAATAGGAGCTGCTCCCCGGTAATGGGGAAGAAGTGAAGCATGAAGATTGATAGTTCCTGATGAAGGTATTTTCCAGATTATCTCAGGTAGCATCCTGAAAGCTACAACAACAAAGACGTCAGGATTCAGTTTCTTAAGTTTTTCAACAAATTGAGGATCTTTGAGATTTGTCGGCTGCATTATCGGAAGAAGGCTGAATTCCGCGAATTCCTTAACTGCTGATTTTGTTAATTTTCTTCCTCTCCCGGCAGGCTTATCGGGAGAGGTAACCACACCGACAACGTTGAACCCGTTCATTATTAATGCACCTAGTGAAGCTACTGCGAACTCTGGGGTTCCCATGAACACAATCCGGAGTGATTTCATTTACTGATGTGGCTTAAATACTGTAAATTTAAGGTAAATCCTGATCCTTTACAATATGTTTGTAACATGTAAGGTTATGTCCCATCTTGTTTGCCTTTGTTTCAAGATAGAATCTGTTGTACTTGTTAGCTTCAATTATGAGAGGAATTGTCTCGACTATTTCTATCCCATAGCCTTCAAGACCGACTCTTTTAACGGGATTGTTTGAAATCAGCCGTATTTTACCAAGACCAAGTTCGCGCATAATGCTTGCGCCAACACCATAATCCCTTTCATCCTCGCCAAATCCAAGCTTAAGGTTAGCCTGTACAGTATCCATTCCTTCATCCTGAAGCTTGTATGCCTTTATTTTATTCAGAAGGCCAATACCTCTGCCTTCCTGGCTCAGGTAGATGACAACGCCTTTGCCTTCCGCTTCAACCATGTCCATTGCTTTATGCAACTGGGGGCCGCAGTCGCATCTCAGAGATCCGAAGATATCGCCTGTAAAACATGAAGAATGCAATCTTACGAGGACAGGTTCATCCTTTGACCATGTTCCTTTTACAAGAGCGCCATGTTCGAGTCCGTTGCTTACCTGCCTGAAAGGAATGAACTCAAAAAAACCTCTTTCTGTCGGAAGGCTTACTCTTTCACCTTTTTCAATGATTGAATCACGATCAAGCTTGTATCTTATGAGATCGCGGATAGTAACGATCTTAATACCGAATTTTTCACTTATTTTCTGGAGATCATCCATCCTGGCCATTGTGCCGTCATCATTCATTATCTCAACAAGGGCTCCTCCTGGTTGAAGCCCTGCAAAACGCGTAAGATCAACGACAGCTTCAGTGTGGCCTGCTCTTCTCAGGACTCCTTTGGCTTTTGCCCTCAGAGGAAATATATGTCCGGGTCGGCCAAGATCTGACGGTTTTGTTGCAGGGTCAACAAGCGCCTTAATTGTGAGAGCCCTGTCTCTGGCAGATACGCCTGTGCTTGTTTCATCTGATAGCAAATCGACAGTCACAGTGAATTGCGTCTCATGAAGAGAAGTATTATTTCCGACCATCAGGTTAAGATCAAGTTCATCGCATCTCTCTTCAGGGAGGGCTGCGCATATCAGGCCCCGGCCATGTTTTGCCATGAAGTTAACTATATCGGGAGTGATCAACTCGGCCGAGCAGATAAAGTCTCCCTCATTTTCCCTGTCCTCATCATCAACTACAATAAGAAGCTTTCCATTTCTGATATCCTCAATTGCCTCATCAATAGTATTAAGTTTGTATTTGTTGTTCATCGTATGAAATTATTTATTCGGAATCAGTTTTTTCAGGCTCGTTCATAAATGAACCGAATAACCTGTTCCTGATTTGCCTGAAAAAGTTAAGATATGTATCGATATTCAGAATCACTGAATCTGTCGTTGCTTTATATGTAAGAAAAACGCCGATAGGTAAAAGAATATATGAAGCTGCCCACATCCCGGCAATAGTGCCGACAACACTTTCCTCCACAAGCTTCTGGGCCGAAATTGAAATCACATAATAGATCACAAAGAAGAAAATTGATATAACTGCAGGCGTGCCCAGTCCACCCTTTCTGATTATGGCTCCAAGCGGGGCGCCAATAAAGAAGAAGACAAGGCATGCAAGCGAAAGTGTCAGCTTTTTATGCCATTCAACTTCAAATCTTTTGATTGTTTTGATAAGATAATAACGTGATTCATCCTGTTGAGTGAGATACGACTCTGCATCTTTAAGATTTTCAATTGCCCTGGCTATCACTGTCCGTCTTTCGACAACAGGCAGAGAATCAAGGATGACCTTTGCATTGAAAATATCGAAATGTTTCGAACTGTCAGCTTCTGTACCAGGCACAACATAAGATGGAGTATAATTTCTTTGACTCAGTATTTTGTTATTGTTGAACTCAGACATCTGACTCTCGATTTTGTCAGAGTAGCTTGTATTAAGCGAATCAATTATATATGTGAGCTGGTTGATGTCCTTAGATTCTGCCCTGCCTTTAAAAAGATCCTCGCTTCGCTCCAGGTCGAAGCCTGTTAATGGAATAACAACAGTTCTGATTTTGAAGAAAGCCTTTTGTGACGGATATGATCTGTAATTCAGGCTGACTTTCTTCTCTTCAAGCTCATTGAAAGAATACCCGTTATAAAGGATCATAATGAGCCCGGTCTCGTCTTCTGTAAGCTTCATGTAACCTGAGTCAGCGGTTAGTACAGATACATTTCCCCGCTTGTCGGTATGGTCATAGATTATCAGGTCGTCCATCCTGCCTGTGGCAGCATCCTTCTTACCGATTTTTATACTGAAGTCAGGAACCCCGTTATAAAAAGTACCTGCCTGGATGTTGATGTCAGGTTTTTTTTGCCTTATGTCCCACAATAGTGTTTTTGCCTTGTCTGTTGCATAGGGCAAAACATTATTCGAGAAGAAAAAAGAAATCACAGCAAAGAAGCAAAGCAGGAAGATAAGAGGCTTCATTATCCTCTGGAGCGGTATTCCTGATGCTTTAAGGGCCGTAAGCTCGCTGAATTCACCCATGTTCCCGAATGTCATTAGAGATGCAAGCAGGATAGCAAGAGGTAATGCCATTGGAACGAAGGTGAGAGAGAAGTAATAGATAAGCTCTGCAAGTATACTGGCATTGAGCCCCTTACCGGCAAGTTCATCAACATACATCCACAAAAACTGGAGAATAAGTATTATGAGGACAATAAAGAAAGTAAGCACCAGCGGGCCTGTAAATGACTTCAATACGAATTTGTCAATCTTCTTCACTGTGTATGCTTATTTTGAAGTGCAAAACTACTTGAATTTTATGAAAAATCATATTGTCAAATATCCTGCCGGAAATGGGATTTGTAAGTTGGCTGAGTATTTTTCTTACTCAAAATCATAAATATTATTTAGAATGAGTATAAATTACGGTGGTTTTTTAATTTTTTTCATATTTATGGGTAACAAATCAGCGTTCATTCCTATTAAACTACAGATATACCGGGAGTGAGGACCCGGTATATGATTGGGTATTACCCCTGGATACTGCGACTCCGGGGGTTTTTTATTAAGGATATATTTTTTATACTTTTATACTGTTAACCTATAATCAGATTTATTTATGAGCTTAAAACGCCGTGATTTTATCAGAATCAGCGGTATCACAGCAGCAGGTTCGCTTGTTATCCCTTCATTTCTTCAATCATGCAAAAGCATCAATCTTTCAGAGGATGCCGGAGTCTATATGAAGCATTTTGAGGTGGATATTGACCTGTTCAATAAGGTGATAGCCGCAGCAATGGAAAAAGGTGCCGATTATGCGGATCTCTTTTTTGAGCATACTCTCAACAATACAAGCGCACTCGAAGACAACAGGGTGAACAGCGCTTATTCAAATATCGCTTATGGGGTTGGAATCAGAGTGCTGAAAGGCGACCAGACAGGCTATGCTTACTCTGAGAACATTACGGAAGATGCAATGCTTAAGGCTGCCCGCACTGCAGCCAACATAGCAAATACCATGTATAAGGGCTCTCCTGTCGATATAAAGGAACTGACGCCTCCAAATTATTATGCGGTGAAGAATTCATGGGAACAGTTCTCAATTAAGGACAAGATCCCTTTTATGCAGCGTCTTAACGACGACATTTTTGCAGGTGACAAACGTGTTACCAAAGTAAATGTGTATCTGAATGATTCTACATCATATATCCTGTTTTACAATTCTGACGGTGTGCTTACAAGGGATTATCGTCCGCTTGTTGCACTGACAGGTATTTGCATAATGGAAGATAAAGGGAGAACCGAGAATTTTTATGTAAGCCGCTCTTTCAGGATGGGCTCTGAATTCCTGACAAATGAGGTTGTCGATGATATGGTAAAAGAAGCGATTGAAAAAACTTCGATCCTGTTTACGGCGATCAAACCCAAGGCTGGTGAAATGGAAGTCGTTATGAGCGCCGGTGAATCTGGCATTCTGTTGCATGAAGCTATGGGGCATGCTTTTGAAGCTGATTTCAACAGGAAGAATCTTTCGATATTCTCAGACAAGATGGGCAAGCAGATAGCAGAGAATTTTGTAACAATCAGGGATGACGGAACAATGCCGGGTAAGCGCGGTTCAATCAACTTCGACGATGAAGGTAATGCATCTGCAAATACAACTCTTGTTGAGAATGGCGTACTTACAAGCTACCTGCACGACAGGATAAGCGCAAATTATTACAAATGCAATCCAACAGGAAACGGAAGGCGCCAGAATTTCAGGAATATTCCTATACCACGTATGAGAAGTACATATATGGATAACGGCCCGCACAAGAAAGATGAGATTATCGCGAGCGTTAAAAGGGGAGTTTATGTTGACAGCTTCAGCAATGGCGAGGTAAACATAGGTCAGGGTGATTTTACTTTCTTTGTTAAGCTCGGATATCTTATTGAAGACGGAAAAATTACCAGCCCGATAAAGGATATTAATATAATTGGCAATGGTCCCCAGGCTCTTGCCGATATCGTGATGGTTGCAGATGATATGGCTATTTCTGACGGGACCTGGACATGCGGAAAGAACGGACAGGGAGCTCCGGTATCGATGGGAATACCAACTGTTAAGATAAAGAAACTCACCGTGGGTGGTATTAATGCTTAATCCTGAAAAGAAATAATTATGACAACAAACGAAAAATACGAACTTGCCGGTCTTGCAATGGATCATGCGCTTAAAGGCGGCGCCCAGCAGGTTTCAGTAAGGATATACGACAGCCGTAGAAACAACATCGAGATACGCGATGAAAATATTGACAGCCTGAAAGAATCAAACCAGAGCGGCCTTTCAATTGACCTTTATGTTGACAGAAAATATTCATCTCATTCAACAAACAGGCTGAAAAAGGAAGATTTGTTCAGGTTCATTGATGAGGCAATAACAGCAACAAGGTTCCTGGCTGAAGATGAGTTCAGGCAATTGCCCGATCCTGAATTATATTATAAAGGGAACCTGAACCTTAATGTTTTTGATTCGAAGATGGATGCAGTTGATGCAGCCACAAAGATTGAACTTGCCAGGAAAGCGTTGAATGAAGCTTATAAACAGGATGAAAGGATAATTTCAGTGAGCTCCAACTACGATGATGGCATTTCAAGCGATGTTATGGTCACAAGCAACGGTTTCAAAGGTGATTCTGCAAATACATGGGTGTCGCTCTCAGTATCAGTATCCCTTAAAACTGATACCGGCAGACCATCTGATTACTGGTACGAGAATGCAGTATTCATGGATAAGCTCATTACAGGCGGAATCGGGAAGAAGGCTCTCGATAAGGCAGTACAAAAAATCAATCCCAAAAAAATAAAATCAGGTAAATACACAGTTTTGATAGAAAACCGTGTTGCTGGTAATCTTCTTAGTCCATTATATCAGGCACTTACAGGATCAAGCCTTTACCAGAAACAATCTTTTCTTGCAGGTAAGACAGGTAAACAGATTGCATCCGGTCTTCTGACAGTATATGATGATCCTCTTATTCCATCCGGGCCGGGGTCAAGACTTTACGACGATGAGGGTCTTGCAGCAGTTAAGAGACCCATAATTGAAAACGGAGTTCTTAAGAATTACTACATTGATAATTATTACGGCAGGAAGCTGGGTATGAAACCTACCTCCGGAAGTGGCTCGAATATTGTGTTCTCAACAGGATCGAGGAACTTTGAACAGATGCTGAGCTCAATAAAAGATGGTGTGCTGATAACAGGTTTCATTGGTGGAAACTGCAACGGATCAACGGGAGATTTCTCTTATGGAATAGAAGGCTATCTTGTAAAGAATGGCAGTATCATTCATCCTGTTAACGAGATGAACATTACAGGTAACATGAACCAGATCTGGTTTAATCTTACAGAGCTTGGAAATGATATAAGGGAAAATGAATCATTAAGAATACCTTCTTTGATGCTTAAGGATATTGACCTGAGCGGCATTTAAGATTCGTGATAAATATTGAAATTTCGTTTTGATACGATGATCAGTGAATCAATTCTGATTAACAGGTATTTTTAATGTCGTTCGAGTTTAAAATTTTAATATTCAATGAGAAAACAATTAATTATTTTTTTTCTGATACTGTCGCCGTGCATCTATAAAGTATCAGCCCAGGACTGGCCACAGTTCCTGGGACCTAACATGAACAGCACATCAGCCCAGAAGGGCTTACTCCGAACATGGCCGTCCGGCGGGCCTGAAGTTCTCTGGACGTCGAATGTTGGTCAGGGATATGGTGGTCCTGTAATAAAGGCAGGAAAAGTGTATCTCTTTGACAGGGATGATAACACAGGTGATATTATGAGGTGCTTTGATTTTAATACAGGGAAGGAGCTGTGGCGCTACAGTTATGCATCCTCTGGAACAGTTTCATACCCTGGTTCAAGAAGCGTCCCGACGATTGATGGCAACAGGGTTTATTCGTGCGGTCCTTATGGCGATCTGTATTGTATCGACATTAACACACATAAGCCATTGTGGAATAAAAACATCATTAAGGATTTTGGCGGAACGAAAATCCCGGTATGGGCAATTTCGCAATGTCCGCTTGTATATGGCGATCTGGTTATTGTCTCTTATTCGAAGGATCCGGATGCAGGGCTGGTTGCGTATAACAAACTGTCAGGCAAAATTGTATGGAAGACCGAAGCATACGGGAATGAAACTTATGCAAGTCCGACGATAATAAAGATTGCAGGTGAAGATCATCTCGTAATGGTATTTTCATCCACCAATACATATATGCATAAGGATATCCAAGTATCCAAAGGAAGGATACTGGGCCTTAAACCGCAAACTGGGAAGATCCTCTGGGAATACAATGAATGGGAGAATGTGATCCAGATTGCCCCGGCGCTTGATTGCGGTGATGGAAAAATACTGGCTGTAGGAGGGTATGATCTTGGAGCGGCAATGATAAAAGTCGAAAAAAAGGCCGATGGCGGCTATTCAGTTAAAGAACTTTTCAAACACAATGACTTCGGAGATCACACAAAGCCGCCAATATTGTACAATGGTTATTTTTACGGACAGTTCTCGACAAACGACAGGCGCGACGGCCTCTGCTGTATGAGCATGGATGGCAAGGTTATGTGGAAGACTATGCGCAAACCACTCTTCGACAAGGGAAGTATGATTCTTGCTGACGGGCTCATACTTGCAACTGACGGTAATAAATCATTATATCTTATACAGCCCGACCCGGCAGGTTTCAAGCCTCTTGCTTCTGCTGAGATGCTCGGACCAGGACAAAACTGGGCTCCTCTGGCTCTGTCAGATGGCAAGCTTCTTGTCAGGGACCAGAGCAGGCTGATGTGTGTTAAGGTAATTAAATAACAAAGTATTAAAAAGATTAAGGCATGTCCGGCACTAGACGCGACATGCTTCTTTTTTTAACATAAAAGCCCTGCAGTAAACTGCAAGGCTTTTTGTTGTAGCGAGACCGAGAATTGAACTCGGGACCTCATGATTATGAATCATGCGCTCTAACCAACTGAGCTATCTCGCCCTATCATGCGCTCTAACCTCCCGATAGCCATCGGAATGAGCTATCTCGCCGCTTTTGCGGCTGCAAATATAAACAGTTCCTGACAAAATAGCAACAACCATATTGATATTGCTCTCTAGTTTCAATTTTTTTTCTATATTGCAGAATGTAACCGGTTCTGAATAAGAATTTTCCGGAAATGAAAACCAAATATGAACTTGAATATGCACTGAACTGTTCTCCCAAAGTGCTCTTTACAAGGTTGAGCACTGCCGAGGGACTGAGTGAATGGTTTGCCGACCAGGTAGAGGTCAGGGGAGATGTGTTCGCGTTTCACTGGAACCGTACCCAGCTTAATGCAAAGCTCTCAGCTCTGAAAGAAAACAAGCTTGTTCGTTTTGAATGGATAGGAAATGGCGGAAAAGACTCAAACTATTTTGAGTTCAGGATCAGCAAAGAAGACCTTACTGGCGGTCTCGCCCTTATAATAACTGATTTTGCCGAGACAGATGAAAAAGAAGATTCAATCTATCTCTGGGATACCCAGGTTCAGGATCTTAAACGAATTCTGGGCGTTGAATAACCCTGAGGTCATTCTTCAAGCAGGTTCACCTCTGTTATCTCTCCCGTTTTATTACTGATTCTTAATGTCTTGAATTCATCCGGACGGAATTCAAGATCGACTTTTTTCTTCATAAAGCCCAGTTCAAGAGATGTTTCAACCGCAGCGCCTGACATTTCAACGCATCTGATAATAAGATCCTTCCCGATCTCTGATTGTTTTACTGCAGAAACTATAATTGCAGGTGAATCAACTGAAATGAACGAATCTGACTTTTTCATTGTTCCACCATGAATGCCCTGGTAAATTGACAATGCTGGAGAGAGAAATTCTTCTGCTATCCTGGGAATGTTGCGCTCCTTCCATGATCCCTTATGAGGTACAAGCAGAAGCCTGAACTTCTGAATTCCCTGGTCCATCCAGAGATGCTCTGCCTGGTTGTCGAGTACTCTCGGATTATGATGAGCATATACAGCCGACCGTACAACTGAAATCCTCATATCATTACCATGAACGCTGTAACCATATTTAGCATTATTCAGGACAGTTAATCCGTAGTTCATGTTTTCACGAGCTCCGGTTAAGTCGATCCACCGTTGACCCGGATCCTCGTCCCCGTTGGTTGCGCGTTCTATGAAGCCATAAGGTGTTTCATAAGTTGTAACGGGTGATTGAACATCAACAGGAAACGATAGTTTGAGCATCTTAAGATGTTCCTTCCAGTCGAGCTGTACTTCGGCTTCAACCTGATCTGAACCGGCGCATAACGACCAGTCGATTGTAAGAGTTGAATCCCCGTATTTAGAAATTGATCTCAGGCTGCTCCTGAGAGGCCCGCTTTCGAGAATTTTAATCGCATTGTTCCTGAATGAGCCAATGACTTTTGAAAAAGATTTTATATCATGGCTCCATGTATCGCTTGGATCGTCGATTACAAGTGCAAGGCACCCGCCCTCCTTACCGCTGAAAATGTTCTTGCCTGAGGATTTGTCAAATAATTGTATTCCGCCCGGAGTGATCTCAAGTTTCAACAAACCATTTTCAAGTGAACCGGTTGTTACCTTAACAGGATTCATGACAGGTTCGCTGTCTCCCTCGAGAAGTCTTACCTGGCGATATCCGAATGCCGGAATTGTAGTTTTTACAAGGAGCTTCTTACGGCTTCCCGTTTCGGTTGAAGCGGCAGTCCACTGGTGATGCAATGACTTTCCGGCTTCATCTTCAACTCTTGAGTTCTTATTGTTTGTTCCCCAGTTGAAATCATAAGCAATAATGCTTGTAATTTCCCATGCATGCGGATTAAAAACAAGCAGGTATTGTGATGCGGGATCTTCAGCCGGGACTTGCCATTCGAGTGTTTGAAGAGATGTGTAAGCAACCTTGTTTGCTAAATTAAGTGCGTACCCAAAACCTTCCGAAGCTGTTTGCGAATGTTCATAAAGGGAGGAACCGGCAAGGCTGTCGTGAAACTGCAGGAGCAGCACCTGCTTCCATGCTGATGTGATCTCTTCAGCAGGGTAGTTGGCACCCCATATCCTTGAACCGGCTGCGGCAATCTTTTCTGCGACACAAAGTGCAGCTTCGGCTTTCCGGTTGCTTTTTTTAATGGCTGACTCGGCAGTATAACATCCAGGTGCGTGATGTTGAAGATCATCCTTCACAACAGGCAGATCAAGGGTGCGGTCATTTCTTATTTCTTCAAAATATTTCTCAGGTGTGCTGAAATAAACAACAGGAGCTCCCTGCTCAGATCTGATCTCATTGATTGAACGTAAGTTTTCAATTGTTGCGCCACCGCCATGGTCACCTGCTCCATAAAAGGCCATGAAAGTTTTAATTGGTTGTCCCTGCGACTGAGACATGATCTTTTCAAGGCGGGTCCTTACAGAAGCGCTGTCGTTATAGCTTATCTGGATCCTGTAAGTAAGTACCCTTGACCCATCTGGGCCTTCCCACCAGAACAGATCGGAAGGAATTTCTTTTTCATTCTGACCAGGGCGCATGAAAACATAATTCCTCATTCCCTGGAGTGTAATGATCTGTGGCAGCGTTCCCGTATGACCGAATGAATCAGGGTTGAAAGCAACAGTAGCTTTACGTCCGAGAAGTCTCTGAAGGGTGAGCTGTCCGTAAAGACCCTGTCTCACCATAGCTTCGCCTGAAGGCATATTTACATCGGGCTCTACCCACCATCCTCCGACAACATTCCATTTTCCTTCTTCAACTCTTTTCCGGATCTCTGCAAGCATTACAGGGTCATTATCAGCAATCCACTGGTAAAACTGAGCAGAGCTGCTGACAAAACATGCTTCAGGTGTCTCCTTCAGCCTGTCGAGATTGGATCTGAATGTGCTGTGGACAACTGACAAACCTTCTGTCCATGGCCAGAGCCATACAGGATCAATATGCGCATGACCGATCATGTGAAATCTGAACTGCGTAGCATCCTCAGGCCATACACCTGACTGAGCCGGTCCGAATCCATGTGCAGGCATTGTTATAAATGCTGCTGATCCTGCGGCGGTCAGGTTTATAAATTTTCTTCTCGACATTCTTCCTGACTTTCCTGATTTCCTGTTACGATTCATCCTGTTAATTTTTTTAGCTGAAGAAATAGTTTTCGATTATCCGGCATATTGAATGATACATAGGCAGATGAAGCTCCTGGATATTGGCTGTCCGCGTTGCGGGAACATTCAGAAGAATGTCGCATAAAGACTTCATCCTTCCACCTGTTTCGCCTGTCATCCCGATTACAGTCATCTCTTTTGCAAGAGCTGTTATAACAGCATCAACTATGTTTTTTGAATTGCCTGAAGTGCTTATTGCAAGAAGTACATCTCCCTTTCTTCCATAAGATGCCACCTGCTGTGCAAAAATAAGGTCAGGGTCAATGTCATTAGCCACTGCCGTAATCAATGCTGTATGAGCGCTGAGAGAAATGACAGGAAAGCCCTGCTGAAGTTTTCCGGCGATATATTGTCCCCGCTCATTGTCTTTCGCAACAAGTTTTCTTTTGAACTCATCATCAACAGGTCTTTTATGCTCGAATCCTTTCATCAGTTCCCCTGTTATATGGTCGGAATCTGCACAGCTTCCGCCGTTTCCGCAAATAAGCAACTTGCCTCCGGCGTTAAAACATTTAATCAGACAATCTGCAGCCCTTGCAATTTCTGTTTCAATTACAGATAACTCAGGGTGTTTTTGAAGAAGAATCGGGGGTACTGAAATTATTTTCATATATCAGAATTTATCATTATAAATAGCTACGCACAAAGCAGCATAATCACCAATAGAATCCCCGAGCGTTGCCGGTACGATTCTGCAAACACTTAATGAAAGTGGCAATGCTTCCTTTTTTAGGATTTCTTCTACTTTCGGTTTGAAAAAGCTCTCATTCCTTGAATATATGCTGCCTATTACAATGCATTCCGGGTTAAGTACATCAACAAGGATAGCCAGTCCGCGCCCAAGATATTCTGCTGCTGTTCTGATTACTCCTGATGCAACAGGATCACCATTCCTCGCAGCAACTGCAACTGTTTTTGTATCGAGTTTTTCAATGTCTTCCCTTGATTTGCAGAAGCTGACTTCCTGTTTCCTGTCAAGCATGTCTGAAACTACTGTTTTAGCAAGACTGGCAATACCGCCTCCGCTGCAGAAACCTTCGAATGAACCTGCTTTACCGTATCCCACAGGACCTTTTTTATCGAGTCTTATATGGCCCACTTCTCCACCCATGTCATTTGTCCCGCTGTAAAGTCGTCCACCGAGAATGAGCCCTGCGCCCATTCCTGTGCCGAATGTCAGGAAGATCATATTGGAAGTTCCCTTTCCGGCCCCCATCATCCATTCTGCAAGTGCGCATGCGTTTGCATCATTCTGAAGCGCTGTATCAACTCCGAATTCCTTTGAGAAAAAACCTGTAATCGGCACATTATCCCAGCCTGGCAGGTTTGGTGGTGAGTATATCATCCCTTTTTTTGAATCAAGAGGTCCTCCGCAACTTATTCCTATTTTTTTGAGCGAATAATCAGGGAGTGAGGCAAGAATATTATGGATATGACCTTTAAATTCTTCAAGAATTGGTTCATATCCTCTTTCTGTATTCGTGGGAAATCCTTCCTTTTTTAATATTTGGAAAGAAGAATCTCCTGCTACAACAGCGCATTTTGTACCTCCGATATCGACACCAATCCAGAGATCTTTTTTCATATCAGGTATCTGGTTAATAAGCTTAATCGATAAATGTACATATTTATTCCTTTAATTATTAATACATCTTTACATGAAATCGTGACTGTACTCAGACGGTATCCTTTTCACATAATTCATGAGATGAAAAGAGCATTATTCTGCAGGTCCAAATGTCAGGATGTATACTTTCGTTGAGTAGCCTGCAAGATTTGATGTTGCCGGAATATCTGACAGGAATAAAGCAATTTTCAGATAATCTTCGTTAAGATCCAGGATTACACATTCTCTAGACCAGTCAAGTATACCAAGAAAGCCACCTTTAGAAAAGCTGATAGTCGGGACATCGGGAATTGTAATTTCCTGTGGTGTTGTACCATCGGTTATTACGTCTGTTTTGTAATCTTTTGATTCATTGTATCCAAATGTCAGTCCGGCAGGAATATTGTAACTGGCACATGTCAGACCGGAATTGGGTGAAGCCTGTGCCGGTATGGAGTTTATGATATTTCTGGACAGGCAATATTGTAAACCCGCAGTTATTGTTGAACCGGAAGGATGAATAATGAAGCTGCCATTATTTTTGAAAATAAACCTGTCGCTGACTATTCCTGAAAATCCTGATTCTGAAAAAGATGAAGCCTTAAATGTTTTAACAATCGTCATTGATGCACCGGGTTTGGCTTCATACAATTCAGCTGTCGCGCTTAATTGCCAGGATTTGCCATCAGGACAGTTTTCTCCTCCTGTAAGCATTTCCATCCCAGTCATTTCCGGGATTGTCACATCTTCAGTCAGGATTGTCTGACCCCCAGGACCTTTTAATACGAGATTGACTGTATAGGTTTTTCCAAAATCGGAGTATACATGTATGGGATTCATTTCAGTCGATACTGAATCTCCATCTCCAAAATTCCATTCAAACGATTCTGTATTTGTTGAAGTAAGTTCAAATGTTACGCGGTTTGATTCAACCCTGAATTTAATTACACCCTGAGGTAAAGGCAAATCCTTGTTGCAGGAATGTAAGTTAATTACTACAATAACCAAAAGGAGATATTTAAAAACTCCATTCTGCTTCACAGAACCGTTAAGATTAAAACCAAAGCTAAACAAATTATATTAAAAATACAGAAAAACCATTCTGTAAAAATGTATCCGGAATTGATGTTCTTTGTGAAATTATAAGCTCTGTAATCATCTCACTAATATACTTATGGATAATCGGGGCTGTTTCCGGACCAATGGAATTTACTTCTCCATACTGAGATCCGTTCTTCAGGAAAGAAAAAGGTAGTCTTAGTCTTCAGTTAAATAATGTCTTTTTCTTTCAATTTCTTCATTATCAATCGGGATATCCTGCTCGATTTTTCGCCAGTCAATCGTATGATTGTATTTTTTCATTGCCTTGTCCGCATCGAAGATCCTTGAATCGTGCATCTCAAGTGTATAAGGTGTAAAATCCGGAACTGGCGTGAAGAAGTCCTTCAACAATGATGCGGTTACATCGAACTGATTCACATAGGGCACATTCAGAATATTATATATTGTTTTCAATACAGATCCGAAATTCGCATGAGTGTGAGAGACATATCCTCTCTTTACATAAGGTCCGGCCATTAACAGGATCGATCGGTGGGCATCGATATGATCGACGCCACCCTGGGGATCATCCTCTGTAATAATTACAAGCATGCTCTGCCAGTATTCTGTATGCGAAAGAAACTGAAGTATTCTTCCTACAGCAAGATCATTATCTGCCATGTAGGACTGGGGGTACAGGTACCCATCTTCAGGTCTGATTTTAGTTCCATGATCATTGGGTATCTGAACAGTGATAAGAGAAGGCATCTCTTCATCCCCGTTTAGCCATTTTTCAGTGAATTCTTTTTCGAACTGGTTCATCCTGTATTGATCGGGAATCTTCATGTTATAGCCTGCATAATTATGACTTGTTCTTGAGAATAATGCCTTCTGCATCGGAACCATCACAATATGCGCAGCACCTGTAAGCGTGTCATACCATTCTTCCCTTACATGCGCAGTTTCGTTAGCTTCACCGAAGTTATAAAATGAGACATTCTGCCTCTCCAGAGCT
This sequence comes from Bacteroidales bacterium, assembly GCA_036261265.1. Classification (GTDB taxonomy): domain Bacteria; phylum Bacteroidota; class Bacteroidia; order Bacteroidales; family VadinHA17; genus LD21. The sequence continues at coordinate 34,570 of DATALC010000096.1, forward strand.
TCCCAGAGGCCGCCTTTTTCAGCATAGTCTTCAGGGTCTATGCTTCCAGTTGTCCCCGGGAATCTTCTTCCGGGAGCAGTTGAGAAAATCTTAGCCGTTTTTGAGACGCTTGAATTTGCTTCAACCCATTCATTAGGAATTACGCCCATCATCCAATGATGGCCATGTATCGAAGCATCGCTGTCGGTATAATAGTTATCTGAAAATGCAAATTCGCTTGCTGCTTTAATATGGTTCGGACTTATTTTCAGGCCCGGGAACAATTTTCTCATTTCAGTTGGGAGAGTATACTCATTGTTAACTCCGTACCTTGCAAGAGTGCTGTCTCCCTTACCGGTTTTGAGCTGCCCTAAAACTTCGTCGTAAGTCCTGTTCTCTTTTGTAATATAAACAATATGCTTTATTGGTGATTTCCTTGTCTGAGGCAAAGCGGGGAGGGGATTTATTGTGTCATCATCAAGAGTTATTTCCCTGTAAGTGTTTTCGATACATCTTCCGGTAAAGTTTTTTAGTTCGTTTTTATCAGGTGATTGTATTTTCTGGAAGCTTCCGAGCTGAATATCCGAAACAAACGATCCCTGCACTGGTTCTTTAAAATTTTGTCCGCCATTCGGACCGGCCCCGAGTCCCCTGCATGTTACGACATAGATTTCTTTTTCATCAGCTGAAAGTTTTACCCTTGTCGGTCCCCAGCCTGTTGGAATGAGACCTTCTGTGTTTCCCGTGCGCGTATCTATGATTGCCACTGCATTAAAGCCAAGCAGTGAAACATACAATTTTTTTTCATCTTTGCTGAGTGTAAGCCCGAATGGTAAATAACCCCTGTATTTATCTATGTTCTTATCGACCTTTATCTGAATGTGACCTTTCAGCTTGTGATTCTTATAATCGATAACCGAGATATTATCATTTGTTGCATTCGATACATACGCATAACGGCTTCCTGCTGCCACAGAGTTCGGGCTTGCGCCCCCCACGACCTCGGCTTCTTCGATCATCTGGCCAACCTGGAAGCCGGTTTTAAATTTATCAACCACTTTGTTTGTGTTGAGATCTATAACAAACACGCTCATGGCATCAGGATGATCGGGACTGCCAACACCGGGAACAACCTTTCCTTCAACTGTTGTTCCATTTACAGATTCGGGAGTGTTATTACCATAGGGGTGATGTGGAATTGCAAGGGAATCAGAGTTTTCGGGAGTGGCTCCCTTTATAAGAGGATATTCGTACATGCCGACATTAGCAATAAAAGCTGTGTTTCCTGAAGGGTCAAGAGTAAGACCAAATGGCTGACGTCCTGTCTTGATTGAAGCAACGATCTTTCCAGTGTTCAGATCTATCCGTACCATCCTGAAGTTTCCCCTGTCAAGAACAAGAAGCTCGTTAGTCCGGTCATTATAAACAAGATCCGAAGTAAAGCTGTCTTCGTAATTAATGCCTTCAAATTCACAATTAAGTGATAATGAATCAAGCATTTTAAAATTCTCTATATCATATTTAATAACAGCGCCATTATCACCGCCACTGACGAATATTGTTGAGGGAGCCTTTGAAAATGCTACACCCAGAAAAGATCCGTTTGAAAAAGGTGATCTTATTTTTTTTTCATAATCCGGTATTCTTGTTGCCCGGAGCGATTGTATGTCAACCAGAGTCATTACACCATTATGGAGCGTAACTGCCTTTTGTCCGTCAGGTGATAATGCCATGCCGAAAGGATCGCTTGTAATCCTGATAAGCGATCCGGCAGGGGTCAGGAACCTCCCGCTCGGAAGCACTGTGGTACCTCCTTCATTGATACTAGTGAATTCTTCTCCTGCCGGGACTGTCAGAATTTTAATTTTATTTGATTGCTTTTCTGAACATTGTATGAAAAGCAAAGTGAAGATGATTATAAAAGCTTTTCTCATATTAAATGTATTATGATCCTGATTGATCCGGTTTGCATATAATTGTGTCGATCTGCATTACTGCCTTGTTCCTGATGGCTGCCTGATGTGAATATGTAACCAAATATAAAATTTACGTATGATTTTCACCCATGGAATTTTCACTGAAATACATTTATCTTTGCTTAAGTTCTCTCAGCGGAAATCATAATCTCAAAATCTCATTTGTTTTATGGATGACATTGGTCTTATCTTCAGGGCGCTGGAGTTTGCTGCAATAAGGCATAAAAACCAGTTCCGGAAAGGGGAGGACAGGCCCCCGTATATCAATCACCCTATTCAGGTGGCAAACCTGCTTGTCAATGAAGGCGGAGAGAAAGACCCTGTTTTGCTTGCCGCAGCGATACTTCATGATGTGATTGAAGACACCGTAGATTCTGAAAGTGAAAAGAATGAACTAATCAATAAAATAAAGGATTTGTTCGGAGAGGAGGTGCTGTCGGTTACACTTGAGGTTACAGATGATAAGAACCTGCAAAAGGCAGAACGTAAACGGCTCCAGGTTGAGCATGCTCCGACAATTTCAATAAATGCCAAGAAGCTGAAGCTTGCCGATAAAATCCTTAATGTCAGGGATATTACTTCAAATCCGCCGGTCGGATGGAATCCTGAACGGATTACCGGGTATTTCGACTGGGCTGAAAAAGTCGTTACCGGACTGAGAGGCGTAAATAAAAAACTTGAGGATATGTTCGACGATGTGCTTGCAAAAGCAAGGCTGAAGTATACTGAATAAGAACCTTTTATCTCAGCCGATAATTGCAACGTATTAGAAAACGTATTAAGCAACGTAGATTAATACGTTGCAATACTGATATTATAACCTGCTATTTATCCTGAGCTTTTCAGCCGTTTCCCTTAAGATCCTTTGTACCTGTAACCCGTGACCTATATCAGGAATGCAGGCTTCATTATTGCTTTCAGTGAGAAAAATGTAGTGAGCGTGTATCATCGGTCTTAGCCATCCCGGGGGAACATGCCCCGATGGGAATGACGATATTCCTTTAAAGCTGCTGCCTGTATGTACACGTGCGTGAGCGCCTGTTTCTTCAAGAAAATATTCAAAGTAATCGGGATCGCGTGTTGTGAAGTGCAGTGATCCATTTTCTGCATAAAGATCCATTGAGAGAAGGTCGCCTGAGCCCGATGCTATCCTGCTTGCTGAAATTGTGCCTGCAGCTCCAGTTTTGCTGTCTGAAAGTGTAACAAGACTGAAAAGGTCCGATTTCCTGTCGACATCAGGAAAATCTCCCGACTGGATTGCTCCGTGTGTCATGAGATCATTTCCAAGAAAAGCAAGCAGTATGCTTATTACATGTGAACCAAGATCAGCCATAGCGCCGCCATCCGGGGCAGGAGTGAGCCTGTTTGTACGTTTATCCCGATATGCTTTCTGAAGATAATCACCGTGAAAATATTTTAGTTCAAAATGAACAGGTTTGCCCAATGCTCCCGATCTCCAAAATTTAAGAGCTTCTCTTACAGGTGTCATGAAAAGATATTGGAATCCGATCTGGAATTTCAGGTGTTTGTTTTCACTTACAAGTTTTCTTGTCTTCTCTTCCTCATCCAGAGTAGAACAAAGTGGTTTTTCGATATAAACTCTCTTAACTGATTTCATCCTGACTGCTTTTTCAAGATGTTCATAATGCACCCTGTTAGGACCAAAAATATAGACTGTGTCAATGTCAGGATCTTTAAAAAAGTCATCAGGAGGAAGCGATTTTTCAAAACCATAAGCTGCTGCAAAATCCTTCCTGTTTTTTTCAGTGGATGTGCTCACGGCAACAAGCCTTGTTTCAGGAGCATCCTGATAATAATATTTTAATGAACTGAGTGCGAAGATGTGAGAACGGGCGATACCTCCTGCACCAATAAATCCGGCTTTTATCACTGTAATTTTAAGTTTTATGTTGTTCAAACAAAGATAGCAGGTTTTCCACTATGGTGAGATATTATTAACCTGAATCCGGGGCATTGCGGGTAACAAAACCATCAGGTTGGATTTTTGGGCGGTTTTTCTTTAGTTCTTTCTTTTGCCGTCAAAAGGACGGAAAAATGGATAGATGTGAATAAAGATTAGTTTGGAGAAGTGTAGCCTCCTGGCGCAGGAATTATTGAATTGACATATCAGTAGCATCACTCTGAATTGAATATGATCGAAGATGTAAATTGAGTAACTTTACTAAAAAACAGATTATGACAGTTACATGCGTTTATATCCACGTAAAACCCGATTCGGTTGCGAAGTTCATTGAAGCTTCAACCGCAAACCATCTTGAAGCCATAAAAGAACCCGGGAATATAAGGTTCGACTTCGTTCAGCAGGCTGAAGACAAGACAAAGTTCATGCTTTACGAAGCTTATGAATCAGAAGAAGCAGCTGCAGCGCATAAGAATACGCCTCATTATCTGACATGGCGTGAAGCTGTTAAAGATATGATGGCAGAGCAAAGATATGGTGTCAGATATGATATACTTATGCCAAAAGTTGTGAAAAATGATTGAGTCTTTCACATTTTCAGCCTTGCCGAAAATCATTTTCGGTAACGGAAGCTTCTCAAGGCTGCCTGGACTTATAAAAGGTCATGGCCCCAATGCAATAATTGTCACAGGCAAAAAGTCTTTCAGGGAAAGCTCTCATAATACGTTCTTACTTCAGGAGATGGATGCTTCAGGCATAAAGCACAAAACTATAATCATCCCTGGAGAACCTTCACCCGAAATGATAGATAATGCTGCTGAGCAACTGAGATCATTTAATGCCTGTGTTGTTGTTTCAATTGGAGGAGGAAGTGTTCTTGACGCAGGAAAGGCAATATCTGCAATGCTGACTGCCGATGGCTCTGTAACCGAGTTTCTTGAAGATGTCGGTACAAAAGAACATCCCGGCACGAAGATCCCGTTCATTGCTGTACCCACAACATCAGGAACGGGTAGCGAGGCAACAAAAAATGCAGTGATTTCAAAGACAGGAGCAAGTGGATTTAAAAAATCTTTAAGGCACGACAATTTTATTCCCGACATTGCACTTGTTGATCCTGAACTGACTTTAAACTGCCCTCCTGAAATAACTGCCGCGAGCGGAATGGACTGTTTCAGCCAGCTTGTTGAGGCATACCTTTCAACAAAAGCAAGTGCGTTTACAGATGCACTGGCAATTGAAGGTCTTAAAGCTGTAAAAAAATCACTTTTCAGGAGTTTTCTTAACGGAAATAACAAAGAGGCCAGAGCCGGCATGTCGTTTGCTGCGCTCACATCTGGAATCTGCCTTGCTAATGCCGGACTTGGCGTAGTTCATGGATTTGCTTCATCAATTGGCGGTATGTATGAAATACCTCATGGATTGATTTGCGGTACCCTGATGGGAGAATGTAATGAAGCAACTGTGAGAAAGCTAAAAGCTTCGGGGTCAAATCCGTCAGCCATGATAAAGTATGCTTCACTTGGACAATTGTTCATTGACAAACAAGGCATGGATAATGGATACTACGTTGATGTATTCATAGAATTCCTCAATGGAATGACTGAAAAACTAAATCTTCCCTGTTTGAAAAATGCAGGAGTGAGAAAATCTGATATTCCTTCAATATGCAATGCAACGGGAGTAAAAAACAATCCGGTTAAGCTCGATAACAGGGAGCTCGAATCAATACTAATAAAAAGGTATAATTAAATGAATCGGGCATTGTTCAGATTTTATGAAGAATTGAATGATTTCCTTCCGGTTGCACGGAAGAAACAGCAATTCATATATAAATTTGACGGTAACCCTTCAGTGAAGGACATAATTGAATCTCTCGGAGTTCCTCATCCCGAGATAGATCTCATACTTATAAACGGAGAATCAGTCGATTTCTCAGCAAAAGTAAAAGACGGGGACTCAATTTCTGTTTACCCTGTTTTTGAGAGTTTGGATATTTCAGGAATTCAGCATCTTAGAAAAGAACCTTTACGAAATACATGTTTCATTCTTGATGTTCACCTTGGAAAGCTTGCAAAGAACCTGCGGATGCTCGGTTTTGATTCGTTATATGAGAAATATCTGGATGATAACGAGATAATATATATAGCAAATAATGAAAACAGGATCATACTGACCCGCGACAGGATGTTACTTAAAAATGGATTTGTAACTCATGGCTACTGGATCAGATCTTCCGATCCAGGGCTTCAGACTGCCGAAGTAATAAAAAAGTTCAGCCTTTCAGACAATATGAAGCCGCTGACTCGTTGTCTTGAATGTAATACTACTGTCATTTCTGTCTCAAAAGATGAAATCATTGAAAAGCTTCCACCCAGAACAAGGCAATATTATAATGACTTCCGAAGGTGTCCCGGATGTGGAAGAGTATACTGGAAAGGCTCACATTATGAGAGAATGATGAGCTTTGTCGGTTCATTACGCGACAGCTCTGCTCAAACTCTTTCTGGAACAGAAGCCGGATCTTAGGTGATTTTTGCGTCTTTTCAGGAAAACGATTATTTTTATGCCACTTTCATTGATTTTTGTCCTGACCTAAACTAACTGTTATGAAAAACCAACTCCTTAAAAGTCTGATTTTCTTCTTTTTACTGTTAATTATTTCACAATCATCCTTTCCGCAGCTCCCAAAGGAGACTGAGGCTCAAAAGACTCAGCGCATGAAATGGTGGACAGATGCACGTTTCGGTATGTTTATTCACTGGGGCCTCTATGCACTTCCTGCAAGACATGAGTGGGTTAAGAACCGCGAAAGGCTGACAAACGAACAGTACCAGAAGTACTTCGATCATTTCAATCCTGATCTTTATGATGCAAAAACCTGGGCAAAGATGGCAAAGGAAGCAGGCATGAAATATGTTGTTCTTACAGCAAAACACCATGAAGGTTTTTGTAACTGGGATTCGAAGTATACTGACTATAAATGCACAAATACACCATACGGAAAAGATATTATAAAGGAATATGTTGAAGCTTTCAGGGCTGAAGGACTGAAAGTAGGATTTTATTATTCACTTATCGACTGGCATCATCCTGATTTCACAATTGACAGGAACCATCCACAACGACAGGAAAATGAAGCCAATTATGAAGGGCTTAACAAAGGCAAAGATATGTCAAAGTACCGCCAGTATATGAAGGATCAGGTTACTGAGCTGCTGACAAACTATGGTGAAATAAGTATAATCTGGTTCGATTTTTCATATCCTGGAAAGAACGGGAAGGGACATGATGACTGGGACTCAGAAGGTCTGCTTAAGCTCACGCGAAAACTTCAGCCGGGTATAATTGTAGACGACAGGCTGGATCTGAAAGATGTTCCCGGAGGCTGGGATTTCACGACTCCGGAGCAGGTGAAGGTTACAAAATGGCCTGAATACAATGGTCAGCGGATTCCATGGGAGACATGCCAGACATTCTCCGGTTCATGGGGTTATTATCGTGATGAGACAACGTGGAAAAGCCCTGCCCAGTTACTCGAGCTGCTTATAGAATCTGTAAGTAAAGGCGGTAATCTCCTCCTTAATGTAGGCCCAACTGCCCGCGGAACTTTCGATCAGAGGGCACAGGACAGGCTTGATGCTATGGGTGAATGGATGAAATTAAACAGCAGGTCTGTTTATGGATGTACGGAAGCTCCGGCCGGAATTACAGCTCCCGCTAATACACTTCTGACATATAATCCTGTGACTAACAGGCTTTATATACATCTGCTGTCGTATCCGATGGGCAATGTTACTCTTTCAAATGCTGTTGGAAAGGTTGATTATGCCCAGTTCCTTCATGATGCATCTGAAATTAAGTTTTCTGCAGGCCGGGATGAAGCCGCTAATGATGTTACTTTCTCTCTCCCGATTCTGAAACCGGATGTTGAAATTCCTGTACTGGAGGTTTTTCTTAAATGAGATTCAGCTCAGTAATTATTGGATTTCTGTTGATCAGCCGGTTTATTCCGGTAAACGGACAGGAAAAAAGTAATTTTTTCTTCACTGGTGCGCAGGCTCATTACGGCTTTATTATACCTCATACAAGCAAAGTAGAACCTATTTCACACACAAATCCCTACGGGTTCGAGCTTGATCTCAACTGGCTGCATACTTCCTTCGAAAGCTGGCGAGTTTTTCATGCCTACAATATCTCTGGTGTTCAGCTTGTGTACTACAACTACCAGAACCCTGAAATAGTAGGCTCTTCCTATGCTCTTACAGCTTACACTGAACCCATAGTAAAAAGAGGCAACCGGCTGATGTTCTCAGTAAGGGGAGGAGGAGGTTTATCTTATCAGACAAATATTTTTGATTTTGACAAAAACACTGAAAACCTTTTCTTCAGTACGAGGATAAGCTTCCCTTTATACATGTCGGCAAGGCTTAAATTCGGTATTACCGATAATTTATTCCTGACGCTTGCCGGGACATACAACCATATTTCAAATGGCGCCATGAGAATACCGAATATGGGAATGAACTTTCCGACAGCTTCTGCAGGGCTGGAATTGTTCCCGGGGAAATTTCCAAAACTTGATAATGGATATGTTCCGGAAAAAAGTATCGGTTTCAGGGAACAATACATATTGATCCAGGGCATTACAGGTTACAAGGATGTATATGGTGTTTCAACCTGGACATGGGGTATGAGCTCACGTTACACATGGCGGATGAAGAGCTTCTATGCATTGAATGCGGGTGCGGAGCTTATTTTTGATAAAGGCGTAAGAAAAATGATTGAAATAGAGGATAAGAAACTTGATTATAAAAGATTTGCATTAACAGGCGGACAGGACTTCTTCCTGGGCAGAATTATATTTTCACAATACATTGGAGTATATCTCTATTCGCCTTATAAGGCAAAGGCCCCTGTTTATCAGAAGTATGAAGTTTCTTACAGGGTAATGCCGCATCTTCTTACAGGAGTATATCTCAAGGCTCATACAAGCGATGCTGAATTGTTCGGATTTTCGATGAATTGCATACTAGGAATTAAATAAAAGCATACCTGACACGATCTCGCGGAACTCTGTCGAACAATGACAAAAATCTCCCCGGCATACATCCGGGAATTATTGACAGGACATGCACCGGGGCGATGGAATTCTTTTGTTAATCTTTAATATGAATATCGGTAATCATGCATTTGAATCGCTTGAAAATCAATTTATTTACCCCATCCCCAAGGGGAGTAAATTGATTTTGACTTCGTCGAGCTCCTCCACTTAGTGTCGTCGGTTCTTCGCTCCCCTATATGGGGCCGGGGTAAACGAAGAAAATCAATGAGTCATATACATGATTCCTGATAGTCATATTTATTGAAGCGCTTTGTCAAGAGCATTTAATATCGGCTGTGCTGAAATCTTCGATCCTGTAGCGCCCATCATCCATTGCTGCGGAGTGAGCCTTCCCTGGCTGAACATACGATCGATCTCATCAGGAAGCTTTTTACCTTTCAGGAATTCCTCGATCTGGAACTGTACTATGTGGCCGTAAGAATAATTTGCAAGGTAGAGTGGTGCATTTACCATGTGCGAATAAATTGCGAGCAACGGAGAATCCTTTACTCCGAGAACCGGTGCAAAATACTTATTCCATGTATCTTTAGCAATCTTAATAACTGCCTCTTTCAGCTGAGCAGGTGTGGCTTCAGGATTCTCATACATCCATTTCCAAGTATTCATATCAACCATTCCGACACCCATTATTTCCATCAGTGACCATGCTGAATTCATGACCTCCATTTTCTCTTTCTCAGCATTTTCATCCTTTACGCCGAGGAGCTGAAGATCGCGGTTCTGGAAGACGAATGCAAGAGCTTCCGTTATTGAAGTATTCGGAACACCGGACATCATGTAGTTGTCAACATCATACATTGATATTGTCTGCTCCACATTGTGGCCGAATTCATGTACAGCAATGTTGTAACCTTTATAGTCCATTCCTTTCCCTGAGACACGTGTTCTAAGATGAGATACAGCGCCTTTCATTCCTGTTCCCCAGGCATGTCCGGAACCACGGGCAGGATCAACAACAATCTTGTCGGCTATGTAATTTGCCCTTGTGCTGTTCCATCCAAGCTTTTTAAGCATGTTTGGCATATCGGCATTGAAGGCATGAGGATCCGGATAAAGTTTTGATGTCTTCTCAGTGAGCATGTCTTCAGGAATATTGCTCTTGGCCATAAAGCCATTATACCAGATGTCATAAGGTCTCAGATCCCTGCCAAGCCTCTCTTTTACGACCTGGCCAAGCTTTACAAGCTGAGGCGATTTGAGATAAGAATCAAAAAGAGACTCGACTTCATCCTGGGCTATTTCCATCTCCCATGAAAATTTCCTGAGAATAGCAGTATTCATTTCAGGATTATATGCATCTACTTCGCGCATGGCATTGAAAATGTCGAGTATTAGCTTATACCGTGTATCGGGCTCGAGCTTTGCTTCGATCGCTGTTCCGTCCTTCGAAACCTTGTTTGAATACGGAGCCCACACATAAGCGGGATTGTTAATCACATCCTGTGGAATCTCCTGGGTTATTATACGTTCCATGACCTTATAGATCATCTCCTGCTTCTCCTGACCATTCTGCTTGTCTGCATAATCGGCTTTCAGCTCATCCCTCAGGTTCCAGTGTGAAAGGAGAGACATGCCATCAGGAAAGATTTGTTTCCCGTCATCTGTGCGAAGGCTTCCCATCTGGATATTATATTCCGCAATATACATCTCTGCATTGCCTGATGCAGTACTGAGCTTCTGATTTAATTCAGCAGGCACTCTCGATACAAACTGGTCGCCAAGTCTTGCCATTGCCCAGTCAGAACGGTTCCATGAGGGGCCAAGCTTTTCTTTTTCTTCGAGTGTGTAATATGGAAAGTTAAGTGCCACAGCAAAAGCAATTTTATTTCCATAAAAATCATCGGAGAGATGGGCGCCTGCAGAATAGTTTCCAAACATACGATCGATCTCATCAATATCGCCCCTGGCTTCGTCGAGGTTCTTCTTCAGGTCAAGGGTGATTTCGTTGAGGTTGCCTCCGATTGATTCAAAATACCCGCTTATTTTATCGAATACAGCTTTCCTGTTTGCAGGATCAGGGATATAGCTGCTGCTTACGAATTTTACAAAATCCTTTTGAGATCCATCTTCCTGCCTCCACAGTGAGGCTGCATGTTTTACACCCTTTTCGAGAAGCGCGACATCTGCATTCGGGTGAAGTGTCCTGACAGTATCAATTACTGTGTTGATTAAAGCTTCGTTTATAAAACCTGATTTCATTGATGTTTCATTTTTATTCTTGTCCCCGGGTGACGAACACGATAAAATGAAAAGAGGTAATAAGAACAGTATTTTCTTCATAATAGGCATTTTTTAATACTCCTGGTTAAGTTGAAACTTATTTTACAAACTGTTCAGCATAGTATTTTGCAGTAAGCTTCTCTCCGGTTGCCCTTTCGATCATTTCGTTCCAGTAATACCTTGATCCGGGTTGGAAAACATACTTCTTCAGGTATTCACCGACAGCCTTATCGTTGACAAAAGATTTGTTAGTTGTCACATTCGTTGTAATGTAACTATACAACTGTGAAGCAAGCATTTCCCCCAGAAGATAATTATGATAGTAGCAGGGATAAAGAGCAACATGGATCTTTGTAGCCCAGTCAGGCATGTTTCTGCCTTCGGGTTTCTTCAGGAGCTGGTATTTTTCAACATTATCCCACCAGAGCTTATTCAGGTCCTGATCGGGGTTCTCATACATAGATTTTTCAAAATGGTACATAACCTGCACCCATCTGCTGAAAACAAGCATCTGAAGCCTGAGGGCCATCCTGCTGTTCTCATTAATTGCATCTCTTTCTTTCTCGTCGATTATTCCCATACCATACATCCAGCCGGGATCAGTCGCAAAACGACCGAACAGGTTTGCAATGGCTTCTGTTGTGAAAGCATGGGCTGCATCTCGCAGTGTGAAGGGAAGATCCCTGTCATTATAATATGAATAAACACCATGCCCGAGCTCGTGGAGTATTGTGTTCATCCAGTATGAGTCGGGACGTATATTCGTTAGCGCTCTTACGTCGCCTGCCCTGTCGATATCAGTGCAGAATGCATGCTGGTTCTTTCCGGGTTTTTCATAAAGATCACTTTTACTTAGAACAGGTTCTGCATCGAGGCCGATGCCGGCATAAAATGTCGATACGAGCTTAACAGGATCCTGCTTTTCATAATATTTGTCGAAATCGACTGAATATATTTCAGGAGCTTCCTGGAAATACCTGTTCTGATAATGCCATGGTTGAAGCTGGCCTGCAGGCACTTTGTACCGCTTTGAGAAATACATGTCAATCTCATTTTTAAGCTTTACAAAACCTTCTTTTGTAAGATTATCGAGCTCATCAAGAATGGCTGTTACTTCTGAAGGCTCCTGGCCAGATAATTTGAGACTCATTTCATGATAATTATTAAATCCCAGCTTTTTAGCTATGAGATTCCTGTGCTTTACAAGCTTAATGATGTCATCCGCAACCTCGGGCCCGATCATTTTCGATCCTTCCCAGGCTTTCTGGAGCTCAACGCTGTTTGTTGAATTTCTGAGTATGTTTTCGACCTCATTGTCTGTTACTGCTTTTCCGTTCAGGTTAGCTCTGAAGTTGCCGTATTTTCTGCTTATCTCGGTTTCCATCTTTATCTGTTGGGCAATGAGGGCAGTATCAACCTGTCCTCCAAGGAAACCATTGTATAAAAGCTCAAGCTCTCTTGCAAGAATTGAATCTTTTACTTCACCTGAGTCCTTTATCTTTTTAAGGCGGGCAAATGCTACAGTATCGGTGAATACTTTTGCATATTCAAATGATGCCTTTTCACTTTCTGCATAGTCTTCAGCTTTGCCTGAAACATTTGCATTCCATGAAGCTAAAGCCGAGTTCTTATAGAGAGGTATGCCTTTTTCTTCGAATGAAGAGATGAAATCTCTCAGATCAGTTTCCATTTTTTCCTGTTTTGTTTTGCATGACCATGATGTTAAAATCAGTATGGCCACGAATGTCATGAATTTAAGTTTTTGCATATTCAGGTTTTTTACGAAGTTAATAATCCGGTTATAAATTCAGATATTATCTTAAAAAATTTATATTTGGAAATCAGGGATAGTCTATGAGATCAGGGATTAAATTGCTGTTGTTCCTTTTGTTACTCGTTTCCTGTAAAGGACGCAGGAACGAAACAATGTTATCAGTTGAAGAGAATCAGGCATTGTCCGACAGCTCGCTCATATTTGATGGTAAAAGCCTCGATGGCTGGGAAATTACAAATTTCGGTCCCCAGGGTCCTGTCTATGTTTCAGGTGGCGAGCTTGTTTTGGGGATGGGCGACGGATGCACCGGAGTAACATATAAGAAGGCTTTCCCTGTGACAGATTATAAGGTTACGCTCGAAGCAAAAAGAGTTGCGGGCGTTGATTTTTTCTGCGGAATGACATTCCCTGTGGGAGATGAACCATGTTCATTGATAGTTGGCGGCTGGGGTGGAACAACTGTGGGGCTTAGCAGCATTGATGGTCTTGATGCTTCTGAAAATGAAACAACACGACTGATGAAATTTGAAAAAAACCGTTGGTATGAAATTTGTCTTGAAGTCAGGAAAGGGGAGATAAAAGCCTGGATTGATGATTCACTGGTAGTTGATTTTACGAAGAAAGGCAGAAAATTGTCGATCAGGCCAGAGGTGGAGCTATCGAAACCGTTTGGAATATGCTCATGGACAACTACAGCCGCATTGAGGAATATACGGCTTGAGAATGCCGGCCTTGATGATTAGAATCTACCATTTATTTGAAACTATATCTGCTAAATATGAAAAATTCGATTCTTTGTTTAATCATTCTGGCTGCCCTGAGTTCGTGCAAAACAAATCAGTTGTGGCTAAACGTCATTGAACCAGCGCCTGTTACAGTGCCATCATACATTAAGAAAGTAGGAATAATAGACAGGACAGCCCCGACCGATGAATCAAAAGCCCTTGATGTCGCCGATCAGGTTCTTTCCCTCGAAGGGAAAAATCTTGATAAGGATGGCGCTTCAGAAAGTATCAAAGGTCTTTCAGAAGAACTCATGAACAATAACAGGTTCACTGAAGTAAAAACACTATCTGATATTGATTTCAGAACTCCGAAGCTTGTTGCCTTTCCAACACCTCTTTCCTGGGAAATTGTTGAAAAGATCTGCGCTGAAAAGGAAACAGATGCTCTTTTTGCACTTGAAAAATTTGACACAGACACAAGAATCAATTATTCAAATTCAAAAAGAGATGTAAAAACACCATTGGGAACAATACCTGCAATTGAACATCAGGCCGATATGGAAACACTTGTAAAGACCGGCTGGAGAATTTATGATCCTGAAGGAAAAGCAATTCTTGACGAATTTATATACAATGAATCAATCGTATTTCACAGCAGAGGAATTAACCCGCTGACTGCCGCAGCCGGACTGATTGGAAGGAAAGATGCAGTTAAAGAAGTGGGGAATAAGGCCGGACATGGTTATGCCCTCAGGCTGATACCGGTTGAAACAAGGGTTATGCGAGATTATTATGTAAAAGGAACAGATAATTTCAAGATAGCAAAAAGAAAAGCCCAGACAGGCAACTGGGATGCCGCAGGCGCAATCTGGTTGAAGGAAACTGAGAACCCGAAAATGAAAGTAGCCGGTCGCGCATTTTATAATATGGCAATAATAAGTGAAATAAACGGGGATCTTGATTCAGCCCTGAATTATGCCCGTAAATCATACGAGGATTATAATAACAAACTGGGAATCAGGTATGTCCATATTCTGGAGAACAGGAGATATGAAAATGAAGTCCTTGAGGTTCAGAATCAAAAATAAATTCTTGTGTATCATTTTAATAAAAAAAGCATTATCTTCATCACCTAACCTGTATCTGAATCTTACAGTAATATTTCACTCTGAATCCGTATGTCAGGAAAGTCGTTTGCAGCTGCTTTCTTGTTGATTGCATTAAACCTTGATGCACAACAGTATCAGCCTTCATGGGAATCGCTCGATAAACGCCCCGTACCTTCGTGGTTCGAAGATTCAAAATTCGGTATATTCATTCACTGGGGCCTTTATTCGGTTCCGGCATGGGGGCCAACAGGAGATAGTATCGGAGTATATGATAAATACTCCGAATGGTACTGGAACAAGCTAATGAATAAAGAAAGCAAGGTCAATAAGAACTTCAGGGATTTCCATATTGCAACATACGGCCCGAATTTTAAATACCAGGATTTTGCATCATTGTTTAAGGCTGAGCTGTTCAAACCTGAACAATGGGCGAAATTATTCAATGAATCAGGTGCAAAATATGTAGTGCTTACAAGTAAGCACCACGAAGGCTTCACTCTATGGCCAAGCGCTCAGAGCTGGAACTGGAACAGTGTTGATGCAGGCCCTCACCGGGATCTCTGCGGCGATCTTACAGCCGCTGTTAAGAAAGAAGGACTTCACATGGGATTCTACTATTCCCTCTATGAATGGTATAACCCGGTTTACAAATCTGATCCTTCGACATACGTGAATGAACACATGATCCCCCAAATGAAGGACCTTGTAACACGTTATACTCCTGATATTCTCTGGACTGATGGAGAATGGGATAAACCAAGCCGTGAGTGGAAGAGCGAAGAGTTTCTTGCTTGGCTTTTTAATGAGTCTCCTGTAAAAACAAATATTGTGGTTAACGATCGCTGGGGTAGCGAAACAAGGAGCAAACATGGCGGAGTCTTTACAACCGAATACGGTCTGGTGGGAGAAAACGAAGGAATAACTAATTCAATTCCGCACCCATGGGAAGAATGCAGGGGAATAGGTACCTCATTCGGCTTTAACAGGACAGAAGGTTTATCAGATTATTCTACTGCAGAAGAGCTTATAAGATTGCTTGTTTCGACAGTTTCGGCAGGTGGAAATCTTCTTCTTGATATCGGACCTGCACCGGATGGAACCATCCCGGTGATAATGCAGCAAAGGCTGACAGAGATTGGGCGTTGGCTGAAAGTTAATGGGGAGGCTATCTACGGAACAAGGGCCTACATAAAAAAGAAGTCTGATGAAAGTATCAATGCCCGCACAAACAAATCAATATTCTTCACCCAAAAAGGCGCAATTTTGTATTTGATTTGTACAGAGTGGCCATCCGAGCCTGTTATTCTGAGTGTAGCTCCAGTTAAAGGTTCTGTTTCAGCAGAATTACTTGGCGAAGAAAAACCTGTCAGAGTCAGTTTTGCGGGGAATCATTTGTCGTTGACAGCGCCTGTGCTTACACCAGATGATTATCAGCCTGCATACGTATTCAAAATTAAAGGCCTTCTCAAGTAAATGATCTCATTTAAATCAATTTTTGTAATCTCTGTCGGCTTAATATTCTCCGGATACTGTTGTAAGTGCGCACCGTTTTCAGTTGATCAGGATACTCTTAAGGAAAGGCAGATACTTTACAATGGCCGAATATGGAGAAATCTTCATGCAAATGTCAGGGGCACCCAGTTTCTTTTTTCTCCTGATTTTCTGCAGGGAACTATAAGAATGAACGGAAGGGTGTTCGTGAATGTCCCGCTGAAATATGATGCTTTTGAGGATCAGCTTATTACTCAGACAACGCACGGGTCTCTTCTTAAGTTTAATAAGGAGATGGCAGACAGCTTTTCTTTAAAGTATGATGAAAAGGATTATTCATTTGTACGTTCAGACAGCACACAGGGTTTTAGTGGTTATGTTAATGTTTTGTATAATGGAAAAAGCACATTCATTGTTAAATACCAGAAGAAGATTGATCTTCTTGCAGTCGACAACATGTATGATGAGTTCTACCTTGTAAGAAAATTGTTTCTTGTAAAGGACAATTCAGCCTATCAGTTTTTCGGCAGGCGTGAATTTTTCAAGCTTCTTGGAAACCATAAAAAAGAAGTCAGGAATTTCAGAAGATCGAATGGAATAAAACCCTCAAAGAATGTACCTGAAAGTTTTATTCCTCTGATCAGTTACTTTGATAGCATACGGTGAAAATGAAGAACCGGATTTTGCATCTGTTTATATTTCTGATCATCAGCCCGGCACTATACTGTCAGCAGAATTATGATGTGCACTGGGATTACAGGAATCAGAGTTTTAAGGAGTTTGTATTGTCTTCAGAAAAAAACCTTAATCTTAGATTCTTTTACAGAGACGAATGGGTTGATAACCTGAAACTTCAGGACGTTGAAGGGACGACAGATCTCCGATCCATTCTCGATAAGCTCTTTCATGATAAGCTTCTTTATTATTACATTGATGAAACAGGGAATGTCGTCATTACAAAAAATTTCAGGGTAAAGACAACAGACATCCGGAAAGATGAATCTGAGAACTTCATTCCTCCTTCAGAATATTCTTCAGATGATGAAAAGGATACAAGGAATGAGAGCACTTCAGTGACGATCGGAAATCCTGCCGACAGGGGAAAGCCAGGCAAAGCCACAGTTTCAGGATATATAACAAACAAGGATACAAAAGAACCAATTCCCGGCGTAACTGTTTTTGTACAGGAACTTTCAGCAGGCGCTGTTACAAATGCTTTCGGTTATTACACGCTTGAACTGCCAAGGGGTTTTCATCAGCTTCAGTTTTCATTTATAGGCCTGCGTCCCAAAAGAATAAATCTTAATCTAAACGGAACCGGTGAACTGAATGTTGATATGATCAGTGTAATGATCCCTTTGAAGGAGACAGTTATTTCGGCACAGAAAAGCGTAACATTACAACGTTTTGAAGTAGGAGCTGAAAAAATCAATATAACGACTTTTAAACTTCTTCCCACAGCAATGGGAGAATCAGATATTATTAAAAGCATGTTACTTATTCCGGGCGTTCAATCCATTGGAGAGGGGTCGGCAGGTTTTAATGTCAGGGGTGGTTCGGCCGATCAGAATCTTGTATTGTTATATGGTGCGCCCGTGTATAATACATCTCATTTTTTCGGCTTCTTTTCTGCCGTTAATTCAGACATAATAAAAGATGTTACATTGTATAAAGGAGGGATACCCTCAAGATATGGTGGCCGGCTCTCATCTGTTCTCGACATCACAGCCCGCGATGGCGACAGAAGCGAATTCAGGGGCAATGCAGGAATAAGCCCGGTCACAACTCATCTTATGCTTGAGGGACCAATAAAAAAAGATACTCTTTATTATGTACTGTCAGGAAGGACAACGTATTCAAACTGGCTATTCAGCCTTTTTGATAATCCATCATTGAAAAGAAGCAGAGCATCATTCTATGACCTCAACGGAAGATTAACATGGGAGGCTGACAAGAACAACAAAATTGATGTTTCAGGGTATTACAGCAATGATGCATTCCGGTTCAACTCCGATACAACGTATGGTTATGAAAACAGCATTGTTTCAGCACGATGGAGGCATTTCTTTCATAGCAGATTTTTTTCGACGATTTCAGCAAATAACAGCGGGTACAGGTACAATATTTCAAGCGACAGTCCTGTTACTGAAGGTTTCGACCTGGCACACAAGCTTAACAGCACTGCCTTTAAAGCTGATTTCAACCTTTTCCAGGGCAGGCATGAATTCAATTTTGGCATTGAGGGTACAGCTTATATTGTCCATCCCGGAACACGATCGCCATTGGGTGACTCCTCACTTATAATTCGTAAGGATATCAGGAGGGAAAGGGCGCTTGAGACTGCTCTTTATATCGATGATAAATATTCATTGACACAGAACATTTCGGTGAATGCCGGCCTGAGATTCTCTTCTTTTTTCGTTTTTGGACCAGGTTCTGTGCTAATTTATGACCCCGAGTACTCAAAAAGCAGCTCGACTGTTACAGATACAGTTTTTTACCGGTCACATACACCATATAAAACTTATGCAGGACCAGAATTGAGGATGTCGGTTAATTTCAGGATTGATGAGAAGAGCTCGTTGAAGGTAAATTATAATCATACGATGCAATACCTTCACCTTCTTTCAAATACAACTTCAATCTCACCAACTGACACATGGAAGATAAGTGACAGCTACATTAAGCCACAAACAGCTGACCAGTTTGCCGTTGGTTATTACAGGATGCTCTCAGGAACAAGCATGGAAGTCTCGGCTGAAGTCTATTATAAGACTATAAAAAACATGGCTGACTTCAAAGGCGGTTCGAAGCTTGTTATGAATGAAAACATTGGTGAGGACCTTGTAAATGTGAATGGAAGATCATACGGAGGCGAATTCATGATAAAGAGAACTGAGGGCAAGGTGCGGGGCAGCATAAGCTATACATATTCAAGAACCTTTGTCAGAAGTACCGGCGTTTATACCGATGAAATTATTAATGGAGGTAAATGGTTCCCTGCCAATTTCGATAAGCCTAATGACCTGATAATATCTCTTAATTACCTTTTATCCCGCAGGTTCAGCATGTCGGGAAATTATACATGGAGCACAGGCCGGCCAATCACTTATCCCGTTGCTGCCTATTATTATAATGATATGCTGATGATCCATTATTCCGACAGGAATAAGTACAGGCTTCCCGACTATTCAAGGCTTGATTTTTCATTCAGGGTAAGCGGAAATCTCAAAGCAAAAAAGATTGCTAACCCGTACTGGACATTTTCTGTATACAATCTGCTTGGACGCAAAAATGTTTATTCAATCTATTTCAAAAATGAAAAGGACCAGGTAAAGGGGTATAAACTATCTGTATTCGGGCAGGCAATTCCAACAGTAACATTCAGTTTTGATTTCTGAAACATGCAACGAAGTAAAAATATACTTATATTCATTCTGATCCTCTCCCTGTCAGGCTGCATAACCCAGTTTATACCAGAAACAGATGAAGGCAGGGAAATGATTGTTGTGGAAGGGTTGGTGACTGATCATGATTCGAGCACTGTTAAGCTTTCAAAATCATTTCCTCTTGGCGAAAAAAGGAATGCTGTACCTCTGTCAGGTTGTTCGGTGTGGATAACAGACGATATGCAGAGGAAGTTCGACCTTACCGAAACGCAGTCCGGAATATACATAATGTATTGCAGGGGAGAAGTAGGCCGTAAATACACACTTCATATAAATACAAATAATTCATATACAAAAAGATATACATTCAGCTCATATCCTGTCGAAATGCTGCCTGTTCCGCCTGTGGATACAATCTATTATGAGAAAGTGCCTGTTACATCTCCGGCGCCTTTTAATACTGTTTCTGATCAATGTCAGATCTATATCGATGCGCATGATCCTGATAATCTCTGTAAATTCTACAGGTGGGATTACACAGAAACATGGGAAATCAGGATCCCTTTTTCAAAGGCGCTAAATTCTGTATGCTGGGTGACCGACAAATCTTCTGAGATCAATGTAAAAAGCACTGATGGAATGTCGGAGTCTGTTATAAGTCAATACCCTTTACACTACATTACGAACGAGACCGACAGGCTTAAAGTTAAATACAGTATTCTTGTGAATCAGTATTCGCTTCCTCAGGAGGAATTCTCATACTGGGAAAAGCTGAAAGCTGTTACACAGAATGTCGGCAGCCTGTATGATGTTACACCCGCTGCTATCCCGAACAATATCTATTGTGTCGAAAATCCTGATGAAAAGGTACTTGGATATTTCAGCGTTTCGGCGAAAACTTCAAAACGGTTCTTTATTAGGGATTTCTTCATGAGGCAGCCAAATTTGTATAAAGACTGTATTCACGATACAATTTTTGGCAATTATCCTGTAATCCCCTACCTGAACACTTCTGTATGGATACTTGAGTATGAGTATGGTCCAAGCGCTAATCCTCCCTATACAGCTGTTACTTACACTCAGGGCTGCGCCGATTGCACTGTAAGAGGAACTAATATTAAGCCATTGTTCTGGAAATGATAAAAGTAAAATGTCATAAGATTTTATTTATTGTTATTTTTTTAACAACAGCACAGATCTTGGTTTCAGGTCAGGCAAGATTCATTGGGAAGGATTTTATTTCATACTGTTCCTCATTTCCCTGGGAAGATGTGTTTATTCAGACAGACAGGGAAAAATATATTGCTGGTGAAAATATATGGTTCGGAGCCTATGTTTTTGACAGGCAAAAAATGAAACCTTCAATTCTCAGCAGTATAGTATATGTCGAACTGCTGAATTACGACAACCGGCCGGTACTGCAAAGGAGAGTGTTCATCAGAGACGGGTTTGGTTCGGGGCAATTTTCACTTCCCGACACATTAAGCTCAGGCAGCTATAACATAAGGGCATACACTGCCTGGATGAAGAATTATATGCCCGGAGGTTGCTTTTCAAAGGATATATCAATATATAATGCAGTAAACATAAATTCGTCATTTAAGAAGCCAGTAAAACACGATGTGGTTTCTGATCCAATCATTTTAAAAAATCAGGGTCTGGAATTAAAAACGACAGAACGTGGAAATGCAAGCATAGAGCTGAAGTTTATTGCATCTGGAGAGTATAGGGAAGCCAATGGAGATGTATGTAATCTTTTTATTCATACCAGGGGAAATATCAATATATCAGAAACAGTATCGCTTTCGGGTGAGGTAACAACACGAATTATTAACAAGAAGATGCTGTTGCCGGGAATAAACAGTATTGATGTTTTTGATGCTCATGGAAGACATATAACCGAGAAATTAGTATTTACCCCATCTCCTGACAGGCCGGCAATTATCCGGGGCATTAATTCAGAATTTGTAAAAAGACAAAACATTTCTGTTGATCTCGATGTCTCTGATAACCGGAAATATGAAAATTTAAGTGTCAGCATTACGCCTTTTACAGGAGAAAACAACCTGAATCTTGAGAATTTCCTTGTTTTCGGGAATGAGTTCGGCCCTGATATCCTGAAGGTTTTTGCAGGAAAGGATCTTTCCAAGCTTTCACCCGGTGCGATTGACAGTATGCTTACAGGCGTAAAAAGCAACTGGATAAACTGGGATATGGTTTCCGGAAGAAGCGTATTCACAATCAAGTATCTGCCGGAAATATCCGAGCATTTCATTTCAGGGAAACTTGTCAATGCCCCTGGCAGGGGAAATTATGTCCTGATGTCGATCCCTGGTAAGGATGCATCATTTCAGTATGCAGTCACAAATAATAATAATGAATTCTCATTCGGCATACCAATAGATGATTCATTAAAAGAAATTATAATTCAGCCCGATGATGAAGGCATAATAAATCTAAACTCGGGCTTTTCAGAAGAGTATTCATCGTCGGGCTCAATTCAGGATACAAGCTCAGTACCCCGTTATATCTGGGATTGGAGCTCTAACTTACAGGTACAGAAAATTTATGGAGTTGTTTGTGCTGAAAATTCAGGATCTCAGTATGACGTATCGAAACAATTGAGGTTCTATGGTAAACCTGATATTGAACTCATTCTGGCTGATTATATTAAGCTTCCTGTGATGGAGGAAGTATTCTTTGAATTACTTCCCGGGACATTTCTGAAAAAAAGAAAAACAGGATATGAGATATATGTTA
The DNA here is from genome assembly GCA_036261265.1 of Bacteroidales bacterium. GTDB lineage: Bacteria > Bacteroidota > Bacteroidia > Bacteroidales > VadinHA17 > LD21. The sequence goes on from DATALC010000096.1 coordinate 57,039, forward strand.
TTGATCCTGTAACGAGGTTGCCTTATGATTACCCGACTTCGTTATTTATTGATGGCATCAGGATTGATGATGCCGGTCAGATTGCTGAAATTGATCCGGAAACTGTAGAACGGATAGATGTTGTAAAGGAGAGATATTTTATCGGGGACTACCTCTTTCACGGTATTGTAAATGTTATCACTAAAAAAGGAGATTTCAGCGCTGCCGCCCTGCCTGCAAATGCTGTCAGAACATATTACAGGGTGATTGATCCAGTTCTGCATTTCATATCGCCTGAATACGGTGATGCAGGAAAGGAAGCAAGCAGGATACCTGATTTCAGAAACACACTTTTATGGATGCCATCTCTGAAAAACAAATCTTCATTCGATTTCTGGTCATCAGATGTACAGGGTAATTACATAATAAAGATAAATGGAATAGCTTCAGACGGTTCGCCTGTCTCGGATGAAAAGCTAATCATGATTAAGTAATTCTCTTTCTCACTGATACTCTTATGAAACAAAATCGCCGGGATTTCATTTCAACACTCGCGCTTGGTACGATTTCTTCATTTTCGTACACGCCAGAATTTGATGTATCTAACCAGGGTTCAGGTTTTCCAATAAGGTTGTTTTCAAAACCACTTGACATATACGATTTCGAGTTCATGTGCGATGTAATAAAAGGTTGCGGCATAGGAGGACTTGACATGACTGTCAGACCCGGGGGGAGGATTGAACCCTCAAAAGTGGAATCTGATCTGCCTTTATTTGCTGAAAGAGCCAAAAAATTCAACCTGGTTACAGATATGATCGTTACGGGAATACTGTCGGCTTCAGACCAGTTCACAGAGAGAATTCTGAAAACCGCATCATCATGTGGCGTTAAGTTTTACAGGTATGGATGGGCAGACTACGATTTTAAATCAGGCATTTCTAAATCATTGGTAAGATTTGCAGATGAAATGAAACTCCTCGGTGAATTGAACAGGCAATTCAGGATTGCAGGAAGCTACCAGAACCATGCCGGCGCCAGAATAGGAGGACCAGTATGGGATCTGTATGATGTTTTCAGCAACCTTCAGCCTGAATTCTCCGGAATTCAGTATGATGTTCGTCATGCGATGGTTGAGGGCGCCAATACATGGATGCTCGGAATGAGAAGAGTTGCAGAGAGCATTAACACACTTGCCCTTAAAGATTTTACATGGCAGACAGTTAATGGCAAACCTGAAGCTGTAACAGTTCCGATGGGTGAAGGTATTGTGAACTGGGACCTGTATTTTTCATTGGTTAAGGAGCTGAAAATAGTTGCTCCGATTACAATTCATGTCGAATATCCCCTGCTTAAAGCAGGAGAGGAGAAACTCTCTCTTTCACAACAGGGAGTGATAATAACAGATAAGATAAAGAAGGACACTGATTTTATTAAAACTTATCTTTCTAAATACAATCTTGCTTAGAGGGTTTATTAAAGGATAAGCTATCTTGATGTAAGAATTTTTCCAATCTGATCCATCAGGTCAAAAATGTAATCACCCATCGTCGGACCGAACCACCCCATTGATCTCGGCTCATAATGATCAAGGTAAAAGTACTTCCCCGGGATAATATAACCGACATAGCTCCCATTGTATCCTGTTACAAGCGATTTGTATTCGTTCGCCGCAAGCAGTCTTCTCATAAATAATGCAGATTCACCGCTGAAATCACCCGGTGTGAAAAACCAGATGAGATTGTTTATTGAGAGCGCCTGTATAAAAACATTCTGAGGGAGAGCCATCAGCCTTTTGCTGAAACATGTTGTGAAGTTGCGGTTGGCTGTCATCCTGAAATGATAAGGAGGTAGGGACGTTGCAAGTGAAATGGAGGCTATTGACGCAACATTTCCCGGCCGGATTTTTTCTAAACCGACGAGGACACTGTCAGCAAGAGATTCTCCTATAAAAGCAGAACTCCCGAATTCTTTCCCCGGACCGTAAGGGCTCTGGCCCGCCATTGAGCCGCCACAGAACATAGCAAGATCAATACCTGAATCCTCGATCTTTCTTGACCAGTATCCCGGGTAATCACCGCTTATAAGGGTGTTTTTTCGTGATAATGTCGTGGCATGGGCTGAATATGAGCCTATTATTGCTTTCTTTCCACTGATTTGTTCAATAAGAATGTAATCAAAGATTGTATTATTATGATACTGATCTCCTGTAAGCCGATTCACAGTATATCCTGGCGCATCGAATGAACCAGCTGCTACCCTCGAAGTCTTGAGATCATTTACAGCATCAATAACAGCATTGCTTATCTGTGCTGAAAGCCAGGATTCAATATTCCTGTTCCTTTTGCCGGCCATTATCTTAGCAAGCGGTCCATAACCCCAGCCACCAACACCTGAGTGTGTGTGAGTTGCTGTAAAAAAGAGCTGATCTCTTGTAAAGCCTTTAACTTTAAGTCTCGATACAACAGAGTCAACAACATCAGGAGGCATTATAAGCATCTCCCCACTCACTATTATATTTATTTCTGATCCTGCCTTAAGTGCTATCGCCCTGACGAAAGTACTGTCATGGATTCCTGTTGCATACTTAGTCTTCAACTGACCATAACCGGCAATAGGTATTTCATGCTTTTCATTGTATTTTGCTGTCAAAACACTTGCATCCGGCACGAGGTTCCTTTTCGAAAAACCTGCGAACAAAGAATCCGTGACATGATTAATTCCTGATTTTGCTTTGTCAAGCTCTGTAATAGTTTTCCTGTAATAATCTGTTTTGAAATATGGTGTTTTTACGACTGCGCAACCTGGAAGGAAAATGCCGGCAAGCACTGTTAATAAAATAACAGCAAGATGATGTCCACGCTTATCAATGCAACCTAAATAAATTGATTTTAAGAGGTATGAGATCATTATCAGTAAGTTTCAGGTCTGATCTCATTCGGCATCAGCTTCTTCCACTCGCCAAAGCTTTTATTTGACAACCATTTCTCAAAAGTTCTCATACCAAGATTAACCTTTGAAAGTATATAACCATCTGAGTTTCCTGTATCCTGCAGGATCACTCCATTTGGATCGATGATCAGGCTTCCTCTTTTTTCATACATCGATGCCGTAAAGAATACTGCATTATCTATTGCACGTGCTCTCGCGACAATACTCCATTCCTGCCTCAATCCGCGTATATCTCCTGCAATCGGGCAGAATATGATTTCTGCTCCGTTAAGGGTCAGTTGATGTGCAACTTCCGGGAAAAAGTTATCATAACAAATCTCCATACCGATCGTACCGAAATCTGTTTTAAATACAGGATATGTATCACCGGGAGTCAGTCCTCCTTCGACTTCCGTCTGGGGAAGATGCGTCTTCCTGTATCTCCCCGCTACTTCGCCCTTCCGGTCAAGGAGTACTGCTGTGTTATATATTAAAGATCCTTCTCTTTCATAAATGCCGGCTACAACGTATATGCCTGCTTTTCGGGCGGCATCCCCCAGTATTTTAGTTGTCGGTCCGGGAACCGGCTCGGCCGCATCAGAATAGCTTTTTCCGGTTGAAACTGTTGTAATTCCTTCACCGAGGCAGATAATATCTGCACCCTTATTGCCAGCCTCTGATATCATCTCCGAATAGAATTTCAGATTTTTTTCAGTTGTCGAAGGATAATTCGGCCATGAAGAAGCTGTTGCTATCACAACGTGTCTCTGTAATGATGCCGGCGCCTTTTCAACATGAAGATCGTCCCACCATACAGAGCCGCTTCCCGCCCATTGAAGAATGAGCCTGATATTCATCCCTGCTGCATTCAAGGGCGCTGCTCTTAAGCCTGTAAAACGGTGCCATCCCTTCTCTGTTGTTATGTCTGAAATGAATTCAGTCAATAGCTCATTGCTGTTCTTATCGAGCCATGTGATTTTTATTCTTATGTTTTTCTCAGGGTTCACTTCGGTGGAGGTCCTGAAATATCCGCTGATAACATAATTATTTGTCCCAAGAAAATCAGAATCCGCCAGAGTAATGATGTCCCTGATTTTCGATGAACCTGACTCTATCCCTGTAAATGAAGTTTGCAGGTAGCCATAGGTGCCAATGCTTCCTTTTGCTGAAATCTTTGCTGAATGCTTTCCTGAATGTGAAACCGAATTGTCAGTTGAAAATTCAGGAGCAATTTCTGCCCGCGGATACATTTCAGACCATCCGTCAGGAAGGTTCCCCTTTTGTATTTCAAAGCTGTTATTCGGAACAAGATTTTGAGATCGCAATGGGGAAGAAATTATCAATGAGAGTATTATGAATACATATCTTGTCATGGATATTAATGTGTTGTAGTTTCAAATATCGTAAAAAATCGGGTCGTAATCATTATTCTTCCCAACAGGTTTAAATACTTAATGATTTCTTATAAATGCATTAAGAGCTTTATTATAATCATCAATTATATTATTTTTGCGAACGAAATCAAATGAATACGTATAAAAAGTTTTAAATTGAAAAAAGGATTACCTGAATTTAAAAGGGTCACAATAAAGGTTGGCAGCAATGTTGTGACCCAGTGTGACGGATCTCTTAATATTGGACGTATCCTGCGTATTGTAGAGGATGTTGCCGTCCTGTACAAACAGGGTATCGATATTGTTCTGGTATCATCGGGCGCTGTGGCTTCAGGAAGAAGTGATGTGAAGCTGTCAAGAAAGACAAACATTGTTGCTGCAAAACAGGTTTGGGCCGCAATCGGACAGGTAAAACTCATGTCGAGCTACCAGTTTCTATTTGGCAAATACGGTATTGAGGCCGGTCAGGTACTCGCTGCCAAGGAAAGCTTCAGCGACAGGCAGCATTACCTTAACATGAAGAATTGTATCTCTGCAATGCACGAGAACAGGATCCTGCCGATTGTAAACGAGAACGATACTATTTCAATACAGGAACTTATGTTCACTGATAATGACGAATTGTCAGGATTGATGTGTTCAATGATGGACAGCCAGTCACTGATAATACTCTCGAATGTTGACGGTATATATAACGGGCATCCCGGCGATCCGGGTACAGAGCTCATCAGGAAGATTGAAAATGAATCTGATAACCCTGAGAAATTCATTTCTTCGGAAAAGTCCGGTTTCGGACGCGGAGGAATGCTTACAAAATGCTCAATAGCACGTAAGATGGCTTCAATGGGAATTGATGTATTCATTGCAAATGGCAACCGGGATTCAATTATATCTGATATAGTAAAGGGGAAGGATGTACCATATACTCATTTTGCCGCAGCTGTAAGAAAGAAATCAGGTGTAAAGAAATGGTTGTCATACTCAGATACATTTGCCCGCGGGGCTGTAATTGTAAACGATGGAGCCAGAGAGGCTCTTCTCGGGGATAAGGCAACAAGCCTTTTGATGGTAGGTATAACAGAAATAAAAGGAATTTTCAGGAGCGGCGATATTGTAAAGATACTCGATGAGCATGGGAATTCGATAGGTTTGGGTAAATGCCAGTATGATTCTGAAAAAGCCGAACAGTATATAGGAAGGAAACTTTCCCGCCCTTTCATTCATTACCATTGCCTTGTCTTAAATGAAAAATCAGAGAACCTGAAAGCCTCAAAGAACTGATATGAATTGCACTTCACTTTTTAAAAAAGCCAGGACGGCATCTGTGAACCTGAGGATGCTCGAAGATGAAGCAATAAAAAAGATGCTTCTCTCACTTGCCGATGTCGCTGTTGGAAGCTCCGGATACATTCTTTCTGAGAATATGAAGGATCTTGAAAGGATGGACAAAACTGATCCAAACTATGACAGGTTATTACTTTCAGTTGAGAGGATTGAAGCAATTGCAGCAGATATCAGGAATGTAGCAGAATTAACTTCACCACTTGGTAACGTAATTTCAAGTGATACAAGACCAAACGGGCTTAGAATTTCACGTATATCGGTTCCTTTCGGCGTTATAGGAATAATATACGAAGCACGGCCCAATGTTACATTTGATGTGTTTTCTCTATGCATAAAATCGGGAAATGCCTGTATCCTTAAAGGCGGGAGCGATGCAATACATTCAAATACTGCAATAGTTAAGATTATTAAATCGGTTCTAAAGAAGAATAATATACCTGAAGATATCATCACTCTTCTGCCTGCAGGAAGGTCAGAAACGAAGCAGATGCTTAATGCATCTGAGTATATCGATCTTGTGATTCCCCGCGGAAGCAGGAGCCTTATTGATTTCGTAAGGGAAAATGCCAATGTACCTGTTATAGAAACAGGCGCAGGGATCTGCCATACTTACTTCGATGAATTCGGAGATAATGAAAAGGGCCGTGCTATTATTAATAATGCAAAAACAAGAAGAGTCAGCGTATGTAATGCGCTCGACTGTCTTATAATTCACAGGAACAGGCTAAATGATCTCCCGTATCTTGTCAGTTTGTGTAAGGATTCGTCTGTAACAATATACGCCGACGATGATTCGTACAATTCTCTTGATGGCAAATATCCTTCCGATCTTCTGAAGAAAGCTGCACCTGAATCATACGGGACGGAATTCCTTTCATACAAAATGGCTGTAAAAACAGTCAATACAATCGAAGCTGCTCTTGAACATATAGCAACGTACGGTTCAAAGCATAGCGAGGCAATAATTTCAGAAAACAATAACAGGATTATTTTGTTTAATAAAACAGTAGACGCTTCTTCTGTTTATTCAAATGCTTCAACTGCTTTTACAGACGGAGCGCAGTTCGGTCTGGGCGCGGAAATCGGCATTTCCACACAGAAATTGCATGCCCGCGGTCCAATGGCCCTGGAAGCTCTCACTACATACAAGTGGATTATTGAAGGAAATGGTCAGGTTAGAAAATGAAAATTTAAATTTCAGGATGAGACCCGGATTCGACACTATTGAAAAATTCTACCATGACCTGCCGGAAAAGCTTTCGGCTGTCAGAAAGGTTATCGGACACCCTCTTACATTGGCAGAGAAGGTACTTTATACGCATCTTTTCAATTCTGAATTGCAGCCTTACTACAGGGGCGAAGATTATGTTATGTTTTCACCCGACAGGATTGCAATGCAGGATGCGACCGCGCAAATGGCAATGCTGCAGTTCATGCTAGCAGGTCAGGATAAATCGGCAGTTCCGGCCTCGATACATTGTGATCACCTTATAATCGCAAGTGATGGCGCCGGTACTGATCTTGAAACTGCAAATGTTACAAACAGGGAGGTTTATGACTTCCTCAGATCTTCGTGCAGTAAATATAATATAGACTTCTGGAAACCCGGCGCCGGAATAATCCACCAGGTAGTGCTTGAAAATTATGCCTTCCCGGGAGGGATGATGATAGGGACTGATTCACACACTCCTAATGCCGGGGGACTGGGAATGATAGCAATAGGCGTCGGCGGCGCTGATGCTGTTGATGTAATGACTGCCATGGGATGGGAGCTTAAGTTCCCGAAGATCATTGGAGTAAGGTTGCACGGGAAGCTGAGCGGATGGACATCCCCAAAAGATGTTATATTAAAGATTACAGGTCTTCTAACAGTCAAAGGAGGAACAGGTCATATAATAGAATATTTTGGAGAAGGGGCTGCGGCGCTTTCATGCACGGGGAAAGCCACAATCTGCAACATGGGAGCCGAAACGGGGGCAACATGCTCAATTTTTGGCTATGATGACTCAATGGCATCATTTCTTAAGCTCACTGGAAGAGGCGATATTGCTGATATGGCGTCTGCCGTTTCAGCTCATCTCAGGGCTGATGATGAAATCTTTTCGGATCCTTCAAAATATTATGATCAGTTCATAGAGATTGACCTCACCGAACTTGAACCTCATATTAATGGTCCATTCAGCCCGGATATTGCGACTCCACTTTCGAAGATGAAGGAAGTTGCTGAGAAGAATGGCTGGCCTGTGAATGTAGAGGTTGGACTGATAGGATCATGCACAAATTCTTCATTCGAGGATCTTTCAAAGGCTGCATCGGTTGCCAAAAGCGCTTTGAAGCTCGGCATTAAACCAAAATCGGGATTTAAAATATCTCCCGGATCAGACAGGGTTCAGAAAATCGCTGAAAAAGCCGGATTCATTGACGTCTTTAAGGAGATTGGAGGAGAAATGTATGCTAATGCATGCGGACCATGCATCGGGCAATGGAATCGAAAGTCTTCAGATGACAACAGTGTGAATACTATTATCCATTCTTTTAACAGAAACTTTGCAAAGAGGGCCGACGGTAACCCGAATACTCACGCTTTTGTTGCATCCCCTGAAATTGTGACGGCTCTCGCTATAGCAGGAAAGCTTACTTTCAATCCAATGGAGGATACACTTCCCGGCGACGGAGGAAAAAATGTGATGTTGCCCGAGCCTGTGAATACTGAAATACAATTATCTGCATTATCAGGCGTTTTGCAGGAGCCTTCAGGAAATGAAAAATATAATGACGATGTAATAATATCCCCTGTTTCAGAGAGATTGCAAATGCTTGAATCTTTCCCTGCCTGGGATGGGAATGATTTTCACAAACTCCCTTTGCTTATGAAAGTCTCGGGGAAATGCACGACTGATCATATCTCGATGGCCGGGCGCTGGCTAAAATACCGTGGTCATCTCCGGAATATTTCAGAAAATTACATGATTGGAGCTGTAAATAGCTTTAATGGAAAAACAAACAGTATTCTGAATACTTTGACAAGTGAATATGAGCAGGTTCCGAAAGTCGCAGCACATTACAGGGATTCATTGAAGGGTTCAGTGGTTGTTGGTGAAGATAATTTCGGAGAAGGCTCATCCCGCGAACATGCAGCAATGGAACCAAGATTTCTTGGTGTAAAAGCAATATTAGTGAAGTCCTTTGCAAGGATTCATGAAACAAACCTCAAGAAACAGGGTGTTCTTACACTCACATTCATCAACAGGGATGATTATGAAAAGATCAGGGAAAGAGACCTTATAAGTATCACCGGACTGAGTGATTTTAAAGCAGGCGTCAATCTTATTGTTACCCTGCATCATATTGATAATTCAATTGAGGTTTTCCCTGTAATACATTCATACAATGAATTACAGATAGAATGGTTTAAAGCAGGAAGTGCACTTAATATAATCCGATATAGAAAATGATACCTGAAAAAATCAAGCTTGAAAACGGTAAACTGATAGTTCCTGATAATCCTGTGATCCCATTTATTGAAGGCGATGGCACCGGACGCGATATCTGGAAAGCATCAGTTCGGGTTTTTGACGCTGCCGTTAATAAAGCATATAATGGTAAAAGGAAAGTCGCCTGGAAGGAGCTTCTTGCGGGTGAAAAGGCATTTGAGCTGACAGGCAGCTGGCTTCCTGAGGATACTCTCACAGGTTTCCGCGATTATCTTGTTGGAATAAAAGGTCCCCTTACTACTCCTGTTGGGGAAGGTATGCGTTCACTGAATGTAGCGCTGAGGCAGTTACTGGACCTGTATACCTGCTACCGGCCTGTAAGGTATTTCAATGGTGTTCCAAGTCCCGTAAAACGACCTGAGCTTGTCGATATGCATATATTCAGGGAAAACACTGAGGATATATATGCAGGAATTGAATTTATGTACGGGAAGCCGGAAACTGAAAAGATCAAAAAGTTTCTTATTGAAGAAATGGGCGTTAAGTCGATAAGGTTTCCTGCAACATCATCAATCGGGGTGAAGCCTGTATCGGTTGAAGGAACCGAAAGGATTGTAAGGCAGGCAATAAAATTTGCGATCAGCAGAAAGCTTCCATCGGTGACTCTTGTTCATAAAGGAAACATTATGAAATTCACTGAGGGCTCTTTCATGAAGTGGGGATATGCCCTTGCGGAAAGAGAATTCTGGAATGATGTGTTTACCTGGTCACAGTATAAAAAGATTATTGAAAAGCAGGGAGCTGAAGCCGCCGACAGGCTTCTGAAGCAGGCCGAAGCTAATGGCAAGATTATAATCAAAGATGTTATTGCAGATGCATTCCTGCAGCAGATTCTTACAAGGCCTGCCGAATACTCTGTAATTGCAACTCTTAATCTTAACGGAGATTATATTTCTGATGCCCTTGCCGCTATTGTTGGAGGCATTGGTATTGCTCCCGGCGGAAATATAAATTTCGAAACAGGGCATGCAATTTTTGAGGCTACCCACGGAACTGCCCCGAAATATGCCGACCAGGACAAAGTAAACCCGGGTTCGGTTATACTTTCGGGAGCTCTTATGTTTGATTATATGGGCTGGCATGAAGTGACAGCCAGGATCTATGAAGGTCTTGAGAAGACCATTTTGAGCAGGAGGGTAACATACGATTTTCACAGGCTGATGGAAAATGCCACCCTTCTGAAAACATCTGAATTTGCTGATACGATAATTTCAAACATCTGATCATGAACCAAATAAAGTCAACAATTATGGAAGATACAGACCTCTTTATAAAGATCGAGGAATCCGTAAAACAGTCATGTCAGATCGATCCTGATCTTTTCGAGAAATACGAAGTGAAGCGGGGATTGAGGAACAAAGACGGAACAGGTGTTCTTGTCGGTCTTACCAACATTGGTGATGTAGTAGGATATAAGAAGGAAGACGGTAAGGTTATACCTATACCCGGGAAGCTACTTTACAGGGGAATCGATATAGAAGATATTACGGAAGGATTTCAGCGTGAAAACAGGCATGGTTTCACCGAGACTATATTCCTTCTTCTTACCGGCCACCTGCCCACGCGCCAGGAACTTGAGATTTTCCAGAGCCACATGTCGTCGCTCAGGTCTCTACCCGATGATTTTACAAAGGATATGATCCTCTCGATGAAAGGGAAGGATGTTCTGAACATACTTGCACGTTCAGTACTTGGACTTTATATTCTCGATGAACAACCTGACGATATATCGCTCGATAATATGATAAGGCAATCACTGAATCTTATTGCCAAGTTCCCGACGATTGTAGCATATTCGTACCAGGCCTTACGTCATCTTTACAAAGGAAAGACTTTATCGATACGTCACCCCCAGGCAAATTTATCGCCTGCCGAGAACTTCCTGTACCTGATAAAAGGAGATTGTGCCGGTTTTACAAAGCTTGAAGCCGACCTTCTCGATCTTCTTCTTGTTCTTCATGCAGAACATGGTGGCGGGAACAACTCTACATTCACAATGAGGGTCACAAGTTCAACTGAAACGGATATTTATTCATCAGTAACATCAGCTATCGGATCGCTCAAGGGACCGCTTCATGGAGGTGCCAATATAAGAGCCCTTCTCATGATGGAGAATATCAAGGAAAATGTGAAAGACTGGACGAGTGATGCTGAAGTGGAGGAATACCTGCTTAAGATTCTTAATAAAAAAGCGAATGATTATTCAGGCAAGATATACGGGATAGGTCATGCAGTATATACAATTTCCGATCCGCGTGCTATTCTTTTAAAGAAAAAGGCGCGTGAGCTTGCAATCGAGAAAGGGAGACTGGATGAATTCCAGCTTTATGAGAAAGTCGAAAACCTTACTCCTGAAGTGTTCAGAAGCTTTAAGGGAGAACAATCAGCAAAGGTAATCTGCATAAATGTGGATTTCTATTCGGGATTTGTTTATTCCTGCCTGGGCATACCACAAGAGCTTTATACCCCGCTCTTTGCGATTGCCCGCGTTCCCGGCTGGTGTGTTCACAGGATAGAAGAGCTGACTTTTTCAGCAAAAAGAATAATACGACCTGCATTCAGGAATGTTGTTGACAAAAAACAGTATGTGCCTATAGACTTAAGGTGATTGATGGATAACTCATTCAGGGAATACGATGTGCTTATCGTTGGGGGTGGAGTTGTGGGAACAGCGCTTCTTTATACTTTAAGTAGGTATACTGATATTGGTGACATCGGACTGATCGAAAAATATGACAATTTCGGTCTTGTTAACTCCGCATCGACCAATAACAGCCAGACGCTCCATTTCGGTGATATCGAGACTAACTATACAATCGAAAAAGCCGGAAGTGTTAAACGTATGGCCGATATGGTAATGCGGTACCTTGAGAATGAAAAACTGACAAACAAAAAACAACGGATTTTCAGCAAGTACAATAAGATGGTGCTTGCCGTAGGAAGCTTTCAATGCGATGCCCTCAGAAAGAGATACATTGTTTTCAGGGATCTCTTCCCTCAACTCAGATTAATAGAGAGAGAAGAAATCGGTATTCTCGAACCACGAATAACAGAAGGGCGTGACCCAAACGAGGAGATAGTCGCTATGCTTACTCCTGATGGATATACTGTTGATTACAGGGAACTTTGCCATTCATTCGTAAAAAATTCAAGGAAGATCAAGCCTGATGTTGAGATTCATCTTAACACAAAGCTGCAGAAGATCAACAGGGAGATGGACTCCTGGACAGTCCATACAAGCAAAGGGGAGATCAGGGCAAAAGCCGTCATAATAGCTGCAGGCGCTCACAGCCTTATGATCGCTAAGACGCTTGGTTACGGCAAGAATCTCTCAATACTATCAATGGCCGGCAGCTTCTATACAGCAAGGAAATGTCTCAACGGAAAGGTTTACACAATCCAGGTTGAGAAACTGCCATTTGCTGCAATACATGGTGATCCTGAGGTACACAATCCGCGTGTTACAAGATTTGGACCTACGGCAAAGCCGATTTTCAGGCTTGAGAGGCGTAATCCAAAGACAATCCTTGAATACTGGAAGACATTCGGAATAGGTCTCAGTCCGGTTAAAAGTCTTCTTAAGATCATCTTTGACAGAGTTTTATTCAATTATGTTCTTATTAATTTCCTGTATGACATACCTTTACTGGGAAAGCTGTTGTTTATTAAAGAGGTCAGAAGAATAGTGCCTTCGATAAAATATTCAGAATTGAAATTTGCCAAAGGAGTAGGTGGTACCCGACCCCAGATTGTGAACAATACAACCCGCAAGCTCGAAATGGGAGAAGCAAAGCTGACCGGCGATAAGATAATATTCAATATCACTCCTTCACCAGGGGCGTCCACATGCCTTGG
>DATALC010000101.1:0-24895 GCA_036261265.1 Bacteroidales bacterium
ACATTCACAAAATATCCGGTTTTCTGGGTGTTCCTTGTTCTACTTCTCCTTATAACCGGATTCATGGCCGGAGTTTATCCGGCTCTGTATGTGAGCAAGTTCAGCCCTGTGAGTGTAATAAAAGGTACTTCAGGTTTCAAAGGCAAGAGTAAATTCTCAACAGTTCTTCTTGCTCTGCAATTAACTATCTCGGTCTCGGCTCTTGTAATGGGAGTGATTTTTGCAAAAAACTCTCAATTCCAGAAAACAATCGACAGGGGATATGATAATGACAATATAATTTTCATGCCTCTTCCTGCTGAAAATTATCAGTCATTCAGGAATGAAGTGCTTACAAACCCTCTTGTCATCTCAGCCGAAGGAACTCAGCACCACATTGAATGGGGGACATCGAGAAAACCTGTCAAAGATGAGGAAAAACAGCTCGAAGTTGATTTTCTTGATGTGGGGCCGGCATACCTTGCTACAATGGGTGTGAGACTTAAGGAAGGAAGGTTGTTCGATGAATCAAGATCAGATGCCGACCTGAAAAACGGCTCAGTAGTTGTGAACAGGAGACTTGTTGAAGGTTTCGGATGGGAGAATGCAATCGGAAGTACCTTCACTTTATATGACACAACCAGGTATACTGTCGTTGGCGTTGTTGATGATTTTTATACAAACGGAATGTGGGACAAGATTGAACCTGCAGTGATGAGGCTTGCCAATACTGACAGGTATAATAATATGGCAGTGAGGGCAAAAAAGGAGGATCTTCCGGCAATTCTTGAATTTATGAAGGCAAAATGGAAGACACAGGGTACAAACTATATATTCCAGGGAAGATTGCAGGAAGATGTTATGCATGAAGAGAGAAATATAAACAGGTCCATCATGAAAATTAATATCTTCCTGGCGCTTGCCGCAACAATCCTTTCGCTGATCGGGATGTACAATATGGTTTCTCTTGATGTATTGAAAAGAACAAAGGAAATCGGTATTCGCAAGGTACAGGGCGCACCAGTGCCTGTCATAATGTACCTTATTAGCCGGAAATTTCTGGCTGTCCTTTTTATAGCTTCTGTTACGGGTTGCTTTGGGGGATATTACCTGTCTGTTATGATGCTTGATAGTATCTGGGATTATTATGTTGACATTAAGGCAGGAATGATGATATTTTCAGCTTCATTGCTTATAACAGCAACTATACTTACGATAATATCCAGGATAACTGCAGCGGCTATGAGAAATCCTGTGATTTGCCTGAGATATGAATGAGCCCTGGGGTACTTTATTGCATGATGATCAACAACAAAACCCCGTCTTTCGGCGGGGTATATTAATGTACGGGTTATATGATGATATAAGAATGTGCTTTAGTACATTTTGTTTATCAACAGACCGATCTCATCACGGTTTTTAAGCGGAAACACAAGCGATCTGCCATCGTTTGTTATTACATTCAGACCTTTGGCTGCAAAGAAACCCTTTCCATAAAATATGACCTCACGGATATTGTCGAAAAGAATTTCAAGATTGAAACTTTCTGTTTCCGAATTCATTGTTTTGAAGTATATTCTCTGGTTTGTAACAATCAGTTTCCCGTCAATCTTCTGGTTATCTATCACCTGATTTGTATCGCCTGCTTTCAGGACAACTTCGTTTGCATTTAATTTTACAGTCATGTCTTTTTATGTTTGCTTTCTGATATAAAGACCGTCATAAAGGGAAAAAGCTGCATGTTCTTCAACATTTTTTTAAATAATGTCCGGCTAGGATGTTACATGAATTTGCAAGTACATGAAAATCAATTTGAAGCGTATAAGAAGTGTAAAAAATATTAACATTTTTATGTCTAAAATATATACATTTTATATCTTTATTTCTTAATTTAAAAACTGATGATCCAGGCAAGTTTATTGATTATAGATGAGAATAAAGCTGATCAGAATTCTCTGAAAGCGACTCTTATTAATGAGATCCAGACAATAACATGTATTTCGAATCCGAACAGGATAAACGAAATTCTTCAGAAGAGTGCAATCGATATTGTGTTGCTTGATATGGATTTTACTGCAGGAAGAATCTCAGGAAATGAAGGATTATTCTGGATGAGGGAAATCCTGAAACATGACGGTAATATAAGCATAATAATGATTACGGCTAATGGTAATATTGAACTGGCCGTCAGGGCAATAAGGGAAGGAGCGACTGATTTTATTCAGAAACCATGGGACAACAGCAAGCTCATTTCAATAATTAATCTTGCCTGGAAACTGAGGGAATCCAAGCTTGAAGCGAACAATCTTAAAAAAGATAATCAGCGGCTTAAGAATGAATTGAACAGGGGAGGAGAGAAGCTTATTACAGGCGCTTCACCAACGATGATCCACGTGATGAACATTGTAAGGAAGGTTGCGGGAACAGATGCAAATGTGCTTATAACCGGTGAGAACGGCACAGGGAAGGAGCTTGTCGCACGTGAGATTCACAGGCTTTCAAAAAGATCGGGAGAGATAATTGTAAATGTAGATATGGGATCTATAACTGAGACCCTGTTCGAGAGCGAGCTCTTCGGTCATGTTAAGGGAGCTTTTACGGATGCACATGAGGACAGGAAGGGAAAAATTGAACAGGCTGACAGGAGCACGCTTTTTCTCGATGAAATTGGCAACCTCTCACTCAGATCACAGGCAAAACTGTTAAGTGCTCTGCAGAACAGGCATATAGTAAAAGTAGGTTCAAACAAACAGGTTCCTGTCGATATAAGACTTATCTGCGCCACAAACTGCAATCTCCGGGAAATGGTTTCATCGGGAGCTTTCAGAGAGGATCTGTTTTACAGGATAAATACAATTCTTATTGAAGTGCCGCCTCTCCGTGACAGGGTCGATGATATTCCTATTCTTGCGAATCACTTTCTGCGAATACATGCTGAAAAGTATAATAAAGCCGGGTTGAAATTCAATACACATACTCTTGAAAAACTGTCGAATCATGATTGGCCGGGGAATATCAGGGAATTACAGCACGCGGTCGAGAAAGCTGTTATTATGAGCGATTCCCCTGTACTTAAACCCTCTGATTTCGTGTTTAATATCCGGCAAAGAAATCCGTCAGTCAGCGATATGACACTCGATGAAATGGAGAAACACGCTATAACCGATAGTCTGCAACGGCACAGATCCAATCTGAGTGTAGTGGCTTCAAAGCTTGGGATCACCCGGCAGACCCTTTACAACAAGATGAGAAAGTATAATATCGGAGAATAAGAAATACAGAACACTGTATGACATATTAAACTGCAGAAAGCGCAGAGGAATACGCAGGTTCTTGTGTAAAATATTTTAATCCAATAACTTAGCCCCTCTCCCGTGGGAGAGGGGTTGGGGTGAGGCCGGTGATTTGAAAACCTGCCGGCTTTATATTATTGAGACCGGAGAAGTGTTAGTTCACTATCTGGCCGTCGAACAGGTTCACAGTTCTGTGTGCATAACCTGCATCCCTGTCATTATGTGTTACCATAATGATCGTTGTTCCTTCTTTATTGAGCTCTGAAAGAAGATTTATAACCTCTATACCGTTTTTTGAATCGAGGTTACCTGTCGGTTCGTCTGCAAGTATAAGCTTAGGATTAGCAACTACGGCTCTTGCTATAGCAACTCTTTGCTGCTGTCCTCCTGAAAGCTGCTGCGGAAAATGTTTTGCCCTGTGACTGATTTTCATCCTTTCAAGCACCTCTTCAACGCGCTGTTTCCTCTCCGTGGCTTTCATTTTCAGATATATCAGCGGAAGCTCAACATTCTCATATACATTCAGTTCATCGATAAGGTTGAAGCTCTGGAATACGAACCCGATATTTCCTTTACGGAAGATTGTCCTGTCACGCTCCTTGAGGTTAGCTACTTCTGTACCGTTAAAGATGTAACTGCCTGATGATGGATTATCGAGGAGTCCGAGAATATTCAGGAGCGTTGATTTTCCGCATCCTGAAGGACCCATTACTGCAACATACTCACCTTCTTTTACATGCAGGTTTACTTTATCGAGTGCAGTTGTTTCAACTTCCTCTGTTCTGAAGACCTTGGTTAAAGCGTTTGTTTTAATCATGACTCAAAATATTAGTGGTTATTTGGAACTTTTTAAGATTAGCCGTTCATTTTTTCCGAATGTTTCATATCCTGAAACTATCACTTTTTCACCGGGAGTTAATCCTTCAATTACCTCATAGAATTTTGGGTTTTTCCTCCCGATTGATATATTTCTCTTATATGCTGATTTCTCATCCTGGTCAAGAACAAATATCCATTGTCCGCCAGTTTCCTGGAAAAATCCGCCTACAGGAACAAGTACAGATCTTTTCGGTTGGCCTAGCTGAAGACTTGTATAATATGTTTGTCCGGAGCGGATATTGCCAGGCATGCTGTCAGTAAACACCATGTCGATTTTGAATGTACCGTTTCTTACTTCAGGATATACTCTTTTAACACTGAGATCATACATTTTTCCCTGCCTGTCGAGTGTTGCAGCCAGTTGAGTTCTTACCCTGTCGATGTAATGTTCATCTATCTGGGCGGTAACCTTATATGATGTAAGTACGTTTATTTCGCCCATGTTCTGTCCGCGTTGGATGGATTGACCTATCTCGGGAACAAGCAGACCCAACTGCCCGTCAACAGGAGCTTTTACGTTAAGGTTTTCGGCTCTTTCCCGTACAAGCGTCAGGTTACGGCGCATGTTTTCGAGATTGTTTGTGAGGTTCGCTACCTGTACAGATCTGAAGACCGAATCCTGTTTTTGTCTTTCTATGAAGAGGTCCTGTGATTGTTTCGCCATCTCAAGATCTTCTTTTGAACGGATGTAGTCTTCTTTTGAAATCAGATTATCCTTCATAAGAGTTTCATTCTGTTCGAATGTCCTCTGTTTTCTTTCTATATCATATTTAAGGTTGAGCAGTTCTTTCTTGATCTGGAGCCTGTCCTGTTCCATGGCGATCATTGTGTTCCTGAGAAAATTTTCCTTTTCAGCAAGCTGAGCCTCGCTATCGAGAATGTTAAGATGAAGATCGGCATTGCTGAGCTTAAGGATAATTTCCCCTTTCTTAACCATGCTTCCTTCCTCAACGAGCTTCTCTTCTACACGCCCTCCCTCAAGAGCGTCAAGGTATATTGTCGTTATAGGTTCAACTGTACCGGGAACTGTTATGTAATCATTAAACTGATCTTCAGTTACTGTTTCGATAATCAGCTTATCCGCTTCAACTTTAAATGTTGACGTTCTGTCAGTGAAGAAAGCCATATATAAAAGCATAATGAATGCAGCGCCGGCAAGTATGTACCAGATATGCTTTTTCTGTAATCCTTTCTTCTTTTCAATAGGTCTGTCCATGAGATGTGAAATTATATTTGTGATTAATGTTTTTAATGATTTTATGAATTGATTTTAGCTCTTCTACATGAAAATTGCTTCATATTCTCCCGTTGAGTAGAACTGAATGCTCATCCTCCTTATCATCAGTTGAAGCCTTGTTCTTAATGCTTCCATCTCAGCCTGGAACAATGTTGTTCGTGCCGTGGAGTAAACCGTTACATCGAGCAGGCCCGATTCAAATTTCTTTTCAACTGCTTCAAATGATTTTCTGTTGAATTCAAGGTTCGATTGTGCGGCAAGGAATTCATCTTTTCCGGTGTTGTAGTCAAGACAAGCATTTTCAATCTGGGTATAAAGCGAGTTTTTTTCAAGCTCAAGCATAACAGCAGTCTCATCTCTCCTGAGTCTGGCTACCCTTATGCTTCTGCCTGTAACATAATTATTGAAAATTGGGATGTTGAGTGAAAGTGTAACCTGCTGGCTGTTATTATCTTTAATCTGATCAGAAAATGCAATTGTTGAATCCGCTCCAATAACTTTTGCAAATCCTGTATAAATACCTCCATCGAGAGAAAGGTTAGGCAATACTCCCCCTTTTGCTGCCGCAAGCTGTCTTTTATTGGCTTTTAACTGGTATTCAATTGCCTTTAATGCAGGTAATACTTCTGATGCAATATTGTATATACTGTCAGCATCAAATGATTCATCGGGAATTACAATAGCGCTCAGTTCAGGTACGACAACGTCAAATTCCGACCCGGGATCGATCTGAAGCATCTGTCTTAGTGAGGTTAATGCTTTACTGGCTGTATTTCTTGCAACTGTATAATCAAGCCTGTCTGTTGAAACCCTGCTCTCCATTTCGTATTGTTTTGAAAGAGCTTCTTTTCCGGTTTCAACCATTTTTGTTATCCTTTTCAACTGTTCTTCCGAGTTTTCAAGTTGCATTTTGGAAGCATCTTCAAGACCTTTGCTGTATATCACACTGTAATATTGTCCAAGGATATCAATAATAAGTGAGTTCCTTTTGACTTTCTCAGTTTCAATTCCGGCTTTAAGCATGAAGCTGTTTGCTGACACTGTATTCAATGCTGTAAATCCTGAGAAAAGAGTGATTCCTGATGATATATAATAAGAATTCTGAAAATTCTG
Source organism: Bacteroidales bacterium (assembly GCA_036261265.1). GTDB lineage: Bacteria > Bacteroidota > Bacteroidia > Bacteroidales > VadinHA17 > LD21. Next base: position 6,502 of record DATALC010000101.1, read on the forward strand.
GTTGAAAGTAATAAGGTTTGTACGGTAATCTACCGATCTTCCGAAATCCATTCGGGCCTGTGATCCTGCATTAATTGATGGCAGAAGCCCCATCTTTGATCTGAGCAGGTCAGCCCTGGTAATATCAGTCTGAAGCCTTTGCCTTTGCAGGTTTAAATTGTTAGAAACAGCGTAGTTTATACATTCTTCAAGTGTCCATTTTTTCTCTTGTCCGTTTAAGAGAGTAAATCCATTTATCAGAATTATTGTTGCGATTAGAAGATGTCTTTTCATTATTTCAAAAAAGTTTATTCTTCTTTTTCAAATGCTGTGCCATAATCTGAAACTATCACTGAATGAGGATACTGGAATATGCAGGAATTGTAATATTGTCTAAAAAATAGACAGCCATATAAAAAAATGTTACAAAAAATGTTGAACTGTTGAAATCCACATTATCTCGCTGAAAATAAATTTTGCAGAATTCAATTAATTTGTTGAAATTTGTTTAGATCAACAGTAAATAGCTCATTTTTAATGTTATGAGAAATGAAGCGCGATTACTTTATTATTGAATTGTTTAAGAGCGGTCCTTTCATTTTATTGCTCATCCTTGCATTTCTGATCTTTCTTGGAATATACATTTCAAATCATCACAACAATGTTGTTAAGATGAAGGAAGATGTTATTTACATCTCACCACGCTCCGGAGGACAGGATTAAAAATTTATTCTTTTTAACAGGAAACCCGGCATATCTGTTGGTTTTTCCTTTTTCGTTTAATTTTTAATTGTTAATATTAAAAAATCATTAACAGAATGCCGCTATTGATGTGTACTGTGTGGTATTGGCAACTGTTGGTTTTTTTATATTCTTGTATTACAAATATTAACGGGTATCAGAAGTTATTTATGCCTTCTTTAGACATGCGCACTGTTATTTTCAGCTTTGTACTGATTAATGTAATCGGTACGCTGATAATAACCTTTTTATGGAAACAATATCGTAACAGGTATAACGGTATAGGGCATCTCCTGGTGGCTTTCCTCTTCCAGATGCTTGGTTATGTTCTCATTATACTGCGAAATAAAATACCTGATCTGATATCGATTGATTTTGGAAATTCAATATCGGTAGCCGGTTTATTCATAGGATATATAGGGCTTGAAAAATACTCTTCAACTAAAACTTCAAAAATCCCTGAATATGTGCTTTTTGCACTGATTATAATTTTCTCTGTCTGGTTTGAGTTCATTAATCCTGCCGCAACTGCAAGATATTTTATAATCTCTGCAGCTTATTTGGTAATGTTTGGCCGGTGCGCATGGCTGATGATCGTTGCAGTACCCCGAAACATGGCTGGCCTTACAAGGTCTACAGGAATAATCTTTGTAATCCTGGGTGTTCTGTCGGCTATAAAGATGACAGATTTTATTGTCAGGGGAAACAAGCCGGCTGATTATTTTAAGTCGGATAGTTTTGAAGCAGTTATAATGATACTGTTTGGAATGATGATTATCCTCCTTACAGTCAGTATCGTAATAATGCTCAGCTATCATCTGATGAGAGATATCAGGGCAGAGGAGGAAAAGTTTTCGACTGTTTTCCATACTGCTCCCAATGCAATAATAATTTCAACCTGCCCCGACGGCAGAATAGTAGAAGTAAATCAGAAGTTCCTTGAAATGAGTGGATTTGAAATTTCTGATGTGATAGGGAAGACTTTCAGCGAGATAAACTTCTGGAACACTGAATCGGAAAAAAATGAGATCGTATCTGAACTTGATAATCTGGGGTTGATAAATAAAAGGGAATGCATTTTCAGAACAAAAACAAATGAATTAATTACAGTTCTTCTTTCGATAAAGATTGTTTCAATCAGGAATGGAAGGATATTTGTCTCGATAATACACGATATAACAGAAAGGATGAGATTCCAGGAGGAGATAAAGCATGAGAGAAATCTTTTGAGGACTCTTATTGATCATCTTCCTGATCCTGTTAGCATAAAGGATAACGAAGGCAGATATTTACTTAATAATAAATCTCATCTCCAGGTTCTTGGTGCAGATTCACAGGATGAAGTGCTTGGCAAGACAGCATTTGATTTTTTCCCGGAAGAAGATGCCGACCTATATACGGCCGATGATATGAGCGTACTCAGGACCGGCAGGATGATAATCGATAAAATCGAGAATGCAAAACATCTTGATACAGACTTCCCTTACTGGCATCTTACGAGTAAGCTCCCCATTAAAGATCCAAAAGGAAAAACAATCCAGCTTCTTACAATAAGTCATGACATCACGGAACGAAAACGCGCAGAAGATATTCTGAAGGAAACAGATGAATTTAACAGGTCGTTACTGCTGACAATTCCAATGGGAATGGATGTTGTTGATGAAAACGGTACTATCCTTTTCATTGGAGAAAAATTCAGGAAGATGTTTGGAAGCGAGGCAATCGGGAAGAAATGCTGGGAACTATACTGCGATGATGGAATGCAATGCATCAGCTGTCCTCTTAAAAGCGGAATAAAAACCGGAACAACATCATCTTGTGAAGCTCATGGCATCCTGAATGGAAAAGTATTCGAGATCAATCATACAGGAATGATGTTTCATGGAAGGAAAGCAATGCTTGAAATTTTTCATGATATAACAGAAAGAAAAAAGAGTGAAACTGATCTCATTAAATCCAAGGAAAAAGCAGAGGAGAGCGACAGGCTCAAATCAGCATTCCTTCATAATATCTCACATGAGATAAGGACTCCGATGAACGCAATAGTCGGATTCGCAAATCTATTGCGTGAACCGGGGCTGTCAAAGGAAGATCATGATGCATATACCGAAATTATTTCAAAAAGCAGCCATCATCTCTTGTCTATAGTTAATGATGTTATTGAGATTTCAAATGTCGAAGCCGGACGATTGAAGCTCTCTTTACAGGCTACAAGTCTTGGCGATATTATCGATGACATATATACCCAATACAGGACAGTTGCATCCGAAAAGAGAATAGATTTTCAGATTGAGTTCAATGACAGAAATAAGATAGGACATTTCACTACTGATCGCACGAAGTTCATTCAGGTATTGACTAATCTTCTTAATAATGCTTTCAAATTTACAGATAAGGGACAGATTTCTTTAGGATGTACTCTGAAAGACCCTTATCTTGAATTCTGCATTTCCGATACCGGCATTGGAATTGAGCCTGATGCTCAAACTAAAATTTTTGACCGCTTCTTCCAGGTTGATAATACTGTTACGCGCCTTCATGAGGGTACAGGAATCGGATTGTCAATAACAAAAGCGTATGTTGAGTTGCTGGGTGGGAAGATATGGCTCAAATCTGCACCTGGTAAAGGCTCGGCTTTTTATTTCACTATACCTTATATGACAAGCAGTCACAGTTCAGATCTGCAGATATAGTATTGTTTACTTTTATGTATATTAAATCAGGTTTCTGATTAAACATTATTGGTTCTTTTGAAGTTGATATGTTCATGAAATTCAAGGCATTTTCAGGAATACTTTTCAGCATTGTTTTTATCAGCACTGAATATAATATCATTGCTCAGGAGAACCCGGCTATGTCGATTCAGTGGAAACCATGGGAATATAACTTTACTTCTTCCGAACCTGCTGCCGGCAGGCCGGTTGAAGTTGAAGTAATATTTGAAGGTCCCTCTGGTGACTCCTTTACAGGTGTTGCATTTACAGATGACGGTATTCACTATACAATCAGAGCAGCATTTCCGGAAGCCGGATCATGGAAATGGAGGATTGTCAGCAAAAATCCCGATAGAAGCATCAGTCATGCAAAAGGCAATGTTGAAGTAATAAGATATGTTGGTCCCAATGCACTATATCATCATGGCGATATAAGAGTCAGTGAAGACAAGCGTTTCCTTATCCATGCCGACGGATCCCCTTTTCTCTGGATGGGTGATACAGGCTGGAATTCAACTTTCAATTCAACAATGCAGGAATGGAAAACTTATGTGGATACCAGGTCGGCCCAGAGATTTTCTGTTATCCAGGTCAATCCGCGGGGAACAGGAAATAAGAACACAGCTTCAGCAAACCCGGGGGTATCATTTCTTGAGGACGGCACTCCCGACACTCAATTCTGGAAAGACCTTGAAGACAAGATCCGTTACGCAAATGAAAAAGGTATAATCATACTGCTAACGGGATTAGGCACTGCATGGCGCGATACAATGGCCGTAAATCCGAATAACCAGCGTTTTGAGGACTATATTGCCGGCAGGATGGCCTCCCTCATGGTTATTTTTTCACCTTCATTTGATCAGCTTTTTACAGATGACCTTGACAAAATTGCTGCACGTTTGCAGAAATGGACGACTCATCTTGTAACACAACACCCGGGAACAAACATAAATGCAAACCTTACATTCAGAAGCGCGACATCAGTTGATTTTACGGGTCTTCAAAGCGGTCATCATGGAGGAGACGTTACAAAGGCATACGCAGCAGCACGCCAGTGGACACTTGATTTGTGGGGCGGAACTCCTTCAAAACCAATAATACTGCTTGAATCAATGTATGATGCTCATGGGAACAATAATGCTGCCAGCTGGCGCGAAAAGGATGCAAGAAAAACAGGGTGGATAGCATGGATGTGCGGCGCAAGGGGTTATTCTTACGGTGCAGGAGATGTCCCTCCTAAAGTGCCTGCTGGTCATGGAGCAATATGGATGTTCAATAAGGATACTACTACTTATGATTGCTGGCGAAATGCAGTTCAATGGGAAAGCGCCTGGCAGATGACAAACCTCGTTGATTTTTTTGAATCGGTCGATTGGTGGAACCTGATTCCCTCTCCTGAACTCATACGAAATCAGGAACAATCAGACACACTCCAGATGACGGCAGCAAAAACTGGCGACTTTAATTTAATAACAGCATATCTGCCCGATAATGAAAAGATAGTGCTTGATCTGACAATGTATTATGGTTCATTCAGCTATATATGGTACAATCCCCAGACAAACAGGTATCAACCTGCAGTAAGGATAAGCGGTGGACAGCCTAACATGGTTTTCGTCCGTCCCGACGGATGGGAAGATGCAGTATTAAAAATTATAAAGCTATAACCGGCTACTGTTTTCCAGCCATCATTTTATCTCTTTCTGCTTTAAACGGCGTCCCGGGTTTCCACTGAGGAAAATCAACAGTCTGGCTCAGATCATAGCCGACTTCAAAATATATGCGTACATCGTCAACCATACCTTTAAAATCCCATTTTTCAGGCTCGTAATTATCCGAAGGCTTGTGATAGTTTTCATTTAACCATTGTTCGGTTGCATTGAGCGCCCATTCCCTGCCATGTTCAATATTATCGACTCCTTTTGATACGTAGAGAGCCGGAACTCCTCTTTTTGCAAAAGGAAAATGGTCTGAGCGGAAATAACCTCCTTTTTCAGGAGTAGGATCAGGACTCGCATACCTGTCATGCTTCTGCAGAACTCTTTCAAGATAGTCATCGAGTTCCGAATTTCCATAGCCTACAATTGTCATATCTTTTGTGCTTCCAAAGATATTCAGTGCATCCATGTTTATAACGGCTGCAGTTTTTTCAAGCGGGAAAATCGGGTTGTTTGCATAATAGCTGCTTCCAAGTAGTCCCTGTTCCTCCCCTGTTACTGAAAGAAAAAGCACTGATCTTGATTGTTTTTCAGGCAGTTTAGTGAAAGCCTGTGCCAGTTCAGCAAGCGCTGCTACACCTGTTGCATTGTCAAGCGCCCCGTTAAGTATTGAATCACCTTTAAAAGCAGGGTTTATTCCAAAATGATCCCAGTGTGCCGTGTATATTATATATTCATCGGCCCTGTCGGATCCTTTCAATAACGCAGCAACATTGTTTGATTTAACATGTCCGACGGAGTTCCCGAATTGCAATGATGCAGTGAGATTTAAAGCAATCGGTTTAAAGCCGCGTTGTGAGGCTTCTTTTGTTTTAAGATCAAAATCAACTCCTGCAGCATCGAACAATTTACGGGCTCCTTCTCCTGTAATCCAGCCTTTGAAAAGAAGATCTGTACCGTTGAATTCATTATTCTCAAGATAAAACTGTGGCCCAGTCCAGCTGTTTTGTACAACTCCCCATGGATAACCTGCAGCGCCAGTTTCATGAATTATTATTGCTGCAGTTGCACCCTGCCTTGCAGCCTCTTCAAACTTGTATGTCCAGCGGCCGTAATAAGTCATGCTCTTTCCTGTAAACAGTGAGGTATCGCCGGTTGCATATCCCGGGTCGTTTACAATCATTACAACTGTCTTTCCCTTAACATCGAGACCTTCGTAATCATTCCAGTTGTACTCAGGGGCTACGATACCGTACCCGACAAAAATGATATCTGAATTGTCAAATTTTATCATGTCGGTCGTCTTCGGGGAGCCTCCTATAAAATCTTCGGGAGATCTGAAGTTAAGCTTAGTCTTTCCTCCCGAGATATTAAGCTGCATATCCTTGTCAGCAGTGATCTTTATCATGTCTACTTCCTGGAACCAGCTTCCATTATTCCCGGGTTCGAGACCAAGCTTGCCAAACTGATCGGCAAGATAATTTATTGTCTTCTGTTCGCCGGCAGAAGCGGGAGCTCTGCCTTCAAATTCATCGGAGGCCAGGACAGAGATATACTGTTTAAGATCATTTTCATCGATGTTTTCAGCAACTGATGAAATATCAGTTTTACTTGTATTACATGCTGACAGGGCTGTTAACAGAAGAGCCGGAAGGAGGGAAGGAGTGATTCTCATTTTTAGAGTTTTTGTTGTAAATATAGAATAATAAACGATTTGTGAATTCCATGGTTCGATTTTGCTGTATTTTTTCATAATACATTTCTGAGTCACACAGAGGTGCACAGAGAAGGCACAGAGTTACACAGGGATAAAACCCTCTGTGGTTCTCTGTGTTCCGATAGCTATCGGGATTCCTGATTTCCTCTGTGTAATTTTTTAAATAATTAATCATTTAGTTGCAAAACTAAATAAATAGTTGTATATTTGATCTGATCAATAACTACACGCCATGAGAACACTTAATAATGTTACAGCCATCCCGGCATTCGATGAAATAGTCTTTGAAGCCAGGAACAAAGAGTACGGAGCTTACGTATTGCGCAGGATCTACAGGAAAAATGTGATTTTCTCCATGATGATGGCGGTGGCAATAGCCACAATGACTGTTCTTATCCCATATTTCAAAATGAAATCGCACAATACAACCCATGAAAGGACAGTGCAGGTTGTTACAAAATTAACAATGACAAATATTGATCAGCCAATCGAAGAAATTACTCCACCGGAAGTAAAGCCGCCTACAGACATGGTTCAGCAGGCAAAGTACATACCGCCGGTTGTTGTTGATTCAGTAAAGCCGGGTGATGATCTGCAGTTTATGACAGCCGATGAAGCTGAAGAAGTTGTTAAAAACGAAGATGTATTCGAAGTGCCTGAACAGATTCAGCCTGAGATCGAAGAGGTCGAGCCTGAGCAGGCGCCATTTTACGTGGTTGAAGAAGATCCTTCCTTTCCCGGTGGTCAGGAAGCTCTTCTGAAATACATTTATGATAATGTCAAATATCCCGAAATTGCAATAGAGAACAATATACAAGGGAGAATTACAATCAAATTCTGTGTCACCGCCGACGGTAGTGTTAATCAGATAACAGTACTGAAAGGAATCGATCCTGAACTTGATAATGAAGCGGTAAGAGTCATTTCAACTCTTCCGAAATTCAGACCTGGAAAGCAGGGAGGAAAACCGGTTCCTGTCTGGTATGTTCTTCCGGTAATGTTCAAATTAAGTCAGTAGCTCACCTCCTCTTTCAATATCAGTGAAAACACTGACAATTGATCTGCGACTCAACTAAACACAGAATTACAATTATGAATCAGTGAGTTGCAATAAGCCTCCTCGCCCAGGGGAGGCTTATTCATTTCTGCTGTATAAGGTGATAATGTTTTCATTACCTTTGATAAATAATCTTAAATACTATTTTATGAAAATAAGACATATTTTGGCGGTGATGCTGCTTGCAGCATTGTTAAATGTAAGCATGTCAGGTCAGGAACCTGCATATAAGATTTCTCTTGCCGAATGGTCTCTTCACAGAACTATCGGCAAAAAACAACTGACGAACCTGGATTTCCCCAGGGTAACGAAAGAAACTTACGGACTGGATGCAGTTGAATATGTTTCAACATTCTTTGGTGGTAAGGCTGAAGACATGGATTATCTTACCCAGTTGAAAAAAGAATGCGAAAAGTATGGCGTTAAAAGCCTGATAATAATGGTAGATGGGGAAGGTAACCTTGCCGATACATCTTATGCTGCCAGGACAAAAGCTATTGAAAATCATTATAAATGGGTGAAAGCTGCCAAATTCCTTGGTTGCCACTCAATAAGGGTTAATGCTGCCGGCCGTGGCACGATGGGGCAGATGCAGGCTGCTGCCATCGATGGTTTGAGAAGACTGGCCACATACGCAAAGGATTATGGCATCAACGTTATTGTTGAAAATCACGGCGGTAATTCTTCTTATGGCAAATGGCTCGCAGAAATAATGAAAACTGTTAATATGCCAAATTGCGGAACGTTACCGGATCTTGGGAACTTTTATGAATATGACCGTTACCAGGGGGTGAAGGAAATTATGCCCTATGCAAAAGGTGTAAGTGGTAAAACACATGATTTCGATCAGAATGGAAACGAAACGCAAATTGACTATGAAAAAATGATGAAGATAATTTCCGAGTCAGGTTTCAAGGGTTATATCGATGTAGAGTATGAGGGTAATGTACTAAGCGAAGATGAAGGGATTAAGGCAAGTATTGCTTTGCTGAAGAAGGTAACAGCGCCCTACAACAAAAACTGAGAATATCAATTCTTTTAATTCAAAGGCGACGGCGGAAGCTGTCGCCTTTGTAGTTTTTAAGCCTCAGTTTTGCTTTTGTCATTTTCATGCTGACTTATTTGCCAGCCTGAGATCCGGCTTTCCGAAGTTGCCTGCATTATACCGTCTGCAAAACTCTTCCCGGATCGCCTGAGACGATGGCTTCAGTATACATTCAGTTATATCCTTTTAAAATCGACTTAGTATACAGCACACTCCAGCCTGGAAAGATGTTCAGCTTTTCTGATATGAAAGTCCTCAGTTTTGCAGATCAATTTATTTATGTGAAATTTACCGGCAATTTTAATATAAAGAAAATGAAAAAGTTTTCCCTTCTCAATCTTCTTCTTCTCCTTACTTTTTTTGTTTCAGCCCAGAAAGAGGGTTTAAGATCAATAAGTAGCGAAAGTCTGAAATCGTATATGACATTCATGGCTTCAGATGATATGATGGGAAGAGAAACAGGCAATCCGGGTAATGATGCTTCTGCGCTGTTTTTAAAATCAAACCTGATGAGGATGGGAGTAATGGGCATTCAGGGGGATAAGGAGTTTTACCAGAATATTCCAATGATTAAATTATCAACAGAAAATGAGATAATCGTCAAAACAGCGGGTACAACTTTTTCAAGCGACTCCGTGCTTGTCCTTATCCCGCCTTTCCAGACTGTTGAGAGCACAAGCAATGTTGTTTTTGCGGGTTATGGATATTTTGATGGCAAAACAGGATATAATGATCTTAATGGAATCGATATTAAAGATAAGATAGTAATTATAATGACAGGCACTCCAGATGATTCAGATGATGAAGAGAGTATGTCTGAAGTCTTTGGCGACGAGGAACAAAATAAGCTTGCCTCAATATTAATGCGTGGTCCAAAAGCTCTTTTCATGGTTTATAATCCGAATAGCATGTATAATGATCCATACAGCTCAGGCCTTGCAGAGATGATTGGTACGGGGAGCATGGAGATAGAAGGAAAGCAGATCCCGGGAATTCCGATGCAGCTTGGTTTTATAACACAGTACACTGCTGATATGATTTTAAGATCTTCAGGGCATGATCTCAGCGAGCTGGCTCAGAAAATTGAATCGACAGGGAAACCTGCATCATTTGAATTGACCGGAGTGACAGTGACGGCAACTACTTCTCTTGTGAAACAATCTTTTAAAAGCCGGAATGTAGTAGGCATAATTGAAGGATCTGATCCGGTTCTCAAAAATGAATGTATCCTTTTCTCCGCACATTTCGATCATACCGGTGAGATTGACGGCAAAATTAATAACGGAGCCGATGATAATGCATCGGGTTCTGCTGTTCTGCTTGAAACGGCAAATGCTTTTATGAAGCTAAAGAAAAAACCTGCCCGGTCGTTGGTTTTTGTCTGGGTAAACGGTGAGGAAAAAGGCCTTCTTGGCTCAGCATATTATGCTGAAAATCCTGTAATTCCGCTCGAGAAGACACTCATTGATATAAATCTCGATATGGTTGGAAGATCAAGGCTTCCATCCGACACAGGGCTGATATTCGGTGAAAAGCTTACTGTGACAAATCCTGGTGAGCTTGAGTTTTATTCAGATAATGAAGGTCCTGAGATTGATAAAATAATTAATGAATCAGCTGCTCTTGCAGGAATCAGGTTGATTAATAAGGGGGCTGATCTTGAATTTGGAGGAAGCGATCATCTTAGTTTCAGGGAAAAGGGAGTAACTGCAATAATGTTTCATTCAGGGATTCATGCTGACCTGCATACTGAAAGAGATGATATTGAAAAGATCGACTTTGACAAGATGGAAAAATGCACTAAAATGTGCTTCCTTCTTGGTTATAAGATTGCTAATCACAAACAAAAGTTTTCTTCCGTGAACAAAGTGGCTTCCGGAGAGCTTGATTAATTCTTTCAAAATGAATTACTTCTTCCCGGCTCGTTGATATACCCTTACATAATCAATTTCATGCAGCTGAGGAAAAACTGTTGTTGAATCAGGATTTCCGGGCCAGGCTCCTCCGATAGCTGTATTTAAGATGATGTAGTGCGGTGTATGCGGTATCCCCGTACCTGTTGAATGAATAAGATGATCGTCAACATACCACTTTAATGAATCCGGCTCCCATTCAAGGACATAGGTGTGAAAGTCCTTTGTGTAATCATCAGTTCCCCTCCATGTGCCGGAGCTTGTCATTTTACGGCCATCAAAAGTATAGTAATGAAGTGTGCCATATAAGATGCTTCGTTCATGACCAAGAAATTCCATTATGTCTATTTCGGTATACCATGGTCTTTCTTCAGGTATTAAAGATTCCTTACCGTTTGCCACAGCTTCTGCCATTATGTATTCGATCAGCCAGTTACGATTCTGGGGATAAAGCCAGAAGGCAGGCCATACACCCTGCCCGCCAGGTAATTTAGCCCTGATTTCAAACCTGCCATAAACAGGTGCATACTTATCCTTTGTATCGAGTCTTCCGCTTGTATATTCTTTAGAACCGTAATTCCTCCTGCTGCTTCTTATTGTAAGAAATCCGTTACGGGTAAATACTTCCTCAGGTATATAATACTGCAACTCATTATGCTTGCTGTTCTCACGCATTAGTACGTTCCATTTCTTCTGATTCAGATTTTTTCCATTGAAATCATCCTGCCAGACAAGCTTCCATTCAGTTTTTTTTTCGGCGATGGTCTGTGGAAAGGCACATATTGACACAGAAGCTGCCAGTGCAAATAATAAAAGTTTCATATACAGTTAAATTCAATAAAAAGATTAACTAATATATGAACAATTGTAATAAATGTTACAATTCCGGATGCTGTTTTGTTTTAATGAAACAAAAAGAACAATGTGCCGCCTATGTCTTTTTTCTCCTGAATGTGATAGGTACATCTCCATCGGAATGAATTGCTTTTCCAGCAAGAGTTTGTTCGTCAATTATTTTAAGAGCGAATTTTACCTTAACCTCATCAAATGTTGTCTCATATACTATTGAATCCTTATCTGATTTTACCCAGTCGGAGGGAAACTGAAGTCCCCCCTCGAATCGCATAATAACCGTGTCAGCTTTTATTATTGCCTGTCCGAAAGTAGCGCCTTCAGGAGCCTGTGGTGCATCAAATGACCATTCACCAAGAAGATCCCCGATTACCTGGGAGTTTGATATTATTGAAACTGAAAGAAACAGGAAACCTGTTAAAAACAGATGTATGAGCTTAGTTTTCATAAATCAAATTATTAATTTTATATAATACGCATTGTTTAACTGAATGTTCACTAACAAATTGTCCTGTTTCTTCTTTTAATAGTCATTGTTCACAGTTCTACACCAAGGTCTTTTTTCATAATGAATTCCGTTTCACCGTCATCCCATACTGCCTTACCCTTCATGTTGTTTCTATCGATTATTTTAACCGAGAAAACAACAGTAGCTCCATCGAACACAGTCTGATAAATTATTGAATCGTTTCTGAACTTGATCCACTTCGACGGAAATCCGACTGCGTTGTCGAATGTCATTATGACTTCTTCTGGTTTGATAACGATATCACCTTCTGTTGATCCTTCAGGAGCATTTGGCGCTTCGAATTTCCAGTTTCCTGTATAGGAATCCTCTATTTTCGCTTCACTCCTGGCACTGCTTGTATTTGCATTTCCCATCTGGGCATTCAGAAATAGGGGTAAAGAGAGCAGCAGGATCCCGGAAACTGTCAGTTGCCTGATTTTGTTTTTCATTGACTTTCAAAGATTAAATAAATAATACAAATTGACTGTAGACAGTTATAATACCAGCAAGAGAGGTGTATTGTTCAATAAGGTAATCCCATTTAAACGCAGAGAGCACAGAGAGTTTCCTCTGAGAACGCTGATTATATAATGAGTCTCTGCGCGCTCAGTGTGATATTAATCAGCGCAATCTGCGTTAAAATTCAAACTCCATGAAAACGGCCTCTTTTTTCTTTCTTCCGAAATATTGACTTATTTTGCTCAATTAATAGATATTATCAGCTGAAGTAAATTTTCCGTATTCGATGGCACAAAAAAAATCAATTGAGGAGATCAATGATAAAATCCGACAGGGTAAGGCTGTAGTACTTACCGCAGGGCAGGTATCTGAATTGGCGAAGGAGATGAGCACCTCTGAAATAGCAAAGAAGGTCGACGTTGTTACGACTGCAACCTTCAGTCCCATGTGCTCTTCAGGAGCGTTTATTAACTTCGGGCATCCGACTCCCCCCATCCGTATGGAGAAAATCACCCTCAACAACGTACCTGCATACGGTGGTGTTGCCGCAGTAGATTCATACATAGGAGCTACAGAAACAGCTATGCCGCACGATACTTATGGTGGCGCTCATGTGATCGAGGATCTTATAGCAGGGAAAGATGTGTTGTTGCAGGCATCTGCAAAAGGGACGGATTGCTATCCCCGGACAGAGATAAAAACAATGATAAATAAGAACTCGATCAACGAGTTCATTATGTTCAATCCGCGCAATGCATACCAGAATTACAATGTCGCAGTAAACAGCACATCGAAGATCAAATATACATATATGGGCACGCTGCTTCCTGCCTTCGGCAATGCCAATTTCGCTACATCCGGCGAGTTAAGCCCGTTGCTCAATGATCCCGATCTGAGAACAATTGGCATGGGAACACGCATTTTTCTCGGCGGAACAACAGGATATGTGGCGTGGAGCGGCACTCAGTTCAATACAGGCAAACCAAAAAACGAACATGGTGTTCCGGTTGGGAATTCAGCAACACTTGCTCTCATCGGCGATGCAAAGCAAATGAGCACAAAGTTTATAAAGGCTGCTTACTTCGAAAAATATGGCGTTTCGATGTTCGTTGGGATCGGAATTCCAATTCCTGTACTTGATGAAGAAATGGCGCTGAGACTTTCAATCAGAAATGAGCAGATTGAGACTAATATAATCGATTATGGAACCGGAAACTTCGAGACACTGGGCAGAATCGATTATGCTTCGCTTTTCTCAGGCTCAATTAAGCTAAACGGGAAGAAAGTAAGAACGGCTCCGATGTCGAGCATAAAAGTTGCACGCGAAATCGCTGATATTTTAAAGAAAGAGATAAGTGAAGGAAGATTTCTTCTTACTGAACCTGTAACTTTATTTCAGAAAACTTCAGGGCTGAATAAGCTTGAGATAAGGATTTAATAAGAGTTGCAATGACTTACGCATAGAATCTCAGAGAGTAGAAATGAATACAATGCAATTCTCTGATTTTTTGGATAAAATAACGACAATGATATGACAAGTAAAAGATTTGTTCTGACATTTCCGCCGGCATCGACTACCGAGCCGATAACATACAATCTTATAAAGAAATACGACATCAGGATCAATATAGTAAAAGCAGATATTACACCCGGCAAGATCGGTCACCTTGTTATTGAGATGACAGGCTCTTCAAAGATGCTTAAAGATGGAATGGAGTATATAAGGGAGCAGGATGTCGATTGCTCCCCGATTGATAAGAAGATCTACTATAACAAAGAGCAATGCATTCATTGCGGAGCATGTACATCTGTATGCTTTGCCGGCGCTCTCACGATGAGGCATGATACTGCAGAGCTGTCGTTTGATGCAGAGAGATGCATAGTCTGTGAACTGTGTGTAAAATCGTGTCCTCTGAAACTTTTCTCAATAGATATTGACTAAGAGTAAGGCATTCCAGCCAAGAATTTATCGTGAGAGCATGGGCAATGAGCGATGGAAAACCTTCATTGTCAACCATCTCGAAACCGACCTGTGGATTGCTGTAAGCGCTGAAAAGTACGATCCGGTTGTTGAAACTTACTCACATGAAAGGATTTTCTTTTATAGAGATATCCTTGATAAGCATATTCAAAAATATCCTGATTTTCTCACATCATTAACTCCACTTATAGCACCGCTGAATCTCCCTGGAATTGTCTCTTCCATGTATGAAGCATCAGAAATGTCAGGAACAGGTCCAATGAGCGCTGTTGCCGGTGCAATGGCGGAGTGTATTTCTAATGATCTTATAGGTGAATTCGGATTCGGGGAGGTAATTGTTGAAAACGGGGGCGATATCTTCATGAAGCTTCTGAAACCTGCTACATTATCAGTATTTGCAGGTAATTCACCACTCTCCGAAAAGATCGGTCTTGTAATAAAACCTGAACAAACCCCTCTTTCAGTCTGCTGTTCCTCGGCAACTGTCGGGCATTCATTAAGCTTCGGCACTGCGGATGCGTGTGTAATTGCATGCAGGTCAGGGTCGCTTGCAGACGCTTATGCAACTGCATGTTGCAATTCAGTAAAGAATACTGACATGATCGGTGAAGTAACTGAAGAGTATCTTTCAAAACCGGGAATCCTTTCAGTTGTAATAATAAAAGATGATAAGACGGGAATGGGAGGGGAGATTGAGATAACTCTCCTGTAATACAATTCTACACCGGGATTTATCTTATTTTTGCAGGTTGATCCAAGAGATTTGCCCTTGCGGCATAGATAGCGGCAACCGGGATTTATCTTATTTTTGCAGGTTGATCCAAGATGCTTTTCAAATGCGATTTCAATTCTTTCAGCCTTCAGGATTCCTGAAAAATTATATCAGGAATTACTGCATAATGGAATCAGATGCACATGAACCGGATGTAATGGAGAGAGTGATCCCCATTGACGGCATCCAGGTAATGTTCCATTTTAAAGAGCCATTCGCAGAATACAGGTCTGCAGGAGAGTATATAAGGCAACCCCGTTCAATAATCAGCGGTTTGAGCAATACATACACAGATGTCACAACCTATGGTGAAGCAGGTGTGATATTTGTACGATTCAATTCTGCAGGAGCATGTAATTTCTTCAGGTTCCCGCTGGCGGAGCTCGAGAACAGGAGCATCGATCTTTCTGATGTTCTGAACAAGGATATCAGGAGGGTAGAGGACCTTCTTTGCACAAAGCATTCATATCCTGAAAAGATAAAAGTTGTCGAAAACTTTCTCTTTTCGAGGTTTTCTCCCGTTCCCCATTACGATTTTATCTTAATGCAGCAGGCAATCGATCTGATAAAAAACAAAAAAGGAAAGCTCGATACATCAATTCTGACAACAAAGCTTTTTGTTTCTGGAAAAACGCTTGAGAGAAAATTCTCCTGGTATCTTGGCAAGACACCAGGGCAGTTTATAAGGATTATAAGGTTCCGTGAAACCCTTGCTGATATTACCCTGAATAAAAGCAGGAATCTTACAGGTTGCGCTTATGGCAACGGGTATTTCGACCAGTCGCATTTCATCAGGGACTTCAAGCTATTTACGGGCTATACCCCGGGGGAATTCATGAGGAAATACCCGGAATGCAGCGTGGAAGAGTGACTAAAGTGACTAAAGTTACGAGTGACTAAAGTTATTGGAGCCCTGAGCTCTTTGCCCTGAGCCCTGAGCTCTGAGCCTTTCAGTCCTTAACACACCTTACCGCCACTCCGGATTTTTTATCGAGGTTTATTGTAGAACTGTTTATCTGTTTACAATATGATGTGGTTTCATTGCCTGTACTATAAATCCACCATGTTGCTTTGTTTTCATCCACTTTGAATACTCCTTCAGGGGTTCGTTCAACAAGCGACCTGGCCGTAAAGCCGGTTAGATTATTCCCATTATGATTTGTACTCCAGTGAACCTCTCCGGGTTCTGAAAGTCTTCCTTCCACATCATTATACACATAATCATAAAGAATTTTCCATTCATTGTCTTTTGCCACATGCCAGCCTGCAGGACAGATCTCTCTTGAATCAGCGATTGCAAACCATGTGTATAATCTTCCCAACTCTGCTGCCTTTGTTTCATCGCCTTTGGCTGGCCATTGATATTTAGGTTCAGTCACCAGATGTATATCCATCTGAGGAGATGATGTCGTTCCTATATTGTCACCATTCCTGTACTTTGTTGTCCTTAGGTTTTCAGCCATCCATACCTGGGCGCCGATTCTTACAGTGGAATATATATTCCCGTCAACATCACTAATTTTTGAGCCTGGTTTATTAATCCAGTTTATGACACTCAGGGTATCTCCGTAAGAAGTATCGGTATCAATTAGTACCGGCCGGAAAAAATATCGCCTGTTCGGTTTTGTGTTGAAATAAAAAGAAAGTTTATTTGCTTGAGAATCGAACGATGTAAAATTGACAGTGTCATTAATACCCGGAATTTTAAGTGTGCTGCAGCAAACTCCTTTCTTATACAGATATAAACCTTCTGCACTTGAATATTCTACAATACATGTAACATAGTCTGATCTGTCCATATTAATAGTGATTGATTCAATTGTTGCAGATTGCGTAGTCCAGGAATATAGTTCCTTCCCGTAAGTTGTACCCTTAGTGTTTGTTGCGTAAGCTCTGAAATAGTAAACAGTATTTGATTTAAGTCCTGTTATTGTGCTTTCAAAAGAACCTAACCCATTTCCGACAACATTCTTATTCCTGTAAATATCAGGAGCCTTGCTTTCAGACCAGCAAAAACCCCTCGCTATAACTGAATCACCATTTTCACTTAATACATTACCTGAAATTTTTAC
The DNA here is from genome assembly GCA_036261265.1 of Bacteroidales bacterium. Lineage (GTDB taxonomy): Bacteria > Bacteroidota > Bacteroidia > Bacteroidales > VadinHA17 > LD21. Next base: position 23,970 of record DATALC010000101.1, read on the forward strand.
TGAGTTTGAGCTTATTGAATTAACCTGTAATGTTTCTACTACAGGAGCTGAAACTGTTTTGGTTGTAAAATTTACTGAAGCTCCATAGCTTATACCTGCATTATTTGCTGCAAAGGCTTTAAAAAAATAATTCTGTTTAGGCTTCAGTCCGGTTATAATCGCAGAGAAATAATCCTGACCAGTCGAATTGCAGAATACTTTATTTTCGATTGTAGATGTGGATTCTCCCCAGATGAAACCAAATGCGAAAATCTCACTGTTTCCTTTGTCTGTTATTGTGCCGGCAACAGCAACTGATGTGTAGTCCTGGCTTGTGGCCGAACCAGTAATAACTTCAGGCATTTTTGGATCTTCTTCTTTCTTACAACCAGGATTGCAGAGAAGGAATATTAAGAGAATGCAATATTTTAAATTTGACATAAATCGTAGGTTAATCAGTTATCTTTAAGGCATCTGACACTAAATCCATTTGAAGATGAATATGAGGAGGGAGGAGAATAGCTTATTCCCAAAACGTCATAATCATAATATAAATAGACATACGGTGCTGCTGAGGCGCTTGAAGAAGGTGTCGTCGTCCAGAACATCGCATAATTCTTCATGTTTTCAAATGAGCTCAATAATCGATATCCTGCACCACGCGCTGTGAAATTACTGGAGTTTGTGGCTCCATAATTTGGTGCCATCCAGTGTGTTAATCCTGTTTCTTTCAGGTAACCTCCTTTGTCTTTTAGAAAACTTCCGAGTCCTTCCCATTCTGCTGTCGATGGTACATGCCATCCCGACGGGCAGATTTTCCTGTTGTCTGTTACTGTGTACCATGAATAGAGCCTGCCGTATTCCGGAACGTTTGTTTCAACTCCGCCTGCCGGCCACTGGTATTTTGGTTCTGTCTCTCCAGTAATATCAAGTGATGGAGAGCTTGT
>DATALC010000102.1:0-19870 GCA_036261265.1 Bacteroidales bacterium
AGCTTCCGCACGCAGACCAATTAATTCTAAACGTTTGCCCCTCACTCCTGGCTTTTTCTGTTTTGGCAATTTTTGCCATTCTGTTTTTTACTATCTTTGTCAGAATTTTTTTTACAGTAAAAACTATTTTAAGTATCTGATACAATGGGGAAACGCTTTCCTGAATATAAAGGTCTTGATCTCTCGAAGGTAAACAAGGAGATGTTGAAGGTATGGGATGAGAATGATACTTTTAACAAGAGTATCCGTGAAGTCGACGGAAAAGGGGAATTTGTTTTTTTTGAAGGTCCTCCTTCTGCAAACGGCAAACCAGGCATACATCATGTCATGGCAAGAACAATCAAGGATGCAATTTGCCGTTTCAAGACACAAAGCGGTTACGAAGTAAGACGGAAAGCAGGATGGGATACACATGGCCTCCCTGTTGAGCTACAGGTTGAAAAAGCCCTTGGCATCACAAAAGAAGATATCGGTTCTAAAATCTCAATAGTCGATTTTAATAAGGCATGCCGTCACGATGTGATGAAATATACAGATCTGTGGGAAGATCTTACACGTAAAATGGGATATTGGGTGAACATGGATAATCCCTACGTCACATACGATAACCGTTACATCGAATCTCTCTGGTGGCTGTTGAAACAACTTTACAAGGGCGGCTATCTTTACCAGGGTTATACGATACAGCCTTACTCTCCTGCGGCTGGTACAGGGCTCAGCTCCCATGAGCTGAATCTCCCGGGGTGCTATCGTGATGTAAAGGATACTACCTGTATTGCAATGTTCAAAGTGATACGGGATAAAAAGTCCGAATTCCTCTTCAAAAATAATGATACTGAGAATGTCCATATAATGGCCTGGACGACAACTCCCTGGACTCTCCCCTCAAATACTGCATTAGCAGTTGGAAAGAACATCACATATATTAAAGTCAGAGGCTTCAATCCTTATTCAGGTGAACCAATCACTGTGGTTATTGCAAAAGATCTGCTTCATTCAATGTTCCCTGAGGCAGGAGGATCGGATCTGAGTTCCTATAAACCAGGCGACAGGAAAATCCCTTTTAATGTAAAAGATGAATTTAAAGGAGAAGATCTTGAAGGGATTAATTATGAGCAGCTCATTCCCTGGGTGAACCCCGGAGAAGGTGCTTTCAGAGTGCTTACAGGCGATTTTGTTACAACAGAAGATGGAACAGGCATAGTTCATATCGCCCCGACCTTCGGAGCTGATGACTACAGGGTGGGCCGTGAAAATGGTGTGCCTCCTCTTATTATGAAGAGGAAAGACGGATCATGGGGTCCGATGGTTGATAAAAGAGGTTTCTTCATTCCTTTAGCTGATCTTGATCCTGAATATATAAGAACAAATGTAAACAAGGAAAAATATTCTGAGTTTGCAGGCCGGCCCGTGAAAAATGAATATGATCCTGCAATATCAGGCGATAAGGATTCACTCGATGTCGATATTGCAGTAATGCTCAAGCAGCAGGGGCTTGTATTCAGGATTGAAAAGCAGGTTCACAGCTACCCGCATTGCTGGAGAACAGATAAACCGGTTCTCTATTATCCTCTCGATGCCTGGTTTATCCGTACAACAGCTTTCCGCGACAGGATGATCGAGCTCAACAATACAATAAACTGGAAACCACAGTCAACAGGCTCGGGAAGATTCGGTAAATGGCTTGAGAACCTTGTAGACTGGAATCTTTCGCGATCAAGGTACTGGGGAACACCTCTCCCAATATGGGTGACATCCGACAGGAAAGAAGAAAAATGTATCGGATCGGCAACTGAGCTGAAGGCTGAAATAGAAAAGTCAATTAAAGCCGGTTTCATGCAGGTCAACCCCCTGAAGGATTTTAAAGAAGGCGATAATTCAGCAGAGAACTATGATAAATTCGATCTCCACAGACCTTTCGTCGATGAAATAATACTCGTAAGCGAGAGTGGCAGGAAAATGTTCCGTGAGCCTGATCTTATCGATGTATGGTTCGATTCAGGCGCAATGCCTTATGCGCAGGTTCATTATCCTTTCGAGAACAACAAGAACTTCGACAAGATGTTCCCGGCAGACTTCATTGCAGAAGGCGTTGACCAGACAAGAGGCTGGTTCTTCACGCTTCATGCAATCGCGACAATGATTTCAGATTCGGTTGCTTTCAAAAACATAATATCAAACGGCCTCGTTCTCGATAAGAATGGCAACAAGATGTCGAAACGCCTCAACAATGCAGTTGATCCATTCTCCGCAATTGAGGAATCAGGATCCGATCCCCTGAGATGGTACCTGATTACGAATTCTCAGCCATGGGATAACCTGAAGTTCGACATGAACGGGCTTGACGAGGTTAAACGAAAATTCTTCGGTACGCTTTATAATACGTACTCCTTCTTTGCATTATATGCCAACGTCGATAATTTCAGGTACAAGGAAGCTGAGATCCCGGTGAATGAAAGGCCCGAGATAGACAGATGGATAATCTCGCTGCTGAATTCGCTTATCAGGGAAGTTAAAAGGAGCTATGAAGATTATGACCTCACTCGTGCTGGCCGCGCTATACAGGATTTTGTCACAGAAAATCTCAGTAACTGGTATGTCCGTCTGAACCGCAAACGTTACTGGGGTGGTGAATATGACAAAGACAAGATCGCAGCTTATCAGACTCTTTACACTTGTCTTGAGAAGATAAGCATGCTTGCGGCACCAATCGCTCCTTTTTATATGGACCGGCTTTTCACTGACCTGAACGGTATAACCGGCAGATACAATGAGGATTCTGTTCATCTTACGATCTTCCCGGAATATGATGAGTCATTGATAGATAGTGATCTTGAAGAGCGTATGGATATTGCTCAGAAGATATCATCAATGATATTGGGTTTAAGAAGGAAAGTGAGCATCAGGGTACGCCAGCCGCTTGCAAGAATAATGGTTCCTGTACCGGATGGATCATTCAGAAAGAAATTTGAAGCTGTCGAGGATCTCATACTGGCAGAAGTGAATGTCAAGGAGGTCGAGTTTATTGAAGACAGCGCTTCAATCGTTAAGAGAAAGATCAAACCCAATTTCAAGACTCTCGGTCCGCGCTACGGTAAGATGATGAAGGAGCTGAGCAAGGCGATCTCGGAACTCCCTGCCACTGAAATATCTTCTTTCGAGAAAAACGGGACACTGACAATTTCAGTTGATGATCAGAAGATAATACTCGAAGCTAACGATGTAGAAATAATATCCGAAGATATACCAGGATGGCAGGTCGCAAATGAGGGCAGGCTCACAGTCGCTCTCGACGTTACAGTAACTGATGAGCTTCGTTATGAAGGAATTGCCAGGGAATTTATCAACCGTATCCAGAACATAAGGAAAGAAGCCGGTTTTGATGTCACCGACAAGATCAGCCTGAAGATAGAAGACCAGGAATTCATAAGAGAAGCTGTGAAGAGACATGCAACGTATATCGGTTCTCAGACTCTTGCAACTGATGTAATGCTTGTATCTGATCTTTCAGGAAATAATACAAGGGAAATAGACATTGATGAAGTGAATGTGAGAATATCTGTGGAGAAGAGATAACGCGTACCTGAGGCACGCATTTCATGAGGTTGCAGTTTTCTACCGATAACTTGTCTCTGCCGGGACATGGATATCGTATTTGATAAAAGGTTTCATTCTGTGAATCAGACATATAAAGCAATTCAATCCTTTACATTATTTTCAGATTTAACAGTTCGATAGTTCGCCCCTGAATTTCATTGGATACTCCGTGTTCTATTGAACTGGCCCCTTATAAAAGTCCCCTCCATCCACGCATTCACTCATTCTCTCATTCTCTCATTCTCTCATTCTCTTCATCCGGCCTCACCCCAACCCCTCTCCCGTCGGGCGAGGGGCTAAGAATTCAATGTACAGGAACAAATTCTTAGTACGTATCACCGATTCACACATTCTCCTTTCTCCCTCTCACCCCTTTTCCCCTTCTCCCCCTCCCCTCTTCTCCTTTCGCTTGTTTTCACTATATTTGTATATACTAATGATTTAACATGAAAAGAATTCTCGTCACCGGCGGCGCCGGCTTCATCGGATCACATCTCTGCGAAAGACTGCTTGAAGCGGGTAATGAAGTAATCTGCCTCGACAATTACTTTACAGGCTCAAAGATGAATATCGTGCATCTGATAAGCAATCCGTATTTTGAGGTTATCCGTCATGATGTAACGATGCCTTTCTTTGTCGAGTGCGACGAGATCTACAATCTCGCCTGTCCTGCATCTCCTGTTCACTACCAGTATAATGGCATAAAAACAATCAAGACCTCTGTAATGGGAGCAATCTATGCCCTTGGACTGGCTAAACGAACGCGTTCCAAGGTTCTGCAGGCATCAACAAGTGAGATCTATGGTGATCCTCATGTTCATCCACAAAATGAGGAATACTGGGGAAATGTAAATACACTCGGACCAAGAGCCTGCTATGACGAAGGAAAAAGATGTGCCGAGACAATCTTCATGAATTATCATCATCAGAACAATGTTAAGATCAAGATTGCAAGGATCTTCAACACTTATGGGCCAAGGATGAATGCGAACGATGGAAGGGTAGTCTCAAATTTCATTGTACAGGCTCTGCAGGGAAAAGATATAACAATCTACGGCGACGGATCACAGACACGCAGCTTCCAGTATATTGATGATCTGTTGAACGGACTTATCAAACTGATGGATTCACCTGACAGCTTTACGGGTCCTGTTAACCTTGGCAACCCCGGTGAATTCACAATTAAGTCGCTTGCAGAAATTGTAATACGCCTGACAGGCTCTAAATCAAAAATCATATATCTCCCTCTGCCTCAGGACGATCCACGACAGCGCAAACCTGATATTACACTTGCAAAAAAAGAGTTGAACTGGGAACCAACCATTCCCCTTGAGGAAGGAATAGTTAAGACGATAGATTATTTCAGGAAAACCCAGGAGGGATGAGGGGGAGAAGGGGAGAGCACTTTTTCTACCGATAATTTGTCCCTACGGGACATTATCAAACACGCAACCGGGCATCAATCATTCGGATTTGTTATTAAGACAAAACTCATTAACCTATTAGCCATAATCTATTCTGGGGCGATCAGGATCATTTGTCCCGGAGGGACAACTTATCGGTAGCTTTCGTTTAACGTTAATTGTCCGTAGTCCTGTAGGGACGAACCCGTTTTATGGCAGTTTGTATCAATCCGTACCTACGGCACTTGTATTTTATGGTGCCATATTTTCTACCGATAACTTGTCCCTGACGGGACAAAGAAACCTGTCTGACAGTCGGACGATTAATTTTTTATTGGAAAATGCATTTCCTAAGGGCAATTCATGCGATTCTGGCAAATTGAAAAATTGGTTTTTCTACGACATAGGATTATTTAGAGAGAAGAGATTTTTGTCCCTGATGGGGAAATGTCATACACAAAACGGGATATCAATCATGACAGTTTGTTATTAAAACAAAACGCATTGACCTATTAGCTACAACCTGTTTTGGGGCGATCAGGATCATTTGTCCCGGAGGGACAACTTATCGGTAGCTCGCGTTTAACGTTAATTATCCGAAGTCCCGTAGGGACGGACCCGCTCTCCTTCCTTTCCAATACTGACTATTTTAAATATCTTTGATCTATGATCGATCGTCTGACTATAGATCGCATACATGATGCAGCTCAGATAGTTGAGGTAGTCTCTGAGTTCGTTCAGCTGAAAAAACGCGGAGTGAACTATCTTGGACTATGCCCTTTTCATAATGAAAAAACTCCATCATTCACAGTTTCACCGACAAAGGATATCTTTAAGTGTTTCGGTTGCGGCAAAGCCGGTAACTCTGTGAATTTCATTATGGAGCATGAGCACCTGAGCTATCCGGAAGCCCTTAAGTATCTTGCAAAGAAATATCATATAGAGATTGTCGAGAAAGAGCTCACAAAAGAGGAGCTTGAAGTACAGAATGAAAGGGAAAGTCTCCTTGTTCTCTCTGCTTACGCCGCAAGACAATTCACCGAAAACCTTTTCTCAACAGATGAAGGAAATAATATCGGCCTTGCATATTTCAGGGAAAGAGGTTTCCGTAATGATACTCTGAAAAAGTTTGAGGTAGGATACAGTTTCGAAAAACGCGATTCGTTTACAAAAAAGGCAATTGATGAAGGATACAAGACGGATTATCTTGTAAAAACCGGCCTTTCAGTACAGCATGAGGACAGGTTTTTCGACAGATTCTCGGGAAGGGTGATGTTCCCGATTCATTCGTTATCCGGGCAGGTGCTTGGTTTTGGCGGAAGGGTATTGAAGACAGACGCAAAAACAGCCAAGTATCTCAACTCTCCCGAATCCGAGATTTATCACAAGAGCCGCATCCTTTACGGGATGTACCAGGCAAGAAAAACGATTACCCAGGAAGATAAATGCTACATGGTGGAGGGTTACACTGATGTAATGTCGCTCCATGAAGCGGGTATCTTCAATGTGGTTGCGTCATCAGGCACTTCGCTTACACAGGAGCAGGTGAGGCTTGTGAAACGTTTCACACCAAACATGACAATGCTTTATGATGGCGATGCGGCAGGAATAAAGGCTTCTATCAGAGGTATCGACATTGTTCTTGAGGAGGGAATGAATGTGAAGATTGTTCTCCTGCCCGACGGGGAGGATCCCGATTCATATTCAAGAAAAGTCAGTTATGAAGAATTTCAGAAGTACCTTAATGAAAATGAAACTGATTTTATAAGATTTAAAACCAGGCTTCTTCTGGAAGATGCAGGAAATGATCCCGTTAAAAGAGCGGAGCTCATTCATGATGTTGTAAATTCGATAGCTGTAATCCCCGATCCGATCACAAGAACAATATACATTAAGGAATGCAGCACATACCTCGAAGTTGCAGAACCTGTAATTTATAATGAGGTAAATAAGCTTCTCAGGAAGAAGAGCTTCCAGGAACGTAACCAGTATCCGAAAATCGAAGATCTGCCTGTTCCGCCTCCGGTAATCCAACGACCCGTTCAGATTGAGTCCGCATCATGGTATGCTGAAAAGGAGATTATAAGGCTTCTTCTTAGGTTCGGAAGCTCTGAATTTGAAAAACGGGTTAATCCTTCAGACGGAAATCCCGAATCTCTTACAGTTGCCGATCATATTGTGTACGAGATAAATTCTGATAGCCTTACGTTTGAAAATAAGATCTGCGCAGGCATCTTCTCTGATTTCAGCTTCAATTCAGAACAGGGGCTCGTTACAGGAGATCAGCATTTCATAAAACACGAAGACCCGGCTGTCTCGGGTTTTGCAGCAGAGCTTCTTACAGATACTTATGAACTGAGTGCAATATGGAAAGCAAAGCAGACATTCGTTGAAACAGAGCAGGAGAAATTCAGATATCTTGTAGCAGATTCGGTATTGAAATTCAAAGGTGAAAAGATAAAGAGTCTTCGTTCCGATATCATAAAGCAGATGGAGGAAGCTGTGAAGGAGAATGATCAGGAAAAAATCGGAAGGCTTCAGAAAAGAGTCAGCTCATTAAATGAAGCCCTGCGCACAATCTCAAAACAATTGGGTGATAGAATACTGCTTTAGTTGTCGTCCCGGTATTGGTAATAAAAGTCACCCTTCCTGCTCATATATTTAGGAATTCAAGGGGTGAGGCACAATCGACTAACGGCCTCTCTCCAACCTCTCCCTGAAGTGGGAGAGGCTTAATTTTCTGGAGCATAGTGGGATTATTTGTATGTAGTTGTACAGATAATTTTACTTTTTGTGTGATATTGTTATTATCCCGATATTGTTCCCCTTGCACCATGGGAGAGGGGAATTCAAGGGGTGAGGCCGGGTAATAACGGGAGAGGCTTTTCTGGATAAAAGTGAAAAATTCCCAGAAGTATCTTATATTTCCTTTCAAAAATTATACGCATTTTGTTTTCGAAAATTTCCTTAGATTTGATATTGTTAATACCTGACTTATGAAATCGCTGCTGCGGCTGGCAGTTACTGCTTTTATCTTTTGTTCTTGTAGCCACTCCCCGGAGGAAAAAGCATTTGTTCCTTCATTCACAACTTACAAAACAGATTCTCCTGTTGCAGGTACTATTGCTGTGAAAAATGAGATTTTCTACGGAACTCTTAATCCTGTTGAAATAAGCGCAATATTTCAGAGAATGGGTGTGAGTTACAGCAATGCAATTCTAAACCCGCCATCAAACGCCGGTATGTACCTGAGCAGCTCAAAAGCTGCATTGAATACTGGTATTTACGGGGTTGACTTCGGGTATCTTAAACTCTTTGGCGTTGGCCAGGAAATGATCGATTATGCTATAACTATCAGGTCGCTGAGTAATAAATTAGGTATTCCCGATGAGTATCTTAACAGCACCCTTAAGCTTATCGAGGGCAATATTCCTAATGCTGATTCTGTGATGAAGTTCATGAACAATGCATTTTCTGACATGAATGAACAACTTCGTGAAAGCGGAAGAGAAAGTACAGCCGGTCTCCTTGTAATGGGAGGATGGATAGAAGCGATGTATATAGTAACTCAACAGGTTTATGACCCGGCTAAACCCGATCCCGAAATCGTCCAGAAAATAGCGGAGCAAAAGTTCACATTAAACAGCCTCCTGAGCTTCATAAAGAATTATTATGACGATCCTGTTGTTGTTTATTTTTCAAAGAAGCTGAAATACCTTAATAATTATTTCGATTCATTCGACATCTACTTCAGAAAAGGCGATCTTGAAATAGATACTGTAAAACAGGTTTTCAGGGCTTCCGGGAGCGAAATGAATATTACAGTAGAAACCCTTAACGATATTAAGGATTATGTTTCAAAACTGAGAACGGAAATTGTAACTCCATAAAGACGCAACTTCTAAGCTTCAGCTTAATTATGCCTGTTTTTAATAATCCTGTCAAAAATTAACAATCATGAAAATTCTACGTCTGTTCCCGATACTGGCTTTAATGCTTGCATGTTTCTCATGCGGGAAAAATGACAAACCTGCACAGGGCAGGAAAGCTGCACAGGAAGCGCTTTCAGCCAGTGTTCCTGTTGATAATGGCTTCAGCAGGTACATTTCAGGATATACATCAGGAGTAATTCCATCAAATGCAAGTATTGAGATACAATTCACTCCTGATTTCGCTGCAATGGCAGACAAATCTGCAAAAGGATTATTTTCTTTCAGTCCTTCAATTTCAGGAAACACAGAATGGCGGGACGATGTTACACTTGTATTCACCCCGTCAAGGCCATTTGAATCAGGGAAAACATACTCCGGCATATTACTGCTTAACAAGCTTGCAAAGGTGGATGAACGTCTGAATGAATTCCCTTTTCATATCCAGGCATTAAGAAAAGATTTCAGGGTGAACCTTGGTGCGCCTGAATCCCTTCCCGATGCAAAAGGATATACTATCAAAGGAAGCATTACAACTACAGACATCATAAAACCATCGGATGCTGAGAAGTTTATTGAAGTAAAGCTTGGAAAGAAGACACCTGAAATCGAATGGGAACATAAGGAATCAGTTCATATTTTCACTATAAAAGGCATCGCAAGAACGGATGAAGATCAAAGCCTCATTGTGTCATGGGATGGAAAGGAGGCAGGCATAAAGCAAAAAGGATCATCGGCGATAAGTATACCACGATCAGGTGTTTTTTCAGTTCTCGACGTATTCACAACAAACGGTGCAACACAGCGGATTGATGTGATACTCTCCGATCCTGCTGACCCAGAACAGGAACTTACAGGTATTGTTCATCTTTCATCAGGGATTGAAGCTGACATAACAACATCTTCAAATATAATAAGCCTTCTCCCGGCTTCTCCACTGGAAGGTCAGGTCAACATACTGATTGAATCCTCTCTCAGGAGCACTGAGGGCAATCCGCTTGGTTCATCCTTTAGCAGGCGTATTGATTTTTCAGTATCCGGGCCGTCAATAGCTCTTGAAGGAGATGGTGTAATCCTGCCTTCATCAAAGGATCTGATCTTTCCTTTTAGAGCAGTGAACCTGAAAGCAGTCGATCTCAGGATAATTAAAATATTTGAGAACAACCTGCCATATTTTCTCCAGGAAAACGATATCACGGGCGGCTATTCAATGAAACGTTTCGGAAAACCCATTTACTCAGGAAAAATTGATATTGCAAACACTCCCGGAATTAATCTCTCCAAATGGAATTTATTTACTGTCGATCTGTCGGATTATATTGATGTTGAGCCCGGAGTACTTTATAAAGTGTCCCTGAGCATGAGAAAATCATATTCATTATATCCATGCAGCGAACCGGAAGAAAATAACGGGTATGATGAATTGCTTAAGGAAGCTGAGGATAAAATGCAAACTACATGGTATGATCCGAATGTATATTATGATGACCCCCTTGAGGAAATTTATTACTCTTTCGATTTCGATTGGGAAGACAGGAATAATCCATGTAAGGATGCGTACTATAGTCCCGACAAAAGAAAATCCAGGAACCTGCTTGCATCTAATCTCGGTCTCATAGCAAAGATGGGCGATGATAACAATCTCCATGTAATAGTTACTGATCTGCTCACTGCCCTGCCTGTTAATGAGGTTTCAGTTGATGTGTTCGATTACCAGTTGCAGAAAATAGCTTCCGGTACAACAGATCAGGAAGGCGATGCTGCTATCAGTTGCGACAGGCAGCCGTTTCTCCTTGTTGCTTCAAAGGACAAGGACAGGAACTACCTCAAAATAAATGAAGGAGCATCATTATCATTAAGCTCATTTGATGTATCAGGCACCGAACCTGAAAACGGAATCAAGGCATTCATCTATGGCGAAAGAGATGTCTGGCGACCGGGTGATTCAATTTTCCTGTCAGTTTTCATTAAAGACATGAAATCGACACTGCCGGCCGACCACCCCGTTCAGTTTGAACTGATCAACCCTCTTGAACAGAAAGTTGACAACCAGGTCAGGAAAATTGACGGGAAGAATCTTCTTGTTTTCAAAACTGTAACAACAAGTGAGGCTGTCACCGGTAATTACAGGGCTGTTATAAAAGTTGGCGGCGCTGCTTTTTCAAAAAGAGTAAGGGTTGAAACAATTAAGCCAAACAGGTTGAAGATAGATCTCGATTTCGGGAAAGATGTTCTTGGTGGTTCCGGCTCTTATTCTGCAGGGTCGCTCAGGATCAAATGGCTGAACGGATCAACTGCCCGTAATCTAAATGCATCTGTCGAGTACATACTGCGGAATTCTGTTACCAGGTTTGAAAAATATAATCAATACATTTTTGATGATCCTGTTAAGGACCTCAATTCAGAGACTGTAAGCATTTTCGACGGTAAAACAGATGAAAACGGGAATGCCACTGTTGTATTCAATCCGTCTGGAGACATTAATGCCCCGGGAATGCTGAATGCAATCTTTACAGTAAAGGCAATGGAACCCGGCGGTGATGAAAGTATAATCAGCAAATCATTCAGGTATGCGCCATATAAGATATTTGCCGGAATAAACTTTCCTGCATTGAAGGGTAAAGAACGTATGCTTTTTACTGATGCCGACAATGAAGTTAAAATTGTAACTGTTGATTCAGAAGGCAAACCCGTTAATTCAGAAGTTGAAATCTCTGTTTACAAATTATCATACAGGTGGTGGTGGGAATCGGACAGGGAAAATCTTGGTTATTATGTTTCAAATGAAAACTATAAACCTGTAATTGAAAGAACTGTCAACACCAAAAACGGTCAGGCTTCATTTAAATTCAATATAAACAGGAATGACTGGGGAAGATATCTCATCAGGGCAACAGTTCCTTCAGGCCATTCCACAGGAAAGATCCTGCTTGTCGACTGGCCCTGGGAATATGGAATGAAAGGAAAAACTGACGGAGCAACACTTGTCTCTGTAGGAACAGATAAGGAAAAATATAACCCCGGTGACGAAGTCAGATTGTCATTCCCTTCACCTGAAAATTCGCGTGCAATTATTACTCTTGAAAATTCGACAGGTGTGGTTGAAGAATTGCGGACTGCAACAGGAAAAGGCAGCACAGAAGTGAAGTTCAGGGTTCGCCCTGAAATGGCTCCTAATGTCTACGCTTTTGTGACTATTATCCAGCCGCATGCACAAACTATTAATGATATGCCTGTAAGATTGTATGGAATTGCTCCTGTATTGGTTGAAGACCCCGATACACGGCTGACACCCATAATCAGCATGAACGATGAGCTGCGATCGATGAAGCCCTTTGTGGTTAAGGTAAATGAAAAATCAGGTAAGCCGATGACATACACGCTTGCAATCGTCGATGAAGGATTGCTTGATATTACAGGCTTCAAAACACCCGACCCATGGAACTATTTTTACTCCAGGGAGGCTCTTGGTGTCCATACATGGGATTTGTACGATAATGTTCTCGGGGCATTTGGGGGAGCCCTTGAAAGAGTTCTTGCAATCGGAGGTGATGAAGCGTTGCAGGAAAAAGCAGCCAACAAAACTCAGCGTTTTATCCCGGTTGTTAAGTTCCTTGGTCCGTTTACACTTGAGGCAGGAAAGACAAACTCACACGGAATCACACTTCCTCAATATACAGGATCTGTGAGAACAATGGTAATTGCAGGTACTGATAAAGCTTTCGGTATTGCAGAAAAGACCGTACCCGTAAAAGATCCTCTCATGGTACTCGTGACCGCCCCAAGAGTTATCAGCCCGGGAGAATCGGTAAATCTTCCCGTTACGTTGTTCGTCCAAAAGGATAACATTAAGGAAGTTACCCTCAGCGTAAATTCCGAAAATGTGACTTTTAATGAGACAAATAAATCTGTATCGATACAATCGACAGGGGAGACCGATACAGATCTTCACTTTACAGCAGGCGAAAAAACAGGGATGGCGAAGATTGCAGTCACTGCCACCGGTGGAGGTGAAAATGCTTCATACCAGATGGAGATCGATATAAGAAATCCTAACCCCCAGGAGACGAGATCAGAGCTAAAGATCCTTAACAAAGGAGAGAAGTGGGAATCAGGCTTTACGCCATTCGGTACTGACGGTACTAACTCGGCAGTACTTGAAATATCCTCTCTCCCTTCGATCAACCTTGAGAAAAAGCTGAGCTTCCTCATCAATTATCCGCATGGATGCTCCGAGCAGACGACTTCAGCAGCTTTCCCGCAGCTTTATCTTAAAAACGTCAGGAACAATGATGCTGATATGCTGCAAAGGATCTCATCCAACGTCCACCAGGCAATCAATGTCATAGCATCGAGACAGATGGTAAACGGGAGCATAGCAATGTGGCCCGGTTCTTATCAGCCCGATAACTGGATAACATCCTATGCCGGACATTTCATGATTGAAGCAGGTAAGAACGGTTATAGCCTGCCTTCAGGATTCATGAAGAAATGGCTCAATTACCAGTCGGATATTGCAAGGGAATGGCGCGAAGATCCGAGATACAGGTACACAAGTAACGACCAGGCCTACAGACTTTTCACCCTGGCGCTGGCAGGTGAGCCCGAAAGAGGAGCAATGAATAGGCTCAGGGAATCAAAAAACCTTCCCCAGCTCTCAAGATGGCTGCTTTCGGCTGCTTTTGTCCTCTCAGGCCGGCCCGAAGCCGCTCAGGATCTTCTTGACATGAGAAACACATCCACAGAACCTGAATATCGCTATTACAACTACGGAAGCGAGCTTCGCGACAGGTCAATTATTCTTTATACATTATCTATTCTTAAGAATGAAGAACAGGCTTTTCCTGTTCTCAAAGAGGTCTGTGAAATGTTTAACAACATAAACTGGTACAGCACACAGGATGCTTCATGGGCTCTTCTTTCATACATAAAATTCATTGAAATCATGCCACAGGGTCAGGGAAATGAATCAGAGCTCGCAATTTCTCTTAATGGCGAAAAATCTGATATTAAGATCAGGCAGGATAAGGTCACCCGATCTGATCTTAAAATCAAAAAAGGTGTCAATTCTCTTCAGGTGGAAAACAGATCTGAAAGACCGGTTTACGTCAGTCTTACACAAAAAGGCGTCCCTCTTGCAGGAGATGCAACCGCAGCTCAGAAAGGGCTTTCAATGAGCATTAATTATTATGACCTTTCAATGAAACCAGTTGAACATCAATCTCTGAAGCAGGGAACTGATTTCATGATGGTTGTCAAAGTAAGCAACAATGTTTTCGCGCCTGTTGATAATCTTGCGCTCGCACAGATGATTCCTTCCGGCTGGGAGATAAGAAATACCCGTCTTTTTGAAGCAGATTACGGGATTAAGGAAGGTGATTACGAGTACAGGGATTTCAGGGATGATGCTGTTAAAACATACTTTAGCCTTGCCTCCGGGCAGTCAAAGACCTTTGTTGCCATAATAAATGCAGCATATACAGGCGAGTTCAATCAGCCTTCGGTATGGTGCGAAGCAATGTACACTCCAAATGTTTATGCCCGAATACCCGGCGGAAAGGTAAGAGTAATTAAATCTGATCTTGAATAAAAAACTAAAGATATTTCTTATTGCAACCGGAGTTATACTGACTCCGGTTTTGCTTTCACCATTGCCCAGGTTTAATACACCTCTCTCAACCGTTGTTGAAGCCTCAGACTCAAGCCTCCTTGGAGCAAGAATAGCTTCCGACGGACAATGGAGATTTTCTGAACCCTCTTCAGTCCCTGTTAAATTCGAGAAGGCGATCCTGACTTCCGAGGATAAATGGTTCAGATATCACCCGGGAATAAATCCTGTATCAATAATCAGAGCTTTGATATATAATGTACGATTTGGAGAAATTGTAAGCGGAGGCAGTACAATAACAATGCAGGTTGCAAGGATTGCAGCAGGAAACAGGCCACGGACATATTACAACAAATTACGGGAGATGCTTTCAGCCCTGAAGCTTGAGCTTTTCTCATCAAAAAAACAAATACTGCGATTGTATGTCGCAAATGCACCTTTTGGTGGCAATACTGTGGGTCTTGAAGCTGCGTCGTGGCGGTATCTTGGAAAAACCTCCTCCTCCCTGAGCTGGGCTGAAGCAGCGGCGCTTGCAATCCTACCTAATTCGCCCGGACTTATTTTTCCGGGCAGGAACCAGGACATACTAAGGAAGAAACGTGACAAGCTTCTCAGGCAATTATACGAAAGGAATTATTTTGATTCGATTACACTTGTACTTTCTTATGATGAGCCGGTACCGGGTTTGCCAAAGCAACTGCCTGTAAAGGCGCCTCATCTTACAGATCATTTTTTCAAAACTTCGCAGGGAACAACAACTGTCACAACTATAGATCCTTTCCTTCAGGAAAGAGCGACAGAGATTATCAATACTCACCAGAAGGAACTTTCTTCAAACCGCATCGATAATGCCGCCTGCCTTATTCTCGAAGTTGAATCAGGCAATGTTCTTGCCTATGTTGGTAACAGCACAGGTATCAGTGCAAATACAGGAAATGATGTTGATATAATCAGGTCACTCCGCAGCACCGGAAGCATTCTTAAGCCATTCTTGTATGCAGCAATGCAGCAATCGGGCGGGATGCTGCCGAATTCGCTCGTGCCTGATATACCAACAAGGTTTCCCGGATTCTCACCGAAAAATTTCGATCAGAGCTTCAGCGGGGCAGTCGAAGCAGGTTATGCATTATCACAATCTCTCAACATACCGGCAGTAAGAATGCTGCAGGAATATAACCCTGAAAGATTCCTTGAATTACTAAGGAAAACAGGATTTACAACTTTTGATAAAAGCGCCGACTATTATGGCTTGTCGTTGATACTCGGAGGCGGTGAAACATCGCTCTGGGAACTTGGAGGCGCTTATGCTTCGCTATCAAGGGTATTAAACAATTACCTGATTCAAAAGAAATACTTCATTGAAGATTATCATCCACCCATGCTTATCAATGCCGGGGAAATAAAAAACAAGACAGAAGATACTTCACCCCCTTTATCAGCTGCTTCTATATGGCTTACTTATGAAGCGCTCCGTAAAGTTAACCGGCCTGAGAGCGAAGCAGGATGGCAGTATTTCTCCTCATCCCCCAACCTTGCATGGAAAACGGGTACAAGCTTCGGATTCAGAGATGGCTGGGCAGTCGGAACTACTCCATTGTATGTAATCGCAGTATGGGTGGGTAATGCAGATGGTGAGGGCCGCCCCGGTCTGACAGGGATAACAGCGGCAGCGCCGATCCTTTTCGATCTTGTAAATCTCACAGGCACAGGTCAATGGTTTGAGACTCCTTATGACGATCTCACAACAATTAAAGTATGCACCAGGAGCGGCTTCAGAGCCGGGCCGGATTGCCCTGAAACCACAGAAATACAGGCAAATGTGAATGGCTTGCGTACAATTGCATGCCCCTACCATAAGATAATCCATCTCGACAGAACCGGAACAAGGCAGGTTACATCGCAATGCGAGGCCCCTGAATTCATCAGAAACGTGTCGTGGTTCATCCTCCCTCCTGCTATTGAATATTTCTACAGGCAAAAACATCCTGATTATAAGCCATGCCCTCCTCCGGCTCCCGGCTGCAGCCCCGATGTCCCTGTTATGGAATTCATCTATCCTTCCCCCGGGGTTAAGATTTTCATTCCACGCGATCAGACGGGTAAACGCACGAGGATAATCGCTGAAACTGCGCACAGAAATCCTTCGAAAAAGATCTTCTGGCACCTTGACGAAACATTTATTGGAACAACAAAGGCAATGCACCGTATAGAAATCTCAGCCGGCGTTGGAAACCATATACTTACATGTATTGATGAAGATGGTAATACAACAAAGGTGGGATTTGAAATAACCAATACCGGAAAATGATCCCGGAGTATTTGGGATTAAAGTATCTTTGCTGAGTGAAAGAGCCCGATAATATTGAAATATTTCCTGTTGTCGATGAAGATGGGAACATGATTGGAACTGCTCCCCGTCATGTATGTCATGATGGAAAAAGTTTTCTCCTGCATCCGGTCGTACATCTTTTGTTATTCAACAGCAAAGGGGATTTATACCTTCAAAAAAGATCCTCATCCAAGGACATTCAGCCCGGAAAATGGGATACATCAGTTGGAGGACATGTCAACCCCGGAGAGCCGGTAGAGGATGCTGTGATGAGGGAAGCGTCGGAAGAGCTTGGTTTAACAGGGATAGTACCTTTATTCAGAAGAAAATATATCTGGAAATCAAGCCGCGAAAGAGAGCTTGTTAATACTTTCACAGTAATTTCAGATATTATTCCCGTTATCAATAAAAATGAAATTGAGGAAGGCAGATACTGGAGCCTTGATGAGATTAACGTAAATATTGGCAAAGAGCTATTTACGCCCAATTTCGAACATGAGTTTGATCTTCTCCGGAAAGAAAAAGAACTATAAATACTGTTTTTCATTCTGCCGGATTTTTAGTATCTTTATGTTTTAATCTTTGTTTATGATTTCTGACAGGAGGTTCTTTTTTAGGTCTCTGTTGTTAATCTTCTTTGTTTCATTTTCTTTTATCAAATGCTCTCACGAACCTGATTTATCAGAATTCCCCGAGGTATGTTTTACACGTGATGTTCTGCCTGTATTCCTTAACAACTGTACAATGACGGGATGTCATGACGGTACAGGCGAATCAGATATGTCATTCAGGAATTACAATGAGATAGTGGATGGTATAACACCCGGTAACGCCGATAAAAGTGAGATATACAAATCGCTCATAGATAAATGGGGTGAAAGAATGCCTCCGGATAAACCTCTTTCTGTCGAGAACAGAACAAAAATCCGTTTATGGATCGAACAGGGAGCTATAGAAACAACCTGTGCTGATCAGACCGGAAACAACGGTGGTAATGACTCCCTGAATACACCGGGGGTTTATGTGGCCCGGGCTTGCTTCAGCCGCGATATTCTGCCTGTTATCGTCTCCCATTGCGCTACAACAGATTGTCATGATGCCGTATCACATAAGGAAGGCTATAACTTCACTGATTATACAAGGATCAGAAATGCAGTTACTGCCGGTAATCCCGGTGCAAGCAAACTATTCAGATCAATTATAAGCAGCGAAGCAGACGATAAAATGCCACCGGCAGGAAGTCCGCAGCTTGCCCTGGCACAAATAGATTCTATCCGGAACTGGATTACATACGGAGCGCTTAATGAACAGTGCGGAGAGGTATGTGATACTTTGAATCCTGTAACTTTCTCCGGATCAATCTGGCCATTAATTCAATCAACTTGCACAGGTTGTCATAGCGGGAATGCACCATCCGGTAATGTAACACTCACATCGTACACAAACGTGGCTGCCGTGGCCTCTTCCGGACTTCTTATGAAATCCCTGAAAGGGGAAGGCGTCACACGAATGCCTCCTGCGGGTTCCCTCTCAGTTTGCAGGATAAGGCAGGTTGATCTCTGGATAAAAAACGGTTATCAAAATAACTGAAAGAATGAAAAAAGCTCTGATATTAATATCAGTAGTTGCCCTGTTCATTGTGATAGTCAACTCATGCTATTATGATAATGAAGAGGAACTTTACCCGAAGCCTGAAAGTCAATGTGATACGCTGAATGTTACTTTCAGCGTTAAGATTTCACCAATACTTTCCGGAAACTGCCTTTCGTGTCATTCAAATGCCAATTCTCAATTCGGAGGGGGTATAAGCCTTGAATCAATATCAGATGTACGAACAAGATCCGCAACAATACTGGCAGCTATTAACCATACCGGTCCGGTTCCGATGCCTCCTAATGGTAAATTAAGCCGGTGCAATATAAACCAGTTTGGCATCTGGATCAGAAACGGAATGCCTGAATAATAAATACTGATATGAAGATTCTTATAGTGTTTTTCCTGGCGTTGTTTTCATTACCATGCCTGAAGGCTCAGGATGATCTTATGAATATGCTGGGCGAAGATGAAAAGCAGGAAACAAGCTATACTACAGCAACGTTTAAATCCACGCGCGTTATGAATGGGCATTCTATCGAGAGAATGCCGGCCGGCCAGCTTGACTTCAGGGTCTCACACAGATTCGGTACTCTAAACTCCGGAGCGTACAATTTTTTCGGTCTCGACCAGTCAAATATGCATCTCAGTCTTGAATACGGCTTCCTGAACTGGTTTATGGCGGGAATAGGCCGGGGATCGTTCGAAAAAACATTTGACAGCTTTGTTAAATTCAGTATCCTTAGACAGTCATCAGGCGCGATCTCAATGCCTGTCTCAGCTTCAGTTGTCTCTTCTGTCGCCCTCAAGACTCTTAAGTTTCCAGCTGAGACACAGCCCGGTTACTTTACATCAAGGCTGGCTTATACAACCCAGCTGCTGGTAGCAAGAAAGATCAACCAGGAAATCTCAGTACAGCTGATGCCATCATTCATTCATCGTAATCTCGTCTCCACAGCGCTTGATCCCAATGACATCTTTGCTGTAGGTGCAGGAGGCAGGATCAAACTGACAAAAAGGATAAGCTTTAATGGTGAGTACTATTACATGATCAATCCAAAGACTGACTTCAGTCAGAAGCTTTATGATCCTTTGTCCCTTGGGTTTGATATTGAGACGGGAGGCCATGTCTTCCAGCTTATATTCACAAATTCTCTCGGAATGATAGAAAAAGCATTTATTGGTGAAACAACAGGGACATGGGCGAAAGGAGATATACATTTCGGATTCAATATCTCGCGTGTCTTCACATTAAGAAAGAACAGCCCGAAAACAACAGGCTGGTAAGATTTACAATATTCACCTGACGTTTGCAGAGTTGACGATCTCTGTTTTTTCAACTATTTACGTTTCTGTCTGTTTTATTTTAAACATACAAGCTATGAAACTTACCACAACCTTTTTTCTTCTT
>DATALC010000103.1:0-7467 GCA_036261265.1 Bacteroidales bacterium
CACCTGCGGCATCCATTACTTGCCCTTGATCTTTTGTACGAAAATGTAGTCGGAGATATCCTCATTTTCCAGTCGATGCAACGCG
This sequence comes from Bacteroidales bacterium, assembly GCA_036261265.1. GTDB lineage: Bacteria > Bacteroidota > Bacteroidia > Bacteroidales > VadinHA17 > LD21. The sequence goes on from DATALC010000103.1 coordinate 86, forward strand.
GAAGCACAAATATTGAACCAGTTCAGTTTGACTATGACTTCTGGCAAACCGATATATTCAAAAATGAGGATTTCCCGCGATTGTATTTTATCGAGCACAGGTATTCGTCTGATCCCACAAACTGGTGGATCCCAAACCGTTCCTGTACTGAAGCCATGCTGAGAAGTTCCGGGTTTGAAATTATGGAACATCCTGAACCTGAGGTTTACATCTGCAGCAGCGGGAAAATTAAAGATCAGCAACAAAGAGCAGTTTACCCTTTAAAAAAGGAGAATAATAATATATGATCGAAGCTGTTAATTTCTGGAATGAGCCGAATAACAAATCACATTGGGATTTTGAGGTTGATCCGGGTTGGAAGATCTATTCAGAAATGGTGAAGCTTGCTGCTAAAGCGGCCAGGCTTGAGAATCCCGGAATAACACGTGTTCTTGGAGGCATGTCGCCAATAGATCCATCTTTTCTTCTTAACCTTATGCGCTACGGAGCTCTCGAAGATCTTGATGCTGTTGCTGTTCATGGATTCCCTCTCGACTGGAACCTCTGGAATATAAATGAATGGCCCGATAAGATTTCTGAAATTGAAGCAGTAACAGACCTGCCTGTCTGGGTAACAGAAGTAGGAGTATCAAGTTTTGGAGCAGATGAAGTCCAGGAATTTGGTTTGCGCAGGACTGCAGAACTGCTTAAAGGCAGGGTGAACAGGATTCACTGGTACAGCCTCTATGACCTTCCAAAAGCCTGGGTTGCAACTACAAGACATCGTGAAGCAGAAGGTTCATCATACTACAGGCACTTCTATATGGGCCTTCTCCGTGAAGACGGTACTCCTAAACCGGCATTGAATTTTTTTTCTGACTATACACCTGAACTTGGCTTGTGTCAATGGTTCCATTTTGAAGACCACAGGCTTGATTCAGCCGTGGAATGGATGAAAAAACTGAATGTTAAGAAGCTCCGTACAGGTCTGAGCTGGGCAGATTACCTTCGTCCAGATGCAGAAAAATGGTTCGACAGGATGATGAAAGCCCTCGATCCTTTTGATCTCACTGTCACATTTTGTTTCACACCGGAATCAAAAGGTATACAGCCACATCATACAAGCGCTCCCCGGAAAATAGAGGAGTTCGCTGAATTCTGCATCACAATGATGAAAAGATATGCCTGATGCAGTTAATATATCGGCTTCCTGGACAGAGCTGATGCGAAAAGGTTTATTCAATGAGGCCTGGAAGCTGAGTGATGCTTTCCTCAGATCTGGCATCAACCGGAATTACAGTACGCTCCCAAGACATTTTCAGTGTATCTGGGACGGCAGTATCTTAAAAAATAAAAAAGTCCTGATAAGATGCTATCATGGTCTTGGTGATACAATAATGTTCATCAGGTATGTACATCTTCTCAGGGAAATTGCTTCTGAAGTGATTGTCTGGGTCCAGCCAAAGCTTCTGGAGCTGTTCCGTTCAGTTAAAGAGGTGGACAGGTTAATCCCATTGCATGATGGCATTCCTGAAGTTGAATATGATGTCGATTTGGAGATAATGGAGCTTCCTCATATATTCCGCACCAGTCTTAAAACAATCCCGGATGAAGTCCCGTACCTTCACGTCCAACCTTTGAAATTAAAAGACAATGGACTCTTTTCTGTTGGAATTGTATGGCAGGCCGGAGACTGGGATAATTCACGTAATATTCCCTTTGAACTGATCAGGACTATGTTTGAATTAGATTATATAAACCTTATTATTCTCCAGGATAAAGCTACAGAAGCCGGATGGCAGCAGGGATTTGGTTTTCATCCTGGTGATTGCAGCCTCTATGAACATGCCCGTATTATTGCAGGTCTCGATCTGATGATTTCAGTAGATTCAATGCCGGCACATCTTGCAGGCGCGCTGAATACTCCCGTATGGCTTTTACTCAACTGCAATGCCGACTGGCGATGGATGGAGAACCGTAATGATAGCCCCTGGTATCCGTCAATGCGGCTTTTTCGTCAAAATAATCCCGGTAACTGGGAAAACGTAATAGAAGAAGTCAAAAACGAACTTGATCTGCTTCAATCCGGCCTGTGTTGAGAGAAACATAGATATACCAGTATACGCCGAACTACAAGGAATCCAGGGAAGAAGTGATCCCCTCATCAAAGATTCACTTACAGCAAATATGCTTTTACCTTCTTTTAGTAATTCTGACGCGCAGATACAAACCATCAGGATTCTTTGCATAATAGTTCCTTTTAAGCAATATATCAGGCTTGTCATCGTTAGCAATGCATGTAAAATCTAAAGGAGCTGGGGAGCTCCGGGTTTTACTTAAAATAATGGGGAATTAACATGAAATCTTCTGAAAAATCTGATATCCGTAAAGGATATACTGCGAGAGCTTTGACTTTTGTCAAACCTTACAGGGGTAAAATTGCTGTAATACTTATTCTTACATCGCTTGTTTCTGCAGCGGGAGTCGCTGAACCTGTGATAATAAAAACTATTATAGACAATATCGGGTCAGCAAATCAGCTGAGTTATCTCATATATGGAATTGTATTATTCCTTGTAGTCTCTCTTTTTTCTAATCTTGCTTCCGCATTCTCAAACTGGATGGGTTGGGATGTACGACTAAATGTGCATGATGTTCTTCTGAATGAAATTGTAAGCAGGCTTCATGTGCTGCCATCCGACTTTCATAAAAAAGAAGGTGTAGGTTCAATAATGATGAAGCTTGAACGATCGATTCAAAGCTTTGTAGGCGCGGTAAGTGAAATATTCCTTAACGTTCTTCCGTCAATCCTGTTTCTTGCAATGGCGCTGGTTGTTATGTTCCGTCTTGATTGGAGAATGACTCTGCTTGTCCTTGTCTTCGCTCCTGTTCCAACTTTAATCGCCTGGAAAGCATCTCCCAAACAGGTAAAACGTGAAAAATTCCTGATGAATCAATGGGGAAGGATATATTCAAGATTCAATGAAGTTCTGTCATCCATTGTGACAGTCAGAAGCTTTGCAATGGAAGATAATGAAAAGATGAGATTCATGCACAATGTAACCCGTGCAAACGGAAAGGTAAAAAAAGGAGTATACTTTGATTCCCTGATTGGTTCCGGTCAGAAATTTATAACAGTACTTGCGAGGATTGCCGCACTCGGAGCCGGCGCTTATCTCATAATGTCTCATGAAATGACAATCGGTACGCTCGTAGCTTTTCTGACATATATATCTGCCCTCTTTGGACCTGTTAATTCATTAACAAATACATACCGTGTTCTGAAAAATGCAACTGTATCGCTTGAACATATTTTTGGAATACTTGATAACCAGGAATTTATCGGGGATAAACCTGATGCTGTTGAATTGAAGAATACAAAGGGTGAAATCAGGTTTGAAAATGTAAGTTTCCGATACAGGAATTCGCAGTGTTATCTTCTTGACGATCTCAATTTTAGGATCAATCCCGGTCAATCTGTTGCTATAGTCGGCCCTTCGGGTTCAGGCAAATCAACAATTATATCACTGATACAGCGGTTTTATGATCCTGAAGAAGGAGCCATATATCTTGATGGAAAGGATCTTCGCGATATAAAGCAAAAATCACTCAGGAACAGCATTGGAATTGTTTTACAGGAACCTCTGCTTTTCAATGAATCGATACGTAATAATATTGCTTACGGTAAAAAAGATGCTACTATTGAAGAAATAATGGAAGCTGCCAAAGTCGCAAATATCCATGAGAGGATCATGGAAATGCCCGATGGATATTTGAGCATGGCGGGAGAAAGAGGCAGTAACCTCAGTCTCGGCGAACGTCAGAGAGTTGCAATTGCAAGGGCAGTACTCCTTAACCCTCCAATTCTGATCCTCGACGAAGCAACAGCATCCCTTGACCTTGAAGTAGAAGCAAGCGTCCAAAAAGCTATTGAAAAGCTTTCTAAAAACCGTACAACAATCACAATTGCCCACAGATTGTCAACAATTGTAAAGTCTGATGTTATTATGGTATTGAAAAACGGTAAGATAATTGAATCGGGAACTCACCTTGACCTTATGCATAAAAAGTCCCATTATAAATCACTTGTAGATCATCTTACAAGCGGTCTTCTTGCAAGCTGAATGAAACAGGCTGATCTTCACGGATCAGCCTGCTTTCATTCCCGCATAACGTTTTCTCATCCTGATGAAACTTCCGTTATGATATGCAAAACCATAGTAAATTGAGGTTGTAAAACGTGCCCAGGTTAAATAAATGTAGGGAGCTCCAAGTGCTTTTGAAATCCTGAATAAGCGATGACTCCATTTGGAGATGTAATTTCTCATCCTGTAAATTCTCTTTCTTTCAGGCGAAAGGCTGACTGAATCGGGAATGACTCTTTTTACAATCTCAACTCCTTTATGTTTCCATGTAAGCCTGTATGCAAGACCCTCACGTCGCATCCTGAAGCCTGCGGCCTGGGTCATCTGTACAAGCGATGCTTCTTTCTCGACGAGAACAAGCCGTTCCTGTTTAATTCCGGTGCAGATTATGTCATTAATTAATTCAGATCTTACTATTATCACATTCGTCCCCATGCCATCGGATGAATAAGGTTCAACCCATGCATCTCCCAGTCTTTTGATCCGTATGGTTTTAATTGTCCATAGGCATCAAAATGCATTGCTGCTGTTATATCTTTCAATGAGGATCCTGCACAAATACCACAGCCAATACATAATCCCGAATCAACAATATTCTTCGGACTGTAAAATCTTTTCATTTGAATCACCAGCTGTTACAAGCTTTAAATTCTGATCAAGATATTCATTTGAGATTTTCCTTAATCTCTCTATGTTGTTAAGAATATAAGTCGAGATTGGCTCGGAAAGAATTGTATCACATTCTATATCAGCAGTATCATCAGAGACAAGATGATGTTCTCCTTTGATTCTTATCATCAGATCAGTCACCTTAATGCTTCTGTATGATGATGTTTCGCATATAAATGGTCTTAAAAAAACAAGAGAGAAAATACAGCCATGGAAAAAATTTGTAAATACAACTTCCGATTGTTTTATAAACGAAACATACTCGGAAGGTCCTGCATTGATCCATTGCTGATCGGCCCAATCATTTCTGTATCCGATACTTACAAGTGGTATTTTCTTCTGTTTTGCCCATTTTTTCGCTTTTTGAATAAACGAAGCCGAAAAATTATGCCCGTAAACGGCTGCGAAAGGTTCCCTTGCTGTGAATGAATTCTTCATCTCCTTGTATCCCGGAAAAAGCAGGCATGGATCAAGAACAACAGTGGGATTGATACCTGTTACATTCCTGATAATGTTAAAAGAGTTTTCATCCCGTGCTGAAATATTATTGAATCTTCTTAATCGTTTTGCCCAGTCTTCCGGAACAACCTGTGAGGAATAATTGCCAAAGCTCCCGGCATACGCTATTATCCTGTTCGATTTTAATCCTTCCCCAAAAAAGACAGGACACTTTCCATACCAGGGATGTGACAGGTTCCATACCTCATCGCTTCCAACAATGATGACATCATACACTCGCATCCCGGAAGGATTATCAAGAGGAAAGGAAGGTGATAAAGGTAATGTTGAAAATGAACTGAAGAACTTTTCAATTTTACTTCTGTATAGCCGGCGATCTGATTCAGGAACACGAATCGGCAGAACAGGCTGCATTGCGCATTTCCACTCAGCTATATCAACCCTTCCTGAACGATGGTCGAGTATTGATACATTATGACCCCGGCGCTGTAAAGCTTCAGCAAGCGATCTTGCCTGCCAGTAGCTTCCGTAATTTATACAGCGATGAAATGTCAGGATCCCTATCTGGAGAACTTCTGTTTTCAAAAGATGATCAGGATTAAATAAAATGCATCGGAAATAACTAAACAAAACAGACATAGCTTTAGTTTAACAGTTTATGACAAAATTTTTACTGGTCCGGCATGCTTTAACAGATTCGGTTGGAAAAGTATTATCGGGAAGAAGCGCCGGAATTCATCTGAATAATGAAGGAAAAGCGCAGGCAGATCACCTTGGGCAAAGATTATCAGACCTGAAGATTGATGCTATTTACAGCAGCCCCCTTGAAAGGGCTCTGGAGACTGCAAGCCCTGTGGCTGAAACACATAATCTCAGTATCAATGTCTCGGATGATCTTACAGAAATAAATTTCGGATCATGGACGAATAAGAAGATTGAAGAGCTCAGAAACGACTCTGACTTCATCGCATTCAATACTCTCAGAAGCAGCACCCGGATTCCAGATGGAGAGCTGATTTCTGAAGCACAGACAAGAATAATATCAAAGCTGGAACAATTGTCCTCTGTTCCTGAAAACAGGACAATCGTTGTAGTATCACATGCCGATATTATTAAATCTGCACTTGTCTGGTATGCAGGTATTCCGGTTGACTTAATGAACCGCATTGAAATCAGCCCCGCTTGTATTAGCATAGTCGAGCTATATGATAATAATGCAAGGATTGTTTGTGTAAATAATTGCGGTAATATTTTGTAATTAATTTTCATTTGTTCATTGGCCTCATTGCTTTTAAAATTGTTTAATGTTCTGAAGTCATGCTCAATCATCAAACATTTTAGGCAAAATCATAGTTAAATAACCAGAAAAATGAAAAATATAGAGAATCCAGAAGGGAAGCTGGGCATTCTGTTACCGGGGCTTGGCGCGGTGGCTACAACACTTATTACAGGAGTATTTGCTTCAAGGGAGAACCTTGCGCTTCCGGTCGGATCATTGACCCAGCTCGGAACAATACGTCTGGGAAAAAGAACTGAGAACCGGAACCCTATGATAAAGGACTTTGTTCCTCTAGCAAATCTTAATGATGTTGTTTTCGGTGGATGGGATCTTTTTGAAGATAATGCTTATGATTCAGCAATCAAAGCCCAGGTGCTTGATAAACACCTCGTTGAATATTTCAGGGAGGAACTGAGTGAAATAAGACCTATGAAAGCAGTGTGGGATCCTGCGTTTTTGCCCAACCTTAAAGGTGAAAATATTAAGACAGGAGCAAACAAAATGGATCTTGCCCTGCAACTTATAGATGATATAGAAAGATTCAGGTTAGAAAAGAAATGCACCCGCCTTGTTATGGTCTGGTGCGCCTCAACAGAAGTATATACAAAGGAAGCTCCTGTTCATCAATCTATAAAGACCCTCGAGGAAGGTATGAGAAACAACGATCCGGCAATCCCCCCAAGCATGATTTATGCCTATGCAGCGATAAAAACCGGGGTGCCCTATGCAAATGGATCCCCAAATCTTTCGTGCGACGTTCCTGCGCTTGTGGAGCTTGCTCTTGAAACTCAAACCCCGCTTGGCGGAAAAGATTATAAATCGGGCCAGACATTCATGAAAACAATGCTTGC
>DATALC010000046.1:0-88967 GCA_036261265.1 Bacteroidales bacterium
ATTTGCACTGTCTGAGCCATGACAAATACACTTGTCAAGAACAACAGTGACAATAGTGTTAAGATTTTTCTCATACAATAAAAGGTTAGGTTTAGATTAATATATCCCTGCGAATATATTTATTTATTTTGTATGACAAAAATCAAATTTAATTTTTCTTAACGTTGTTATATAATTAACACTACATTTTTAAAATCTCTGTTGCATTTTTTAAAATAACTCCGGCTTCTGCTTGTGATTTGTCTTCAATTTCGGCTGCTTTTAACAAAATTGTAGCGCTGAATTCGTTTTGTTCAAGACTTTTTAAGTTTATCCTTACATTCAGAAAAGCGCCACTTATACAGGCTCTGATTGCAAGCGCTCCAACTGCTGCATCGCTTACTGAATTCGGGTTTCCTTGTTCAACCATTGCACCTATTATATTATATGCATTAAAAGCAGTCTGCATTACTTTGAATGGAACAAGAGTAGCATTCCTTGTGGCGGCTGTAATAGCAGATTTTCTTAATGTTTTTTCTTCATCTGTCATCTTTGGAAGAGAAAAAGCATCCATTATTCCGCGGTAAGCGTCTGTATCTTCATCAACAAGATTTAACAATTCATTCTGAATCTTCTTACCTTTTTCAGCCCAGTCAGAAAATTCCTTCCACCTTTCATCCCATCCCTTCTTGTGAGCCGAAAGATTTGCAACCATTGTTCCCAGCGCTGCACCAAGCGAACCCATATATGCAGCAGCCGAGCCGCCTCCCGGGGCTGGAGCTTCGGATGCTGTCATATCTGCATAATTTTTCAGGCTCAGATCTATCAGCCTCTCTTTCTTTTCATCTTTTTCAATAAGATACTCGATTATTTTCTCTTCGGGTTTGAACGGATGTATGTCGTTAAGACCAAGTGATCTTACAGCAATATTAATAAGCTCTTCATCAGGTACACCTGTTGAACGCTGTTGCTTTTCGAGATAATATCTTCCAGCTTCAAGCAGCGACTTAAGAGGAATCAGGCCAACAAGCTCAGAACCTGTAACCCTTACTCCACGCGCTTCAGCTTTCCTCACTACTTCATCAAATGCTATATGAACCGGCGTAATCGAAATATTTGTAAGATTCATCGATATCTGGGCAATTCCATATTCTCTTATAAACCAGCCAATCGCTTTAACGGATTTAAGCGTACCCGGGATGCTCAGGGCTTCACCCTTTTCGTTTTTGATTGTGCGTCCTTTCTCACGGATATCGAAGGCTATAGCATTTGCTCTCCTCGTCGAGGTTGTGTTCAGGTTAACATTGTAAGCTACAAGGAAATCCCGTGCACCAACTGCAGTGGCCCCTGAACGGATGTTGTGAACTGAAGGGCCAAAATCAGGTTTCCAGTCGGGATCACAGATTTTCTTTGCCAGTCCTTCATATTCACCTGATCTGCAATCAGCAAGGTTTCTTCGTTGTTCTGTAAACGCCGCATTTTCATAGCAATATACAGGTATTCCAAGCTCCTTCCCTATCCTTTCAGCTGTCTGCCGTGCATATACAACTGTTTCTTCCATTGTGATTCCTGAGACCGGTATGAAGGGAAGAACGTCTGTTGCCCCCATTCTCGGGTGTGCACCTTTATGCCTTGACATATCGATCAGGTATGCAGCCTTTTTAACCGCACGGAAAGCCGCTTCAGATACTGCTTCAGGTTCACCGACAAATGTAACAACAGTCCGGTTTGTGTCTCTTCCCGGATCCACATCAAGGAGTTTTACACCGTCTACAGTCCGGATTTCGTCTGTTATCTGATTAATAATAAGCATATCGCGACCTTCACTAAAATTAGGTACGCATTCAATAAGTCTTTTCGCCATAGTTGGTAAATTTTCTGTTTATGCCCCCCTAAAGCTCCCGGGAGGTCCGTTCATAATTGATATTTTTTATCTCTGAGACCCCCGAGAGTCCTCCTGGAAGTCTGTCATAATTAAATTTTTTCGCCTCATTGACCCCCTGAGTCCCCCTGGAAGTCCTTCATAATTAGATTTTTTCTCCTCATTGACCCCCTGAGTCCCCCTGGAAGGGGGACAGAATTCGTAAACTTAGTAAGATTTACTAGCTCAGGGGGTCAGCTCTCATTGAATTAGTTATCTCTCCTTTTAGTATTACTGTCTCAATAAGATTACTTCCAAATGCATAAGGAATAAACTCGTATGAAGATATTGGTTTTGTTATAAAAACATTAGCAGCTTTCCCCACTGTAATTGATCCATGCGTTTCCGATAAACCCATTGCATAAGCGGCATTGATTGTTACGGCGTTAACAGCTTCTTCAGGGGTCATCTTCCACCTGATACAGGCGAGTGACATTACAAGGCTCATATTGCCTGATGGCGATGACCCGGGATTGTAATCCGAAGCCAGTGCAACAGGCAAACCGGCGTTGATCATCTTTCTTAAGGGAGGATCCGGTAAACCAAGAAAAAAGGCAGAGCCGGGCAATAAAACAGGCATTGTGTCACTTCCGAGAAGTGATTCAATCTCATCATCGCCACTGCATTCAAGGTGATCTACCGACAGGGCGCCATATCTTACCCCTGTCTGAACTCCTCCGCTGAAGCCCATTTCGTTAGCATGAAGCTTAGGTAATAATCCATGTTTTATACCTGCCATGAGTATTCTCTCTGTATCCTCTACAGTAAAAAAACCCTCATCACAAAACACATCTATATATTCAGCAAGTTCTTCCGAAGCAACAACAGGTATCATCTCATTTATAATGACATCCACATAATCGCTTCTTCTGCCCCTGAATTCATCTGGAACTGCATGAGCACCGAGAAATGTCGATTTAACTTCAAGCTTTGTGCTTTCCTTAATTCTTTTTATAACCCTGAGCATCTTTAGTTCATCGGCAGTATTAAGGCCATAACCGCTTTTTATCTCTATAGCGCCGGTACCAAGCGATATAACTTCATTGATCCTCACCATTGATTGTTTATACAGATCATCTTCGGTTGTTTCATGCAGAAGTCTTGCAGAATTCAGGATACCTCCTCCCCTTTTTGCAATTTCAGAATATGATAATCCTTTGATTTTATCCGCAAACTCTATTTCACGGCTCCCGGCATAGACAATATGAGTATGGGGGTCGCAATAAGACGGGAAAACAACCCTTCCGGAAGCGTCTATAATATTATCATATCCATTTTCATAATTCGATTTTAAATCGCCCATTGCCCCGAAAGACTCTATCAGCCCGTCCTTTATTGTCATATAAGCATCCCGGATAGTATGAAGCACAGCCATTTCTTTCCCGTCAATTTTCAATTCCGGATCTTTTCCTGTCTGAACGAGACAACTGATGTTTTTGATAAATATGTGACTAAGCATTAAATCGTATTTTATTACTCTAAGTTAGCAATTATTCAGATTGCTGTTGACAATATCCTTTTTTCTTTATCTTTAACTCATTGAACCAAACCTCAGAACAATGAAAAGAAACCTTCTGTTCCTGATGATTCTAACGTTCTCTCTATCTTCTTTCTCCCAGGAGAAGAAGGTCAAAACCGGATGGAAATTTGGCGGCGCCTTGCCGGCTGTCTCTTTCGATTCTGATCTTGGATTCCAGTACGGGGCTTTGTTCGAGTTGCATAATTATGGAGATGGCAGCAAGTCACCTGATTACATTGACAGAACTTACACGGAAGTATCAAGATATACTAAGGGAAGCGGTATCTACAGGTTCATGTTCGAATCTTTTCACATAATACCAGGTGTTCATTTCACAAGTGATCTCAGCTACCTTCCCGATCAGGCAAATAACTTTTATGGTTACAACGGGTATGAAAGTGTTTTTAATAAAGCCTGGATGGATGAGGATGACCCTGCTTACAGGACAAGGATGTTCTACCGTCTTGAAAGAAACCAGTTCAGGTTCAAGAATGATCTTGACGGTAACCTGTCAGGCAAAAGCCTCAGATGGAGCGCCGGCTTTGCTTTTCAGAATTTCAAAACCGGCTCAGTAGATATAGATAAACTCAACAAGGGTAAAGATGATAAACTGCCTTCAGTAACAGAACAGCCAGGCCTGTTCGAAAGATATAAGGCGCTCGGGATTATTCCTGAGGATGAAGCTGGAGGAGGATGGGTAAATACAATCAAGGCCGGTTTAGCATGGGACAGCCGCGACAAAAGGACTAACCCGATGAAAGGCATATGGACCGAAGCTGGAATAGAAGCAGCCCCAGGCTTCATGGGAAACGACTGGTCATTTTCAAAGTTTTACATAACACACCGTCAATATTTCACTATTGTTGAGAACGATCTTGCGTTTGTATACAGGATCAATTATCAATCCACATTATCAGGTCACACGCCATTCTTTTACCAGTCACAACTTATAACGAGCCTGCTTACCGGCGCCACAAGTGAAGGACTTGGTGGTTTCAGCAGTCTCAGGGGAGTATTGAAGAACAGGGTAATAGGTGATGGATTTGTGTTTGGAAATTTCGAGTTCAGGTGGAAACCTGTAAGATTTGAACTCTTCAACCAGGATGTATATATAGGTCTTAATGCATTTTATGATGCCGGTCTTGTAACCGACAAGATTAAGCTGCCGGCAGGTATCGAGACAAGCTTCAACTCCGGAATACCGATCATGGGAACAGACAGCTTTTCGGACTATTTCAAACCCGGAAAAGAGAAATTGCACCAGAGCGCAGGTATAAGCATAATGCCTGTTCTGAATGAAAACTTTGTTGTTGCAATCGATATCGGGAAAGCATTGAATGAGCAGGATGGGAATATAGGGTTTTCGATAGGGTTGAACTATCTTTTCTAGGACAGAGAGAAGCCCAAGCGGCCTCAACCCTGAATCCCCACCAACCATGCTGTTGCATGTCAGGACAGGCCTTCTCCCATCGGGCAAATCAAAAGTCCCTACCGCGTATTTTCCAGATCATGCGTCCTGATGCGAGCCGGAAAGATTAAATAAATCGGTTTACTTTGTTTATTCTGATTCTTTCTTACTATTTTCACAAAGCATACAATCCTAAAAATGAGCCTGACGAAAAAATGCATGTTTAGCCTTATTCTTCTTTTTTCAACTCTTATTACTGGTTGTAAAAAAGATACTTTGCCAGAATTATCTACTTATGAAATATCTGGCCTTACAGCGACTTCAGCGGTTTCGGGAGGAGTGGTTATTTCAGATGGTGGAGAAGGGATTATTTCCAGGGGTATTTGCTGGTCACAACAAAGCAACCCTGAAATAACCGGCAAAATTACATCTGATGGCACCGGGATCGGTTCGTTCATCAGTAATCTAACAGGGCTTGCTCCCGGAACCAGATATTATATAAGAGCCTATGCAACAAACTCGATTGGCACAAATTATGGAGAGGAGATATCATTTATCACTAAGGGAGAGCCGCCTGCGCTTACCGCGTGTACTGTAACTGGCATAACAACCACAAGTGCAGTGCTTCAAGGTACAATAAACCCCAATGATCTTTCTACAGAGATTTACTTTGAATATGGCACAACGTCAAATTACGGATCAACCGGGCAGGGAAACAATAATCAGATTACAGGAGATTATGACACTACGGCGAGTGTAACAATTAGCGACCTTGTGCCGGGAACTGTTTACCATTTCAGGCTCAAGGCAGTCAATCAACTTGGACAATCATTCAGTGAAGACAGGACTTTCACAACCCTGGGGCAGAAACCAACATATACAAACTTTTCAATTAAAAGTGTCTCGACAAACAACATTAAACTCAGTATAAGCGTGATTGCCAATTATCTTACTTCAAACGTGACAATTGAATATGGTACTTCAAATCTTTACGGAAGTTCAATGATTCCTGATGAGAATTCGTTCACAGGAAATACCCTGACACTGATGGAAATCACGCTAGGCAGTCTGACTCCGGGAACATACTACTATTTCCGGGTAAAGCTTGAAAACAGTCTTGGAGTGACATATACGGGAGGTAAGAGCTTCAAGACTTATAATGCTGTGGATGCAGATAATAATGGTTATTACAGCGTAATTATCGGAGCACAGGAATGGCTTTCAGAAAACCTTAAGTCTACTCATTACAGTAACGGAGATTCAATTCCCAACATCAAAGATGAATACAACTGGAGCGCACTCACAAGTCCGGGTTACTGCACATATATGAACGAACAACCAGGAGTTTATGGCAACCTGTATAATTTTTATGTCGCGTCAGATAGTCGCAATGTTTGTCCAGCAGGGTGGCATGTACCATCCATGGATGAATGGAACACTTTGATCTCACAGCTCGGAGGTGCAGTTGAGGCCGATAAGAAAATACGTGAAGCCGGGTTGGCTCACTGGTACTTTGATATGGGAGCCAACAATAGTACCGGATTAAGTATTCTTCCGGCAGGACACAGGGATCCGCAAGGTGAATTTTTTAACAGAGGTGCGAGCACCCATATCTGGTCCTCAACACAACATAGCGGGTACAGTTATAATGGAGGAACGTTAGTGGCCCTGTACAGTAATGCACCACTGGTTGACGTATATCCTATGTGGTTCAAGGATGGCGCCAGCATCAGGTGTCTTAAAGATTAGTAAACTATATCATTATGAAGGTTTTATTTAAAATGCAGATTGCCATTTTTGTTGTTTTTTTTTCAGCATGTAAAGAAGACCCGGTACCACCAATTGTATATACAAAAATAGCTTCATCGATTTCATATAATTCAGCAGTTTCAGGAGGAACAATAACCGACGACGGTAACGATAAAGTTTCTCAAATGGGAATTTGCTGGAGTACTGAATCGTCACCAACATTAGACAATGCTAATACAACAGGACAGGCAGGATCATCGGGCTTCACCTGCAACATGACCGGATTGAGTTTGAATACGACGTATTTTGTACGGGCGTATGCAACTAATGACGCCGGTACCGGATACGGGAATGCAGTTTCATTTAAAACATTAAGAGCCGGATTAGCCGTGATTTCGACTGCCGTAGCAGGTTCTATAACAGGTTACACTGCCGTATCTGGCGGAAATATCATGAATGAAAGCGGCTCTCCTGTAACAGAAAAAGGCGTTTGTTGGAGTACAATGATTAATCCCACAACAAGTAACTTCAAGACCAGCGACGGTGGTGGCGCAGGGAACTTCGCGAGCAACCTGACAAATCTGATCCCGGGGACAACTTATTATTTGAGAGCTTATGCAACAAACAGTGAAGGCACATCGTATGGTAATGAAGTAACATTTAAAGCTTCAGCTGTATTGCCCGTTGTTTCAACAGCATCTGCCTCAAATACTACATCCGTTTCAGCTTTATCAGGTGGTGTAGTAACGTATGAAGGAGGTGCACCTGTTACAGAACGTGGCGTTTGCTGGAGTACATCAACAGGACCCGTAGTTGAAGGAAATAAAGTCTCTTCAGGAACTGGCACCATGGCTTTTACTGCTTCAATTAGAGGTCTGATGGGCAGCACTACCTATTATCTGAGAGCTTATGCCGTGAACAGTGCAGGGACAGCTTATGGGAACGAAGTTTCATTTACAACTTCTCCACCGATACCCCCAGTGGTTACAACTGCCGGGATAACAATGGTTACTACCGGATCATATAAAAGCGGCGGAAGCATAACAAGTAACGGAGGCGGTGAAATATCTGCCAAAGGTATCTGCTGGAATACAGCAGGGAATCCAACAGTGGAATCAAATAAAACAACTGAAGGCACAGGATCGGGAGACTTTGTCAGTGCGGTAACAGGATTGCAATCCAATACAATATACTATCTCCGGTCTTACGCAGTGAATCAGGCAGGGACGTCTTACGGCGAAGAGGTAATTGCAAGGACATACTCGGGAACTGTTACTGATGCTGCCGGAAATACATATTACACAACAACTCTCGGGTCACAAACCTGGATGGCTCAGAATCTCAGTACTACAAAGTACAGCAATGGCGATCCGATCCCGACAACAACTCCTGCCAACCTAAATATATCATCCGAAATCACCCCTAAGTACCAATGGGCTTATAACGGTGTGGAATCGAATGCGACAATATATGGCAGAATATACACATGGCATGCAATCACTGACAATCGTAATGTTTGTCCTTCCGGATGGCATGTGGCAACATACAATGACTGGCTGACTCTTGAGAATTACCTGACATTGAATGGTTACAACTTCGACGGAACTACTACAAATACAATTGATAACAAGCTGGCAAAAGCGCTAGCAGCCCCAACATTATGGAAGCCCAATGGTTTTGTGGGAACAACAGGCAATTTTGATTTTCCTCTTTACCGGAATAAAAGTGGTTTTACGGCACTCCCAGGAGGAATACGTTATTCTCACGGAGCTTTTGCTTTTATGGGAGAGACTTCCACATGGTGGCTTTCACAAGAGTTAGGCGAAACATCAATCTGGACCTTTAGTATCGGGTATTCCAATACCAATGCAAGCAAATATGGTTATAATAACAAGAACGAACTGGCATACGCTGTAAGATGCCTTAAAGATTAAATCCGGCTCTGCATCAAAATAAACCGTATAACGCAGCGGTTGTAATTATCCGGCTTCTCCCATTGAATTCACGACTCCTGAAGAGTGGAGAAACCCTTCCAAATTCCGACCTCACCCCTTGAATTCCCCTCTCCCAGGAGCGAGGAGAACAATATCGCATAGAAGGGACATGTTCCCATATATTGTTACCTCATGTCGCATCTTAAGTTTCCACCCCGGGTGATTTAGGGGATGGTGACAGAGAGGAATTTTCCTGCATGTGTACCCCACCCCCAGGCAGGGCTTAAATCTCTGGAAATAAGATTATTATTCCTGTATCGGAAAATCAAAGTCCCCCTTGGAGAATTTAGGGGTACGACTCTCAGGAGACAATAGCTTAAAATCGATTTTTTTACTTCTATCGTGAGTTTGAGCCTCTCCCTTTTCAGGGGAGAGGTTTGGAGAGAGACCTTGTACCGTCGAACCCCGGACAGAGAGGTGTGGAGAAAGTCTGTAAATGACAAGTTTCCTCTTCAAGGGGAAAGGATATTCTGCGAACTCTGCTTTAGCTAAATCTGCGTCCCCTGCGTTAAAATACAAATCCTGAATCTACCAGACAGACTGGACAGATTTAAAATCCCTGGAGGAAAAATGCGAGCGGAATGCCAATAAGGTTTCCAAGCATTAACCCGATAATTCCACCTGTTATTCCAGTAACAATAACATCCTTATTCTTAAGTGATTTTGCAACAAGAGGAACAAATGGAGGTGAAAAGATCAGGGCAGTCGATGTTATAATGAAATTGTCGGAGTCAATCCTGAAGATCTTAGCAAGTATAAGATGCAGTACAAGAGAACCGAAATAGCACCATGTTATAAACATAACAAGGCTCTTAAGCTCGATCCTTAAAATCTTCTCAAGGTCGGCCATCGATGAGACTGTAAGTGCAAATACAAGGATGAGGTACATTCCAAGCTGAAATGACTTATCAATACTGTTTATCCACTTTACCTGTGAAGCGATTATTCCAAGCACAGTTGTACTCAGAATAACAACAGCATTGAAGTTTATTTGTGGGAATATCATACGTGAAACCAAACCCAGTCCTCCCGATATCGCAACAATTGCTATTGCTATCCCGAAAGCCCTGACAAGAGGTATTATTTTCTTTTTCTCCAGCATACCGCTGAAATCATCGGGATTGGAAGCTGATAATGTTTCTTTACTATCAATGGCAGGAACTTGTTCATCATATTTTGAAACAGGAAGTATCAACCTGAAGAGTTTTGGAGCAACAGTAATAAAGAACAAAACAAGAACAGCGCCTACAACAATATCGTAAGTTGTTGCAATAACGAAAAGATTAGGATCCACTTTAAGAGCAACCTGGATAGCCACGAAATTAGGTGTCCCTCCTGTGTACATCCCTTCAAACATGCCGGCCAGCTTCCAGCTCTCAGGAAATGCATCCTTCCAGATGAAGAAGCCTATAGTGACCATAACAAGTCCCGCTATAAGCCCGAGGACTATCGACAGAAATCCTTTTGAGGCAAACTTAAGCCAATTCCTTAGATTCAACGAGAAGAGCAGAAGGGGAAAGGCGATTATAACTGCTATACTTGGAATTATATCCTGTACTGTCGCTATCAGATTAACATATTCATCGTCTGAAACTATTGTGCCGTTGTCAATAAGAGTCGTGATCTCATTTGATGGCAGTGAAGTCCTTCCTGCAAGAGCGAGCTCATACTGTGGACTCCCTTCAGGAAAAATCCCTATACTACCGATAAATAGCCCTATGAGATAGGCAACCCCTATAGTTCCAATCTTGCTTAGCAATGACCATTTTTTGCATAACCAGATAATTACTATCGGGAAAAACAGGTAAAACAGAACAAGGATTACAATTCTGATCATAGTACGCCGGTTAGTATGATCAAATATAAAACAAACAGACTTACCAATGGATCAGGTATATTGAAAAATAGGTTTTTATACTTACGGATTATGAACAGGAATTTTATTCACAATCCTCAAAACTTTTCTTGTATTGTTCAATTGCCTTCAGGCTCATTCCCATGCTTGAAAATCCACCGTCGTGGAAAAGATTCTGCATAGTGACCTTACGGGTAAGATCAGAAAAAAGTGTGATGCAGTAATCAGCGCAGTCTTCGGCTGAAGCATTACCAAGAGGAGACATGCGTTCGGAGAAATCAATAAGCGAATCAAATCCATGTATTCCGCTACCGGCAGTTGTTGCAGTTGGTGATTGTGAGACTGTGTTAATCCGAACCTTCCTGTCGCGGCCATATATGTACCCGAAACTTCTTGCAATTGATTCAAGAAGCGCCTTGGCATCGCCCATATCATTGTAACCTGACAGTGTTCTCTGTGCAGCCACATAAGAAAGCGCAATAACAGACCCCCATTCTTTAATTGCATCATATTTATATGCAGTCTGAAGTACCCTGTGAAAGCTGAGAGCAGAAATATCAAATGTCTTCAGCATATTCTCATAGCTAGTCTGTTCGTAGGGAATATCCTTTCTGACGTTTGGCGACATCCCGATGGAATGGAGAATGAAATCGAACTGCCCACCGAAAATCTTCATACTCTCTATAATGAGGTTTTCAATATCTTCCATTTTGGTTGCATCAGCCGGAATGACCCTGCTTCCTGTAATTGAGGCAAGCTCGCCGATAGTTCCGAGTCTCATTGCAACAGGTGAGTTTGTGAGTATAAGTTCAGCGCCATGCTGAAATGCTTTAAGGGCGACCTGCCATGCGATGGATTTTTCATTGAGTGCACCGAATATCAGACCTTTTTTACCTTTCAATAATGAATTTTCCATTGAAGAATTGTGCTAATATGATTAATTAATGCCGGCTTCAAGAAGATCTCTTGCATTCCTGATTGCAGCCTCTGTAACTTCTTTGCCACTTAGAAGACGGGCAACCTCCATAATTCTTTCTTCAGGATTCAACAATTTTATCCTTGTAAATGTTGATCCCCGCTCATCATCCTTGTAAATATGATAGTGTCTTGTGCCACGCGATGCTACCTGCGGAAGATGAGTTATATTTACGACCTGCATGTATTTCCCCATACCTGCAAGGATCTGGCCCACTTTGTCTGCCACTTCCCCCGAGACGCCGGAATCTATCTCGTCGAAAATGATTGTGGGAAGATTATTATATTTTGTGAGCAGTGATTTAAGACTTAGCATTACCCTTGAGAGCTCTCCTCCTGAAGCTATCCTTGCAAGATTCTCCGGAGCCACCTGCCTGTTTGCCGAGAACAAAAAATCAGCCTGATCATTGCCTGAAGGCATGAACTCCGTGATACGGTGCACTGAGATCCTGAAACGTGCATTTGGCATACCGAGCAGTTTAAGCAATTCGGTCACCTTCTCCTCGATTCCAGGTAAAACAAGAGTTCTTTTTTGAGAAATATCATCAGCCGATTTCCTTAGTGAATCAAGCGCTCCTGCACGATTCTTTTCTAATTCAGCCAGTTTTTCATCTGTTGAAGAAATGGATCTTACGATCTCCCTGACTTCTTCTCTCCTGCTGATGAGTTCTTTCTGGTTTGCAACCCTGTGTTTTTGCATCAGAGAGTATATTGTATCGAGTCTCTGATTAATGAAAGCCAGACGTTCAGGATCTGCCTCGATCTTTGATGAAACATTCTCGATTTCAGAAGCGACATCATCAAGCTCGATTATTGAGGATTCGATCCTTGATAACAATGATTCCGCCGCAGGAAGAAAAGATCTGATCTTCGAAAGATTGTTCTTAATTTCCCTTAATGACAAAAGAACAGACTCACCTTCGTGAGAGAACAGATCTGAAGATGCACAGAGCGCATTTTTGATCTCTCCCGAATGCTCAAGTACTTCCTGTTCAGATTCAAGCTCTTCCTGCTCACCTTCCCTGAGCTTTGCATCATCAAGCTGATTCAACTGAAACTGATAATATTCGAGGTCAGCTTTATTCTTTTCAGCTCTCTCCTTTGTTTCAGTGTATTCTTTGTTAAGTTTCAGGTATGTATTGAAAATTCTTCTGTATTCACTTTTCTCAGATGCTATTCCGGCAAAAGAATCAATCAGTCCCAACTGGAAAGAACTGTTATTCAGCATCAGGGTCTGATGCTGGGAATGGATGTCTATCAGCCTGTCACCAAGTTCTTTAAGAAGATTAATCGTAACGGGAGTGTCATTTATAAAAGCCCGTGATTTACCGGCAGGATTTATCTCACGTCTCAACGAGCATACGTCGTCATAATCAAGACCATTTGTTTCAAAAAATCCTTTCAGCTCATATTCATCTATTCTGAATAAGCCCTCAACAATACATTTTTGCTGATCATCGAGAAGTACTGCAGTATCTGCCCTTGTTCCAAGTATAAGCGAGAGTGCGCCAAGAAGTATTGATTTTCCTGCGCCTGTCTCACCGGTAATAATCGTCAGTCCATTTTCAAACTCAATGTCGAGTTCCTTTATCAGAGCATAATTCCTGACGGATAATTTCAGCAGCATCCCGTTTTGAGTTGTTAATTTGAAGAACTGATTGTTTCATATTTTTCCTTGTTCGCCGGATCGATTTCAGTAAGAATCTGGATAACCCTGCTCTTTTCTTCAGGGAATGATTCAGCAAATATATTTACAAATTCGTCAGATTTAGCTTCCAGAATTATCTGCAGGTAATACATGAAAGGATCGGGTTTTCGCCTGTATACTTCCTGAATCATTCTCAGGCTTTCCACAATACGCGTTCTTGCTTCGGCTACACGTGACTCCATTTTATCGAGTCCGTTAATATTATAATCATAAATGAACTGACGCACAGGTTCGTATTCTTTATCAAGGATATTTTTCACGAGCCAGTAACGATTCTTGTTCCTTGATGAGTCGTATGGTTTCCATCCCGGCTCAGAAGCATTCTGTGCATTGTTGACGATCTTTTCTGCAACCTGGAAAAACTCGGTGCCACCAAGAGGTGAAAAGGAATCATAATCTATTCCAATGATTATATAAGCGTAATATGCAAGAACAGAAACAAGATTGGATCTGTGTGCACCCGGATCAAATTCAAGAGGTTGAAACTCAACATACCTGAATCTGAAACTGTTATCCACAAAGTTCAGCATTGTTGAATTATATGTTGTGTTATAAACAGGACGCCTGAGCTGCACCTGGATTGTCCCGTTGAATTCATCAGCTGATATCTGGTCATTTATAGTTATCAGAATGTTACAGTCTATTCTTTCGGCATAACTGAATACATTGTTAGTCCAGACAGTATTATTCATGAACTCATAGATATCCCGCTGCATATTCTCGAATACCTGCCGGTTCGAACCCTGCACCCGCTGAGCCGAGATCTGTACATTGCAGTTCAGCTCCTGTGACCTTGCTTTAGCGGGAAGCAGGATCATCTGTATTATAAATAAGAATCTCAGAAGTTGAAGCAGCTTATTCATGCTTAATAATTGTCATTGAAACAATCCTGTCTAATATATCCCGTGCCACCTCGGTTTTAGATTTCAACTCAAATTTATCAATATTATTGTTTCTGTCAATTATTGTGATACTGTTTGTATCGTATCCGAAGCCGGCGCCTTTTTCCTTCAAAGAATTAAGAATGATTATATCCATGTTCTTCCCGAGGAGCTTCGATTTTGCCTCGGTTAAACCTGTGCCTGTCTCAAGTGCAAAACCAGCAATGAACTGACCTGTTTTTTTAAGCTTTCCAAGCTCAAAGGCGATATCAGTTGTCGGTTTAAGCTTCAAAATAAAGTTACTATCATCCTTTTTTATTTTTCCGGGATGAAATTGTTCAGGAGTAAAGTCTGCAACGGCTGCAGAAAGGATTGCAATATCACAATCATTAAACCTTGAAATGCATTCTGAAGCCATTTCGGCAGCATTTGTAACATTTGTTACAATTACGGAACTGTTAACAGGATGAATATCTACAGGGCCGAGCACAAGCTGAACATCTCCTCCATATTCTGCAGCTGCATCTGCAAGAGCAATTCCCATTTTGCCTGAGGAATGATTACTTATGAAACGGACAGGATCGAGCGACTCGCGTGTCGGACCTGCATTTATAAGGATTTTTTTACCGTTGAGCGGCTTGTTTTTTTTTTCGTGAAGAATCTGATTATTTCATTCACGATGTCATCGGGTTCAGCCATCCGGCCTTTGCCTGAAAGACCGCTTGCGAGCTCACCTGTGGTGGGTTCAAGAATTGTATTTCCGAAAGCCTTCAGGGTCTCAATATTTATAGTTGTAGCAGGATGATTCAGCATATCGACATCCATTGAAGGAGCTATAAACACAGGGCACCTTGAAGACAGGTATGTTGTGAGCAACAGATTATCGGCAATGCCGTTTGCCATTTTCGAAATTGAGTTGGCAGTTGCCGGAGCAACAAGAAACAGATCTGCCCAGATGCCAAGATCGACATGGCTGTTCCAGCCACCGTCTGAATGATTAAAGAATTCTGACAAAACAGGATTTCCTGAAAGAGTTGAAAGAGTCAGCGGTGTGATAAACTCCTTTGCATGTTCTGTCATTATGACTCTTGTTTCAGCGCCATTTTTAACAAGCAAGCGGATGATACTGGCAGTCTTGTAAGCTGCAATACCTCCGGTCACACCGACAAGTATCTTTTTGCCTTTCAGCATTTCAGATTATTATTTCTGTTTTTCCTGATCAGGATTTCTGAAGAAGATTTTTTCTTCTTCAAGCTCCTGCAGAGCAATGAGGGTAGGCTTTGGAAGCCTTTCATAAAACTTTGAAATCTCAATTTGTTCGCGATTCTCAAAAACTTCCTCGAGATTATCATTGTATGAAGCAAATTCTTCAAGTTTCTTATTAAGCTCCTGCTTCATTTCAACAGCAATCTGGTTTGCTCTTCTTGAAACAACAATTACTGTTTCATAGATATTCCCTGTTCCGTGTGTCAGAACATTGAGATTTCTTGTAACTGTAGTTACGGGTGCATTTGATTTTCTGTAATCCATATATTAATTGTTTGCTCCTGTCTGTTCAGATGTTGCTCCGACTGATTTCAGATAGTTATTTGTTTTTTCGTAAATAATTGCAACTTCCTTCGAATGCTGACTTTTTGGAAACTCTTCCATGAATGAGAAGTAGTCGTCAAGTGTATCCTGATAACGCTCCCTTTGTTTTGTCACAAAACTTTTCTCAGCATAAAGGAAAAGAGAATTAAGCTTGAGGAACATCATCTCCTCGCGGTATTTGGAATCAGTGTATTCTTTAAGACCATTATTCAAAGCAACGATAGCAGCCTTATACTTTTTCATATCGTAATAAAGCCTTGCATTGTGATATGATTTTTCGACAAGCTTTTCCTCGAGTTCCTTTTTGTATTTCATGCTTTCTTCAACCTTAGGACTCCCAGGGAACTTATTTATGAAAAGCGTGAAACCATCGATTGCACTTTTTGTACTTTCCTGGTCAAGTTCCGGTCTGGGCGCTATCTTGTAGTCACAAAAAGCTGCCATAAAGTTACCTTCTTCAGCATGAACCCCAAACGGGAACATCTCGTTAAACTGTTTGAACAAAGTGCTTGCCATAAAGTAATCCTTAGAATTATATGAGCACATTGCATTCATCCAGTTAAGGTCTTCAGCTTCAGAACTTGCCCTGAATCTTGGAAGTATCTGCGACAGAAGCTCAGAAGCCTTGACATACTGACCTGCATCATAAAACTCCTTGGCTTTTGCTTTCTTGAGATCATAGTCAGTACTCTTAAGGAGTCTTTCATACTCACCGCAGGAACTTACGAGAAGCGCTAAAATTAGAATAATATGAAACCTTATTTTCATAAAAAATGTTGCGCAAAATTACATAAAAAATTTACAATCAGAATATACAAACGTGAGAAATGTGGGTTTATTTTCCAACCAGGCATCCATTGTGACATCAAATGTAAATAGGTATAAACGTAAATAGGTATAAATAGGTATTACACCCAAGTCGTTTATCTCTAAATTTGCTCAAAATTATATTTATAAGGGTTTAATCATGGATATATTCGAGAAAATCAACAAAAACAGGGGCTCATTGGGTCAGTACCAGATGGTAGGTCAGGGTTATTTCATGTTCCCAAAGCTTGAAGGCGAAATTGCACCAAGGATGAAATTCCGCGGAAAAGAAGTACTTACCTGGAGTCTCAATAATTATCTCGGGCTCGCTAATCATCCCGAAATACGTAAGGCTGATGCCGAATATGCAGCAAAATACGGCCTCGCCTATCCAATGGGAGCAAGAATGATGTCGGGACATACTTCAATCCACGAACAATTCGAAGCAATGGCAGCCCAGTTTGTCGGGAAGGAAGATGCATATCTGCTTAATTTCGGCTACCAGGGAATGATATCCATTATTGACTCTCTCGTCGACAGGCATGATGTTATTGTTTACGATTCAGAGGCGCACGCATGTATCATGGATGGACTGCGGCTTCACATGGGAAAAAGATTTGTTTTCCCCCATAACGATATAGAAAACTGCGAGAAACAGCTTCAGAGGGCAACAAAGCTTACTGAAGAAACAGGCGGAGGCGTTCTTGTTATTACGGAAGGTGTGTTTGGAATGGCTGGAGATCTTGGTAAAATTGACAGGATCGCAGCCCTTAAAAAGAAATATAATTTCAGGCTCCTGATAGACGATGCTCATGGATTTGGAACAATGGGTAAAACAGGAGCTGGTACAGGTGAACATTTCGGCGTTCAGAATGAAGTCGATATATACTTTGCAACTTTCGCCAAATCGATGGCAGGAATCGGAGGATTCGTCGCAAGTACAAAGGATGTTATAAGCTATTTGAAGTACAACCTGCGTTCGCAGATCTATGCAAAATCTCTTCCTATGGCAATGACCCTTGGTGCTATAAAGAGACTAGAGTTTATTAAAGCTCATCCCGAGCAGAAAGAGAAACTGTGGACAGTTGTCAACGCTCTTCAGAAAGGTTTCAGGGAAGACGGGCTTAACATCGGAAAAACAGAGTCTCCCGTCACACCAGTATTTATCAAGAGTGGAGTGAACCAGGCAACCCAGATGATCTATGATCTCAGGGAGAACCATGGAATATTCTGTTCTGTTGTTGTTTACCCGGTTGTACCACGCGATGTTGTGATGCTGAGAATTATTCCAACTGCAGCGCATTCGCTTGAAGATGTTGAATATACAGTTAAGACTTTCAAAGAAATAAAAAGAAAGGTCGACAACAATGTCTACCCTGACAGGATAGCGGAATTCCCGAAATAATAAACCCTGATCTATGAAATTCATAAGAGCTGTCTCCTGAAAAGACAGCTCTTTTTTTATCATTTCGAACAATTGATCATCAAAAACGGTTATATTCAACAAAACTCGGGATTTTTCCTGTTTCATTAAGCCTAACTGAACTTGAGATGGACGTTAACAACCAGAATAATGTATTAAAAGGGTACAATATGCTTTTGTATTTCGCCGGAAGCATGATTATGTTCGAACCCAATGAAGAATGCATAACAGATTTCTGGACAAAGGGAATATTAAGGAACCTGCCTGTCTCAAGCAAAAATCCAAACTTCATTAAAGCCGCATCTCAACTTAGGGATTCATGCAGTGATTTAAGTTTCTCGGGCCGATCAATGCATGATGATTACAAGCGTTTGTTCACAGGAAAGGATGAAGCGCTGGCGCCTGCTTTTGAATCTGTATATAAAAATCATACTCCTCCGGGTCAAAAAGCAGAAGCAGTCTCCGAATTCTATAAAGCTTATGGCTGGGAATCAAAATTCAAAGGCAAAATCAGTGATGATCACCTGGGAATTGAAATTCTTTTTCTCACTCTTATGATTGAAAAATACCTTGAATTCGACGATGAAGCATGCCGTCGTGAAATGAGGAACGAAATCCGGAGATTCATAAATAAGCACATCCTGTCATGGATACCCGAATGGAATAAAGACATTCAGGTACATTCAAAAACACTTAGCTTTAAAGGAGTTGGAACACTAATTCTTGCCTGCAGTGAAGACCTTGTAACATTGCTGAACGAGGCGGATGGTGGAAACAAGATCAAAAATTAGGATTAAAGAAGCTCATAATTGCTCCCATATAATACTCCCTCCAGCCTTCTGCGATATCGTTAAAATCGGCATCCGGGATATTCGATTGCTCAACTTTAACAATCGAGTTCCCGTTTTCAGGCATGATCGTTATTGTAACTATCGATTTTTCCTTCTGATCTCCAAAATACCATTCCTGCACCACCTTCCTGTCGGGAATAAACTCAATATTCTTACCTGTAATATCACCTTCCCAGAGTGAAAACTCGCTTCCTGGTTCTGTGCTCATGACCGCAGGATAGCCTGACCATAGTTCAATCGTGTACGGATTTGTAAGCGCGGCATAAACATCCGATGGCTCCGTATTTATGCGAAAGGTTTTGCTGAATGTCTTCATTGACGCGAAGATACACAAATTCCTTTATGTAAGTTCCTGAAGATATTAACTCAACCGAAATCAATTCAGGTGAACAATAGGATTGTTTCTGAAGACGCCATTCACGAATCTTATTCTTTCTGCTGAGAGGCTGCAGGGCGCTGACACTAGTATCTGAAGATGATTTTTCAGCATCCTGTTTTTGTTTTGAAGCTTCATTATTTCTGCCTCGAGTTTCCTGATGATGATTTCATTTTCCATGTTCTGTGTTTTTTGTATCATTTTCTTCGATTTTCCATGGATTAATTCCATATTCTGAAAAGATTTCCTCCAGAAAAGGAACTTCATTCTCCCAGATAGGTGTATCTCCCCGTTTCTTATAATAAAAAAGTGAAATCGACCAGTTCAGCCGTGTCATGATTTCTTTACGAACCTTAAGTATCCGGTTCTTTGGAATACTTCTGAAAGCCTCTTCAAATCCCGACAGTTCAGATTTTACTTTTTTCTGGGCGTTACGGCAAATCATTTTTTTACTTATTTTGTAGTAATGAATTACAATAAATCAGCGATTACAGCGAATATAGCTAATATAATTTAATAATTCACGATATTAATTCTATAAAAAATGAATAAATCGAATAAAAAATCCAGGAAAGCCAACCCTGAATTTATAAAGAAAGGTCAGGCTGAAAGGCTCCAGGAGTTTTTTATCTCGAAGAACTTCAGATCAAGAAATGCCTTCGCGGAAGCAATAGGTGTCTCATCATCGAGTATTAATGAAGTAATCTGGGGTTATAAGCTTATCTCAAAAAACCTCTTCTCACGTATAAAAAGAAAATTCCCTGATGCAGATGAGAACTGGCTCCTTAACGGTGAAAAAGGTGAGCCAGTATCAAACACAAGGGTTGCCGAAGATCAGCAGGACTATAACAGGAATGAAGAAGCCAGGCTGATACAGCAGCAATCGAAGCTCATTGATCAGCAACGTGATACTATAGATCAGCTTATTAGGCAGATAGAAATACTGAAAGGAGAAAGATAAATAACAGGTTACAAAGGTTATCTTGCAGCTACATCTTATTCAATAATCATTTTATTTGTAAACTATATTTTACTAAATATCTGAAATTGGATATATATAAATTTTATTCCCGATTATACAATATATTCCTTTATCGCGGCTACAATGTTTCCCATAAGCTATGGCTTTTTTATACAGCCGTTCATTCTGAAGAGGTCTGCTTTTTAAAAATATTTTTTGGGGATGAAAGCTTTCATCTAAATATAGAAACTCAGGAAATGTCTCAGGTCCATGCATACTTAAAAAGATATTGCCATATTCGTCTTTAGTGAGATACTGTCCCCAACTGGAAAGAATTATTTTTGATTCAACGGCATAAGCTTGTCTCTTAAAAGGTACTATGAGTAGTTTATTACCCTCTCCATCGCCTATAAATATCCGTTCGCTTCTGTTATCTAGCTCAATACCAACAGCCCATTTAATGGGTGGATTAAAGTTTTCACCATCCACAATGATTTTTTTATTTAAAAGCGTATCATATTGAGCTACAATATTATCATATACAATGTACAAATAATTTGCACTATCGATTCTAACATCTGTTGCACCACAGGGCCCACCATAATTTTCTTTAATTATAGTTTCCTGAATGCCATTTGAATCAATTTTTACAATTCGATCATGAGCGGCGAGATATAAATTTCCTTTCTGATCAAAAGTCATTCCCCATATAAAAGTCTTACTTGATGTATCAGAGAGTGTAGCAAAAAGTCTGATATTTGATTTCTCGTCAATATAATACACCTTGTTCTTTCCTCCGGCATATAGCTTATTTTTTGAATCAAATGCGATTGCATGAACCGGGGAATCAAATTCAATAAAGTATTTTGCTGAATCCAGAACGATTATTGTATCATTCTGAGCGGAAGAACCCGGAACCCCTGCCCATGCAAAAGCAGGAATCTGAACTATTAATGATAAAAACATCATTGCTATAATGTAATTCTTCATATACTTCTTGATTTAAACATTCCGTCCAAATTGCCCAAAGAAATAATACTATCAGTTAATTCTGAATAACAAAAATAAAAAAATGTAAAACAAAACTATTTACCCGTCTGATTTTTAATAATCTTAAAATGCAACTTATAGATAAGGAAGAATACATTTCTCGTAATTGCCTCAATACATGGACAATTAGTTCTGATTTATTTTTTTCTTTTCTCCTGTATCATTTGTTTCATTTTCTGTTTCATCTGTTCCTTTTTCTGTATGTAAAGCTTGTATTGTTCTTTATTGAATATTTTTTTTAATTCATCGTCTTTTGCATCAGAAGAGTCTTTAAAATGTCTGTATTTCTGAATCCTGGAACCATTCGAATTCATAACAGACTGGGTTTTCATCGAATATTTGAGATTGATGTTGTAAACAACAGGAACAATTATTGAATCAATAGATAACTCAGACTTCATCCATTCGGTTTGAAAGTGAGCCCTTTCTTCCGGTGTAGAATTCTTAAATACGCTTTCCTGTGCTGAAACAATTGATGGGATAATAAGAATAAACGTTAACAATAAAATGAACTTAAAAATTTGTTTTGTCATAATTATAAAGTTTAATATTTATAAAATAATTTATTTCCAAAGCAGCCTTTTATTCTTCGTAATCCCATAGTCCGGGCGGAAAGCAAATAACTGGCCAATAAAGGTAGGGACATAAATATTCCCGTCTGACCCGATTGTTGTGCCTACCGTAAATATTGTTTTGCCCGGCAAATGTTCACGGTCAACCTCTGCCCCGGAACAGACATCTATTACAACCAGATCATTTTTTAATTGGTCTGTTCTGACTGTTACATATGCAAGATTACAACATGATTGTGTTGCGATGCCACGATTCTGTAAACTATCATTTCGCCAAAACATTTCTGCGTAAGCTCCCTTATCGGCAATACACATAAGTCCTGCATTTCCACCACCTGCAGGCATAATTAGTCCTTCAGGTGATGTTGATTGGCTGCCTCCCGGCTCGTATCCAATGTTAAAGGTCCAGATATCTTTTCCGGTTTGTGCGCTCAAGGCATGCAGTCCTCCCACATTGTCGTTTACATATATTTTTGTTCCGTCGAATGAAATATCAGGACTGGTAGCACTTCCTCCAGGTAATGAATTATTTATCCAGATTGTAACTATGGATGGATTTGGATTCTCTGAATACTGCATTGCCATCAGACTTGCCTGTTTAGTGCCCGGAATCCAGAAAGTAAAGTAAAATCTGCCGGTATATGAATCGAAGGCTAATGTATTTGCGCAGGGACAATCCTTTGTTCCTCGCATACAGGCTCTGACATCCATATTTTTGTCGTACCTGTAGTTAGGCACAAGTTCAATTGGTGACAGAATATTCTCGCCTGTAACTCTATTCAATACATAGATTTTGCCAATGCATGTAATAAAGATCAATCGACCGGTTTGTGTAAACTGAGCCGAGAATGGGAAGCCATCGATTGGTGTTTCCCAAAGAAGCATTCCGGTTGAATCAAAAGCATGCATAGCTTCATTATCAGCAATAAAAATTCTGCCCTCGTAATCGAGTAACGCTGATGAGGCAACTGCAAAACGGTTGACTTTATCGGAACACCATATCGTCGCCCCTGTTTTATGATCAAGCGCAAAAAGATGACAACCTTCACCGGAGGTAGTTACATAAACGACACCTTTGTCGTTGCATGTTGGTCCGAGGTTTATTGTTCCCGTAAACTTCCGTTGCCAGGCAAGAGTAATATTACGGGGGCCATTTATTGGCGAAAAGTCTGTATTTCCTCCGTCGGCATGAGAGGCGAACCAACCTGAGCCGTAGATTTCTGACCTTTCCTGTTGGATTAGTGAAGAATTATTTATGTCTTTTTGTGCCAAAGCAGTATTGGTCTCAAACAAAATAGCTATTACGCCGGCAGAAAAGGCAGAGAAAAACCATTTCATATCATTATTTTAGTTTCAAAAAGAGAATTAATATTCCTTTGTACATTATGGTAGCTCATGTTTTTTAAAAAAAGCCCAGATCAGATCATTTGCATCAATAGCTTTTGATGGAGTGTCAGCTCTATCTCTGCTTTTCAAACCTCCGGGCCATGCATGTCCTCCGTCTTTTGTAAGATAATACTCAATACAAATACCGTCACGGTTGTTTTGCCATTGATATTTTGAATAGTTTTCAAAAACTGAAATTGTCGGTTCTGTTGAATTACAGGAATCAATCATTGCCCAGACACGCAACACAGAATCAACAGGAGGGAAGTAATATCCTCCAATCCCGATACCTCCCTGTGGAGGTACTTTGGAATCATTTTCGGAATGTATATGCAGAACAGGAACAACGCGTGAAGGATTGCAGGGAGAAGTGGTTAACATAGTGCCACTTACAGGAGCAATTGCAGCTATTTTGTTTGGTATTTCGCATGCAAGGCGATATGCCATCATTGCACCATTTGATATACCTGTTACATAAACTTTTCTAGGATTAGTTTTAAAGGATGAATTTAACCTGTCAATTAAGGAATTGATGAATTTAACGTCATCAATGTTGTTTTGAGCGGCATAATCACAACAATAACCAGCATTCCATGTTCTGATACCTAAAACTCCATCGCTTTGAACTCCTTCCGGGTATACAATTATATAATTTTCTGCATTTGCTTTTTCTGTGAGTTTATAATCATGTTCGCATTGTAATGCTTTCCCTCCTGTTCCATGGAGTGCAATAACTAAAGGAAAATCTGAAGAATCATAGTAATTTGACGGCAGGATTAAAAGATAATACCTGGAATGACCGTCGACAGAAATATTACCTTCATAGCGATAGATTTTCCTCTCTAAATCATAGTCATCTGAAAGATTGTCTGTATTCTGACAGCCAATTGATGCGCTTGCCAAAAGTAAGTAATTGATTATTAATATTAGTCGCATAATGTTTTGGTTTATCTGAATTGTTTATTTCTGATTGTCATTTAAAAGCGTAACGTTTTCGCATCTGAAGCTTCTAAATTGTCGCCCGGGACAGTGGAACTGAAGACAGAATAAAAATTTCACATTGAACATAAAATTCCAGATGAGATTAAGTGACTTCATTGTATGTCTGTTAAATTTTTTGTTTATTGACGAGTGCAAAAATTGCATGTAAAACATTGTTTTTCAAATATTTTATACAATATGTTATAATATTTCAACATTAGGAAAGAATATTTCAATGTGAGCATTTTTAGCTAAAAGATGAGCCCATATAATCTTGTTGTTGAAAATTACATGGAGTTGGTAGAAAATATTTAACAATTTGGAGTTTCTGAACTAGTTTTACCTGAAAGATTAAGTAACATGGGAAAAAGGATTCTGTTTAACCTTTTGTTCTGGAATATATATTGCATAATTGTAGCTTTCTTTTATAGCGGTTATGCCGGTTTTGCCAGATCATTGCATTTCTCAGTGATTCTGGTTTTCTTTCAGGCACTATTTACATATACAAACCTTTACATTCTGATTCCGGTTTTCCTTAAAAGAAAACATATTATTCTTTATATCTTAAGTACAATATTAGTAATTGGGATTTTAAGCATCGTTAGATTTCAGATTCCTTCATTATTGGGAGAGGTAACCAGACGGCAGATAGGTTTGAGGTCCAGAATTGTATTTTTTGAGTTTCACCTCCTGCTGGCTTATTCCTTAAGTACAGCTTATTATTTCATTATCGAATGGTTTAAAAATACGCAGACTAAGGCTGAGCTGAAATTTCAGCAGGTTGAAAGTGAGCTGAAATACCTCAGGAACCAGATAAATCCACATTTTCTTTTCAATACCCTGAATAATATTTATACTCTTTGCTACTTAAAGGACGACAAAGCTGCACCATCCGTATTAAAATTGTCTGAGATGATGCGGTATATGTTGCATGAAAGCAATAGTTCACGCATAGAACTTGAAAGGGAGGTTCAGTTTATCAGAAATTATCTTGAATTGCAAAAACTTAAGAAAGAAGATGCAATGCAGATTACTTTCGATGTGAAGGGAGTCAAAGGCCGGCATAAAATTGCGCCTTTAGTCCTTATTGCTTTTTTCGAAAACTGTTTTAAACATGGAGATATAGAAACAAATCCATCAGGGTGGATAAAAGCGGAACTAAGTGTTAATGATGATAATGAGTTGATTCTGTTTGTTGGCAACAGCAAAAGGCAGGCAGCAAAGATCCAGGAAAATAGAAAACACGTTGGGCTGGATAATGTAAGGAACCGTCTCGCATTGCTTTATAATACGAATTACCAACTTAAAATATGTGATGAAGATATCCAATATCGTATTTATTTGACAATAAAGCTGGAAGAATGATAAAATGCATAATAATTGATGATGAGGCATTAGCCAGAAGATTACTTAAAGATCATATCAGCAAAATACCTGAGCTGGAATTAGTTGCCCTGTGCGAAAGTCCATTGCAAGCGCGCATGGAGTTAGCGAAACAAAATATTGACATGATGTTTCTGGATATTCAGATGCCGGAAATTACAGGAATAGATTTTTTGAAGACATTAAAGAATAAGCCCTTAACAATTTTTATTACAGCATATCCGGAATATGCTTTGCAGAGTTATGAGCTGGACGTTATTGATTATCTTCTTAAACCTGTTTCTTTTGAACGATTCTACCAGGCTGTAGGCAAGGCATTGGATTATCTTTCTTTCAGATCTCAAAAAGATAATGGAACTATAGTAAATAATGATGAGCTCCTTTATGAAAAAGGATGTTTTTATGTAAAGGCTGATTATAAGATAGTGAGGATCAATTACAGGGATATCCAATATATTGAAGGGTTAAGAGAATATGTGCAAATACATACTGAAAATAAAAAGATTATAACTTATATTTCTATGCAGAAAATGAGCGAACTCTTACTGCCGAAATATTTCTTCAGAATACATAAGTCCTATATTATAAATCTTCAAAAAATAGATACAATACAGGGCAACCTGATTACTATCTGTGGGAAACAGGTGTCAATAAGCAAAAACCAGCGGGAAGATTTTTTCAACAGGATTAACAAATTATTGATTAATTAGCTATACCCTCCTTATGATTCGTGACGTGTGGTTTGTCTTTTGCATTTTGCATTGTAGATTCCTGACGTAATCTCTCTCTTTAATGGTATAATTCCGATAATTGCCATTCAAATGAAGGCAGTCAAGGTTGCCGATTGCGCACATTTTTCTTTACAACAGTATTGAGTATCCTTATTAGTTTATCTCGTTGCTTGTTAATTCCATGACACTCCATTTGTTAATTGTATATACAAACAGTTGTTAATTGTTTAAATTTATATATTTTTGTATATTATTGAATAATAAGTATATAATATTATATTTGTTAATTATTTATAAGCTGCGTGTTAAATCCGATCCAATAACTCGTTAAATGTCGATACCAACATTTGTCCATTATGATCTTAAACTTGAAGAGCCAGACTTCAAATCAAATCTTACTGATCTGATCATTGAACTTGACTATCTTAGAAAAAAGAAACCGGGAGGTTCGACACATCCCAAAGTCTTCTTTCAATTGAAGCATATCTTTCATACTCTTGAAAGCATAGGTTCTGCAAGGATTGAGGGCAATAATACAACCGTGGCAGAGTATATTGAAACCAAAATAGAATCATTTGAACCTGTACCACCCGGCATAGCAGAGATAAAAAACATCGAAGCTGCAATGTCATTCGTTGAAGATAATGCCAGGGACTATCCAATTAACAGAGCCTTCATAAGTGAAATGCATAAGATGGTTGTATCCGGTCTCAACCCACCTCCTGAAAGGGAGGGGGATCATAATCCGGGTGAATACAGGAAGTTTAATCTTAAAATAGCTAAAGCTGACCACCTTCCTCCCGACTGGATGAGGGTTGAGGATTATATGGATGAGCTGATAAGCTTTATTAACCGGACCGATAGTTCAAAATATGATCTGCTTAAAGCTGCAATAGCCCATCACAGATTCGTCTGGATCCATCCATTCGGCAATGGTAATGGCAGGACAGTCAGGTTATTCACATACGCAATGCTGGTTAAGAATGGCTTCAATGTCAATGTTGGAAGAATAATAAACCCTACTGCAGTTTTTTGCAGCAATAGAACAGATTATTACAACCATTTAGCAAAGGCTGACAGAGGGGAGAAAGATGGAATTCTGAATTGGGCTGAGTACTTATTGAGGGGATTAAAAGATGAAATTGAAAAGGTTGATCGACTTTCTGATTATGATTACCTGAGCAAGGAAATAATCCTGCCATCGTTAGTCCATTCACGCGAAAGGCAATACATAACTGATACTGAAGCTAAAATACTCAGGAGGGTAGCTGAGAGACAGGTTGTACAGGCGGGAGATCTCAAGGACCTTTTTCCTGGTAAACTAAATGCAGAAGTCTCCAGGCAGATTCGAAAGCTCATTGAGAAAAAAATGTTAGCACCAGAAACTAATGGTGCACGAAAATACATCCTACGATTCGATAACAACTTCCTCCTGAGGGGCATTATAAATGCTCTTGGCGATAGAGGCTTTTTTTGCTCCTAGCCTAAAGATTCACATAATAGTTTTAATTACCTTCTCATTTGCTGCATCGATAAGATTCAGATCATATTTGATGTAACCTTCTGTTGTCTCATTCTATACATGACCTAATGCATGGCTTATAGTATCCTGAAGGACACCTAAGCTTGAAGCAATTGTGCTCCATGAGTACCTTGCGTAGTAAGTTGTGAGATCATTTATGCCAAAGCTTTTTCCAATGAGTGATAATCTGACATTGATATTGTGAGTAAGGTAGATCCGGATCGTGTTCACCTTCTTGCCGTTTTTCTTCAGATGCTTCTGGAACTTCTCCAGGAACTCATGATTGATTTCCTTGAAAAGAATGTCAGTGAACCCAGCTAACCACTTATTGGATGCCTCATAAGAAATAGCATAACTGTGCCTGCCTTCTTCTTTGAGTTCTTTTATCCGCCTATTAGCGTATTTCAGGAAGGAAGCTCCGTTTGCTTCATTACATCTAAGTTTGTTAGCCATAGTGTTAACGTCCATGTACCGAATATCTGGTCCAAGACTTGCGAACAAGCTATTGTATTCATCGATGAGTTTGGTCAATGCAGCATTGAGTTCAATATAGTTTGCATGCTTGGGTTTAACCTTTCCATTTCTTCCCAACATGCCGGGTTCAATGTAGTAGGGAGTTTTCAAATATCTTACCTTCTGGTCATGGGAAAGACGAATTTTTATATTACATTTGCCATCGTTTTTAACGAAATCGTTCTTTACACAGGGTATTAAAGTTGCCATAGATCAAGTGTTTGGGTAGGTTTAAAATTGGAGTGTAATTGGTAATTTTTAAGCAAAAATGCGGGTATAACAGGACACAAAAGGTCCTGCAAGTGATCATCACAAAACACTCGCAAACGCTGGAATAAAGACGGTTTAAGACATTTTCGGGGTGTGGCGCAGTTGGCTAGCGCACTTGCATGGGGTGCAAGGGGTCGTCTGTTCGAGTCAGAT
Source organism: Bacteroidales bacterium (assembly GCA_036261265.1). Classification (GTDB taxonomy): domain Bacteria; phylum Bacteroidota; class Bacteroidia; order Bacteroidales; family VadinHA17; genus LD21. The sequence goes on from DATALC010000046.1 coordinate 28,559, forward strand.
CACCCCGACGAAAGAGAGAAAAGGGTTTGCAATGATGCAGACCCTTTTCTCTTATTGGAGATGTACAATCAATTTAAGCTTAATCAAGATCAATCCGTAATACACTCCGACATATATTTTTTCATCTGTTCTTCAGATTCTTTGCAATCTCATATAGTTCTTTGTCTTCCTGGGACTCAGGTACGATTTCAATATTATGCGCCTTAGGCTTTGTCGATTCATCAACATGAATAAATGTAATGAATCCGTCAACAATATTAACTGTCTCACCGTTCAACCTTATCTTAACATTTGCTACAACACTGCTCTTCCCGGTGTACACAATCTTTGATACCAGACCGACTACCTGCCCGGCTCGTGCGGGTTTTGAGAAATGCATTCCATGAATTTTAAGACAAACCACACTCTTTGGATCAAGCATTGATGAAGCAGCAATAAAACCTGATTCAACAAACCACTCTGCAGTGCGACCCGCAAACAAAGTTCCGTGATGGTTTAAATCCTCACTTTTTACAAGCCTTAATGTTGTATATTCTGCAGGCTTTATTAATATTTTGTCCATTCCCGTTGATTTTTAACATGATCGCCCGCAAGTTATTAATTGGATAGAACTATAAACATTAAAAAAGTCATTTTTGCCGATAAGGTCAATTGTAAAACTAATAACATACCCGTATGCAATTTTTTCTTCAGAGAAAAAGAGGGATAGGACAGCAACTGTTTTTTTGTAAATTTGTGAATATTCAAAAGGATAATATGGATATTTTTAAACCACTTGAGATAAAGACGGAGATTCCCGATCCTGCCTCAACAGAGAACGTTGAAAAAATAAGATGTCTCATTATAGGTTCCGGCCCGGCAGGATATACTGCTGCTATTTATGCAGCAAGAGCTAATCTGAACCCTGTACTTTATACAGGTCTACAGATGGGTGGTCAGCTCACGACAACAACTGAAGTTGACAATTTCCCCGGTTACACTGAAGGAGTCCAGGGGCCCAAGATGATGGAAGATTTTAAGTTACAGGCCGAAAGGTTCGGAACCGATATCCGTTTCGGAATTGCAGTATCAGCTGACTTTTCAGGAAAGAAACACAGGATAACATTTGATGACGGCAAATCAGTCGAAGCGGATGCTGTGATAATTGCAACAGGAGCAACTGCAAAATACCTTGGTCTTGAAGCTGAGACGAAATATGCAGGGATGGGTGTTTCGGCTTGCGCAACCTGCGATGGTTTCTTCTACAGGGGAAAAGACGTTGCAGTTGTTGGTGGCGGAGATACTGCCGCTGAAGAAGCAACATACCTGTCGGGGTTATGCCGGAAGGTGTACCTGATTGTAAGAAGAAATGTGCTCAGGGCTTCAAAAACTATGCAGAATAAGGTAATGAATACACCAAATATAGAGATCCTGTGGCAACATGAAGCAATTGACCTTACAGGAGAAAATGGTGTTGAGGGAGCTATTCTCTTAAAGAAAAAAGGCACTCCGGATGAAGAAAAAGTGACGATTAAAATTGATGGGTTTTTCCTTGCCATAGGTCACACACCTAACTCCGCAATTTTCAGGGATTATCTGGAAACCGATGAAGTGGGGTATATCAAAACTATACCAGGTACATCTAAAACAAAAATTCCCGGGATATTTGCTGCCGGCGATGTTCAGGATCCTCATTACAGACAGGCAGTAACTGCAGCTGGTTCAGGATGCATGGCCGCTATTGATGCTGAAAGATTTTTACAGGAGATAGAATAAACCGCGAAAAGCTTATTCTTCTTTTGGTCCCCTGTTGTCAAAATAGTAGGAATAGAATAACAGATGTGCAATTTTCTGCATAACCTGTGAGCAATCGCCAAGGCTGACCTTTCTTTTCTCAGCCATTTCTTTCCATGCCGGGGGAAGAAAATCTGACCTGCTGGCCATACCATCATCGGGACCTGGTGTACAGTAACGTGTGTCAGCTCCAGTTGTATTTATGCGGATGAAGCACATTGGACAGGGTTCTGCAGAGCTGAATACTACAAGGCCAGGCTTGTAAACGTATATATTCATATACTTCTTTGCCTTGTGACTCTCTTCAAATTTTGTCAGAAGAGTCATCTCTGCATGAAGATCTGACCTGTGCTCCTGTATCTGGCTGTTGTGTGCTGCAGCAATGATCTTTCCATTCTGGTCAATCAATACAGAACCGATCCCATACCCCCCCTGCATGACGCTTTTAAGCGCCTGCTTATTGGCTTCAAGAGCATAAATATCATCGCTGTATTCAGGCGATGGCTTAAAATTATTAAGATAAACATCCAGCTTATGGAGTATCACTTCCAGAGGATCATCAGACTTTATTCCGCAAGGCAGATCTGCAAGCTTCTTAACGAGTTCTGATTTGTCATGCGTAACAAAATAGCTGCGATCAACCTCCGTGCTCAGAGACTGCTGACCATTTATCTGGAGTACGAAGGAAACAATGCAGAGAAATAATATGGCTCTTTTCATACTGCGGGAAATACTTGATCTTTAAATTCCAAGCAAGATCAGATAAAAGTAATAAAATATCCGGAAAATCTAATATTTCTTAAACATTTTCACGCCAGCAGAGGTATCCTGTTGATTATATGCTATTTATGAAAACCGATATCTAAAGTATTTTATAAACGAAGTTTTATTAATTGCTGTTTTTCTGATAAACTCTCACATAATCAACAAAAACAGTATCGGGAAAGACTGTTGTTTCATCAGGATTTTTCGGCCACTCCCCTCCTATTGCAAGATTGAGAATTATATAATGAGGTTTTTGAAATTCTTCTGTATTGTTCACACTGTCTTTTACATTTACAACATGATACTCTTTTCCATCAAGGAGCCATTTTATTGAATTACTATTCCATTCAACAGAGTAGATGTGATAATCTGTAACATTGCATGCTATTGTATCACCTGATGAAACATGCCCATTGTTGTCCCAGTGAAGAGTTCCGTGTACAATATCAAGCTTATTTATATGTTCCATGATGTCTATTTCACCACATTTGGGCCAGCCAGCCTGGTGAATATTCTGACCAAGCATCCAGAAAGCCGGCCATAAGCCCTGCCCTTCCGGCAATTTGATCCTTGCCTCTATCTTCCCGTATGTCCAGCTGCGCTTCCCGTCAGTTGTTATGCTTGCCGAAGTATAATCAGCAGTATCATTGTTGTATATCCATGGCTCCTTTCTACCTATTATCATCAGGTTTCCATCTTTTACCTCAGTATTTTCAATCCTTCTTTCGGTGTAATACTGAAGCTCATTATTGCGTATAAAACCTGTTTCATTCACCCAGTCTGAGACAGAAGGAAGGCCAGGTTCCTCAAATTCATCTGACCAGACCAGATTCCAGTTATCAGTTTTTTCACCTGAACAGGATGAAATCAGAAGAAGAAGGAAGTAGATTAGCTTTTTCATATCCCATGCATATATTGACGATGAATTCCTTATTGCTAATGTATTATAAAATCCGATGACGGGATACAGGAAGGCAGATAAAATCGCCTATTTTTATGGCAAAATCTATTGTTCTGTTATGGATGCACGAATTACAATTATTGGCGCAGGTGTTATTGGCCTTGCAATAGCAGATAATCTATCAGCTTCCTTCCCCGGGGTTTTCGTTGTTGAAAAACACACTGGCTTCGGTCAGGAAACAAGCAGCAGGAACAGTGAAGTCATTCATGCCGGAATTTATTATCCTGCCGGCAGCCTTAAAGCAAAGCTCTGTGTGGAAGGGAATCAGATGTTATATGAATATTGCAAAAAATATGATATACCATTCAGAAATTGCGGGAAGCTTATAGTTGCAACAAGTGAAGACGAAATAAGAATAATCGAAGAAATAAAAATCACAGCTGCTGTCAATGGCGTCGAATTGATTTTAACCGACAGAGAAGAAATACGGGAGATGGAGCCTCACATCCTGGCTGTACAGGCGCTTTTTTCTCCAACCACCGGAATTATTGATTCTCACAGTCTAATGAAGCAGTTTGAAACGAACACATTAAACAACGGAGGCCAGATAGCTTATGGAAGCAAAGTTACCGGTATAGGAAAAATTGACGGTGGATATGAAATTACACTTCTCGATGCCGATAATAACTACTTTTCATTCTCTTCTGAAATTGTAATTAATTCTGCCGGGCTTGAGGCCGACAAAATTTCAGAAATGGCCGGCATGTACGATGAAGAGTTGAAGATACATTTCTGCAAAGGTGAATACTTCAGGATCAATCCGCCCAAAAACAGGCTTATAAAAAGGTTGGTTTACCCGGTTCCACATCGCAACATGGAAGGAATAGGAATACACATTACCGTTGACATGGGTGGCGGTGTCAGGTTAGGTCCTGATGTCGGATATCTTGAGAAGAATGAATATGATTACAGACTGACTCCCTCAAAACAGGAAGGATTCTGGAAATCGGCAAAGAAGTTCCTGCCATTTCTTGAGCTTAACGATATTTCGCCTGATATGGCAGGTATAAGACCAAAGACTCAGAAACAGGGTGATCCTCAACGCGATTTTTATATTGCAGAGGAAAGCGATAAAGGTATGCCCGGATTCATCAACCTGATAGGAATGGAGTCACCCGGCCTCACATCATGCCTGGCTATAGCAAAATATGTTAACAGTCTGGTTGGTAATAAAATATAATTTTTGTAATTTTAATATTTCATTTTAATAACATTCTCGCTTATACATAAAGGAGGTTACCCATGAAATCATCACTTTCTATTGGAAAATCATTTTTAACCTTTGCTCTTTGCATTATAACCTTCAGCATTTACGGGCAAAACAATAAAAGCTCAGATTATGTGCCGCATGTCGGACAGGCAGGAAAGGATGTTATCTGGGTTCCCACACCTGATGCATTGGTTGCCAAGATGCTTGAAATAGCCAAAGTGACTCCCCAGGATTATGTTATCGATCTCGGTTCCGGCGATGGCCGTACTGTTATTGCCGCCGCCAAACTGAAGGCGAAAGCTACTGGTGTAGAGTATAATCCCGATATGGTTGAGCTTTCAAAGAAAAGAGCTGCAGAAGCGGGAGTCAGCGACAGGACAAATTTTGTCAAGGCTGACCTTTTTGAATATGATTTTTCTGATGCCACTGTAATTACAATGTTTCTCCTCCCGGAAATCAACCTCAGACTAAGGCCAAAGCTTCTTGAGCTGAAACCCGGAACACGTATCGTCACAAACACATTTACAATGGGTGACTGGAAACCTGACCTTGAAGTAACAATTGACGAGAATACAAGCTGGAATACGGCGCTTCTCTGGATTGTACCTGCAAAGATTGAAGGAACCTGGAAAATGGGGAAAGGAGAACTTACTTTAAACCAGGAATTCCAGAAGTTTTATGGAACCCTGAAACAGGATGGAAAGAACCTGCCTGTTTCTGAAGGCAATATTAACGGAACAGGTGTTACATTCAAAGTTGGCCCTGCTGTATATTCAGGGCAGGTAAACGGAAGCACAATATCAGGAACATATACAAGCGGTGGTAACAAGGCCGACTGGTCGGCAACAAAATCGAAATAAAGACAGCTCGCTTCTGATAGGCTCACTGAGCGGAGCCGAAGTGAGCGGAGTCGAAGTGAGCGTCATCGATAATCACCGCTCACTGAACGGAGCCGAAGTGAGCGTCATCAAAGTGAGCAGTTAAATCTATCCTTTACTCCTCAGCAACCCCTGTAATTCAGCCATTTCGTCCCTGAACCGGGCAGCCTGGACAAAATCGAGTTCAGAAGCTGCTTTTTCCATATTCTTGCGGGCTTTTTCTATTGCCTTTTCAAGGGCTTCCGTGTTCATATACCTTACAACAGGATCGGCAGCAATATCTGGTTTCTCAGGTTCAATATAAGGCTGCAGCTGTTTCCCTTTTCTGCCAAGGCCGCTCAGGGCAGAACCTGTCCGCTTTATAATCTGCGTTGGTGTAATGCCCATCTCTTCATTATACTTCATCTGCTTTGCCCTTCTCCTGTTCGTTTCGTTAATTGTCTGCTGCATGCTGTCAGTAATTGAATCAGCATACATAATCACTTTTCCGTTCAGATTTCTTGCAGCCCTGCCTGCTGTTTGTGTAAGCGATCTTGCAGATCTGAGAAAACCTTCCTTGTCGGCATCAAGAATGGCAACAAGAGAAACCTCAGGAAGATCAAGACCTTCCCTCAGAAGATTCACGCCAACAAGCACATCTATAGATCCGCTTCTAAGGCCATCCATGATCTCAATCCTCTGGAGTGTCTCGATATCCGAATGTATATAACTGCACCTTATCCCGTATCTTATAAGGTATGAGGATAGTTCCTCTGCCATTCTCTTTGTGATTGTTGTGACAAGTGTCCTCTCGCCTGCTTTGGACCTTGTTCTTATTTCAGCCATAAGGTCATCAATCTGGTTCAGGCTTGGCCTGATCTCTATCGGGGGATCAAGCAACCCGGTAGGTCTTATAATCTGGTCAACAAATACACCTTCGCTCTTTTCAAGCTCGTAATCAGCCGGTGTTGCACTGACATAGATAGTCTGCCCGGTCAGCGCTTCGAATTCTTCAATCCGCATTGGTCTGTTATCAAGTGCAGCCGGGAGCCTGAAACCATATTCAACAAGTGTCTGCTTTCTTGAATGATCCCCTCCATACATTGCCCTTATCTGGGGAACACTCACATGGCTTTCATCAATTACTGTTATGAAATCATCCGGGAAATAATCAAGAAGGCAGAATGGTCTTGTACCTTCGACCCTGCCATCAAAATATCTTGAATAATTCTCTATGCCGCTGCAATAACCAAGTTCCTTGATCATCTCAAGGTCGTATAAAACCCTTTGCTCAAGCCTTTTTGCCTCTTCTTTTTTGCCGGTCTCGTTAAAATGAAGCACCTGACTTACAAGATCATCCTGGATTTCTTTAACAGCAAGATTAATCCTCTCCCTTGTTGTGACAAATATGTTTGCCGGATAAATTATGTATTCGGGCAAAACATCAATCCTGTTCCCGTTAAGAGGATCGAAAGTATTTATCTCTTCTATCTGTTCTCCGAAAAAAGAGATCCTGACAGCGATATCTGTATAAGCCGGAAAAACATCGACTGTATCGCCCCTGACACGAAATGTTCCATGTTTGAATTCTATCTCATTCCGCGAATATAAACTGTCCACGAGCTTCCGCAGGAGAACATTGCGTCCAATATTCTGACCTGTCTTAAGGTGAACCGTATTTGAATGAAAATCATCAGGATTCCCGATACCATAGATGCATGAAACAGATGAAACCACTATAACATCCTTTCGTCCTGACAATAATGCAGATGTTGCGCTCAGGCGAAGCTTTTCGATCTCTTCATTTATCGAAAGATCTTTTTCGATATATGTATCTGAAACAGGCAGGTAAGCTTCAGGCTGGTAATAGTCGTAATAAGAAACAAAGTACTCAACCCTGTTTTCAGGGAAGAACTGCTTGAATTCGCCATATAGCTGGGCAGCAAGGGTCTTATTATGGCTCAGCACAAGAACAGGTCTGTTTACGCGAGCGACTAAATTAGCAATTGTGAAAGTCTTTCCTGATCCTGTTACTCCCAGCAGTGTCTGGTACCGGACTCCGCTTTGAAGTCCTTCAACAAGTTGCTGAATAGCTTCAGGCTGATCGCCAGTGGGCTGAAAATCTGATGTGAGCTTGAAATCCATAGTTGCACTACTCCGGCTTTTTCTGCAAGAGTTTTTAAACTGCAAAATTAGCTATCTTTTATATTAATTGGCTCAATTTAATGATAAAGAACTATATCAAGATCTTGTCATTAAAACCATACATGAAAATTTTACTTTCTTCAGGATCAAAGAGGAGAATTCAGTATTTTGAAACAATGATGTTCTTCAATTTGAGAATTGAAATGTAAACCGTTTCCTCAGACAGCCGAACATTATTGGTCTATTTTAAAAAAGTACTCTTTTAGCCAATATTTATAAAGTGGGTCCAGAAAAGAAATTTTATCATTTTGAAGATCAATTATTTCTTTGTCGGATAAAGTCTTCTTGATCTTTGTCACATTTGCTGAGGTTCCCAGTCCATATTCCTGTATTATCTTTTGTGAACTAAGTTGTTCTTCGTCGTTTAGCAATGCTTTAAGCAGGTTTAACTGGGTTGTGCTAAAGTTATCGGTCAGATTTTGATAAAGCAAACTTAATTGAAGCACAATATCGCCGAAAGATGCTCTGATAATATCCGGATTGCAGGCTTTTTCTGTTCTTAGCCATGATTGCTGAGCAAGCTGCTGAACAAAATACGGATGACAATCGGCCAGGTCTGATATCATCAAAGCCTCTTTTTTAGTTATTTTTTTACCTGTATCCCTGAAACGTTTAACGATAAACTTTACCCAGTCAGAAGTAGATATTTTATCCAGGAAAATTACTTCTCCGAATCTGAAAAAAGGCATTGAAGGGGAAGTAAATACGTCTGTCATCATGCGTTTTTTGCTCCCATAAAGACAATAAGATACTTTTCTGTGCTTTTGCCAGTGCGATCGCAATTTCTTCTGAAAACCAAGAGGATCCCCTAATTCTGAAATATTCTGAAATTCATCAATGCATATCACAAGCTTTTTATTTGCCGACTTGCATATTTTTTCAGGCAGGTCCAGAATGTCATCAGGTTCTCTCTTTACTTCCTCCCAATCCAGGCTTAACTTGAATTCAGACCCAGGCAAAGGATTTAAAGAGATAACTGGAACGAATCTGCCTAAAAATTTCTTTGCATTATCCAGAAGTACCTGAGTTTTTGTTGACATCACTTTCAAAACCTCTGTTGTAAATTGCTTGTAAAACTGTTCCTCGGTTCTTACATTATTAAGATCAATGAAGCATATATGTATGTTTTTATCTTTTTTCTTTACTAACTCAGAAACCTTTAGAACGAGTGAAGATTTACCCCATCTTCTTGGAGAAATCAGTATCGTATTGACTGAGGAAATAAAACATGACAGAAGCTTCTCTGACTCCTGCTCCCTGTCTGTAAAATCTTTATCATAAACAATTTTCCCGAAGACAAAAGGCGTTTCCATACCAGTAATTTTGACAAATGTATGAAAATAAATTTAAACTTACCTAATAGTTAGTTACCTTTTAGTTTGTTACCGTTTAGTTTGTTACCTATTAGTTTGTTACCTATTAGTTTGTTACCATATACTTAGCTTTCCTATATGCTTCAGCTTCGAAATTCAAGCATCCAATTGCAAAGTACATGCCCGTCAATACTTGCGGCTGCTTGTTTTTTTAATAAGAGATATTTAAATCAATGCCGGTCGGGGTGTAGCAATGAACAAATAAGCAATGCCTGGTGTTTTTCTGATACCTTTTTATTAACTTCTGACTTTAACCATGAAGAAATTCAGCCTATTAATTTCATTTTTAGCAATACACTGCTATATCAGAGCAGACTACTTCGAAAAGCTTCCATATACGATCAAACAGCCTGACGGGCAGGTTATAAGTTGTTTCATTTCAGGGGATGAATTTTACGTCAGGATCCATGATTCAGACAATTACACAATAGTACAGGCTCCTGATGGCTACTATTATTACGCCTTGCAGGATGGAAATAACGTGAAACCTTCAACATTTATCGCCGGCAGGACAAGCCCTCTGAAAGCCGGTTTAAAGAAAGGTGTAGGGATATCATCTGAAGAATACAGGAATCGCTTTGAAAGCATGAACAATTTCAGATCGCTTAAGAAAAGTGGCTCCGGAAATGGTCCTCATACAGGCACTCTGAATAACATCGTCATATACCTAAGATTTTCTGATGATCCCGAATTTACACAACCAAGAAAGACTTTCACTGATCTTTTTAACTCCCCTATGGGTATTTCACTAAAATCGTACTTCCTTGAAGTCTCATATAATAAGCTTGATGTAACTAGCTTGCATTATCCCCGGTGCGATCCATCTTTGAACATTTCATACATGGATTATAGGGAAAGAGCATTCTTTGAACCGTACAATGAAACAACAAACCCCAAAGGCTATAAAAATTTTGATGAGAGAACTCTCAGGGAGCATTCACTTATTGCCGATGCAATTACATGGATAAATACACAATCTCCTGTGCCTGCAGAGCTGGATCTTGATTCTGATAGTGACGGGTATGTTGATAACGTATGTTTCATTATAAGAGGAAGTACTGGTTCCTGGAATGAGCTGTTATGGGCTCACAGATGGATGCTCTTCTCTAAAGAAATATTAATTAACGGGAAAAAGGTTTACAATTATATTTTTCAGCCCGAAAGTCAGATATCAGTCAGGACTTTATGTCATGAAATGTTTCACACCCTGGGCGCCCCTGACCTGTACCATTATGGCAACCAGGGCTTTATTAATCCTGTCGGTAGCTGGGATATTATGGAGACAGGAAATGGTCACATGACAGCCTATATGAAATGGAAATATTCAGGCAGCACATGGATCCGTGAAATCCGGGAAATAACACAGTCGGGCACATACATGCTTAATCCGCTGACGTCTCCTGATATGAACTGCTACATGATAAAATCTCCATTTTCTGATGAAGAATATTATGTGCTTGAGTACAGGAGAAAGTCGGGATACTTTGAAGCGAATCTACCGGGATCGGGTTTGATAGTCAGCAGGGTAAATCCTTCAAAGAATGGAAATTCTGAAGGGCCACCCGATGAAATATATGTTTACAGGCCGGGAGGATCCACAATAAGCAACGGGGATTACACCGAAGCCTTTTTAAGCTCTGCCTCAGGAAGGACTTCTATAACCGACGATACAAATCCTGCAGGTTTTTTACAGGATGGCAATCCTGGAGGATTGTATATTTCAGATATCAGGGAAGATGGCAGCCAGGTAGTTTTTAATGTAACAATCAGATCCAATGCCGTTCTGGCAACTGATGCAGATACTATAAGCAATGGAAAACCTTCAGAAGCTCATGCTGTTTCACACAAGTATAACAATTCACCTGAATTTACTCTTTATCCAAATCCCTGTAATGGAATAATTAATTTGAGAATCGCAGATCAGCACGAACCTGTGTCAATCGATGTACGCGACATCCGGGGCAATCTTGTATATTCATCGGGTCCGGCTGGAATCAGGCAGGATGATCAGTTAAGTATAGATCTGAATGATAAAGCTTCAGGGGTATACATAGTTGAGCTGAGGAACAGCAAATGGAGAAGAACAGGTAAGTTTCTGAAGCTCTAGAGCAAAGAAAGGCGCTCCGTAGGAACGCCTTTACTCTACCGTTTATCCGGTATATCTAACCCAAATAACCCTTCAATAATCTGCTGCGTGATGTATGCCTTAATCTTCTGATCGCTTTTTCCTTGATCTGGCGTACTCTCTCTCGCGTTAGCCCGAATTTCTCACCTATTTCCTCCAGAGTCATTTCCTGGCATCCTATGCCGAAGAAATACCTGATTATGTCCCTTTCCCTTTCGGTTAGTGTTGCAAGCGCCCTGTAAATTTCCCTAGAAAGGGATTCATCCATGAGCAGCTTATCAGCTACGGGAGAATCGGAATTTGTGAGTACATCAAGCAAACTGTTATCCTCACCTTCAATGAACGGTGCATCGACAGAAACATGTCTTCCCGACACTTTAAGAGTATCGGTTACTTTTTCTTTTGGTAACTCGAGGACATCAGCAAGTTCCTCCGGTGACGGGGTACGTTCATTTTCCTGCTCGAATTTTGAAAAGGCCTTGTTAATCTTATTCAGTGAACCTACCTGGTTCAAAGGTAATCTAACGATCCTTGATTGTTCTGCAAGCGCCTGCAAAATTGACTGTCTGATCCACCAGACAGCATAGGAAATGAACTTAAATCCCCTTGTTTCATCGAATTTTTCCGCAGCTTTAATAAGTCCAAGGTTACCCTCATTAATAAGATCGGGTAAACTTAATCCCTGGTTCTGGTATTGTTTAGCCACAGAAACAACGAAACGAAGATTTGCTTTTGTTAGTTTTTCGAGAGCTGCTCTGTCCCCTTTTTTAATCCTTTGAGCTAATTCGACTTCTTCTTCAACCGATATCAACTCTTCCTTACCAATCTCCTGTAAATACTTGTCTAGTGATGCACTTTCCCTGTTGGTTATGGATTTGGTAATTTTTAATTGTCTCATTATGCCTCCGAAAAAATTTGCGCAAAGATAGTTCTATTATTACTTAATAACAAAAAAATATTAGGAATGTTGTGCATGGGATTACGACATTCATTATCCCCGGCACAACATTCAAAATATCAAATGATTATTTAATTCCCGAATTGATAGTTAAGGATAGTCCCGTCAGGCTGTATTCCGCCAATCGACTTAAGATCAGATTCGTTATTTGAATACTGTCTTACATCAGATGGTTTCTCAACTTTCTTACCGTTTATTGACAGGATAATGAAACCTTTGGGAACACCTATATCTTTAAATCTTCCGTTTCCGGGATCGATAACTTTTACACCATAATCGATCCTGAATTTTTTCATGTCTGATGACTCTACAGCCTGAAGTTTTGCGCCAAACGCCACGTTGCTCCCAGCATCATACCTGACAACGTTAGTATTCCCAGAGGCATTCTTCAAAACAAGTGAGATACTGTTTTCCTTGCCATTTCTAAGATATGTCAATGTTGCCTTATCCCCGGGACGATGTCTTCCTACATGCTCCTGCAATTCGCTGACAGTATTGACAGGCTGACCATCAAATCCAACAATGATGTCATCTTCCTTAAGACCAGCAGCTTCGGCAGCGCCATTATCCACGACATTGGTTATGAGGACACCTTTGACTTCATCGAGCTTAAACTTATCTGCATCTTCATTGTCGACATCTTTTATATTGACACCAATCAATGCTCTCTGTACTGTTCCGAATTCTCTAATGTCATCAATAACTTTCTTCACTATTGAAACAGGAATTGCAAATGAGTTTCCTGCATAAGCTCCACTTGGAGAAAGGATTGCTGATGTTATCCCTACAAGATTGCCGTTTGTATCAACAAGAGCGCCGCCTGAATTTCCCATATTAAGTGCGGCATCAGTTTGTATAAACGACTCAATTGCATAATCTCCCTGGTTCAACTGAAGGCTTCTTCCCTTTGCACTCACAATACCTGCAGTTACAGTCGATGTAAGATTAAAAGGATTACCAACTGCAAGAACCCACTCACCAACTTTAAGTTCATCAGAATTACCATATCTTATAAAGGGAAAATTAGTGCCCTTGATCTTCAAAAGCGCCAGATCGGTTGCAGGGTCACGGCCAATAACTTCAGCAGTAAATATCCTCCTGTCATTAAGCGCAACTTCAACATCTTCTGCATCTTCAATAACATGGTTATTTGTTATAATGTAACCATCAGCGGATATAATGACACCTGAACCATAACCTCTTACTTCACGAGGTTTCTGCTGGTACTGAGGGCCATAGAAAAATTCCATAATCGGATTCTGGGGTTCTGCACCCATCATACTCTTTGTCCTTACATGCACAACAGCATGAACTGTTTGTTCGGCTGCATACGTAAAATCGATCTGCCCGGCACGCTGTTGCAATGAAGTCAGATATGCCTGGGCTTCATTATCATAATTGCGGGCCGAATCCTTCATTACTTCAGCAGGGGCTTTTTCAATGAATTTCGTATAGGCGAACAGAGCGACAACTGCACCTAAAATCGCCATTAAAAAACCTGCCAATAAATTTTTACTTTTCATAGCGTATTTTCATTTAAATTAAAAACAGACTCTATAATCTTTTGTTCCGGTTTATTGTTATTGTTTTCACAACAGATCTATTAAATAACTTCTAAACCTTGTCTGAAGACACACAAAGATCATACAAAAAGAATGTCATTATTCTGTTTAACGTTATATTTAACAAGACTTTAACAAGCTTGTAAAAGCGCTTTAACATACAATAGTGATATGTCTTCGGGCCTCATTTGATGCTGAGTACAGTTCAGTCTGGCAAGTTTCTGATTGTCGAAAATAAATCTGTCAATTCTCAGCAATAGCTTTAAATCTTTATTCTATGACAATTTGACAGACAACTTCATACTTTAATTTGTTTTAAACTAACTTTGCACAGTTAAAAAAATTAACAATCAAACTCTTCCAAATGAAAAAATCTGCTGTCATACTTTTCTTTGCGATTGCGTTCTGCTTGTGTATAGAAGCTCAGCCCGGTACAGAAGAGATAATGAATTCTCTTGAAAATATAGGCTCACAGTTCACCGAGCTCAGCCATAGATTTGATATCCTTGAAAAGAAGATTGATGATGTACAATGGTATAATAAGGCAGGTGATATTGCTGTTATTGATAAAGTATTCTTTACCGGACCTCCTCTTGCAGTTGAAAGTAATCCGACCGGACAGGGAGCAGGAAATCCTGTAAAAATATGGAGCTATATATTCATTCCGAAGGATGCGGATCCGGCTAAGAAATACCCGTTACTTGTTTTTCCACATGGAGGTGTTCATGGAAATTTTGATACATATTATGCTCATATAATACGTGAGATGGTTTCCCAGGGATACATAGTAATTGCTACGGAATACAGGGGATCAACAGGCTACGGTGGAGGCTTTTTCAATACAATCGATTATGGCGGACTTGAAGTACAGGATGTGGATGCAGGCAGAAAGTACATGATTGATAACTATTCAATTGTTGATAAGAACAGGGTTGGTATTATCGGTTGGAGTCATGGTGGATACATTGCTCTGTTCAACATCTTTGAATATCCTGAAGATTACAGGGTTGCTTTCACAGGTGTCCCTGTCAGCGATCTGATTGCAAGGATGGGATATAAGGACCAGGAATACCGTGATCTGTTTTCCGGTCAGCGTGCTATCGGCAAACCAGCCGATGAGAATGTGGCCGAGTACAGGAAAAGATCACCTGCCTGGCAGACTTCAAAATACAAGAATACTCCCTTACTGATTCATACCAATACGAATGATGAGGATGTGAATGTTCTCGAAGTTGAACATCTTATTAAATCCCTGAAAGCTGAAGGAGCTCAGAATTTCGAATATGAAATATTTAAAGATATGCCCGGGGGGCATTCATTCGACAGGATGGATTATATGCAGGCTAAGGAGATAAGATTGAAAATTTACAATCATCTGAACAGATATCTGAATCCTCCTAAACCTTTTAAGAACGTGAAGGATCTGCAAAAAGCAGGGTACGGGTTTAATTAGGAAAAAAGATCCGGAGAGGGAAGAAATATGAAAGAAAAATTATACGGAAAAACATTAAATGAACTGATTGCAGTTACAAAAAGGCTTGGATTACCAGGCTTTGCTGCCCGACAGATCTCCGATTGGTTATATAAAAAGGAGATCGGATCCATAGAAGAAATGACAAATCTCTCGAAGAAAACAAGGGAGATGCTTGAAAATGAATACGAGTATGGATTATCAGCGCCTGTCAGAGAATCGGCAAGCGCTGACGGTACAAAAAAATATCTCTTCAGGGTACTTAACAATAAATTTATAGAGACAGCCTATATACCTGAAAAAGAAAGGGCTACAATATGTGTGTCATCACAGGCAGGTTGCAAGATGGGATGCATCTTCTGTATGACGGGCAGACAGGGTTTCCAGGGAAGTCTTTCTTCGAATGAGATACTCAATCAGTTCAGGAGCCTGCCAGAATTCAAGACACTGACAAACGTTGTATACATGGGGATGGGCGAACCCCTTGATAACCTCACAGAAGTTCTGAAGAGCCTTGATATCCTCACTGGTGAATGGGGATATGCCTGGAGTCCGACACGAATAACTGTGAGCACAGTAGGCCTGATCTCCGGAATAAAACAATTTCTTGAGAAAAGCAGATGCCATCTTGCAGTCAGCCTTCATTCACCTTTCGATGATGAAAGAAGAAAGCTCATGCCTGTTCAGCGCACGAATACAATTGAGGAAGTCCTTGATATAATCAGGAATTTCGAGATGAACAGTCAGCGCCGTGTGTCTTTCGAATATATAATTTTTAAGGACATAAATGATTCACCAGGGCATGTGAAAGAGCTTTCACGGATACTGAACGGAATTAAATGCAGGATCAATATTATAAGATTCCACGCAATTCCGGGATCAGAGTTTGTCAGCCCTGATGAAGGAACAATAAACCGCTTCAAAGATGCCCTTAATGCAAAAGGCATACTCACAACTATAAGGGCAAGCCGCGGTGAAGACATCCAGGCTGCATGCGGATTATTATCAACACTGAAGATGAATAAACCTGAAATTCAATGAGGACACTCTTCATGTTCCTTTTCTCATTGCTTTTAGTACAGGCGCATTCACAGGCTTCAGACAATTTCCTTTCGGATTCAGCGATAAGGCATGCGTCGTTTTCTCTTTATGTTGCAGACGTTATCACAGGGGAATCAATATTCGACATGAATTCGGAAAAGAGCCTGACTCCTGCATCAATTCAGAAGCTTATAACATCTGCAGTAGCACTGGAGCTTCTGGGCCCGGATTATACTTTCAAAACGGAGCTTGGATACACAGGAAAGATAAGAAGAACAGGAACACTTAAGGGTGATATTATAATTAAAGGAGGCGGTGATCCATCTTTTGCATCGCATTATTTTCCTGGTTTTTATAATGACTTCCCTGAAAAATGGATAAAAGAGATTGGAAACAATGGTATCAGGAAAATTAAGGGAAAGGTACTGACAGATGATTCATATTATGACTTTCAGCCGGTACCATCGAAATGGATATGGGAAGATATTGGTAACTATTATGGAGCCGGAGTTTATGGGGCCTCCGTTTATGATAATTCTTATGATATCCATTTTAAAACTTCAGGAAACGGTACTAAACCCTCTGTTACGAGGATTGCCCCTCCTGATTGCGGATTTGAATTAACTAATAATCTTATTGCCTCAGGAACAACTGACCGTGGATACGTTTTTGAGCCTCCTTACAGCTCCGGTGGATGGATCTCAGGATCTATTCCCGAAAACAGGGAGGATTTTGTGCTTAGCGCTTCTATACCAGACCCTCCCCTTCTGATAGCAACAATGATTTATAACAGGCTGAAGTCAGCAGAAATAAAAGTGACCGGCGATCCCTCAACAACAAGACTTGAAAAGCAAAGTACTGTTAATACTTTCACAGTGGTTTCTGAATATGTTTCGCCTCCCCTTTCAGAGATAACAGAGGTTCTTAATCATGAGAGTGTTAACCTGTATGCTGAACACCTTCTGAAGGAAATGGGTAAAAAGTTCAGAGGTCAGGGAACAACATCAGCAGGTATAGATATTGTTGTCCAATATCTCGACAGTATAGGAATTGACACTGATGGAGCATTTATTGCTGACGGAAGCGGACTTTCACCTGCAAATTCAATTAATGCCAGGATCATAGTTTCTCTCCTGATGTATATGAAACAACACGGAAAATATTTTGATCAATACTATAACTCTCTTCCGGAAGCAGGCAAAGAAGGCACTCTTAAGAACTTTTTCAGGGATAATGTATTTAACGGAAACCTCAGGGCTAAAAGCGGTTCAATGACAAGAGTAAGAAGCTATGCCGGGTATTTCACAACAAAATCCGGCAGAGAGATGGTTTTCGCATTTATAACAAATGATTTTCCAGGTCCGCAAAAAAATATCGTCAGTCATTACGAAAAAATTCTGAAGGAAATTATTCTGGAGTATTAAGAAGTGACTAAAGTGACTAAAGTGAGCTAAAGTACCCATTCTGCCCATCATCCATTCTGCTCCTTGCTCCCCGCTCTGCTATTTCATATTTTGTTATATTTGACGCTCTTAAAAAACCATCCTATGAACAACCGGATCGCGGTAAGAAAATGTACAGAGTATAACCTCGAAGAAATTGTCGGGTTAATCAGGGAAATTTATAAAGTAACAGAAGGTCCCGATGTTAAGGGCAGGAAGGTTCTTTTGAAGCCAAATATCCTCAGCGATAATGATCCTGCTAAATGTATCAGCACACATCCTGTAGTATTTGAAGCCATGGCAATGTTCCTTAAGGAAGAAGGTGCCATCGTTGTGGCCGGAGATTCTCCAGCTATACACCTGAACAGGTTCAGACCGGTTAAATCCGGGATCTGGGATGTATGCGAGAGAATGGGTATCGAGTGGATTAACTTCACTGAAAACCCGGTTGAAAAAGCGCTTGTGAAAGGGAAAATAAAAGTAGCATCGATAGTCGATAATGTTGATCTTATATTCTCTCTTCCGAAATTCAAGAATCACGAGCTTGTTTATTTTACAGGTGCAATAAAGAATACACTCGGTCTCGTTCCCGCTTTTAGCAAGACAAAACAGCATGCGCTTCATAGTGACCGCAATGGTTTCAGTGAATTGCTTGTTGATCTGAACGAAGCTGTCACCCCTCATTATTTTCTTATGGATGGAATTATCGGGATGGAAGGACCCGGTCCTGCAAGGGGTATTCCTGTCAATGTCGGTGTCCTGCTTGGATCAACAAATCCTCTCGCTCTTGACATTATGGCATCAAAGATCGCAGGCTATAATACTCTTGTAATTCCAACATCAAAAATAGCTCTTCACAGGAAAAAATGGCTGCAATCTGTTGATGACATTATCTATGATGGTCCTGATATTAAAAGTCTTGTAAAAACTGATTTCAGAAGGATACCTCTCTCCGGTTCAAGCAACATTTCTCTGAAATTTATAATGAACCGTATCGGTTTTGTAAGAAAATTCGACCGTCGCCCTGTTTTCTTGAGACAGAACTGTACCGGATGTCATAAATGTGTGAAAATATGCCCTGTCGGAGCTATAAAACCATCAACTTCTTCACCGGATCATATCATACTTACTGACAAAAAATGCATAAGATGTTTTTGCTGCAGTGAAGTTTGCGGGGACTATGCAATTGAGATCAGGAGAAAAGTATTTGGGGCTTAAAGATCAGACATGTCAATCAGATAGATTAGAGAAGCAATAGCTGCGCTTCCCATCTGGAGTTCTCGTATATTCACCTGGTCGAATGTATCATTTGCAGAATGATGATATGAAAAATATCTTTGAGGATCAGGCAGATATCCGATCAGCAGGGCACCCTTTGCTTTAAGCGGGTTTATATCCGAACCACCTCCGCCTTTTTCAAATTCTGATATATTATAAGGGTTGAACCATTTTTGGAGAGACTGAAGATCCTGAAGTCTTTTTCCTTCAGCATCAAAGCTAAATCCGCGCGGGCTCATCACACCGCGATCAGATTCCAGAGCTGCGTAATGTACATCACCATTCCCCTCACCTGATTGTGCATACTTTCTACCTCCGGTACCTGACATTTCCTCATTCATAAACATTACAGCCCTGATTGTTCTTTTAGGTCTTATACCAAGCTTTTTGTACATACGTATCATTTCTATAGCCTGAACACATCCTCCGGCATCATCATGTGCACCTTCGGTTATATCCCAGGAATCAAGATGTCCTCCTGCAGTAATAATCTCATGAGGTTTTTCAGAACCCCTGATTTCCCCTATAACATTATATGATATCGTATCATTGTATCTTTTACATTTTGTAAGTAGCCTGATTCTTAGATCAGGGTCATTCTTAATGTAATTGCTGAGAGACTCTGCGCCGAGTGTTGAAACTGCAACTGCCGGGATTTTATCTGTTCCGTCATCATAACTTGTAACTCCTGTATGAGGAAAATCATCCAGAGACTGTGTAACAGATCTGACAATCACAGCGACTGCTCCATACTTTGATGCTTCGGCTGCACCCATTGTTCGTTCCCTCACAGCTCCGCTATACCCGGTAAAAGTATTTACGAGCCTGTTATCTACTTTGTTATTAAAGAAAACGATTTTACCCTCAATCTGCTTCCTGTCTTTTGTCTGAAGATCCTGAATATTTTTCACTTCAATAACACCAGCAGTAAGTCCATTCATAGGAGTTGGAACAGACAATCCAAGAGTAGCTACCGACAGATCTGTGCTCTTCTGTTTTTTCGAAATGATCGTGCATTTTTCGGTGCCTCTTACCCAATGAGGCACCTGTACCTCCTGCAGCCAGACTGTATCCGCACCTGCATCTCTTAATGCCTGCATTGTGTATCTTACTGCCTTTGCTGCAGCATCCGAACCGCATATTCTGCCACCTGTCTGTTTACACAGGTACTTAAGATGGCCGTATGCAGTCCTGTCAGTCAGAGCCTCATCGAAAAATGAGGAAATGATCTTGTCAGTTTCCTGTGAAAACAGAGAGACTGAAGAAATATACAGGAAGAGAAAAACCAAAAGGGCTTTAAAGAACTTACGCATCAATCCTCGCATATTTTGCATGGGTTTCAATGAATTCTCTTCTTGGAGGAACTTCATCACCCATCAGCATCGAAAAAATATGATCGGCTTCTGCAGCGCTCTCAACTGTAACTTGTCTGAGGGTTCTCGTCTCAGGGTTCATTGTTGTTGACCACAACTGCTCGGCGTTCATTTCACCAAGACCTTTATATCGTTGTATCGATACGGATGATTCCTTTCCCTGTCCCATTTCGGCCACAGCGGCTGCACGTTCTTCTTCGGTCCAGCAATAACGCTCCTGTTTCCCTTTTTTGATCAGGTACAAAGGAGGAGTAGCTATATAGATCATTCCCGATTTAATAAGGTCGACCATATACCTGAAAAAGAAAGTCATAATAAGTGTTGTAATGTGAGATCCGTCTACATCGGCATCAGTCATTATTATAACTTTATGATACCTTAATCCTGAAATATCCAGCGCTTTGCTGTCTTCAGCGGTCCCTATCTGAACTCCAAGAGCAGTAAAGATGTTTTTAATTTCCTCACTCTCATATATCCTGTGCTGCATTGCTTTCTCAACGTTCAGGATTTTACCTCTGAGAGGCAGAATAGCCTGGAAACGGCGGTCGCGGCCCTGTTTTGCCGTTCCTCCTGCAGAATCACCCTCAACAAGGTAAATTTCGCATTTTGAAGGGTCCCTGTCGGCGCAATCAGCCAGCTTACCAGGTAATCCTGATCCTGAGAATTCATTCTTCCTCTGCACAAGTTCGCGGGCTTTTCTTGCTGCATGCCGTGCTGTTGCAGCAAGGATGACCTTTTGAACAATCACTCGTGCATCTTTTGGATTTTCTTCAAGATAATTTGTAAGCATTGCGCTTACAGCCTGGTCAACAGCGCCCATAACCTCATTATTGCCCAGTTTTGTCTTTGTCTGACCTTCGAACTGAGGCTCCTGTACCTTAACAGAAACGATCGCTGTAAGTCCTTCCCTGAAATCATCACCGTTTATATCGAATTTCAGCTTTGCAGTCGCACCTGAATCCTCAGCATATTTTTTAAGTGTACGGGTCAGGCCTCTTCTGAAACCTGCAAGATGAGTACCTCCTTCAATTGTGTTTATATTGTTTACATAAGAATGGACATTCTCCGAAAAAGAGCTGTTATACTGCAGGGCAATTTCGACAGGTATTTCAGTTTTATCGTATGTAATATGTATAACTTTTTCAATTAGTCTCTCCCTGTTTGCATCAAGGTATTCAACGAATTCTTTAAGACCCTGCTCCGAATGAAATTCCTCATAGCGCGGTTTCCCCCCGTTTCCATTCTCAACGAGTTCGCGCATGTCTTTGATTGTCAGCAATATGCCTTTATTGAGGAATGCAAGCTCACGTAAGCGGGCAGCAAGTATCTCGAAGTTAAATTCTGTAGTCTGGAAGATAGTTCCATCAGGTTTAAAAGTCGTTGAAGTACCCGATTTATCAGACTGTCCGATAACATCAACAGGCGATGTTGGTTTTCCTTTTGAATATGTCTGACGGAAGATCTTTCCTTCCCTCTGTACCTCTACAGTAAGCTGATCTGAAAGTGCATTAACGCATGAAACACCAACTCCATGAAGACCGCCTGATACTTTGTATGAGTCTTTATCGAATTTACCTCCGGCATGGAGAACGGTCATAACAACTTCGAGGGCAGATTTCTTCTCCTTCTCCATCATTCCTGTTGGAATTCCCCTCCCGTTATCTGTAACATTCAGGGATCCATCCTCATGAATTACAACATCTATCCTGTTGCAATAACCGGCAAGCGCCTCATCTATTGAGTTATCAACAACCTCATAAACAAGGTGATGCAAACCTTTTATTCCAATATCGCCAATATACATTGCAGGCCTTCTCCTGACAGCTTCAAGACCTTCCAGTACCTGGATATTCTCTGCTGAGTATTCCTTTTCCTGCAACTTCTTTTCCTTATCACTCATCTCTTTTTATTTTGAAAAAAATTTAAATCCGGTTTATGCCCGAAAATGACAGGAGGAAACAGATCCCTCCGGCACTTGTTTTCAGACATATATTTTGTAATAAAACAGACCGCCTTCAATCCCCTTTACGGCTATCCTTGCCAAACTTCAAAATTTCAGTATTAATTTATTGATATTATGAAAATTAATATTACGGACAAATATATGCTTTTAATCCGTTTTTTTCAAAAAAAGCACCTTAAAATAATGCACAAAAAGGGCTAAGAAATTAACATTTCACTGATTCCAGGCGTATCACCTGGACGTTGGCCGGTTTTACCCGGGAAAACGGGTCGGAAAGGATCTTCTTACAGACTATATGTAAATCCGAGCATGAACAGGTACCTATGGGTGGGATAAAATGCCCATTCATTATATCGTTGTGCAGATAGATTATTAAACTTCATCCAGAATGAAAGTATCTTTGAATATCTGTATTCTGCACCGAGATTCAGATTCAGATGCCATGGCTCATCAAGATAACTTACAGTCGAAATTGCACCAGGCAGATCTCCCTGAAATCTTGTTACCATATTGGTTCTTGATCCAAGTGCTGTAACACCAAGGCTTGCAATTATTTTGTCGCGGAGGTTATATTTCAGATCCAGTGATACATCCCATTCAGGTCTGTTTATTGGAAAATCAGTACTTGTAAGGTTATATTTATAGAAATTGAGCCTTCCGTCAAATGTAAGTTTATTGCTGAACCTTCCATTCATACCTCCATGAATGTTCAGGACATCAACATCGTCTGAATAAGGCAGAAAATAATTCCCCCTTCCATAAATTGTATCGTTTGATAAGAGGTTTGAAAAGAAAATCATATTATCAATAAGAGAATATGAGGCTGACAATTCATAGGTTCCGTCTAAACCGGTATTTCCCCTGAAACCTGCTTTCACTACAAGCTTATGATCAGTATTCGGTATTAAATAAAGATCTCCTTTGGGAAGTATGAAAGGATTTTCTTCTATAGTCTTAGTCTGATCGTTTTGCTCAAGATAGCCTGTAAGTGATGAGAAGAAACCCAGGTATGAAGGCACTATGCTGAAGCCAAACCCGAGATCCGGATAAAGATGCACCTTTGCATCTTCCTCAATATACTTTTCAAGCACTGCCTGCAGACCCACCCTGAACTGCCACTGGCTTGTGCTTTTTTTCACGAATGGTTTCAGTGCAAAAATGTAGTCTGAACTACTTATATTTCCCCTGGGATTATCAACACTATTGAAGTGTACAAATTCAAGACCTGACCCTGCAAAAAAGCCTTTATAAAGCTTAGCCATTTCACCATTAAATTTCAGCCTGTTTCTTGAAAAATCCTGGTTATCATAGAAATAATCATAACCGAGACTGAATTGATAAGCAAACCGGGATGAGTCTGCTCTTGTTGAAGACAACGAAAGAGTAGCTCCTATATCTCCATAACCAAGACGGGTATCTTTTTTGCCAGGGACAAAGTTGAGTATTTCCGGATCATAACCGTAGGCATGCCTTGTTTTCTGAAGATAATCAATTGAACCGCCTATAACTGAACTTTTAAAAAATCTCCTGCCGAAGAGAGACAGGTCATTGTCCATATAACCGGCAAAGATCTTACGGCCATTGGCAAGCTTTATATTTCCGTTATTTGAATAATGGTTCCCGTAAAATCCTATTGCCCCTTTTTTCGATCTTTCATTTGTGATACTCAATGTGGCAAGCGGTGAAAAATAATTTCCAAGGCCAATTTTCACATAACTTTTATAAAGCTTGTCAAGCGGATCTGGCTGAAGTACTGCCGCTTTGATCGGGCTGACAGTATATGAAGGCATAAACGGAGTAGCAGAAACATTATAGTTGAACGCTGGTCTGAATCTTGCCGTATCAGTCATATCGGGCATATAATTTATCTTTCCCGATTGATTAAGTGAAGGCTTATATGGATTATAAAGTGTGACTTCACGTTTCAACGGCTTCTCCTGCGCTGAAAGACTGAAAATGCAAAGGAGAGTAAAAACAACAGATATGAAAAATGTTCTCATAGGTTCGCTGCTCAGTTTTGTTTCATTTATTATCAACTGAAATAGTATCAAGTTTCCCTTTCACTTCATCCAGGATACCGTCATCCTCAACTGAATAATAATCTCTGAGGCTCTGGAGGGTGGCCTTTGCCTGCAAAGTGTCGCCTTTTTTAATGCTGATATCTGCCAGAAGAAGGAACATGCGGGCCATCCAGTATTGATGCGGAGTATTCTGATTGATAAAATCCTGAACGATCTTTTCTGCTTCTGCAGTTTGTCCGTTCTTATAAAGTAATTCGGCAACCATGTATTTTGATTCTGCTCCTTCCTCGCTTGTAACTTCGGTTGCAACTTTCCTGAAATCATTCAGAGCTTCAGTAGAATTATTCAGGCTGTAGTTAGCTCTTGCTCTGAGGAAGGTTGCTTCACGAATTAATTCTTCAGGAACATCTGACGAAGAAGTAATCCTTGTTGCAGCAGATATCGTTTTCTGTGCATCGCCTGCTTCGGAAGCCGATCTTAACTGACCTCTCAGAGCAGATAGTTTTGTATCGTCTTTTGTTGCTATCTTTTCAAGCCTTTCATAATATTCGTATGCTTTCTCATATTCTTCTTTATCGAACGACAAACCGGAAGCAGCTACAAGTGCCTGCTCAGTAAATTCACTGTTAGGAAGTGAAATAATATCAGTATATAGCTTAAGCGCTTCTTCATTATTACCGTCGGCCCTCAATGATTCCGCAAGGTAGAACTCAGCATTCTGCCTGAAAACACCATTGGGGAATTCGGCAAGATAGCCGGTGAATACTTCTTTTGCTTTCTCAAAATTACCTTTCATGTAAAGGTTTTCTCCTGACGTATAAAGCAGAGAATCTTTTTCAGTTGTATTGACGTCACCATAACCCCCGAGCGTCCTCACATAAGCAAAGTATGAATTCACGTCATTCATATCAACGTATGCATTCCGCAATCCTGTCATTGCGTAACGGGCTTCCGGCGAAGACCTGTAATTTTCAATTACTCTCTTGTACTCAGCTACTGCTTTTGCATTCTCGCCAAGATTATAATACAGTAGTCCAAGCTGAACAATTGCCCGTGGAACGAAAGGACTATTCGGATAAGAAGATATCACATTATTAAAATCAGATTCGCCCTGTTTATAATTCTCAAGAACAACATATGCCCTGCCCCTTTCAAAAACAGCATTAGGTATGATCGGCGAGGATGGATACTTCTGTATGAGACTTGAAAGTGTATTTACTTTGCCCTGGGCATCATTCATCAGTCCAAGTGAAAAACCTTTCTGAAACATCGCATAATCAGCATCCTTCAATCCGATATCAATTACCTTTTCATAATATGAGATTGCCATTTTGTAATCTGTTGCTATATAGTAACAGTCAGCTATCCTGTTCCTTGTATCGGAAAGTATTTCAGGACTCACATTTACTGCATTTTCATTGAATGCAAGCAGGTGACTTAAAGCATTTGTATAATCCTGCAGATTAAAGTAAGAAGATCCGATATTATACCGTAACAATAAAGATTCAGATAGAAGTCCGGAACCGGGCAGCCCCATGAATAATTCATAGTCCTTAATCGCATTCTCATACTGGCCAAGCCTGTAAAACGATTCGCCACGCCAGTAAACTGCCCTAGATCTTAACGATCGGTTGTAGTTCTCATATTTGAGTGATTTATCAAACATATCTATAGCCTGCCCGAACTGTAGATTTTTAAACAGCTCAAGACCTCTGAAAAATGCAACACGCTGATATGCTGCTTCAAGCCTTGCATCCTTTTCAGGCACCTTATCGAGTGAAGCAAGTGCGGCACGGTAGTTTTTCAACTGTGTATATGTACCGACAAGATAATCGTATGCTTCCTGTATTCTTTCTGACCCCGGGAATTGTTCTATATACTCCATGAATGCTTCAATAGCCTCACCAAATGGTGAATTGGAGGTTTCATAAGTCAGCTTTGCATAATTGAAAAGAGACTCTTCTTTTATATTCCTGTCAAAGTTCAGCTTTGATGCCTCGCCGAATGCAAATCTTGCTCTTTGCTTGTCACCTTTCTTTAAATAACAATCCCCCAGGATATTCCATATATTCTGGCTCAGAACATCTGATTTGGCATCTATGTCAAGAAGAACTTTTATTGCCTTATCAATGTCGCCTGTTTTGTAATAACAGAAACCAAGCTGGAACCTGTCTTCCCTCCCGCTCGCTTTTGCATCTGCCGAAAATTTTTCAAGATATGGCAGTGCTTCCGCATACTTTCCCTTATTGTAGTAGGCATCCCCGATAAACCTGTACAATTCAACTGATCGTTCCTTACCTGCAGACAGAAGCAGGTCGGGAGCCATTGCGAGTATTGAATCATAATCTTTCCGGATGTATAATATCTGGACAATGTAAAAAGGCACAACTTTCCCGAATGTCTCGTCATCTTTCAGCTTCATGAAACCATCGAGAGCAGTTTCATACATCTTCTGCTCGTATGCAATATGCGAAAAGTAATATATAGCTGGTGGAGTGTATTCGGTATCAATATCCTTTATTTCAGAGAACATCAGTAGAGCTTTTTCCTTGTTCCCTGTTGTGTGAAGAGAATAACCGTAACGAAAGAAATATTCGGCAAGCTTATCTCCTTCCAGTTCCTGCCTGTTAACTGACTGGTAATATATTCCTGCTTTTCTGTAGTTCTTATTCTGGTAGAAATAATCTGCAAGCTCCAGTCTTGCAGTGTTCAGTTTCGGGCTTTCAGGATATGTATAGATGAAGTTCAGCATCCTGTACTCAGCATCTGCATTAAATACCCTTATTGCAGATATAGCTGCATAATACATGGCGTCAGCCCTGAGCATCCTGTCACCTGAATTTTCATCATTTACATAAGCATCAAAAAGCCTGATGGCTGCAGGATATTTTTCTTTGTTGAAAAATTCAATTGCACGATTGAATGATGAAGCGTCAGAGAATGGTACCTGACCTGTAAGATTGAATATATTCAGGAATAAGAATGCCGAAATTATATTTAAAGCTGAGAGGATCTTAGGTCTGTCGTTCATAACTTATCAAAATTATCCCTTAACTGCATGGAACTTAAGCGAACAAGGATTCAAGCCGGCTGAATAAACAGTAAGTATGATAATACATTTCTGTCAATTTGCAAAATTACTACTATTAAACGCCACCTGAATTGGTTTATTACTGATTTTATTAACATATAAATGTTAATTATGAATTCTTTCCTTACTTTGCATAACAAACAAACAATAATGCAGGAAAATCTTCCTCTCGATGTAATAATTGAGCTTACTGATTGCACAATCTGGCAACAGGATCATCTTGTACTCTCAAGCGTCAACCTGTCGGTTAAAAGCGGCGAATTCGTTTATCTTGTCGGAAGGGTTGGCAGCGGCAAATCAAGCCTGATAAAAACTATAAATGCACAGTTACCTTTAAAATCAGGTACAGGACTTGTTGCCGGTTATAATCTTTCAAAACTCAAAACACGCGACATTCCGTTTTTACGGAGAAAAATAGGTATTGTATTCCAGGATTTTCAGCTTCTCATAGATCGTTCGGTTAATGAAAATCTTGAATTCGTTCTTCGTGCAACGGGATGGAAGAACAAGAGTGAAATAGAATCGCGTATCGGTGAAGTTCTTGAAAAAGTCGGGCTTAGCCTTAAAGGCTATAAGATGCCTCACCAGCTGTCGGGTGGTGAGCAGCAAAGAGTTGTGATTGGCCGGGCTCTGCTTAATGACCCTGATATCATCCTTGCAGATGAACCTACAGGTAATCTCGATCCCGAAACATCCGAAGGGATCATTAAGCTTCTTATCGACATCAGTAAAAATGGAAGAGCAGTTGTTTTTGCTACACATAACTATACTCTTCTCAAAAAATTCCCTGCCAGAACCATCAAGTGCACAGATGGGAAACTCGGGGAAGTGAAGTACGATGAAGAAATGGAGCTTATCTGAGTTTTAATTCATAAGATTCTTTACCTGACCCCAGCTTATTAGGATTATGTTATTGGCTTTCAGGAGTTCCCTGAATTCCTTGCTTTGTACAAGATCAAAATCTCTTTGCCTCCATTTGGAGCCATAATCATCGTGTCCATTACTTATTGCTTTCATCTCATCGTTATCGAAAGCTATATGAACAATGATCTGGTTCAGTCCCGGCTTCAATGATTTAACTGCTTTTGTATAGACCTCCATCCAGTTGCCATCTTTAATCATAAGAGGTTCAAGCATAAAAAGATTGTCGAGCAGATAGATGCTTTTGCCATATTTTTCCTGCATATCCTTTGGGAGCATACTAAGGTAAACCCTGGGGAAAAGGACCGGAAGATTATATTTTTCAGCAAGTGAGAAATATATCTTTATAAGTTCAGGACGGGCGAGAACACTTCCCATGTGAGTATCGAGATGAGTTGGATGTACACCCAGAGCCATCGCTCTCTTGATCTGTCCTTCCATTTCTTTAGCAGCCTCTTCAGGGTTTACATGCTTTGCCACATCCTCAACGGAACGGTAGAAATATCCATCACTGTCGAGTAATGATCTGATACTGTCAGATGATGACACACCATCCCACCTGTACCTGTCCCATTCGGCTGTGAGAGTCAGATGTATTCCCGCATCCACCCCCGTATTGTTTCTAATCAGACCAGCCATCTCATAAGCCCACGGACATGGAACCATAATGCTGCCTGAAGTAATTGACATGTCTGAAAAAGCCTGCAAACAAGCTGCATTTACCGATTGTGACAATCCCATGTCATCAGCGTGGATTATCAGGAGCTTTGAATCCCCCGGATATCCGAGCATTTCTGCAAGGTTTTTCTGGGCATTAGCAGAACCCGCAATTATCATAAATAATATAAAAACAAACGACTCCTTTTTCATGATTCTATTTATTTGATAATTAATAAACTCCATTAACTACAAATATAATCATTCAACTATTAATCATTCATCCATTTAGTCATTTAATCATTCATTCATTCATTAATTCATTCATTCATTAATTCATTCATTTAATCATTCATTCATTCATTCATTGCTTTTTTATGAACAGGTTTATTAAAGCTTTTGTTATTTAACGAACAGGAGTAAATTGAAATTACTTATTATTCCGATATTTGTATAAAAACATAAACAAAACAGGATGAGCAGAGAAGAAAATGCGGATTTCAGAAGAAAAGTTGTAGTTGTTGGCGCCGGCTCTGTAGGTGCAACATATTGCTATGCCCTTGCACAAAGCGGACTTGCAAATGAAATAGTTCTGTATGACAGGAATGAAGATCTTATGAAGGGACAGGTGCTCGACCTTGTTCACGGCCAGCCGTTCTTTCCGACTGTGATCATCAGGTCAGGTACGCCTGAAGATTATAATGACGCAAATATTATTGTAATTTCAGCAGGCTCGGCACAGAAACCCGGTGAAACAAGGCTGCAGCTTCTCAAGAAAAATGCTGAAATAACCGGCGGTATTGCTGAAGAGGTTGCTAAACATAATCAAAATGGTGTTATCCTTGTTGTAAGCAATCCTGTTGATGTGCTCACTTATGTTGCACTAAAAAGATCAGGATGGGACAGACGCAGAGTAATCGGATCGGGTACAGTACTAGACAGCTCAAGATTCAGGCATCTTCTCGGCACGCATTGCGGAGTTGATGTTCATAATGTTCATGCATACATTCTTGGTGAACATGGTGACAGTGAGTTCGCAGCATGGTCGATGACACATGTGGCAGGTATGAAAATTGAAGATTATTGCCCGTTTTGTAATGGGTGCAAAGACTGGGCAGTACAACGCGAAGAAATTGAAAAACAGGTGAGAGAATCAGCCTACCACATAATAAATTACAAAGGTGCAACACATTATGCAATCGGGCTTGCGCTTACAAAAATCACAGGCGCCCTCCTGAGAAATCAGCATAGTGTTCTTACAGTCTCGACAATGCTCGAGGG
The DNA here is from genome assembly GCA_036261265.1 of Bacteroidales bacterium. Classification (GTDB taxonomy): domain Bacteria; phylum Bacteroidota; class Bacteroidia; order Bacteroidales; family VadinHA17; genus LD21. The sequence continues at coordinate 58,887 of DATALC010000046.1, forward strand.
AGAATTTGGAATCAATGATGTGTGCATCAGCGTCCCGTGTATTGTTACCGACAGGGGCATACACAGCATTATTCAGCCTCCTTTGAATGAAAGGGAGATAGAGTTGCTTAATCGCTCAGCAAATATTCTTAAAGAAGCTGTCAAATCAATCTGACAAGGCATTTTCAACTGATTGGTTCTTCAAAACATATTCAAAGACATCTCTTCTCAGATGACCATTCTGATCATCTGAGATAGTTGTATTATGCCAGATGCTTATGAAAGTTCCACCGACTGATTTAACAATATTTAAAAATTTTTGAATCAGAGGAATGGATTCATCATTTGATAGTCTCTTCTTATTGAAGATAGTTTCATCCATCACCTGGAAAGGGTAAACTTTTAAAAGAGTCTGCTGTTCTCTTTCAATGTCGTAGAAAAAGTAAGGTCTTGCAATTCCGGCACGGAAACCGGGTTCATCAGAATAACCCATCGAATAATCCTCTGTAATTCCATTCTCAATCAATTGCCTGTATGATCCCGGCAAAGTGAACCGGATATAATGAAACCTGTTTGCTGTGATATCCTTTCCTGAGAGTTCAGCCAGATGGCGTTTTTCGATATTTAATCCTGAATGCGAAGCCCAATTGTACGAAGCATGAAGACCTGTTTTAAACCTGGTTGAAACACTTGCGATCAGGCTCCTGTAAAGATGATTTTTCCATGATGGATTCCTGTCAAAGCGCGAACTGTTACAAACAGGGAAGAAGAAAATTACCTCGGATTTGAATTTTTGTGTTGATTCTGATATGTATTCAAATACATCAAAAGGATCTTTTTTCTTGTGTTCTTTGTACCCCGAATTCCTGCGAAACATGCCCGGATGATGAAGTATTTCATTCATAGTTTTGCCGGCAGATTCAAGAAAATTTTTTCCTGTATATGCAAAAGGTTCATCAGTGTCAACAGTCAGAAGTGAATTGAATTCATTACGTTTGATTGCGATGTTTCTGAACTTCCTGACAAAAAGACGGGCCATTTCTCCCACCCAAATGTCGATCACAGGTAATCCGAGAAAATCATTCCGGAAGGCTATCGAATCAGATGATCTGAACCTGCCGTGCTCATCAGGCGCGAAATCAAGATACTCTTCATACCTCGTTACCAGATAAAAAGAGGCCGCAAATATGTCGAATGGGAAATCGGCAGAAATGGCAGATTCAAAAAAAACTGGAATTTCATGCCATTTTCCAACTGAAATATCCCTGTTGTGAACACCTTTTTCAAACAATAATGAATGCGGAATTATCCTGAATGATCCCGGGATTTCATCATTTGAATAATTTATGACAACCCGGTTTTTAATCCTTCTCCTGTCAGTTGTAAGTTCCCATGACAATCCCAGAAAATCACCTATAATAAGTGATAATATATATCGTAATCTTGGAGAATCTTCCGATGAATAAATTCTTATAGCCCGGGGATCCATACATACAAATGTATGTAATCATTTGAATATGAAGCAAATTTATTAAGCTAATTATTGCCTGCTTTTTTGGATTTCTTACCTGTTCAGATAGTCCTCGAAAAGAACTTCAAGAAAAGCCTTTCCAATTGATTCTGAAGCTTCCGGATGAGAACCTTCCTGCCAGACAACTTGTTTTGGCTTGTGATCATAAGCCACTGCTGATGTATCTGTAATAAAGCCGAATCCTTCATTATATGTATAAAAAGCAAAAGACTTTGAATCAGTGCAAAGAAGATCTTTGCTGAATTTAAAATCTGAATTTATGCCCATCTGGTCAAGAACAGTAAGAGGTATATCGACCTGTCCTCCAAGTTTATCAATGACCATTCCTCTCCTTTTGACAGCCCCTCCGGTCCATATCATAGGGATTCTGAATACAAGCTTTGAATATGCAGGAATTTCTTCAGTGCGTCTTGAACCATGATCCGCAACAAAGATTATAAGAGTGTTTTTCCACCAATCCTGCAATTTTGCCCAGTCAATAAATGATCCGATAACGCTGTCTGTATAATAGATGCTGTTTCTGTAATCCGCATTTTCTGAATCAACCGGGAAATGAGGTTTGACAGGGATCTCATAAGGCTCATGACTTGATAATGTCAGGACAACATTAAGAAAGGGTTCCTGAATCGTCTTCATTGAGTCTCTCAGGCTTTCAAATAAAATGTTGTCGTGAACACCCCATTTTGAATTGTAGTTAGCAGGATCGAAATTATCTTTTGTAATAATTGTCCTGAACCCGGAACCTATAATGAAAGAATTGAAGTTCGCGAAGTTTATCTCCCCTCCATACCAGAATGAGCTCCTGTAACCGTTTTCATCCAGGATCCTCACGAGGCTAGGTAAAGACTGGGACTTTTTAGGCTCTTTAATGATCGACTGGGCAGGTTGTGCCGGATAACCGCTGAGGATTGCAGGCATTGCTTTGTCTGTCCGTGTACCGCTCGCATAAAAATTACTGAAGAGAATACCTTCACGTGCAATCCTGTTTAAGCATGGCGTTGTAAGGGAATCTCCATCTGTTACCCCCACCGCATAGGCGCTGAAACTCTCGAGGATAATCAACAGAACATTTGGCTTTTCTGTGCTGAGCACTTTTTCAGGTTCGTCATTTTTCCTGAAAGCAATTGAGTTGAATAATGATTTTGCCTCTTCAATGTCATAGAACTTATATGGATTTTCAACAGGTTTCTGCGTGAATGCCGAGGTACCTACATTCCAGACTGCATTGATCGCTGTATGATTCAGATACATGCTGCTGCTGAAATATACTGATCCTGCATTTATGGGAGCTATCCCGAAACCTCCTCGTACCGGAATTATAAGTGATCCTGTAAGAACAAGGAAAAAAGCTGCTACCGGTATTAATCCTTTTACTTTTACGAATCCTTCAAAAGTTTTATTTATTAATCTCCTGTAAAAAAGAATAAATACTGCACTTAAAGCGATAACAGCAACAAGCAAAATAACTAGCTTGATCGTTGTCACTGAAGCCATGGCCTCGGCCGGGGTCTTAAGGTAAAAAACAGGAGTATAATCCATCCTGAATCCCCAGTATGTATAAAGACTTGCGTCAGCCACAACAATTAATGAAGAAAAAACTATTAGCAGATATGTATAATACTTCATAAAGATGGCATACCATCTTCCCTTGATGAAAAGAGTAACAATCATCAGGAGAAATGGGAGAAGAAGATAATAACCGGTTGTTGAAATGTCAAGCTTTATTCCATGTGTGAAAGTGCCCAGAAGCCCTGTCATGCTTTCGTGTGATGAAAGCTTAAATTGAAACAGGATGAAAAACAGACGGGCAAATATGAAAAAGACAAGCCAGAATAATGTGTATGATAATAATGACAGGAGTCTTTTTTTCATGATTGTTGATTTAATGAAACCGATGCTTTTGAATTCTTATAAAATAACACTAATGAAGCTGTAATTATTATCATCCCTGTTATTGTGAGCCAGTCAGGATACTCATCAGGTACCATGATCCAGCTGAGAATTGCACCCACAACAGGTATGATGAATTTAAAGAGATTAAGTTCCGATACTTTAACGCCGGGACGTTGCAAAAGCTTGAACCATATTGAGAATGCCGCTGCCGCCATGAAGCTGAGCCACAAAAGATCGTACCAGTATTCCTTCGGAAAAGTAATATTGTGAAAGCCTTCTACCGGGAACGAGAAAATATATAAAACAAGACCTCCCGAAAATAATGAAAATGAACTGAGTACAAAAGGATCGAGCTTTTTGCCTTTTACTGCGACAACAACATTACTCGAAGCTGTCCCGATATTTGCAATAAGTATCATAAAAACGCCAAGCAGCTCCGACATGTCTCCGAATCTGAAAGCCTGCCTGCCGGCGCTTATAAGGATCACACCCGAAATCCCGGCAATTATTGTTAATACTTTATCCCTTGTAAGCCTGTCTTCCTTCACCATGAAGCTCGAAACCAGCGCAGTTACAAGTGGTTGTGAACCAACAATCACGGCGCCAAATGCACCGGGAACAAGGTTCAGACCCTGGTAGAAAAAAGCATAGTTCATTATCATCTGAAGAAAAGTAACCCAGGCGACTACCTTCAGATTATCTTTAATCATCCTGAAATAAAGAGAAGGTCTCAACGTGAAAGGCAGAATCATAAGCCCTGAGATCAGAAATCTCAGCCCTGCAAAATGAAATGGTGTATCATATTGCAGTCCAATTTTAATACCGGCATAAGCCGTCGACCAGAGCAGGCAGGCAATTACAGCCAGGAATATTGTATTTCCTTTCCAGCGCAATTCAAAAAGTATCAGGCTGGCAAATATAAAAATTTATTTATCAGCACACCTGAAACACTTTGTCGCTATTGTTTATCAAATAACAATCATTAAATCATAACTTTGTTTTAAGCTTTAATTTTGAGATGACGATAGCAGAATATATTGCAGAAAGATTACGGCGCGCCGGGGTGAAATTCGTGTTTGGAATACCCGGTGGACCATCGATCCCTTATATGGAAGCATTTCGCAATGCCGGGATTGAATTTATTCTTGTATCAAATGAGGCTTCAGCCGGTATAATGGCTGACGTAACAGCAAGGCTTTCAGGTAATCCCGGCGTGTGTCATGCAACATTCGGCCCCGGTGCGACAAACATATCGACTGGTGTTGGAGAAGCATTTCTTGACAGGTCACCTGTTATTGTTTTCACAAGCGAGATGCCGGAGGATATGATCCACCGGACGACACAAATGAATATTGATCATCAGCAGCTTTTTGCACCTGTTACAAAAGCAACTTACAGGTTTAACCCGGAAAACGTTAAAGAAACAATCGATGCTGCCCTCTCGCTTTGCTGTGAAGAATACCCCGGACCGATACATATCGGATTGCCTTCAGGAATATCTGATATTGAACTGCCCCCGGAAATTTCAGATATTGACAAGGATGAAAGCGTTGAACCTGTTAAACAGAACAAAACTGTTGAAAGCCATAATGATATCAGGGGAATATTATCAGCTATCGAGAGAGCAAGAAGGCCGCTGCTTGCTATAGGTCTGACAGCGCAAAGACTGGGTTTGTCAAAACAGGTGAATGAACTTCTCGAACGCATAATGATGCCGGTTGTGCTTACGCCAATGGCCAAGGGTATAGTTTCTGAAGATCACCCCTGTTACGCGGGTGTATTATTTCATTCCCTGAGCGATTACATTGAGGATATTTATGAAAAAACAGATCTGGTGATAGGCCTTGGTTATGACCAGGTGGAGTTCAATTATGAAGCATGGGTTCCCGAAGTCCCTGTACTTCATTTTGACACAAAGGAGTCGGATCTTCCTCCGGGTGAGAATTATATACGGTTCACAGGCGCCCCTGACGAATGGTTTAAAATGCTTGAGAAACTTAATCCCGGTTCGATTCTCTTTGATCAATCATCAGTAAGAGCCGTTAGAGACGAAATGGAGGCTGTCTTCATTGGTTTTACAAACCATTTCGGCCCTGCTGCCGCTTTAAGGATTTTACAGGAAGAGCTTCCAGACGATGTTCTTATTACATCCGATGTCGGTTCGCATTTACACCTTCTTGGCCAATTCTGGAAAACTAAAGGCAGAAACAATCTTTTCATGACTAACGGCTGGTCGGGAATGGGATTCGGATTGCCCGCAGCACTTGCGGTACAACTCAACAACCCGGATTCAACAGTCGTTTGTATAACAGGCGATGGAGGGTTTCTGATGATGGCAGGAGAAATTGTAACTGCAAGACGATATAACCTGCCGGTGATAGTTGTTGTTTTCTCCGATGGTGAGTTAAACCTCATCAAGGTAAAGCAATCGTGGAAGGATATTCAGCCTTATGCCACGACACTCTACAATGGAGATCTTTTTGGCAGTGATTTGTTCTTTGGCGTAAAAGTCCTCCCGGCTGATTCATCCGAGACAATGAGAAAGGCAATCATAGAAGCACTGGCTTCAGATGAACCTGTAATTATAAATGCTGTTATTGATCCGGAAGATTACAGGTGGCTTATAGTAAAAAGATAAGTACTGCAGGGAAAATCTATTCTTTCTTCTCTTTTTTTGGTTTTGGCTCCTTTGCTTTTGAGTCTTTTTCGGATTTTTCCTGCTTCACGGGTTTTTCGGATTTCCCTGACTTTTCCGGCTTTTCTGCCTTTTCAGACTTTTCCGGCTTTTCAGCTTTAAGTCTGTGTTCCTTTACTACCGGGGCTTTGGTCTCTTTTACTTCGGGTTGAGCTTTTATTCTATTTACAGCTTTTTCATCCTGCGATTTTACTGCAACCTTATCAACTTTCTTTTTCCGGCGTCTTGCACCATATGTTCCAAGTATTATTTTACCTCTTCTGGATTTTTTATCACCTTTTCCCATATAAGTTGTTATTAGTTTAAGAAAACCTTTACAAAGCAAAACAAAGGTAATAATTTTCTTTACTTTTAATTAAACTTTTGATTATGACATATTGCGAATACATAAACACAATTAATGGCGAAGTTCTTGAGCTTCACAAGGAATATCATGATAATCATTATGGTTTCCCGATTGATGATGATAATCTTCTCTTCGAAAGGCTGATGTTCGAGATAAATCAGGCCGGGCTAAACTGGATCCTTATCCTGAAAAAGCAGCACAATTTCCGTAAGGCATTTGATAAATATAATATCGAAAAAGTAGCAGCATACGGTGAAGCTGATTTTAAAAGACTTATGGATGATCCAGGAATAATAAGGAACAGATTGAAAGTAAATGCAGCAATAGAAAATGCCCGAATAATTCTTAATATTCAGAAAGAATGGGGATCATTTAAAAAATGGCTTGACATTAACGCCGAAAAAATGAATTCTCTTGATGAATGGACAAAGCTCTTCAGGAAAACTTTCAGGTTCACAGGCGGAGAAATCGTAAATGAGTTCCTGATGAGTACAGGTTACCTTCCTGGCGCTCATAGTCCCGATTGCCCCGTTTATAAAAAAATACTTGCAATGAGGAAGTCATAGAGTAATTCCTGATAATGTTCGACAATAAAGAATGTATATATCAGGCTTCATATCACCTTAAAACACTAATTTTGCAATACCATAAAAATAATATGCAGAATCTTAATGATTTACGACTCGCAGTCCTTATCGATGCGGATAATATACCCTATTCAAATGTACGGGGAATGCTTGAGGAGATAGCAAAGTACGGTACACCAACCTTCAAGAGGATCTATGGTGACTGGACAAGACCGACAACATCGGGGTGGAAAACAGTTCTTCTCGAAAATGCAATAACTCCCGTACAGCAATATAGTTACACACGAGGGAAGAATTCGACTGACTCTGCTCTTATTATTGATGCTATGGATATACTCTATTCCGGTCGTGTGGATGGTTTCTGCATCGTTTCAAGCGACAGTGATTTCACCCGTCTTGCAACACGTTTGCGGGAAGCAGGAATGAGAGTAATCGGCATTGGAGAAAGAAAAACTCCTCATCCATTCATAGTAGCATGTGATAAATTCATATATCTTGAGATCCTCTCGCAATCCTCTGCAACTGAACAAACACAGGAGTCAAGAAAGAAGAAAGGGAAACCTGTTGCCAATACGAAGAAAAAGATAACTTCTGAACCTGACCCCCAGACATTGATGCAGACGGTCAGAAGACTGATCGCATCATCAATAAGCGATCTTGCGGATGAGAACGGATGGGCGTTCCTGGGCGATGTCGGAAACCTCATACTGAAGAAACAACCCGATTTCGATCCGCGAAATTATGGTTATCCGAAGCTCACTCCCCTGATTAAATCGCTTGATTTTGAAATTGATGAAAGAGAATCGGGACAGAGTAATATAAAGCATATTTATATAAGGAACAGGAAATAGCGGGGAGGAATGAACTGGGTGCTGGGTGCTGGGTGATTGATACTAGCTTGGCTCGTTTCGTGTTTCGTGTTTCGAGCTGAGATCCAAAAAACTTACTCATGCAATAACTTTAGGCACTCTAGGCACTTTAGGCACTTTAGGCACTTTAGGCACTTTCTTATTTGAACTTTTCGACCATTTCTGTCGGCATCATTGGGTAATATACAAAAAAATAACAATTATTGCAAATAAAATCCGGCTTCATTCTTGCATAAAAACCTTAAAAACTTATTTAATTCCAATATATTAAGGTCATAATTATTTTTATTTTTCGTAAATAAATGTGACCTTTGTAAATGTTTTATAAATACTTTAATTTTTTCGAATTATGAACATTTACGTAGGAAGTCTCCATTTTAAAATGAATGAAGCAGAATTAAGAGAGGTCTTTGAAGAGTATGGCGAAGTAACATCCGCTAAAATCATTATTGACAAGTACTCTGGTAAAAGCAAAGGCTTTGGCTTTGTTGAAATGCCCAATGAAGCAGAAGCAAAAAAAGCAATTGAGGAACTTAACGGTGCCCAGGTAAGCGGAAGAAACATTATTGTTAACGAATCTATTGAAAGAACCGAAAGGAGAGGCGGCGGTGGCGGTAATTACAACCGTGGTGGCGATGATCGCCGTTCAGGTGGAGCCGGCGTCGGCAACAGAAGATACGAAAGATAGGTTAACAAATTCCCAAAACTATGAAAGGTACTGTAAAATGGTATGACAGAGTAAAAGGTTACGGATTCATACAGACTGAAGAAGACAAGGATATTTTTATTCACCGTTCAGGTCTGGAAGTAGCCCATACTGAACTTGAGGCCGGTCAGAAGGTAGAATTTGAGATCGAGCAAAGAGAAAAAGGACCTGTTGCCATTAAAGTCAGAAAAACGGAATAGTTTTACTCATTAAAAATACCAAAGAGGCTATATCAGTGATACAGCCTCTTTTTATTGTCAGATTATCAAGGGAATTATGTCAGTGAATATCCCTGCCTGTATTCATAATGCATCATCTTTGTTGCAGCGCCATCTGTATCATCAACAAAAGTCTGCGTTTCGGGATTCCATTTTATTGTTCTGTTAAGGAATACTGCAATATTCCCGAGATTGCAGACAGTGCAGCTGCTATGACCGATCTCAACGGGTGCAACCGGATCGACGCGTTTCTGAACTGATTCAATAAAGTTCAGCTGATGAGGTATTCTAGTTTCGTATGGAACATTTTCATCCTGTTTCAGTACATTTTCAGGAGGCATGAATTTCGGATCAGAAGCATTAAAATAACCTCTCGCTACTTCAATCCATCCGTTCTCGCCAAAGAATTTAACACCTTTCGTGAGCTTTTCATCAAAAGGTTCTGATGTGAAAACAACACCGTTGTCGTAAACGTATTTTATGAATTCAGTTCCAATTGGTGAGATCTCGACCGGACCACTTTTGTCTTTGCCAAGTCCCCACTGTACTATATCAAACATGTGTGCTCCCCAGTCTGTTGTAAAACCTCCTCCCATCTCTTTGTACCATCTCCACGCTCCCCATAACTGTTCATCCTGTGGGGGATCGAGTGATATCGGAGGATCGAGTTCATGATTATAGTGAATCGGCACATTAAGAGAGCCAAGCCACATATCCCAGTTAAGATCCTGTGGAACAGGCTCCTCGGGAAGGTCGTATGGTTTTGGCGGGGCGCCGACATAAGCATTTACTTTTGTTATCTTGCCCAAAGCGCCTGTCTGCACAAGCTTTACAGCATGCTGGAATTCCGGGCTTGAACGCTGCTGACTGCCGACAGCGAGAATCCTGTTAGTGTCACGTACAGTTTTTACAAGCTCCTGCCCTTCTTTAATTGTGAATGTGAGAGGTTTTTCGAGATATACATCTTTTCCTGCCTTACATGCAGCAATTGCAATCCTTGCATGTGAATGGTCGGGAACTGCAATAACTACTGCATCAATATCATCCCGATTCAGGATATCCTCGAACTTTTCATAAACATCAACTTTAGCTTCCTTGTTCTGCTTTTTGTAATAGTCAGTTACCCTGTTAATGAAACGTTGCCTTTTGATGCCGTAAACATCGCATCCCGCAACTACATTTGTTCCCGGTATCTGGAGGAAACCATTTAAAAGGAACATAGCCTGTTGACCAAGACCAATGAATCCGAGGGTTATCAGTCCGTCATCTTTTTTCTGACCGCCCTTGCAGGATGACAACATCCCCGGAAGAATGATCATACCGGCCATCCCGGCTGTAGCCGAACCTAAAAACCGGCGGCGTGAGATTTTTCTTTTTTCCATAGTTTTCTGTCTTTATTTATTGGTTAAGTATTTGCTGTGATAGACGACAAGATCACCCTTTGATATACCACCCTGAATTTCAAGTCACTATAAAGTTAAGAAAAAAAATATTAAAAACAAACAGTCCTGCTCGTTTCGACTACGCTCGGGGAGCTATGCCCGTCGCGCTCACTTCGGCTCCGCTCAGTGAGCGGGCTGGCCGCTCGTTGAGCGTAGTCGAAACGAGCAAGGTCGGAATCGAAACGGGTTCGTAGTCGAAGCGAGCAGGGTCGGAATCGAAACGTGTTCGTAGTCGAAACGAGCAGGGTTCGTAGTCGAAACGGGTCTGTCGTCGAAACGAGCAGGGTCGGAGTCGAAGTGAGCCCATACTCAAAACCTCCCGAAAATCGAGTATTTCCCCGTATTGCAATAAATTGATGAATAAAGGAAATGCCCGGCCCTGTTTGTCTCAAGCTTACGTTCAAGATGGAGTACAGGATGCCCACTTTTAAGCCTGAGGTATCCGCCTATTTTTTCATTTGCAGGAATCGCTTTTATCCTTTGCTCCCCTCCCCTTATCTCGATATTGTAATGCTCTCTCAGAATATTAAACAGCGACTTGTTTTCAAAATTCCTGGCTGTAATTCTTGGCAGATTGATGTTTGCAATATATGTTATGTCATAGAATATAGGCGCCTCTTCAAGAAGCCGGATCCTTTCCATATAAATACATCCGGATTCCTTTTCAAGATCGGAAAGTGTAAACATAAAATCTTCAGGCCACGGAATGATAACAGGTTTTATTGAAATCAACGTCTTTAAGTTCCTGTTTCCGACAGCAGATGTGGTGCCCGAAACAGATAGAATACCTATTTCCTTTACTGGATTCTGAACAATACTGCCTTTTCCCTGGTGCTTGCTTATAAAACCCTCATTCTCAAGCTTGCCAAGAGCCTGTCTTACTGTAGGACGTGTAAGATTATGCAACTGACAAAGCTCATTCTCCGACGGGAGAAGGTCGCCCTGCCTGTAAACACCATCAACTATGTGTTTCCGCAATAAGTCATAAAGCTGTTTGTGTCTTGGAATGTCAGTCATGATGCCGGTAAAACTCGTTCAGATTCTTTATGAATTTTCAATGTAAATATATTATGTATTACTTGTAATTACAAGTTTTTGAATTATTTTTGTAAACATAATATATATGAGTTAATCCGATAAGGACAGATTTATTAAAACACAACTTATCTTAACAAGTTATACATAACAAAATACTAATTGAAATTCCCGGGATAATATGGCAACTGTTATTGTAATGCCGAAACAAGGCCAGTCGGTTGAAACATGCATAATCACAAAATGGTTCAGGAAGAAAGGCGAGAAAGTTAACACAGGCGATATTCTCTTTTCATACGAAACAGACAAGGCTGCATTCGATTTCGAAGCGCCTGCTGATGGCATCCTGCTTGATGTTTATTGTGCTGAAGGCGATGAAGTTCCTGTCCTTTCAAATGTTGCCGTTATCGGAAATGAGGGCGAAATTACAGAACCTGAACAAACAAAAAAACAGGAAGACACTAAAGACCAGCCAGGCACAGATAAGTCAGAACGAAAGAAGGTTCTGCAGGTTGTATCCAGTCCGGTAAAAGAAAATGTAACAAATGTTACAAATTCAAAAATCCGTATATCCCCGAGGGCAAAAAATTTTGCAGTAAAAAAGGGCATCGATTTCTCAAGACTGAAAGGATCCGGCCCAAACGGGAGGATAATTTGTGCCGATATTGAAAAAGCAATTTCAGGCATTTCTGATCAATCTGCATTTTCAGACTTCACCGATCAGCCCCTCACAAACATACGTAAGATCATTGCAAGGTCGATGCACAGCTCATTGCAAAATTCAGCCCAGCTTACACATCACATGAGCGCCGATGTAAGAAATTTACTCTCATCAAGGCAAAGGATAAAATCAGCGCTTGCTTCAGGCAAACATCAGCAGGACATTACTCTTAATGACATGATCTGCTGGTGTGTTATAAGAGCGCTGGAGAAGTTTCCATCGATGAACAGCCACTTCCTCGAAAACAGTATAAGAACATTCAGCACAGTACACCTCGGCCTTGCCGTTGATACTCCGAGAGGATTAATGGTACCCGCCCTGAAGAATGCAGGAAAAATGGATATTGAACAGCTTTCTCTGGAGCTCAGGAAGCTTGCCGATGCCTGCAGGAAAGGCAATGTTGACCCCGAGCTTCTTAATAGCGCCTCAGCTTCTTTTACAGTGTCAAATCTTGGCAACTATGGTGTTGAAATGTTCACCCCTGTTATTAATCTTCCCCAATCAGGGATACTTGGAGTCTGTACAATAATACAAAGGCCCGCCGATCTTGGCAATAATACGTTCGGATTCGTTCCTTTTATTGGTCTGTCTCTTACTTACGATCACAGATCAGTAGACGGCGGCCCCGCAACATCGTTCCTCAAGGAAATTAAGGATCAGATAGAGAAGTTCGATTACAAGGTAACCGGTAATCTGTAACCAGTGCCCAGTAACCAGTAACCAGTAACCAGTAACCAGTATCCAGTAACCAGTAACCAGTAACCAGCACCAAGCACCCAGTACCAAGTACCAAGTACCCAGTACCCAGAACCCAGTACCCAGAACCAATTATTCAACAATATGCCCAAAAGTCAGAACATCAATCCGAGAATTGTAAGGAAACCAAGATTTATCGAATTTGGAAAAATACCTGTAAATCAGTATAACAAGACGATTAATGAGGAAAGAAAGAACTTCACTAATGAAGATTTCCTGAGAATATATCATGATATGGTAGTGATAAGGGAATTTGAAACGATGCTCAACCTTATCAAGACTCAGAACGAATACAACGGCATCTCATACAATCATCCCGGGCCTGCGCATCTTTCAATCGGCCAGGAAGCCTCTGCTGTAGGAATGGCATATACTCTTGGCATAGATGATTTCATTTTCGGATCACACAGGAGTCATGGTGAAATTCTTGCGAAAGGTCTTTCTGCAATTAACAAGCTTAATGATGACGAGCTCTATTCAATAATGAAAAGCTATTTCGGCGGATCAGCTCTCAGGGTAGTTGAAAAAGGATTCACTGGAAGTGGAGTAAAAGAGCTTGCTACAAACTTTCTTCTTTATGGAGCGCTGTCTGAGATTTTTGCACGCGAAAATGGCTTCAATAAAGGACTTGGAGGCTCAATGCATGCATTCTTTACTCCATTCGGCATCTATCCGAATAATGCAATAGTGGGTGGCTCAGGCGACATATCTGTGGGGGCCGCACTTTATAAGAAGATCAACCGTAAACCGGGCATTATAGTGTGTAATATTGGTGATGCCTCAATGGGTTGCGGCCCCGTATGGGAAGGGATCACCTTCGCCACAATGGATCAGTACCGTACTTTGTGGGAAGGTGAATATAACGGCGGCTTGCCACTCATATTCAACTTCATGAACAACCTTTACGGCATGGGCGGGCAGACAATGGGCGAAACAATGGGGTATGAAATCCTCGCCAGGATCGGCGCCGGCGTCAATCCCGATGCGATGCATGCGGAACGTGTTGACGGTTATAATCCTCTTGCAGTAATTGATGCCTTCAGAAGAAAGAAGCAAATCCTTGCTGAAAAAAGAGGACCCGTACTGCTCGACACTCTTACTTACAGAATAAGCGGCCACTCCCCTTCCGACGCCTCCTCCTACCGCTCAAAGGAAGAAATTGAAGCATGGCAGCAGGAAGATTCAATAGTAAATTATGGCAAAGCTCTTATTGAAGCAGGCGTTGCAAACAGGGATCAGCTTGAGGAAATAACAACAGAAACCCGTGAAATCCTCTCAGGAATTCTGAGGCTGAGCATAGATGATAAGATTTCCCCCAGGCTCGACCTTAGTTCTGATCCTGACCTGATTGGAAGGATGATGTTTTCAAATGTATCAATCGACGCGATGGAAAACAGGGCTCCTGAGGTATTAATGCCTGTTGTGGAGAATCCAAGGGTCAAGTCAATAAAGAACAAGGAAAGATTTTATAAGGACAAGGACGGTAAGCCGGTATCGAAGGCGAAACTGTTCCAGTTACGCGACGGTATATTTGAGGCAGTAATCGACAGGTTTTACAAGGATCCGACTCTTGCAGCCTGGGGTGAAGAAAACCGCGACTGGGGTGGCGCCTTTGCAGTATACAGGGGTCTGACCGAGGCTCTCCCTTATCACAGGCTTTTTAACTCTCCTATTTCAGAAGGAGCAATTGTCGGAACCGCCATCGGTTACGGCATGTGCGGAGGAAGGGTCATTGCAGAGATAATGTACTGTGATTTCCTCGGACGTTCGGGCGACGAGGTGTTCAACCAGCTACCCAAATGGCAGGCGATGAGCGGTAATATAATCAAAATGCCCGTTGTCCTGAGGGTTTCTGTCGGATCAAAATATGGTGCACAGCATTCACAGGACTGGTCTGCGCTGACTGCTCATATTCCGGGATTGAAGGTTGTTTTCCCTGCAACTCCATACGATGCAAAAGGCCTTATGAACTCAGCTCTCCAGGGTACCGATCCGGTAATATTCTTTGAGAGCCAGAGAATATATGATATCGGTGAAATGTTCCATGAAGGCGGTGTTCCTGAAGGTTATTACGAGATCCCTCTCGGCGAGCCTGATATCAAGAGGAACGGTGAAGACATAACTATACTCACAATCGGGGCAACATTATACCCTGCACTGAAAGCCGCCGACATACTGAACGAGAAATTTGGCGTTAAAGCAGAGATCATAGATGCAAGATCGCTTGTTCCCTTCAACTATGAACCTGTTATCCGGTCTTTAAAGAAAACAGGAAAAATCATCCTTGCAAGTGACGCTTCATCACGCGGATCATTCCTCAAGGAGATCGCTCAGACAATTACAGAGCTCGGATTCGACTACCTCGATGCACCGCCTGTTACGGTTGGTTCAAGGAACTGGATCACTCCAGCATTTGAGATGGAACAGTATTTCTTTCCACAGCCTGAATGGATAATTGATGCAATACATGAGAAAATTATGCCCCTGCCTGGTCATACTGCCGGAAATGATTACTCTTACGGAAAAGCCATCGAACTGAACAAAGAAGGTGTATAATAAATTGATATCTTTATAATTCTTTTTGAAATTTCCTGAAATGGAACAATTTATAAAGACTATCAAATCAAAGGAAGGTTTTATCATCGATATGGATGGTGTGATCTATCATGGCAACAGGCTTCTTGCCGGAGTGACAGAATTTCTTGAATGGCTTGAACAAACGGGAAAGAAGTATCTTTTTCTCACAAACTCAAGTGAACGCACACCGAGGGAGCTTCATGAGAAGCTTAAAAGGTTAGGAATTCATGTCACAGAAGATCATTTTTACACAAGCGCTCTTGCAACAGCAAGCTTCCTCGCAAGCCAACGTCCGGGAGGCAGCGCGTTTGTAATAGGCGATGCAGGTCTTATCCATGCTCTTTACAGCGTCGGATATTCGATCAATAATGTCAATCCCGATTACGTTGTTATCGGCGACACAAGAAGCTATAATTTCGCAATGCTGGAGCAGGCTCTGAATCTTGTTATGAATGGCGCCAAGCTTATCGGAACAAACCCTGACGTTAGCGGACCTGTTGAAACAGGGTTGGTGCCATCAACACGAGCCCTGGTCGCCCCTGTTGAGGTCGCTTCGGGTAAAAAAGCCTATTTCGTGGGGAAGCCAAATCCCCTGATGATGCGGATTGCATTAAAAAAACTTGGAGTAAAAAGGGAAGACGCTGTAGTTATCGGCGACAGGATGGATACTGATGTAAGATGCGGAATGGAATCAGAGCTCGATACTCTGCTTGTATTAAGCGGTATCACTGCAAGAACCGATATTGATAATTTTCCT
Source organism: Bacteroidales bacterium (assembly GCA_036261265.1). Taxonomy (GTDB): domain Bacteria; phylum Bacteroidota; class Bacteroidia; order Bacteroidales; family VadinHA17; genus LD21. Next base: position 74,999 of record DATALC010000046.1, read on the forward strand.
TACAGGCCTACCTGGGTGCTCGATGGTGTTGTAAGCCTCATTGAGAAGTAGAGATGACCGATAAAAAATTCAAAAAAGAACGCAAATCAGTCGCAAGGTTTATGAGGCGGCTGTATGAGCGCGGCCTCACAACAGCATCTGGAGGAAACATAAGCATCAGGATAGATGATAATGTTATTCTTATAACACCAACTGCTACCGACAAGGGTCGCATGAGATGGAATGATGTCGGAATAATGACAATGAAAGGTGAAAATCTCACACCTGATCTCAGACCATCTATAGAATCAGGTATGCATCTCTCAATTTACAGGAAAAGAGAAGATATTAAAGCAATCGTTCACGCGCATCCTGCTTTCGCTTCATCGTTCACCGCGACCAGGAGTGTGATTGATACCACGCTCACTGCCGAAGCGACTGCAATACTGGGGAAACCTGTGATAGTCCCTTATGCTCTTATGGGTACGGCTGATCTCGCCGAGGCTGTTTCAGCAAAGATTGATGAGTCAAAGGTCCTTTTACTTGAAAATCATGGGATACTTACAGCATCTTCCGGTCTTCTTGAGGCTTTTGATATGGTCGAAGTACTTGAAAATGCGGCAAGGATGACTCTCATTGTTGAGATAACAAGAAAGAAGAGTCCACTGAGCAAGAACAGGATAATCGAGATTGAGAAGCTATTCAGATCATGAGTTTAATTTTTTCTAAATCAGTTGCTTAATATATGAAATCAAAACAACTGGGAAATACTGACGTATTTATCACAGAGTTGGCATTCGGAGCCTGGGCAATCGGAGGTTGGCAATGGGGCGGCTCCGACAGCAGGGAAGCTTTAAGAGCTATGGAAGCATCGATTGATAATGGTATGACATCAATTGATACTGCGCCCATATATGGTTTCGGCCTTAGTGAAGAAATTGCAGGAAAGGCAGCTAAAGGTAAAAGAAGCAATGTCCAGATTCTTACAAAATGCGGAATGAACTGGCAGGAAAAGAAAGGTGAATTCTTTTTCAAATCCAGGGACAACAGCGGAAACAGCATCGATATCCATAAATACTCAGGAAGAGAAAGTATCCTCCTTGAATGTGAGAACAGCCTCAGGAGACTGAAAACTGATTACATTGATCTTTACCAGGTACACTGGCCCGACAATACGACTCCGGTGCATGAAACAATGGAAGCTCTGGCTTTGCTTCTTAAACAGGGAAAGATAAGGTCGGCAGGTGTGAGCAATTACTCATGCGAATGGATGGATGAAGCGCTTAAAACATTTCCCATTGTGACAAACCAGATAGCCTACAGCATGGTGAACCGGGATGCAGAAAAAGATATAATCCCTTTCAGCATCGAACATAGTATAGGTATCATAGCTTACAGCCCTCTGCAACGCGGCTTGCTTGCAGGGAAAATTAAGAAAGATCATGTATTCAGAGAAGGCGATACACGTCCTTTTACAATGTACTACAGGGAGCCGAATTTTTCGAGGATCCTCGATTTAACTGAAAAACTTGGTGATATAGCAAATAGAGACGGGCTCAGCCTGTCACAGCTTGTTCTTATCTGGACAACACGTCAGCCAGGTATAACATGCACACTTACAGGGGCACGTAACGAAAATCAGGTCCTCGAAAACATCAAGGCTGCAGAATCCGATCCCGGTGATGATACAATTAATGAAATTAACAGTCTGTTATCCGGACTGAAAATTGAAAAATTATCTGATGTATGAAGAATTTTCTTTCATGCTTCCCTCCTCCTGAAAAGCTTATAAAGGAAGTAAATGGTCTGCCCATTCCGGAATACAGGGAAGTCAACGGCCATATCCATACACCCTACTCCTTTTCTGCATTTCCCGAAATGGAGACTGCATTCAAAATGGCAAGAAAAGAAGATATTGCAGTTCTTGGTATAAATGATTTTTATGTAACTGACGGTTATAAAGATTTCCATGACGGATGTATTGAGCACGGAATATTCCCTCTGTTTAATATAGAATTTATCGGGTTGATGAAGGATGAACAGCGAAATGGAATCCGTGTAAATGATCCGAATAATCCCGGAAGAATATATTTCTGCGGAAAAGGTCTTGATTACCCCTTCGAAACAGGACGCATCCAGAAACGGCAGCTTAGAAATGTAAAGCAGGAAAGCCAGAATCAGATAAGAGCGATGATAGATAAGCTCAACAGTCTTATCAGGCAGGATAATCCATCTCTTTACATGTCATACGACCTTGTAAAGAATGAATTTGCCCGCGAGCTTGTAAGGGAACGTCACATTGCAAAAGCATTGAGGCTGATGGCGGTAAGGAGATTCTCCGATCCTGAAAAGCAACTTGACTTCCTTGAGAAACTTTATGGCAAAAAATCAGTTGCCGGGCTGTCAGACACAGTCGCTCTTGAAAATGAGATAAGATCGAACCTGCTGAAAAGCGGCGGGGCCGCATTTGTTGAAGAAGATGAAAACTCTTTTCTCGATCTTGAAAAAATAATTAAGATTATAATCTCATCCGGAGGAATACCCTGCTACCCTGTCCTTCTTGATGATCCTGCCGGACGATTCACAGAATTCGAAAGTGACTGTGAGCATCTTTACAACAAACTCAAAAGCCTTAAGGTAGAATGTATTGAACTGATCCCCGGGAGAAATGATATTAACATCCTGAGAGATTTTGTCACTTTCTTTTACGAAAGAGGTTTTACAATACTCTTTGGCACAGAACATAATACCCCTGATCTTATACCTCTCACTGTAACTGCCAGAGGTGGTGTTCCTCTTGATGATTCCCTCAAAAAGATAGCGTGGGAAGGCGCATGTATCATAGCAGCTCATCAATATCTCAGGGCTGACGGAAGACAGGGTTTTGTATTACCTGACGGAAGGCATAGTGCAGATCAGAAAAAAGAGCTTGCAAGACTCGGACAACTTATTATTGAATATTACTTAAAAAAATACAGATGAAACCCGGATTGACCGAACTGATTGAAATCTCAAGATTTTACGGGAAAAGCAGCGAATATGTTATTGCCGGTGGCGGTAATACTTCATTCAAGGATGACAATACAATTTGGATCAAAGCGAGCGGGCAATCATTGGCCCAACTTACTGAAGAAGGTCTCGTTTCTCTCGACAGGAAAAAGCTTCAGGTAATATCGTCAGCGGTTTATTCTGAAAGTCCTTCGGAAAGGGAAGAACAGGTTAAGACTGATATGCTCGCCGGCATCCATGAATCAGACAGGGGCAAGAGACCTTCTGTTGAGACATCCCTCCATGAGCTTATAAGATACAAATATGTTGTCCACCTACATCCGACAATTATTAACGGACTTCTCTGCAGCAGAACTGCAAAAAATAACACACTGAAACTATTTGGTGAGTCTGTATTGTTTATTCCGTATACAGATCCGGGATATACACTTTTTAAGAAGCTCGAAACTGAAATAGCTGTGTATCGTGAAAAGTTCGGGAAAGATCCGCAGGTGATTTTCCTTGAGAACCACGGATCATTTGTATCGGCAGATACAACTGAAGAAATCAGGAAGATATACGATGAAATCCTTAACAAGATCTCTGCAGGTGTACAACCGGTCATGAATACAGACCCAATGCCTTATAATACTGTCCTCGACAAGGCTCTTCCTGCAATGAGAATGATCCTTTCAGAAGAACAGCTTCTTGTTGTAAGACACAGGCACAATACGCTTATTGAACAATACTGCCAGAGCCAGCAGGAATATCATAAGATCTCACATCCGCTTACTCCTGACATCATCGTATACTGCAAGACACACTTCATGTATATAGAACAGACTGCCACTGCTGAAAAGATAGTTGATTCATTCAAATACCAGGCCCCTCATTTTAAGAATGAATACGGGTATCTTCCAAAGATAATTGTGATGAAGGGGCTTGGAGTTTTCGCATTTGCCGATAGTGTTGATGCGGCTGAAGCTTCACTCGATGTTTTTGAAGATCTTGTTAAGATCAGCCACTATGCGATCCAATGGGGAGGAATTAAACTCCTTACTCCGGAACAGGTTGCTTTTATCGACCAATGGGAAGTTGAAAACTACAGGAGAAAAGTAGCAAATACGGGAAGGGAAACAGGGAAGCTGAAAAACAGGATTGCTGTTGTGACAGGTGGTGCACAAGGGTTCGGCGCAGGTATTGCCGAGGCTTTGTTTAATCATAAGATGAATGTTATTGTCGCCGATATGAACGAGGAAACCGGAAATAAATTTATTTCAGGGTTGTCGGCCGTGAAATCACAGAATAAAGTGGTATTCGTAAAAACAGATGTCTCGGATCCGCAATCTGTTAAAGACATGGTTTCTTCGGCTGTAAAGGAATTCGGCGGGCTCGACCTGATTGTGAGTAATGCAGGAATATTAAAAGCAGGAAGCCTCCATGAGATGGATGCTGAAACATTCTCAAAGGTTACTGACGTGAATTATAAAGGCTATTTCCTGTGTGCAAAATATGCTTCTGAGGTAATGAAAATTCAGAACAGGGAGAAACCTGAATATTTTACTGATATTGTGCAGATAAATTCGAAATCAGGTCTCAGGGGAAGTAACCGTAACTTTGCCTATGCCGGCGCTAAATTCGGAGGTATTGGCCTCACACAGTCTTTTGCTCTTGAGCTTGCTCCTTCAAAAATCAAGGTGAATGCAATCTGCCCGGGCAATTTTTATGAGGGACCGCTATGGTCAGATCCTAAGAACGGCCTGTTTGTGCAATATCTTAAAACAGGAAAAGTGCCGGGCGCAAAAACAATAGATGATGTCCGCAAGTTTTATGAGGACCAGGTACCTCTCAAACGCGGGTGCAGGCTTGAAGATGTTGTAAAAGCCCTGCTTTATATCGTCGACCAGGAATATGAGACAGGACAGGCTTTCCCAGTGACCGGTGGACAGGTGATGATGGGATGAGGAAGAGAGAAGAGCAAGGGGTGCGTTCGAACTAAGGAAAAATATTGTTACAAATATGAGAACCAAGGCAGTAAGGATTTACGGGAAAAAGGATCTGCGGCTTGATGAGTTTGAGCTGCCCCCGATGAATGATGATGAGATACTGGCTCATGTAATATCAGACAGCATCTGCATGTCGTCGCATAAAGCTGCTCTCCAGGGCGCTGAACATAAAAGAGTTCCGAAAGATATATCTGTTAATCCTACAATAATCGGCCATGAATTTGCAGGAGTGATCCTCGAAGTGGGCAAAAAATGGCAGAACAAATTCAGGAAAGGCCAGAAGTTTTCAATTCAGCCTGCGATGAACCACATGGGAACACTCGATGCTCCCGGTTACTCATACAGGTATATCGGAGGGGATTCAACATACATTATCATTCCATCGATAGTAATGGAAGCCGACAGCCTTCTGCCTTACGAAGGCGAAGCATTTTTCCCGGCTTCGCTTTCCGAACCGATGTCGTGCATTGTAGGCGCTTTCCACGCAAGTTATCATGTGCTGCCCGGAACCTATGTTCATGAAATGGGAATAAGGGAAGGAGGGAAAATGGCCATTCTGGCAGGAACAGGTCCCATGGGACTTGGCGCAATCGATTACGCACTTCACCAGGACAGGAAACCGGCTCTGCTTGTTGTTACAGATATTGATGAAACCCGTCTATCGAGGGCTGCCTGTCTGTTCACACCCGAGCATGCAAGAAAACTTGGTATCAGGCTTGTTTATGTTAACACTTCCAGGATGAACAACCCTGTTCAGTACTTGCGGGATCTTACTGGCGGAAGCGGATTTGATGATGTTTTTATTTTTGCTCCTGTGAAGCAGGTCGTTGAACAGGGTGACGCTATCCTCGGGTTTGACGGCTGCCTTAACTTTTTCGCCGGACCTACTAATCCTGAATTTAAAGCCGAATTCAATTTCTATAATGTCCACTATTCTTTCACCCATATAACAGGCACTTCAGGCGGAAACACCGACGATATGAGGGAATCTCTTAGGATGATGCAGGAAGGCAGGATTAACCCTGCTGTGATGATTACTCACGTAGGAGGCCTCGACGCTGTTGTTGATACAACGCTTAATCTTCCATCAATTCCCGGAGGAAAAAAACTTATCTATACAAACATTTCAATGCCTCTTGTTTCACTTTACGCGCTTGGTGAAATGGGAAGAGATTATAAATTATACGCAGGACTGCATGAAATAGTTTCAAAAAACGATTATATCTGGTCGGCCGAAGCTGAAAGATACATTCTTAAAAATGCAAAGCCTATCTGAGAGTCTTCCTTTATAGGTTAATTTTTTGCGTTATACGATTTATTTTGTATAAATTTGATTTGAAGGTCGTACGAAAAACTGCAATATGACTAAAATTAGATTTATACTGACAATTCTTGTACTGATTACAATCTCATGTCGCAAAGAAGAAGATCCGCCTGTTTTTTTTGACTCCGGCATATCGTTCTCAGTTTTCCCGGCTGATGGTTCTTCTGACAACAGCTTCCTTGTTAAGCCCTATATTGCTTTTAGCCAGAAGATAGGTTTCAGAAATGAAAATCGTGATATTTTCAATGGTATCTATATCGTAAACATTGACTCTGTTTCCATGCTCGATTCAGAAGAAAAAAATGTTTCTTTTAAATTCAATCTCAATTCTACTCATGATACGCTTTTTTTCAAACCGGATGACAGGTTTAAAGCTGAAGAATCATATAGCATAGGTATAAAGTACTCATTGGATATTTCTGAAGACGAGGGACAAACGTTCAATGCAATGTTGAAAGACGGCAAAGAGTTTTCCGGATCTTTCACAAGCTCATTTAAAATCAGACCGTATGCCCTTCCACAGGCTATTGATACGTCTAATGTAGAACTGGCTATCCTGCTCCATTCCAGTATCATTTTCACCGGATGGAAACCACAAGAGGCGTAATAAAGATTAAAACTTACACTGAGTCTTTTTCTTATTATAAAGATGAAAAATACAAAGTGCGATTTTCCGATCATTCAGGAAATACATGGGAGAATGATGCGGTTTACGATATAGATAAAAACAGGTTCATTTTTTCAATTCCGTGTGAAAACCTGCAGAGGGAAACAATTTACAAATTCGAGCTAGTCCGGCTGGTCAGTGGGCAGGCAAACTCACCAATTCTCTCATGGTATTTCAGAACAAGCAAATTCGACAGGTTTGAAGACAAACTTAATACCATGACCGATGTTATTAACACAATGGGTGACATAAATGAATACTTATGGACGCCATATTTCATTTTTAACCTGGGTGAATCTTTTGATATTGCTGATGGAAAACCTTATTCCGGATTAGTGAGAATAGAGGTACAATCTGCCGATTGGCTAAAAGGCTTGTACTCATTTTATTCTCAATATTCATCCTATCTAAAAACATCAAACAGGAACAAATATCTAAAAATACCACCAATCAATGGATTGATTCTAAGAAGCAACAAACTATCTCCCTTATTGAGCTCTGCCCAGATTGTTAATAATTCAGCTCCGGCCACTGATCAATTAAAACAGTATGTGATGTTCTATGTGCAGGTGCTTTATTATGAAGATTATTATCATATCAGAGATATTCTTTATAATTCTGGTAACTATTTAATAACTTCTTTTAGTCTAAAGAGGGGCGATTATCCATTTAAGTTCTACTATTATGCAGGAGATCAGCTGACATATGAGAGTGAGGTTTACATCATAGACAATAACTTATGATTGAAAAATAAATTGTAATGTTAGCTTTTATTATCTCTGATCTCACCTGCGTATTCTTCTGAGATATAATTCTCATAGCTCATACATACATGTGTTGCAAATGATACTGCAGTTGAAATGATTTCCGACCACTGCCTCTCACCAAGTTTTGCAAGATCTGCCCCGCCGATATTGTTCCGGTAAATTGCAGTCAGCATACCGGCATTGAAATTATCCCCTGCTCCTATTGTGCTCACAGGATTGATCTTCTGTACCGGAAACTCTCCCGCAAAAGATGATGTTCGAACTGAAACACCTTTCACGTTTGCAGTATAAACAAGACAATTGCAATATCCATTTACCGCCGACCAGGCTTCATCCGGTCCTTTTGTTCCGAAAATATTGTAAAAATCCTCATCCGATCCCCGCAGGATTGAAGCCTTTTGCATGTTCTCAATAACTAGCGGCCGAAGTTCATTGATATCATGCGCCTGCCTGAAATTCGGATCATACAGAATCAGCGCTCCGCTGTTATAAGAAGCTGTTATGAATTTTCTGAATTTCTCTCTGATCTCCGGCCATATTGCATAGAATGAGCCACACTGAACAATATCATCCCTGTTTATAGCAGGAAATTCAATATCAAGCCTGTTGGCAGGATAATTCTTGTAAAAATCGTATTTAGCGTCATTCTTCTCATTAAGAAAAGCAAGCGCAAGAGCTGTATTGCCATCAGCAAACCTGTGCACATGCGATGTTTCAACTCCGTTTTTATTCAAAAAATCGTCAATCAGCTTTCCGGCCTGGTCGTTTCCGTATTCACTTATAAATGAAACAGGCAGCTTCATCCTGCCCATCGATACTGCGCTGTTCAGAACTGAACCTCCGGCTTTGGCGGCCTGCGGCTGACCATTCTTGAAAATTATGTCAAGGACAGTTTCCCCTATTCCGAATATTTTCCTCATTTTACGTTTTTGTTTATAAAAATAATCATTTAAATCATTTTTCATAACTGAAAGTATAATGGTTCAGGTAATTATACAATAGTGATTAATCCTGCCTTTCAGTGGTAATGTCAAAAACTTATCTTTGTAAAAAATTATTATATGAGATCCATGATGCTTACCGGGATACGCCGGATTGAAATGAAGGATGTTCCTGAACCAATTATAATCAACCCTGATGATGTAAAGATCAGGATGAAGGTTGTCGGTGTCTGTGGATCGGATATTCATTACTACACACAGGGCAGAATAGGGTCCCAGGTCGTCAGCTATCCTTTTACAGTCGGACATGAGGGAGCGGGTATTGTTGTTGAAACAGGAAAAGATGTGAAAAGAGTTAAAGCAGGAGATGTTATTGCAATAGATCCTGCAATGCCATGCTTTAAATGTGATCAGTGTCTCTCGGGAAGACATCATACATGCAGAAAATTAAAATTCCTTGGTTGTCCCGGGCAGGCTGAAGGTTGCCTGTCGGAATACATAGTCATGCCAGAAGACAGCTGTTTTCCCCTGGCGGGAGGATTAACTGCTGACAATGGTGCAATATCAGAGCCTCTTGCTATAGGTGTTTACGCTGTAAAAAAATCAGGTATAATAAAAGACATGTCTGTCGGAATACTTGGTTTCGGTCCAATAGGAATGAGTGTTATGCTTGCAGCAAAAGCTGCCGGCGCAGGAAATATTTTCGTTACCGATAAGATCGATGCAAGACTAGAAATAGCAAAAAAGGAAGGTGCTTTGCTTACCGGGAATCCAATGAACCGGCCAATTATAAAAGACATACTAAACACTGAGAATACCGGTCTGGATATTGTTTTTGAATGTTGTGGCCAGCAGGAGGCATTCGACCAGGCTGTGCAACTTCTTAAGCCGGGAGGAAAGCTTATAATTGTAGGAATCCCTGAATTCGATCGCTGGTCGATGGATGTTGACAATACACGAAGAAAAGAAATCATGATTCAGTTCATCCGCCGCCAGGTTGGTTGCGTTCAGCCATCGCTCGATCTGATGCAATCGGGTAAAATAAATATAAAGAACATGATCACTCACAGGTTTCCTTTCAGCAAAACAAAAGAAGCATTTGATCTTGTCTCATCTTACGATGATGGAGTTATGAAGGCAATGATTGATTTTACAAATTGAAAATGAGTAATTTAATCTGAATCTTTAATTGTTAAAGAACCCTAATTACCTCTTACAATTATTTAATTGAGTTTTTAACTCGATTTAACATAACCCTGCCTAAAGCAGGAAAGTTCTTTAGATGCGCTTCAAAGCAATGTTGTGCTGCGGATGACACGCTTTTTTATTATCATTATTCAGTTTATAATTGCCAGTGAAAATCGTTCATAATTCTTTTTCATAGCAAGTTCATTACCTTCCATTTTTCAAAAGACAAGGGTTAGTTTTTTTCATAAGCATATTGTCCCGGGAAACCGGGACTTTATGCTGCATTTATTAAAATCAGTTTTTAAATCCCCTGAACCTGATCATCGATTCAATATAGTAGTAATCAGCATAGGAAAGAGGAACGTCGACCTCGCTGTTTCCCGGAAGATGCCCCACGCTGTGCATCAGGATGAAATTCCTATTTTCGCCTTTCTTTGCAAGGTAAGCAGGTGAAGACAGAGTTCTTATCTGTCTTTCAGCAATCTGCTGGTATTCCTTCCCTTTCAGATCATCAACAAAACCGCTGAGTTCAATAAGAGCCGATGCCATAATTGCTCCTGCCGAAGCATCTCTTTTTGCATCAGGAATATCGGGGGCATTATAATCCCAGTAAGGAATTTTATCTTCAGGCATATTTGGATGATTTATGAGGAAATCGGCAATATTCTCAGCCTGCCTGAGATACCTATCGAGCTTTGTTTCCCTGTACATCACAGTGTATCCATATAAACCCCACGATTGTCCTCTCGCCCACGCTGACTCATCAGCATATCCCTGGTGCGTCTGTTTGACTTCAACATTACCTGTTATTGTGTCAAAAGACACTACATGATATGAGCTGTAATCAGGTCTGAAATGATATTTCATTGTCATATCGGCATGGCTGACTGCTATTTTGTAGAATGAAGAATCACCTGTAAGACGGAAGGCTTCCATAAGCAGTTCAAGATTCATCATATTATCGATTATCACAGGACATTGCCATCCGGGCCTGCTGCTCCATGACTGGATCAATCCTATATTTGGACGGAATCTTGTACTGAGTGATTTAGCTGCTGTAACTATGATTTCCTTATACCTTTCGACACCAGTCAACCTGAGTCCGTTACCAAAGCTGCATCCTATCATGAATCCAACGTCATGATTATTTGTAGTGAATTTCTCACGTTCAACCCTGTCTGACATCAGCTTAGCCGCTTCAAGCATATTCTTGCTGTCCGAGTATTCATAAAGGTACCATAATGAACCGGGGAAGAAGCCGCTTGTCCACCATGATGATTTCACAGTAACAAGCTCACCCTCGGTATTGATTGTCCTCGGTAGCATTTCGGGCTTATCCTTCATCACATCGTACATGAGAGTATATTGATCCAGCGAAAAAGCAAGCGCCTCATCTATTACCGTGTCAATACGTCTTTCCTTTTTGCATGAAGAAACAAGGATCAGTAAAATGAGAGAAGGTATAAGGATTTTTTTCATACCAGGTTGTCGTTTAAAGTGAATGCTAAAACTAATAAAAGTCTCCAAAATTAAAACAAGTGGACACACGTACATTAATAAATTCTCTTTATTTCATGTGATTCACAATTGATTATTGACAATGAAATAACAATTCATTATTCTGAATTCTCCATTGCATTCAATTAAAAAATTAAACATATTTTTAGTGTACAATAAACGACACAGCTAATAAGAAACAAAACTGATATGACAAAGAAATTTTTATCACTGGCGCTTTTTGCTCTTATCTGTATCCTGACGTCAGCACAGAATGTTGGTTCCTCACCTGAGTATATTAAAGCGCTGACACCAGACTGGAAAGGAGAACGACTACCTGATGGCAGACCAAAAGTATCGGACGCTCTTCTCGAAAGACTTAAGAAAATCTCTATTGAAGAGGCATGGGGTGTGCTCAGGAACAAAGGATATCAGAACCAGTTTGAAAGCGGATGGGATATCCTGCATCCGGATAAGGTTATGACAGGAAGAGTTGTTACAGCCCAATACATGCCGTTGAGGCCTGATCTCGACAAATATGTCAGGGAACAGGGGAAAAATGAAGGGCGTGGCCAGCAGGGAGGCACAAACTCCTGGCCAATAGATGTCTTAACGGAAGGAGATGTTTATGTTGCCGACAGCTATGGCAAAATTGTCGATGGAACATTGATCGGAGACAACCTTGGCAATTCAATTTATGCGAAATCAAAGCGAGGCTTTATTTTCTATGGTTCAGTAAGGGACCAGGAAGGTCTGTCAGAGATAGAGGGCGCGAATGGCTGGTTTAAAGGCCAGGATCCTTCTTATATCCAGCAAATGAGCCTTGTTTCAATTAATACGCCGATAAGGATCGGAAGGGCTACAGTACTTCCCGGTGATATTGTCCTTGCAAAGAAATACGGAGTAATCTTTATTCCTGCAGCGCTTGTTGAAGACCTTGTAATCACCTCAGAGGTAACAGGTTTACGTGATGAATTCGGACATCAGAGGCTTCGTGAAAAGAAGTATCTCGCAGGACAGATAGACAGCCAGTGGACAGATGAGATCAAAAAGGATTTCATGAACTGGCTTAAGAACTACCCTGGGAAGCTGCCAATGACACAGGAAGAGCTTGATAAATATTTCAAAGAAAGGAACTGGTAGAAATATACGTACAATATTTTTAAATCTATACGTATGAAAAAAAATCTGAAACATATAATTGACATTGCCAAATCATCGGAAAAATCTGAAAAGAATGATCCGAAACCGGAATTTAATAAGGCTGCAAACACAAATGATCGTCGAAGCTTCCTCAGGAAAGCTGCTCTCGGAGGCATTGCACTAGGAGGAATGATGAACATGCGGATTGAGGATACTCTTGCAATGACAACACAGGAAGTTAAAAGAGCTTCAATCCCTTCCGAACTGAAGATAACAGATATGCGGATTGCTAACATATTCAATAAATGGATAATCAGGGTCGACACAAACCAGGGTATCTATGGACTTGGAGAAGTCAGGGACGGGGCAGATGGAAGATACGCCCTGCTCCTCAAAAGCAGGATCCTGGGTCTGAATCCCTGTAATGTTGAGATGATCTGGAAGACAATCAGGCAATTCGGATTTCATGGACGTCAGGCAGGAGGCGTATGTGCAGTTGAAATGGCAATGTGGGATCTATGCGGCAAGGCATACGGTGTGCCTGCATGGCAATTACTTGGCGGCAGGTACCGCGACAAGATAAGACTCTATGCAGATACGCCCGGCGCAGATAATCCTGTAAAATTTGCAGAGACGATGAAGAGAAGAGTAGAGGTGCAGGGTTTCACATGGCTGAAAATGGACCTTGGTATACATGTTGTCAATAAAATGCCCGGGGCGCTTGTTAACGCCGGCTTCTGGAATGGCGCTGCCGGTCAGTATGATCTTCGTGATTACATGGGATACGGTAACACATTACATCCTTTCACACAGGTACAGATCACTGAGAAGGGTCTGGCAGGCCTTGAGGAATATGTCTCGAAGGTAAGGGATGCCGTTGGCTATGAAATGCCTTTATGCGCCGATCATTTCGGTCACTTTGATCTTAATAATGCCATCCGTTTCGGAAGAACGATGGAGAAATACAGGCTTGCCTGGCTCGAGGATATGGTGCCCTGGTTTGATATCGTAAACACAAAGAAACTATCAGATGCCCTCGAGACTCCAATACTTACAGGCGAAGACATCTTTGCCCTGAACGGAGGTTTTAAACCTTTGATTGATGCAAGAGCTCTTGATATAATCCAACCTGATCTCGGAACATCCGGCGGATTGCTCGAGACTAAGAAAATCGGCGATTATGCCGAAGAAAACCAGATTGCAATGGCTCTGCACATGGCAGGCTCGCCTGTCTGCTTTATGGCTAATGTTCATTGCGCCGCAGCTACGCAGAATTTCCTTGCTCTTGAACATCACAGTGTAGATTTCCCGTCGTGGGAGAATCTTGTAATTATGACAGGCAAACAACCCATGGTTACAAAAGGATTTGCGAATGTTCCGCTCGATTCGCCGGGACTGGGAGTTGAGTTGAACGAGGAGGAATGTAAAAAATACCTCGGGAAGGATACAAAATGGTTCGAGCCGACACC
>DATALC010000050.1:0-23477 GCA_036261265.1 Bacteroidales bacterium
CCGTCTTTCATATTCATCTCAAGAACAGATGAAAGCCTTCCTCCATATCTTGCAGGAAATCCTCCTTTCGTGAGCTCAACGCTCTTTAGTGCATCACCATTGAAGAGGCTGAAAAAGCCAAAAAGGTGACTTGCATTATAAACTATTGCATCATCGAGGATTATCAGGTTCTGATCCGGACCGCCTCCACGTACATATATCCCGCTGCTGCCTTCTGATCCTTTCTGAACCCCGGGCATAAGCTGAATAACCTTTAAAACATCCTTTTCCCCCAGAAGGGCAGGCACGTTTTTTATCTGGGCCGGCTGCAGATTTATAGTGCTCATCTTTACAGATTCGCTCTGCTTCTCAACCTTGTCTGCATTTATTGTTACCTCGCCGAGTGTAACTCCCGGTTTAAGGGCTATGTTGATCTCTGTATCTTCTGTTAATGCTGTAGTAATTGTCTGAGTAACAAACCCCACGTAGGAGAATACTAGATCAACGCTTGTTGATGAAGGCAGTGTCAGTGAATAGAAACCGTACGTGTTTGTTGTTGTTCCTGTTTTTAATTGCGGGACATAAATGTTCACGCCGATAAGTGATTCCCCGCTGACATCCTCCCTTACAAAACCGCTTATTGTGTGCCTGACTGTTTGAGAAAATATTACAAATGGAATAGTTAAAAGGCAGATTGAAAATAAAAACTTTTTCATCAGACAGTAAAAAATGTTCATCCTCAGATTAAACGAAATTGTAAATGATATATTGCAGAATAATACAAAATTGAAAAATTAAGTAACTTGCAACATTATTTTTCAGGAAAAAATGTCAACTGATCTTGAACACAGGTTTATGATGCAGCGTCTTGGTCGCAGGCTCTACTGCTGCCTGATGTTCTATGGCTTGTAATTTCTTCTTTCTCCTGAATACCCTGAAACAACTCCCTTTACTTTATTTAATTCTAATTTTGTATTAATGAATGGTCTGATTTTCAGTGTCAAAAAATATTCTGTTCATGACGGTCCCGGGATACGAGTGACATTTTTCATGAAAGGCTGTCCTCTTAACTGCCTCTGGTGTCATAATCCGGAAGGAATTTCCCCTGAGCCTGTTGAAATTGAGAATATAAGGAAAATCGGTGAAAGGTCATTCAGTGAAAAAGAGCAGGCAGGTAAATTCTATTCTGTAAACGAGATTCTTGATATTATCAGGGGAGAAGATGTATTCATAAAGGAATCGGGTGGGGGAGTTACTTTTTCGGGAGGAGAGCCATTTTTTCAACCTGAATTCCTGCTTGAAGCCCTCAAAGCATGCAAAGACGAAGGATATCATACAATAGTAGATACTTCTGGTTATACAACTGAAGCGAAACTGAATTCTGTGATCCCTTTTACAGACATGTTCCTGTTCGATATAAAGCATCTCGATGAGAAGAAGCACATTGAGCTTACAGGTGTTTCAAACCGGCTTATCTTATCCAATTACTTGTCCCTTCTTAAATCAGGAAAGGATTTGATGATCCGTTTTCCGGTCATACCGGGTTATAACGACGACATAAATCATCTTGAACAGCTCCGGTCTTTCTTCAATGAAACAAAAAAAGAGAATTTAAGGAAGCTTTGCCTGTTACCTTTTCATAAAACCGGTGCATCGAAATACGTTCGTTTAAGAAAAGATTACAGGATGAAAGATACTGAACAACCTTCAACAGGAAGGATGAACGATCTTAAGGAATATTTCAGCTTTACAGGTATAAAAATTAAAATAGGAGGTTAACACCTTTTGGTACTTTTTACTCAAACAAAACTTATTATATGAAATTGTCGCAACGGGTCCTGAAATTACGTGAGCAGAGCCTGAACTCAGTGGAGACTCTCACGGCAGAAAGAGCGCTCCTTATAACGAATTATTATAAACTGTCCGAAAACATGGGGTTATCGGTCCCTGTGCGACGCGCAAGGGCGTTTGAGTACCTTCTCAGGAACAAGGCGATATGTATTAATGAGGGTGAACTTATCGTAGGTGAGCGCGGTCCGGCTCCAAAGGTCACTCCGACATATCCTGAGATCTGCCTTCATTCACTACGCGATCTCGAAATACTTGACTCACGTGAAAAGGTCTTTTTCAGGGTAAGCGAAGATGTGATGAAGGTGTATGAGAACGAAATCATTCCTTACTGGCAGGGACGAAGTAACCGCGATAAGATCATGAATCTTATGAGCCGGGAATGGATTGATTCATATACTGCAGGTATATTCACTGAATTCCAGGAACAGAGGGCGCCGGGTCATACAGTTCTTGGATATAAAATGTTCAGTACAGGTTTCAATGATCTCCGGAAGGAAATCAGGGAAACGATGGATCAAATAGTTGCAGGATCTGACTGCGCAAAAAGCAGGATTGAAGAGCTTAAAGGAATGGACATCGCCTGTGAAGCAATAATAATGTATGCTGACCGTCATGCTGAGGCTCTTGAAAAGCTTGCTGAAACAGAAAAAGATAAGAATAGAAGAAACGAGCTCCTGGATATGGCTTCAATATGCAGAAAAGTGCCTGCAAATGCTCCTGAAACAGTACATGAAATGCTGCAGCATTACTGGTTCATCCATCTTGGCGTTATAACCGAGCTGAATCCATGGGATTCATTCAACCCGGGCAGGCTCGATCAGCATCTCAACAGAGTGTATCAGAAAGAAAAAGAAAATGATTCGATATCTCCTGAAAAGCTGGATGATCTTCTCGGCTGCTTCTGGATAAAATTCAACAATCACCCGTCACCTCCAAAAATCGGAGTAACTGCAAATGAGAGCAACACTTATACTGATTTCTGCCTTATAAATCTGGGCGGCGTAAAAGCCGATGGATCTGATGCTGTAAATGAAATGACATACATACTTCTTGATGTCATCAAGTCGATGAGACTTGTGCAGCCCAGTTCTATGATACAGGTGAGCAGGAAGAATCCAGACAGATTCATTCATAACGCTCTTGATATCATAAAGACCGGCTTTGGACAGCCGTCATGCTTCAACACTGATGCTATAGTCGAAGAGCTTGTCCGCCAGGGAAAGGATATTGTCGACGCACGTAACGGCGGAGCCTCAGGGTGTGTTGAAACGGGAGCTTTCGGAACAGAAGCATACTGGCTGACAGGATATTTCAACCTGCCTAAAATTCTTGAACTCACTCTTAATAACGGGTTCGATAAAAGAACCAGAAAGCAGATCGGTCTCTCGACAGGTTATGCTTCAGACTTCGAAAGTTTTGATGAATTGCTTGAAGCATTCGGAAAACAGGTAAACTATTTTGCAGATATCAAGATAAAGGGAAATAACATAATTGAAAAGCTTTTCGCTGATGAGCTTCCGGCTCCTTTCCTCTCATTGCTCGTTCAGGATTGCATTACAAACGCGAGAGATTATAATGCAGGCGGTGCAAGGTACAACACTTCCTATATCCAGGGTGTGGGTCTGGGAAGCATCACTGATATACTCACATCAATAAGGTATAATATCTATGAAAAAAAGACATACAGCTGGGAGGAGATGATGAGAGCTATTGATGATGATTTTGCTGGATATGATGAGCTTCAGTACAACCTGCTGTATCACACGCCAAAGTATGGTAATGATGACGACTATGCCGACAGGCAGGCTGTTACAGTATTCAATATTTACTTTGATGCTGTTACGGGAAAGCCGAATACAAGGGGAGGCGTTCACCGTATAAACATGCTTCCCACAACATCGCATGTTTATTTCGGAAGTGTTACGGGCGCTACTCCTGACGGACGCAATGCCCGCCTGCCTCTGTCTGAAGGAATATCGCCATTCCAGGGTGCGGACCATGAAGGACCCACATCAGTAATCAAATCAGCCTCAAAGATTAACCATCTTGTAACAGGTGGTACTTTGCTTAACCAGAAATTCTCACCATCATTTTTTGAAGATGAGGATAGTTATTCAAACCTTACAGCTCTTGTCAGAAGTTACTTCAAGCTTAACGGGCATCATATCCAATTCAATGTTGTGAATGCCGAAACGCTCAGAGATGCACAGAAGCATCCGGAACGCTACAGGGATCTTATAGTAAGGGTTGCCGGGTACAGCGACTATTTCAACGACCTTGGAGAAGATCTTCAGAATGAGATAATTAGAAGGACGGAGCATGAGAGTTTATAAAAGTGACTAAAGTGACTAAAGTGACCAGTGACTAAAGTATTCAAAAAGGTGAATATAGTGACTGAGTTAGTTATAAAAAATGCCCGAAGCATCAGCTTCAGGCATTACATTATCTCTTCTCAATAACTTTAGTCACTTTAGGCACTCTAGCGCACTCTAGTCACTTCACTATTTCTTCCCTCCCTTATCCTTCGTCTCATTGAACACAGATGTAGCTGTAGCAACTACTCCTGCTATATCGCTGAGATTTGAAGGAAGAATCATTGTGTTGTTTGTTTTGGCAAGCTTGCCGAATTCACTCAGATACTGTTCTGCGATCCTCAGGTTAACAGCATTGAGACCATTTTCCTCCGATATTGCGGATGAGATTGCCCGTAATCCATTGGCAGTAGCTTTAGCGAGCTGTTCAATTTCTGAGGCACGTCCTGCGGCTTCATTTATTCTTTTTTGCATTTCGCCTTCAGATTTCTTGATCAGCTCCTGCTTGTCACCTTCGGCATTATTGATTTTGGCCTGTTTTGTACCTTCAGATTCAGCAATTATAGCTCTCTTTTCCCTTTCAGCTCTCATTTGTTTCTCCATTGCATCCTTAATGCTCTGCGGTGGTGATATGTTTTTCACCTCATATCTGGTCACTTTTACGCCCCATGGTTCGCTTGCTTTATCAACAGCTTCAACGATAGTAACGTTAATAGTTTCACGTTCTTCAAAAGTTTTATCGAGCTCCAGCTTCCCGATGACACTTCTCATTGTTGTCTGAGCAATCTGGATCGATGCAAAACGATAGTTATCGATACCATAAGAAGCTTTTTGCGGATCGAGTACCTGCAGGTACAGGATACCGTCTACCTCGACAGCTATATTATCACGCGTTATACAAATCTGTGGTGCAACATCAATTGCCTGCTCCTTCAATGTATGCCTGTACCTTACTTTATCAATGAAAGGTATAAGAATCTGGAATCCTGCTGTGAATGTAGCTCTGTATTTTCCCAGGCGTTCAACGATTATTGCCGTCCTCTGGGGGACGATCTTGATCATTGATGCAATCAGGATGAATCCAAGGAAGATTACCCCTATCAGAATGATTGTTGTGCTTGATCCTTCCATCTATTATTAGTTTTTTGGTTCAACAAAAAGTTTCATATTTTCTTTTCTGATGATTATTATCCTTTGGCCTTCTTTTATCGGCGATTTCGATTCAGCTGGCCAGGTTGTTCCTTTAAAATGGACCTTGCCAGTCAGCTCAGGACCAAAGTCGCTGGCAGCCATTGCCTCTTTGCCTGTAAATTCATCCTCAATGTTTTCAGATTCACCCTTTTTGTCATAAAAAAGTTTTCTCTGGATCATCCTTCTGAGAGCGAGAAGTGTCAGGACGGAGGTGACTCCAAATATTATTATCTGAACATTAACAGATGGTCCCCAGAGGAGACAGGCCAGCGCTGTGATCCAGGCTCCTATTCCAAAGAAGATTATAAAGAATCCCGGAATTACAAGTTCTGCCAGTAGAAGTCCCAGTCCGATAAAAAACCAGAATAATTCGGGTCTTTCAAACATAATGCAGGTATTTAGTTTATAAATTATTAGATAAAGTAAAGATAATATAAAAAAAACATGAAAAGCAATGCGAATATCATGGGATGTTGTAATACGAAGATTACCTGTATGTTATATCATTCAGGAAGGTTCTCATTTATATCTTTCATCCAGGTAACGACCTTTCTTGTATGGAAATTCAGGTTTTCTGCAGTGAAATCACCCTCGGTTTTTATCAGGAATCCTTTATAGATCAGGTTACTTTCATTGTATTTATAACAGTTATACTGAAGTGATCCGGCATCGTTGCCTGTATTTCTGAGAGCGCTTACTTTGCTTGCTGAAATACTTTCTATGAAAGCAGCATATTTTTTGATTTCTCCGACTGGAATTTGTTTTTCAGAAATCCTGCACATGCTTATATTCTCTTCCATCTGGGTTTCAGTCAGAATAAAATTATCATTTGGAAAATTCCATTTCTCAGGATTATTGTAAGTAAGAACTCTTCCTTTATTATCAATCATGTATCCATAATGCTGATAACCCCAGGCAAAATTCACATAATCAAGCTGGAAGAGTATTGTCTGATCAGTTGAAATCACAGATTTTTCTCTGCAACCGATAATTGACAGTGCAAATATTAAGATAATAGGAATATATTTTTTTTTCATCATGGTCAGGCAGGCGGACTAAGTTTCAATTATACCAGCAATTTTCAGACCAAATTCAGTCATCAATTGTTCAAGGTTAAAGATTCTGTTTGTTCTATAAAAGTTGCGTCGTTTTTACGTTTATTTATTAACATGGCTTCCTGATGGAAAGACGTTTGCAATCGAAGCTTTAAATACAATTAATTGTCATTTTTATTTTTTGTCTGAATGGAATTATTTGTGTAAATTATAGCTTTTAAAGAGGAGGTGGTTATGGATAAGTTCCTGAATTATTTTGATGCGAGGCAACGGGAAACCATCTTGAACAAATCATCTTTTGAAGATGGTCCGGTGATAACTATTTCAAGGCTTACAGGGTGTGATGCAAGACAGATAGCTACACTGCTTGTAGATGAGATGAACAGGAAATTCAACACAACAAAATGGAAATGGGTGGATAAGGACATTATCCATGCTATTGCAAAAGAGCTGAATACAAGTAATGAACGGGTTGAAAATTTCTACAAGGGAATTGAGCTGTCAAATCTGTCTGAAATGATAATGGCATTTTCAGGGAATTTCGTCAGCGATCTGAGGTTGAAAAAGGCAATCAGGGACGTCGTTCTTTCAATCTGTAAGGAAGGTCATATTATTCTTGTCGGGCGTGGAGGCGTTTCAATTGCATCAGGAATTAAAGATTCTCTACATATCAGACTGACAGCTCCTTTTTACTGGCGTGTTGAAAATGTAATGAGAAAAAAACAGATGACAATTGAAGCCGCTGAAGAATATTGTGTTGAGACAGATGAGAAAAGACACAATCTCATCCTTGATTTTCTTGATAAGAAACCGCTGAACATTGACTATCTTTTTGATGCTACTCTTAACAGAAGCACCTATTCAGAACATGAGTTAGCCGAGCTGATATCATTATTGTATGAGAAAAAAGTATCCAGGCAGATCGCCGAGCGGAGAAGTCTTAATAAAATATGGTGATCTGCCTGTTACTGTTTTCATCACAGGTCGGCACAATGAGTAATATTTGTTATATGCTCCGACAACCTCCTGTCGAGACCTTTTTTATATTCATTCATATCAGGAATCGGGAGTTTTGCAACACCGGAATCCATTGCTGCCTGTGCAACTGCTGAGGCAACATGCGATATCAGCCTTGGATCAAGCGGTTTTGGGATTATATAATTTTTTCCGAAAGAAATGCTTTCCTGGTTATAAGCCTTCAGCACAGATTCAGGGACAGGTTTTTTTGCAAGTCCGGCAAGCGCCCTGGCTGCGGCAAGTTTCATTTCCTCATTTATTGTAGAGGCCCTTACGTCGAGAGCTCCCCTGAAAATATATGGAAAACCAAGCACATTATTTATCTGGTTAGGATAGTCTGATCTTCCTGTTGCAAATATCAGGTCTTTTCTTGTCGAAACAGCGTCATCAAATGAGATTTCAGGATTAGGATTGGCCATGGCAAAAACGATCGGTTCGGGGGCCATTGATCCGAGCATCTCCTTTGATAACATATCGCATGTCGACAGGCCAAGGAACATATCGGCCCCTTTCATTGCTTCTGAAAGATGATCTATATTACGTGAAGTCATGAACTCCTGTTTGTATTTATTCAGATCTTTCCTTTTCGTATTGATAACTCCTTTACTGTCAGCCATTACAATGTTCTCTTTCCTGACACCAAGAGCAACGTACAGCCTTGTACAGGAAATCGCTGCAGCTCCTGCCCCGCATACAACAAGCTTTATTTCTTCGATCTTTTTACCGGTTATTTCAAGTGAATTAAGAAGTCCGGCTGCCGATATTATTGCTGTTCCATGCTGGTCATCGTGAAATACCGGGATATCGAGCATCTTTTTCAGTCTTGTTTCGACCTCGAAACATTCAGGAGCTTTAATATCCTCAAGATTAATTCCTCCAAAAGTCGGAGATATTGCTGCACATATCTGAATAAGCTTCTCAGGATCTTTTTCGTTTATTTCAATATCGAAAACATCAACATCGGCAAATACCTTGAATAATAATCCCTTTCCTTCCATCACAGGCTTACCTGCCATTGCGCCAATATCTCCGAGGCCCAGCACAGCCGTTCCGTTTGATATAACAGCAACAAGATTTCCCTTTGATGTATAGTTATAGACATCATCCGGTGTTTTTTCAATTTCCAGACATGGATAAGCGACCCCCGGCGTATATGCCAGACTGAGATCATACTGAGTACAGTAGGGTTTAGTCGGGATGACTTCGACCTTTCCTCTTCTGTTACGACTGTGGTAAAGAAGTGCGGCTTCCTTTGTGATTTTGACCATTTGAAGTAGATTTAGTTTTATTCTGATCGTATATCTTAACGATTAGTTTTCGCTATTTAAAAATATATGTATGGCTGACCTTAAACAACCATTTATTTGGCATTGATTACAAAATTAGATACTTTGCATCTGTTTTAACAGTATTTTCATCTATATAAATTTAAGATTTTTATGAATAATAGCATTGCAATTGGTGCAGATATCGGCGGAAGTCATATCACTTGTGCTGCTGTGAACCTTGATTCAGGGGCAATACTCCGGGATACAATGGCTGAAAGGGCAGTCGATAACAAGGCTCAGGCAGCAACAATTATAAAAACATGGTCAGAAGCAGTCGGGGAATCGATTTCAAAGATAAAAGACGGGAAGCTGAAGGGAATAGGTTTCGCAATGCCGGGGCCTTTCGATTATGTGAAAGGAATATCTTATATAAAAGGTGTTGATAAATATGAAAATCTTTATGGATTCAATATAACAGATGCAATTTCAAGCACACTTGACTTAAACGTTGATGTGCCAATAAGGTTTATTAATGATGCATCTGCTTTTGCTGTTGGTGAAGCGTGGGCAGGCAGCGCCAGGAAATATTCAAGATCTGTCTCAATAACATTCGGGACAGGTTTCGGTTCTGCTTTTATTGCAGACAAAATCCCGGTATGCGATGGCGATCAGGCTCCAAGGCTCGGATGCATTTATCATATCCCTTATAAAGAGGGCATTGCAGATGATTATTTCTCCACACGCTGGTTTCTGAAACAATATAAGGCAATAAAAGGGAAGGAACTTTCAGGTGTTAAGGAGCTGGCTTCTCTTTCAGAAGTGGATAAAGTTGTAAGAGATCTATTTCATGAATTCGGTGAGAAGGCAGCAAGGTTCCTGGCGCCCTGGCTTAGAAATTTCGAGGCTGAAATACTTGTAGTTGGCGGTAACATATCTCATGCATATAATCTTTTTGGGAAAGTATTTGAGAAGACATTCAGGGATGAAAACTGGAATGGCGCTGTATCTCTTTCAGAGCTTAAAGAAGAAGCTGCCCTTTTCGGAAGCGCCTATCTCTTTAATGAGGTCTTCTGGAAAGATGTTCAGCATGCTTTGCCGCTCATGTAAAATGCCCAGGATTTAACTAACCCATAACCTATGAACAATCAGAAAGTAAACATCTCGAAGATCTCCCCTGTTCTCATGGCTTTTTTTGTCATGAGTTTTGTCGATCTTGTTGGAATTGGAGTTGACAGGGTAACCAGGGATATGAATCTCAGCGCTACTCTCGCACAACTTATTCCATCTGCCGCTTTTTTATGGTTTTTCCTCCTGTCAGTTCCGGTTGGAGTTATGCAGGCACATCTTGGCAAACGTTTTATGCTCAATGTGGGTATGAGCGTCACAGCTCTCGGATTGCTTGTACCATTCTTCTTCTATTCATTTTCAATGGTTCTCGCTGGATTTGCATTATTAGGCATTGGGAATACTATCGTTCAGGTTTCAGCTAATCCTTTACTCGTTGATGTTGTTCCCGGAAACAGGACATCGAGCTTTCTTAGTTTCTCTCAGTTTGTGAAAGCTATAGGTTCGATGATAGGTGCGCCCCTTGCAGCAGTTTTTGCTGCACAGTTCGGTGACTGGAAGATCCTGTTTCTCGTTTTCGGGATTGTTTCAATTCTTGCAGTTCTTTGGCTTGGAGCTGTAAAAATAGATGAGGTGAAGCTTGAAACAAAGGCTTCGTTCTCATCATCTTTTTCAATGCTTGGCACAGGCTTCGTCCTGATGATGGTTATGTCTATTTTCCTGGTTGTAGGAGTTGATGTAGGATTCAATTCAAATTCAGGCAATTTCCTTGTAAAACAGTTTGGAATAGATCAGACTGCGGCAGAATCGGGGCGTAGCGTATATTTCTTCGGCCGTATGCTCGGAACTTTCCTGGGCGCTATTCTTCTGACACGCATTACATCGGGTAAGTTTTTCGTCTGGACATCAGTTCTGGGGATTGTAAGTTTCATTGCAATACTCCTTGTGCACTCGCCTGCAATTGCATGGTTTCTTGTTTTCATGATTGGACTGTCGGTTGCAAATATCTGGCCGCTTGTTTTTTCAATAGCTGTCAGGAGATATCCTGAAAGGAGCAATGAAATATCGGGACTAATGATGATGGCGATATCGGGAGGCGCCGTGATTCCGCTTCTTGTGGGATGGATCAGCGACCTCAGAAGTGTTGCTGCCGGCATGTCGATTCTTATTGCGTGTATGGTTTATCTTTTCGTAGTATCGCTTATCTGCCAGAAGAGAAGCTGAAATCCGTTACACAGAGTTTCACAGAGGATAAGAGAGTTACACAGAGAATATATAGCAATCAAGCGAAGTTGCAATTTGTTTTGCGGATTCTATATACTCGTTTTAAGGTAATCAAACACGGCTGAAAAATCATTCAGTGGTATAAATATATGTAGTTTATTCCTCTGTGCTGCTCTGTGCCTTCTATGTGTCCCTCTGTGTAAGTTCTTATAAATCCCTGCTTTCGTACAATAAACCCGGCACTTCGTACAATAAACCTGTTATTTCGTAAAAAACCCCATCAGGTCTCCTGATTTGTTTGAATTTTTAAGATTATTTTTATTTCGGATGTTACCAGACAGAAATGATGAAAGCCTATAAGTTTTTTCATCCTTCCTGCGGAGTTCATTAAATTGTCTTCATTTATCGTTTATATAAATTGAAAGATGCAACCTTTTATGGTTTAGGTTGAAATTCTCTGAAGTTCCGGAGTTCCCCATTTCCCCGCTTTCCCTGATGCTCCGGAACGAAATATCCCCCTCCCGGTTTATTCAAGTCAGAAATCATAAACTGCCAGGAGGGGGTTTCTTTTCCTCTCACACTCACACTCACACTCACACTCACGCGACTATGCTTCAAAATGCCATACATAAATTCAACATATTAAAATGGTTTCTTGAGTTCTGAAAAAAAAGAACTCATTCACTCTTGTTAATTGCTCTTAAAACTTGCAAATTGCACTATTATTAAGTTTTTGTTACTCCACATTATTTCAGAATTTTAACATATTTATATTATGAAAAAGAACGTTTCGGGCAGGCGCGATTTTCTCAGGAAGACAACGGCAGCTGCTCTTGCTTTTACAATCGTACCTCGACATGTTTTCGGAGGTAAAGGCTATATTGCGCCAAGCGACCAGCTTACAAAAGGTATAATAGGAGTCGGCGGGATGGGGCGTGGCCATATTCCCTATGAAAATACGCGTGTAATCGCGATGTGCGATGTCGATAAATCACATCTCGATCAGGCGATCGCTATGGTTGGAGGCAATGTAACAGGTTATCATGATTTCAGGGAACTGATTGCAAGACCCGACATTGATGTTGTGCATATTGCAACTCCTCCTCACTGGCATGGAATAATATCAAAGATGGCAGCTGAGGCAGGGAAGGACATCTGGTGTGAAAAGCCAATGACAAGAACCATCGGTGAAGGAATTAAAGTAGTTGATGCCGTTCAGAAGCATGGAGTAATGTTCAGGCTCAACACATGGTTCCGCTTTAAAGATCAGTTTTATGGCCTGGGTACAACTGTCAGGCCTTTGAAAAAACTCGTTGACAGCGGCGTTCTCGGATGGCCTTTGAAAGTAACTGTCAGTGGTGTTACAGGTTACGACTGGAAATTCTACTGGAGCGGTTTGCATAATCTTCAGCCAATGCCCGTGCCTCCGGAACTCGATTATGATTTCTGGCTGGGGCCTGCGCCATATAAGCCTTACAATGTTGAAAGAGTTCACTCAAAATTCCGTGGTTACTGGGATTATGACGGCGGTGGACTTGGCGACATGGGCCAACATTACCTTGATCCAGTACAATACCTTCTTGGCAAGGATAATACAAGCCCGGTTACAGTAGAGATTGATGCTCCGCAACAACATTACGATGCAGTTGGATCGTGGAGGCGGATAACTTACACTTATGCCGATGGCTGCAAGATAGTACTCGATGGTGAAAACCGCGACAAGGATGCTGCATATATTGAAGGTCCGCATGGGAAGGTTTACCGTGGATTCAGATCGGATATTCCTGATTTTCAGAAGCTGATCGATTCACTTCCCGACCCTGAACCGCAGATTGTAACATTCAGCGAATCCGTACGCACAAGAAAGAAATTCGCCCTGAATGAGTCAAATGGTCACAGGTCCTGTACAATTGTGAATCTTGGAGTAATTGCTGTCCGTCTTGGAAGGAATCTGAAGTACGATCCCGATAAACAACAGTTTATTGATGACGAAGGAGCAAACAGGCTCATCAATCCTCCGATGAGAGGTCCGTGGAAAATCTGAAAGTATGATAATAAATAATTATAAGTATAATCTGAACAACATGAAAATACTCAGAATATCAATAACATTCCTTATGCTCCTGATGCTTCAGTCTGCGGCTTTTTCACAGGATCAGAGGACGATTGAAACTAAAGTTGCCGATCTTCTCGCAAGGATGCCGGCAAACGATATTACGCTGCTTGACAAGCTCATGGCTGATATGTCAGCCATAGGAGAAGAAGGTCAGAGAAAGATCTGTGATCAGATAATTCCTGCAGGAGCAGGCGATGATACTAAAAACAGGTTTGCTGTAGAAAGCTATTCACGCTATGTTACTTCAAAAGGAAAGGAAAAAGAACGTTCTTCATGGGAGAAAATTTGTATCGATCATGCAAGAAATGCCAAGGACAATGGAGTAAAAGACTTCTTTATGAAGCAACTCCAGCTTGCAGGCGGAGACGCTTCTATTGATGCTGTAAAAGAGTATCTCTCAAGCAAGGAGATATGTGAACCTGCTCTTGCTGTTATTCTGGCAGTAGGAGGACAAAAAGCTGAATCGGTCCTTGCAGAATCGCTGAAGAACACTCAATTACCCTGTGCCGCTTCAGTAATGAATGCGCTTGCAAGAATGAAATCCGGTCTTGCAATCAATGAATATATAAAATGGTCCACTGTAATTGATGTCAATACAAGAGCTTCTGCTTTTAATGCCCTCGCAATGAGCGGCAATCCTTCAGCATTAAAGGTTTTATCCGATGAGGCAAAAAAGGTTGAGTACCAGTGGGAAGTTACAGGTGCAGTTGCTGCATTATTAAACTACGCAGATCTGGCTGCAGCAAAAGGCGATCTCAAGACAATGGATAAAATAACGAAACTTGTAATATCAAAAACAAACGACGCCGCTTCAATGCAAAACAAGAGTGAGGCTCTTGGGATATATACCAAATATCATGGTTTTGAAGCTATGCCTCTTCTCTATAAGGCTGCTGCACATTCAGATTACAGGTACAGGGCTGCTGCTCTGAGATTTTCACTTGGCATAAAGGGCAACGATGTAGTAAATGGATGGATAAACTATTATAAGCGTGCTATTATAGCAGTAAAACCACAGATCATTGCCATGCTGGGTGAAAGAGGCGACAAGGCTGCACTTCCGCTTATAAATGAAGCTTTGATGGACAAAAAGATCCCTGCTGTAAGACAGGAAGCAGCTTCTGCAATTGCTGCAATCAGCAGGAATGAGGCAATCAGCGCCCTTGTAGATTATATGCTTGTATTCGGTAAAGAAGATGACCAGAAAGCCGCTAAAGAAGCTTTGATGACAGTGATGAGGAATGAAGACATTCGTTTCCTGTTACCGGTTCTTAAAGATGGATCTGCCCCGGCTGTTAAAACATCAGTAGAGCTCCTTGCATGGAAGCATGATCCGAAGTATTTCAATGATGTATTCTCTCTGACTTCATCTTCGAATGATACAATAAAAAGCGCCGCTATTAAAGCGTTACCTGATCTTGCAGGTTCTGAAAACCAGGACCAGCTTATCGATCTGCTTGTAAAAACTGATAAAAGCGAACAGGTTTCAGATCTGCAGAATGCTGTTGCAGTTGCAGCCAACAAGACAAATGATCCTGAAAAACGCGCTTCAGCAATTATAAACGCTATAAAATCCGGCAACGAGGCTTCAAAAAAGATGAAGCTTATCCCTGTCCTTGCGAAAACAGGTGGAAGGGAAGCTCTTGCAGTTGTTCTGAATGAATTTCAGAATGGTAATTCAGATATGAGGGATGTAAGCTTTAAAACATTGACCGGCTGGCTCGATTATTCGGCTTCATCTGCTTTGTATGAGATTGCAGCTTCAGGCAATAAGACATTTGAGGAACCTGCATTTAACGGGTATATAAGACAGATAAGGACAGCCGCTCTTCCCGATGAACAAAAGTTACTCCTTCTTAGAAAAATAATGCCTCTTGCCACAAGCGCCCAGAGGAAAAATGCTATTCTGACAGAAATGGGACGACTGAATACTTACCAGTGCCTGTTTTTCGTTGCAAACTACCTTGACGATCCGGAGACATCTGCAGTTGCTGCAAAAGCCGCAATGACAATAGCCCTCCCGAATGTAAATGCACCTGCCGGAATGTACGGGACTATTGTTCGCGACATACTGACAAAAGTTGCAGGAAAGCTTTCAGGTATGGAAAGCGAGTATGACCGCGAACAGGTAAATAAATACATTGCAAACATGCCTGCTGACGAAGGATTCAAATCCATCTTTAACGGTAAGGATCTTACAGGCTGGAAAGGCCTCGTTGAAAATCCTATTGCAAGATCAAAGATGAAACCGGCCGAGCTTGCTAAAAAGCAGGCTGAGGCTGATAAGAAAGTCCCGGAGAACTGGACTGTAAAAGATGGCTGCATCTGGTTTAACGGTAAGGGAAATAATCTTTGTACTACTTCACAATATGCTGATTTCGAAATGATTGTCGACTGGAAGATTACGAAAGAAGGCGACAGCGGTATTTATCTCAGGGGATCACCGCAGGTTCAGATCTGGGACACATCAAGAACTGATGTGGGTGCACAGGTTGGATCAGGCGGTCTTTACAACAATCAGAAGAATCCTGCCAAACCTCTTAAGGTTGCAGATAATCCTGTTGGCGAATGGAACACCTTCCGTATTGTGATGATCGGAGAAAAGGTATCAGTATGGCTCAACGGAGAGCTTGTTGTAGATAATGTTACAATGGAAAATTACTGGGATCGTAATATCCCGATCTTCCCTAAAGAGCAGATCGAGCTACAGGCTCATGGAACAAACCTTGCATTCCGCGATTTATATGTACGAGAGATAAGTGATAAAGAATACAATCTTACGCCGGAAGAAAGATCTGAAGGTTTTGTTTCTCTCTTCAACGGACGCAACCTTGATAACTGGACAGGTAATAAACAATCGTATGTTGTTGAAGATGGAAATATAGTTGTTAAACCGGCCCAGGACTCAGGCGGAAATCTCTATACAGAAAAAGAATATGCGGATTTCATTTTCAGGTTTGAATTCCAGCTGACTCCTGCTGCGAACAACGGTCTTGGTATACGCGCTCCTCTTGAAGGAGATGCAGCATACGTGGGTATGGAACTTCAGATACTTGACGACACTGCTCCTGTATACGCTAACCTTCAGCCTTACCAGTATCATGGATCGGTTTACGGGGTGATACCTTCAAAAAGAGGTTTTCAGAAACCTGTTGGTGAATGGAACTATGAACAGGTTGAAGTAAGCGGTACGCATATCACTATCACTCTCAACGGTACTGTTATTGTCGATGGAGATATTGCTGATGCAAGGGATCATGGCACTATGGATCACAAGGAACATCCGGGCCTGAAGAACGGGAAAGGTCATATAGGTTTCCTTGGTCATGGTTCGGAGCTTAAATTCAGAAATATCAGAATAAAAGATCTTTCAAATAAGTAAGAAAGGGTTACACAGAGTTTCACAGAGTAGCACAGAGAACCACAGAGTTTAAATCTGTTCTCTGTGTACCTCTGTGAATTCTCTGTGTTCTTTGTGTAACAAAAAAGTAATATGAAGAATATCCTCTGTTTCCTGGCATGTATTTTCTTTATTTCCTGTTCTTCAGTCAGACCACCTGAACCGGTTGGCCCGGTACCTTCTGAACGGCAACTTGCCTGGCATGATATGGAGTATTACATGTTCGTTCATTTTACTGTTAATACTTTCACAGATAAAGAATGGGGCTATGGTGATGAATCTGAATCTGTATTTAACCCCACAGATCTTGACTGCCGTCAGTGGGCAAGGGTAGCGAAAGATGCAGGTATGAAAGGAATAATAATCACTGCCAAGCATCACGATGGTTTCTGCCTCTGGCCGTCACAATACACTGAACACTCGGTTAAGAATTCTGCATGGAGGAACGGGCAGGGGGATGTTCTCCGTGAGCTTCGGGCAGCATGCGATGAGTACGGGCTTAAGATGGGCGTATATCTTTCACCCTGGGACAGGAACAGCGCTGTTTATGGAACTCCTGAGTATCTCGATTATTACAGGAACCAGCTTCGGGAGCTACTTAAAAATTATGGCGACATTTTCGAAGTATGGTTTGACGGTGCAAATGGCGGCGACGGTTATTATGGAGGCGCAAGGGAGACAAGGAAGATCGACAACAAGACATATTATGACTGGAAGAACACTCATAGCATCGTCAGAGAGCTTCAACCTGCCGCGGTTATGTTCAGCGATGCAGGACCCGATGTGAGATGGGTCGGTAACGAGCGTGGAATGGGCAGCATAACAAACTGGTGCCTTTTGAATAAGGATGAAATGTATCCGGGCGGCGATTTCGCAGCCATACTCGGTGAAGGACATGAGAATGGCAATTACTGGGTTCCTGCTGAAGTTGATGTTTCAATTCGTCCCGGATGGTTTAATCATGAAGCACAGGATACCGCCGTACGTTCACCTGAAAACCTGATGGAGCTTTATTATTCATCGGTAGGCAGGAACAGCAACCTTCTCCTGAATGTGCCTCCCGACAGGAGAGGACTTTTGCATGAGAATGATATTGAATCGCTGATGTCATTTAAAAAGCTTCGTGATGAAGAATTTAAAACGGATATAGCGAGAAATAAAAATGTCAGCAGCCCGGCTTTAAGAGGAAGAGATTATTCCGCTGCAAATGTAAATGATGGAGACCCCGAAACATACTGGGCAACAAAAGATCAGGCAACAACAGGGGAGTTGATCATTGACCTGGGTTCTGAGACTGAGGTGAACAGGATTGTCATGCAGGAATATATTGAGCTTGGACAACGTGTTCAGGAATTTACTGTTTCGGCTTTGAAAGGAGATACTTGGGAAAAAATAATTGACGGAACGACTATCGGGCATAAGATAATACGGAAGTTCCCGGTTGAAAAGACTTCTCAGATTAAGATATCAATAACTAAGTCGAAAGCCTGTCCTGTAATTTCAAATGTTGAGCTATACAGGTCGCCTGATAAGTAATAGCAGGATTTCAGTGATTGACCTAAGTTACACAGAGGACCACAGAGGACCACAGAGTTTCACAGAGTTAACTAAAATAGTTTTTCCAGTGTTCTTTTAAGATCCGTAGAGAGCACAAAGAAAACTCACCTGCGGTGAGTTAAGAGATTCTTCTTTCCTGGGCTACCGTAACTCTAAAGGTACTTTAGTCACTTTAGTCACTTATTCAACATGAAACATCCTTGCAAGCTTTAGTGCTGCTGTCACAGTATCCTTTAAAGCGGCCCAGTCTTTTTTCTGAACTATCTCCCGAGTTATAAGGTTTGAGCCCATTCCGACACATGTTACGCCTGCATCAAACCATTCTGTGAGATTCTCAAGAGTAGGTTCAACGCCGCCTGTCGGCATAATGCTTGTCCATGGACATGGCCCTTTGATCGACCTTACAAAATCGGGTCCACCAACTGAATTTCCAGGGAAAATTTTGACAATCTCAGCTCCAAGCTCTTCTGCCTGGCTTATCTCCGACAAGGTACCGCACCCGGGTGACCATAATATTTTCCTCCTGTTACAGACTTTTGCCATATCAGGACTTAGGATCGGAGAAACAATAAAATTAGCTCCGAGCTGAATATATAATGAAGCTGTTCCTGCATCAACTATTGATCCTGCGCCCAGGGCAAGCTCAGGCATTTCCTTTTCCGCCCATTTATTGAGATCGCTGAAGAGCTCATGAGCGAAATCCCCCCTGTTGGTGAATTCAAAAACCCTTACGCCGCCTTCATAGCAGGCTTTTATTACATTCCTGCATACGTCGGGGTCCTTGTGATAAAATATGGGGATTATCCCGGCTTCGCGGATCTTTAATATAACATCAATTCTTTTAAAACGTGCCATAACAACAATTTTGATACCAAATGTATTCAAAAACATTAAAAGGAGAAAGGATAAAAGTCAATAGATTAGGCAGATTTACTTTCGTCTTTTTTCATATCTTAGCACGTTCAAAAACTGTCGATGGCGCTTAATTATATCTGGATAGCATTCTTCCTTATCGGCTTCATTGTCGCGCTTGGTCAGCTTATATTTGCAGGTAATACCCAGATATTCAATGATCTTGTCAATTCAGTATTTGCCAATGCAAAAACAGGTTTTGAAATTTCGCTTGGTCTTACAGGCGTTCTCACGTTATGGATGGGGCTGATGAAAGTAGGAGAAAAAGGCGGGATGGTGGCTGTCCTTGGGAAGCTGTTCGGGCCACTGTTCGTCAGGCTGTTTCCCGACATTCCCAAAGGCCATCCTGCATACGGCTCTATAATTATGAACTTCTCAGCAAATATGCTTGGTCTCGATAATGCAGCTACTCCCATGGGACTTAAAGCCATGAAGGAGATGCAGGAAGTGAATCCGAGGAAAGATACAGCATCAAATGCGCAGATAATGTTCCTTGTACTTAACGCATCGGGTCTGACTATTATTCCGGTGAGCATAATTGTGTACAGGACACAGCTTGGCGCCGCAAATCCTTCAGATATTTTTATTCCGATACTTATTTCTACATTCTTTGCAACTCTTGTTGGGCTAATAAGCGTGGCTTTGATCCAGAAAATCAACCTGCTTGACAAAGTTGTTATAGCTTACGTAGGCGGACTGACGGCTCTTGTTATTGGAATAATACTTTACTTTAACTCATTATCAAAAGACCAGATTACGGCAGTGTCGACATTCTCAGCTAATTTCTTTCTTATTACGGTTATTGTCATTTTTATTGTGATGGCATTACGAAAGAAGGTGAATGTATACGATGCATTTATTGAAGGCGCGAAAGAAGGTTTTACTGTGGCGATAAATATAATCCCCTTCCTTGTTGCTATTCTTGTAGCAATTGGGGTATTCAGGGCTTCAGGTACTATGGATTTTGTCATTTCAGGTATAGAATCGTTTTTTAAATGGATTGGAGTTGATACGCGTTTTGTGAGCGGTTTACCTGTGGCATTCATGAAACCTCTCAGCGGCAGCGGAGCCCGTGGACTTATGATCGATGCAATGAAGACCTACGGGGCCGATTCTTTTGCCGGGAGGATCTCGTGTACACTGCAGGGTGCAACAGATACTACTTTCTATATACTTGCAGTGTATTTCGGTTCTGTGGGAATAAAAAACACAAGATATGCGGTTGGTTGCGGACTTCTGGCCGATCTCGCCGGAGTGATCGCAGGAATTCTAACGGCTTACCTCTTCTTCGGATAAGAAAAATTATACTATGCATTACACTCCCGGCTCTATGTTCCCTGCTCCCGGTATTTTACCACGGAGTGACACGGAGTCTTTTATCAGGATTTCCCCTGAGCCCTGCGTTCTGAGCCTTGTTCTTTCCTTCCACCGTTCCCCAGTACCAAATACCCAGCACCAAGTACCCAGCCTATGAACCCACTCCTCACATCTGTTCTTGTCGGCATTAGCATATTATCAATAATCCTTCTGACTTCACGGCTTAAGATGCAGGCTTTTGTTGCATTATTCCTCGTGTCTGTCCTACTTGCTTTCGCAACATTGCCATCTGAGAAGGTAATATCAACTATCAAAGAAGGATTCGGGAGTACTATGGCCTCGATTGGGTTCCTGATAATCCTTGGCGCCATGATCGGAATAACACTCGACAAAACAGGAGCGACAATAAGCATGGCGAAGTTTATCCTGACAAAAACAGGAGAGAGCAGAAGTGCTCAGGCGCTCGGAATAACCGGTTTCATAGCGGGTATACCTATCTTCTGCGATTCAGGTTTCATTGTTACAAGCGGACTGGCGCGTTCTTTCAGCGCAAAGACAAAAATTGCAATGCCTTTTATGGCTACTGTTCTCGCTACTTCGCTCTATTCAGTTCACTGCCTCATACCGCCACATCCGGGCGCACTTGCAGCAGCAGGAGTTTTGAATGCAAACATCGGGTATCTTATAATTGCAGGAATAATCTTTGCAATACCCGGCGCCGTTGCAGCCTTTTTCTGGAGCAGGTGGATGACACGTGGCAAAAATTATCCTTCTGCAATGCCTGTCGAATCAAAATCCTCGTTGCAGGAGAGAGAACTTCCTTCGCCGTTTCTTTCATTTCTTCCGATTGTAGTACCATTACTTCTGATAACTGCAAAATCGCTTATAAATCTTTTTGATAAGAATGGTACCGGTATATTATACAAGATTTTTTATTTTCCCGGGGAGCCTGTGTTTGCACTGGCGATTGGAGTAATCCTTGCATTGATGCTTCTGAGGGATAAATCAATATCTTCAATGAACGCTCTTTTCACCGAAGCTGTTGAAAAGGCAGGTCCCATACTCATAATTACTGCTGCTGGCGGAATGTTTGGTATGGTAATAAAAGCAACAGGTACAGGAGAGGTGATGGGAGGATACCTGTCAGGCACATCACTGGGACTGGCTGTTCCGTTTATTATTGCTTCAATTATGAAGACAGCACAGGGATCGTCGACAGTTGCAATAATTACGACTGCTTCATTTGTTACACCGATGCTTGGCATGCTCGGGCTAGACTCCGAATGGGGCAGGTTATTTGTAATGCTCTCAATGGGCGCAGGATCGATGATGATATCGCATGCTAATGATTCATATTTCTGGGTAATCTCAAATTTCGGAGGCGTTGAGCCAACTGTAAACCTTAAAGTTTATTCGACTTCGACAATTGTTATGGGAATAACAGTATTTGCATTTGTTTTACTGGCTTCTTTCTTTTTTCTTTAAAAGGATCACGGACTTCATTAACA
Source organism: Bacteroidales bacterium (assembly GCA_036261265.1). Taxonomy (GTDB): domain Bacteria; phylum Bacteroidota; class Bacteroidia; order Bacteroidales; family VadinHA17; genus LD21. The sequence goes on from DATALC010000050.1 coordinate 21,773, forward strand.
GAAAAAAAATAGCCTGATAACAATATATGCAGCTGATGATATCCGGATTTCAGAACGGCCTCAGAGAATTTTGGGATAAGCGAATGATTTTTGAGTTGCTGCGGTGGCTTGATGCAAGCAATACTGTAACTCAAAAATCATGAGCCCCAAAATTATCTGGAGCTCTTGACTTTTTTTGGTTACTTTTTTGTGTCAAGACAAAAAAGTGACTGGGGTTTGGGGCAGCCCCCATAATGAATAAAATATCTATCATCTATTAGAAAGTGCAATTTCAATTGATATTCACATAATCATTATGAAATGAACGCAAACATTATTTTCATGTGTTTTACCTAATGTCAAGAATATCCGGATTTCCGAGCGGCCTCAGAGAATTTTGGGATAAGTGAATGATTTTTGAGTTGCTGCGATGGCTTGATGCAAGCAATACTGTAATTCAAAAATCATGAGCCCCAAAATTATCTGAAGCCTTGACTTTTTTTGGTTACTTTTTTGTGTCAAGACAAAAAAGTGACCGGGGTTTGGGGCAGCGCCCCATAATGAATAAAATATCTATCATCTGTTAGAAAGTGCAATTTTAATTGATATTCACATAATCATTATGAAATGAACGCAAACATTATTTTCATGTGTTTTACCTAATGTCAAGAATATCCGGATTTTAGAACGGCCTCAGAGAATTTTGGGATAAGCGAATGATTTTTGAGTTGCTGCGATGGCTTGATGCAAGCAATACTGTTTGAGCGGAGCGAGTTGTATTGCGTGAGCAACTCAAAAATCATGAGCCCCAAAATTATCTGGAGCCTTGACTTTTTTTGGTTACTTTTTTGTGTCAAGACAAAAAAGTGACCGGGGTTTGGGGCAGCGCCCCAATATTGATTAAATATCTATCAGTTGTTAGAAAATGCAACTTTAATTGGCAGTCATATAGTCATTATCAAATGAACGCAAGACAAATTGCAGAAGAAATATTCCTAGCCGGAGTCTCAACCGTACTCCCATCATCTCTTATTCCCCGTCAGGTTAACCTGAAAGATAATATTCTATCAATTGCAGGAAGGCAATTTGACATCATTAAAAAGAAGAATATTTATGTAACAGGGGCAGGGAAGGCATCTGCAATGATGGCCGCTGAGATCGAAAAGATCCTTGGTGAAAGAATTACTGATGGTCATATTGTTGTGAAATACGGGCATTCATGCAGGCTTAAACACATAAAAGTGACTGAAGCCGGTCATCCTGTTCCCGACAGGAACGGTTTCAATGCCACAAGATCAATACTTGAGATTGCAGGCAAAGCCGGTGCTGATGACCTTGTAATTTGCCTGATCTCGGGGGGAGGGTCAGCGCTTCTTGCTGATTATCCTGAAGGATCCTCACAGGAGGATATGATGAAGCTGAACAACCTGCTTGTAAACTGCGGAGCTTCAATAAGTGAGATTAATGCAGTACGCAAACATCTGTCGGTTGTCAAAGGAGGCGGACTCGCACGTGCCGTATATCCTGCAACACTTATAACCCTGATTATTTCAGATGTACCCGGTGATCCGTTGGATGTCATTGCATCAGGACCAACTACTCCAGATCCTACAACATTCAGGCAGGCGCTTGAAGTAATACATAATTATGAACTCACTGATTCTGTTCCACAAAGTCTTTACAATTATCTGAAGGAAGGTAACGAAGGACTTCATGAAGAAACACC
>DATALC010000069.1:0-15785 GCA_036261265.1 Bacteroidales bacterium
CCGGTATTGTTCAGCCTGTATATCGCCCAGTCGATACCGATGAGCTTTTTCTCAACCGTAGTTCCGGTTATAATGAGGCAGGAGAAATACTCTCTTGAATCAATCGGTCTCATGCAGCTTGTCAAGCTTCCCTGGATAATAAAATTTCTTTGGGCCCCTCTGGTTGACAGTAATGCAAAAACAACAGGTCAGTTACGCAGGTGGATCCTTTTCTCGGAGCTTTTTTATGCTGCAGTGATTCTGAGCATTGGGATCTTTGATCTGCAGACTAATTTCAGGCTCATTGTTATCCTTATGGTGATTGCCTTCCTGGCTTCAGCCACGCAGGATATTGCAGTTGATATTTTTGCCATTCTCCAGCTTTCTCCATCTGAACGAAGCCTTGGGAACAGCATGCAGTCAGCAGGAAGCTTTGTCGGGACACTCTTCGGTACCGGTGTTATGCTTATCGCATATCACTATTTTGGCTGGACAAACCTTCTTATCATCCTTGCACTATTTGTTGTATTCGCCGTGATCCCGGTGATGGTATACCGCAAACCGGCCTATTCTGAAAACGAGAGAAAGCAAAGAATCAGCCTTAAGGAGATTCTGCTTTTCTTTTCTGAAAAGGGAAGGTACAAACGCGTTCTCGTACTTATTTTTTACTATTCAGGGATCATTGGCATTCTTACACTGCTGAAACCATATCTTGTCGATCTTGGGTATAATGTAAAACAGATTGGATTCATGTCGGGGATTTTCGGCACCTCTGTTGCCGTATTGTCATCCCTGGCCGGAGGGTTCATCATCAGGAAGACAGGGAGAAGGCTCGCAATGTACCTGTTTCTTGCTTTGGGAATGACTGCTGCTGCCTGGTTCACATTTATATCCGGAGCTACTCCGTCAGTCGTTTCGATTTACATTGGCATCGGATTGCTCTGGGGGTCATACGGATTGTCGACAGTTGCCGTTTATACAACATCGATGGACATAGTTCGAAAAGGACGTGAAGGAACAGATTTCACTATCCAGATAGTCATAACTCATCTCAGCAGCCTCATTATTGCCGTCTACAGTGGCAAGCTTGGTGACATGCTCGGTTACAGAAATGTTTTTCTTGTCGAGATGTTTCTCTGCCTTGTGACATTCGGTATCCTTACATTTTCAATTGATAAAAGAACTCATGCAGATTCCAGATAAACTCCTTTCAAAATATAATTCAGCAGTTCCGAGATACACAAGTTATCCGCCTGCAAATCACTTCAGGGAATTCACTGAGGAAGAACATCTGGGCATTATAAAGAATTCAAACAGCACCGGACCGCAGAATATTGCTATTTACGTTCATATCCCATTTTGCAGGAAAATATGTTATTACTGCGGCTGCAATTCATGTTCACTTGGAAAGGGCAGCCAGGTTAAACCATATATCGAAGCTGTCAAACAGGAGATCAGGATGGTCTCAGGTTACCTTGACAAGTCCAGAAGAGTATCGCAGATCCATTTTGGCGGGGGAACTCCAAATGCAATAGATCTGAATTATCTTGCTGAGATAATTGATTTAATAAAGTCTGACTTCTCTTTCATTGATGAACCTGAAATTGCTATCGAGTGCAACCCCGATCACCTTGGGTTTAAAGAGACAGATCAGCTCATGGAGACAGGGTTCAACCGTTTCAGCATCGGGATCCAGGATTTTAACAGTAATGTGTTACGCCTTGTAAACAGAGGTCTGCCTGTCATTGATCCTTCAGAATTATTCGGGTATATAAAGCAGAAAAACAGTAAAGTGAGCGTGAATTTCGACTTCATTTATGGTTTACCCGGCCAGACAGCTGATTCTTTCACTGATACAATAAGAAAAGCAATAGAAATCAGGCCCGACAGGATAGTGACGTTTTCTTATGCACATGTACCCTGGCTTAAAAGGCATCAGCTGATTCTTGAGAAGAAGGGTTTGCCGCAATCATCTGAAAAAATGCTGATGTTTGAGAAGACATATTCAATGCTCGGGCAGGCTGGTTATGAACCATTGGGTCTCGACCATTATGTTTTACCTGAAGATGATCTTTTCAAAGCCTACAGGGATAACAAGCTTCACAGGAATTTCCAGGGATATTGCACACGACGCACAACCGGCCAGGTCTATGCATTCGGTGTCACGGGGATAAGCCAGCTTGAGGAAGGTTATTCGCAAAATTCAAAAGAAATCGAGAAATATCTCGGCGATATAAGTAAAGGATCATTTTCACCCGAGAAAGGTTATGTTCTTACAGGCGAACAGAAGATTACACGCACAGTAATAACAAACCTCATGTGCAATAAAAAGATCGTCCTTTCAGATCTTGCACATGAAATGAATATTCAAATTTCAAGGCTGAGGGAAATAATTGATTTCAGGCAGGAGAAATTCAGCGAAATGGAAAATGACGGTCTCCTGGTCTGGAATGAAAATGGTATTGATGTAACAGAGAATGGAACAATGTTCATAAGAAATATTGCAGTGCTTTTTGACAGGGATTACATTGAAAAAAATCAAACTTATTCACGTACAGTATGAATGAATCAAAAACTGAAGTTCTTATAATCGGTGCAGGTCTGACAGGACTTTCGACAGGGTTCTGGCTAAAAAAAGCAGGAATCGACTTTCGGATTATCGAAAAAGAAAACAGGACCGGAGGCGTAATAAATACAGTTTCTGAGGATGGTTTTGTTTTTGAAACTGGCCCGAATACAGGCGTTCTCTCCTCAACCGAGCTTGTTCAGCTCTGCATTGATCTTGGCGATTCCTGCACACTCGATAAAGCCCTGCCCGGCGCAAATAAAAGGTACATTATGAAAAACGGGCGTTGGCGCCCACTTCCATCCGGCCTTTTTTCAGCAATAGGAACTCCGTTGTTTTCCTGGAAGGACAAATTCAGAATTCTCGGCGAACCCTTCAGGAAACCCGGCAATGATCCCGATGAAACAGTCGCAGGACTTGTGAGAAGAAGGCTTGGCAATACTTTCCTTGATTATGCTGTAAACCCTTTTATTTCTGGCGTTTACGCAGGTGATCCTGAGCGGCTCGTGACAAGGTTTGCATTGCCAAAGCTATATAATCTTGAACAGAATTATGGAAGCTTCATTAAAGGATCAATTGCAAAGGCAAAACAACAAAAAACAGAACTCGAAAAAAAAGCCACAAAAGAAGTATTTTCAGCCAAAGGCGGGCTGGGGAATCTCATTAAAGCCCTGACAGAAAAAATCGGTGAAGAAAGAATTTTAACAGGAGCTTCCGGAACGGAGATACAAAAAACTGATAAGGGCTATCTTGCGATAATAAAGAAAAACTCAGGTGATATAATTAAGCTCAACGCTTCAAAAATTGTAATAACTACCGGAGCTTACAGTCTTCAGTCATTGCTCCCGTTTGTTAATCATAACGACATAAGTAAGATTCAAAATCTTGAATATGCAAAGGTAGTACAGGTAAGCATTGGTTATAAAAAATGGGATGGGATGAAACTTGATGCATTTGGCGGGCTTGTTCCTGAAAAAGAGAAAAGAAAAATACTTGGAATACTGTTTCCATCTGCTATATTCAAAGACCGGGCGCCTGAGAGCGGCGCGCTTCTGTCTGTATTCCTTGGGGGAATGAGAGATCCCGGCCTTATCGAAAAGAGCGATACTGAAATTACCGCAATAGTGCTCGACGAGGTAAAAAAGACACTTTTTAATGAAAAACGTCCTGATCTTTTAAGAATCAGCAGGTACATGCATGCAATTCCTCAATACGAAAAAGGCTCAGGTGAAAGGTTCGAAAGCATAAGGAAGACAGAGTCTGAATACCCGGGTTTGATTCTTGCGGGCAATATAAGAGACGGTATTGGAATGTCAGACAGGGTCAAACAGGCAAAGAGCATAGCCGATTTACTTTCAGATAAAAGATAATGCACCGGAAAACGCTTATTCTGGTTAATACAGGCACTCCGGAAGAACCTGAAAAGAAGGCGGTAAGAAAATATTTATCGGAATTCCTCAATGATCCCTTCGTTATTGATATTCCATGGATATTCAGGAAGATCCTCGTCAATCTTATTATCATTCCTTTCAGAACAGCAAAATCTGTCGGGCTCTATAAAAGACTATGGACAGAAAACGGATCTCCTCTCAGAACCAATCTTGAAAGGCTTGTATCAAAGCTTAATGAGCGTCTGAAGGATGAGTATATTGTTGCCGGAGCAATGAGGTACGGCAAGCCTTCAATAAGGTCTGTACTCCAAAGAACAGAGAAAGGATCGGAAATAATAATCTTCCCTTTATTCCCACAGTATGCAGCAGCTACAACAGGGTCTGTAAAAAGAGCTGTTTTAAATGAACTTGTAAATTCCGGGGCCTCCGATGTAAGATTCATTGACCAGTTCTATTCTCAATCATCATTTATTGACGCTCTTTCGAAAAAAATAAAGCAGTGTCAGCTTCAGAATTTTGATCATATTATCTTCTCCTACCACAGCCTTCCCGTAAGGCAGGTCAATAAAATTCACCCGGCTATACAAGAAGAAAAATGTAACTGCATTGATTCATTTCCATCTCACGGTAAGCAGTGCTATAAAGCTGAATGCTATATGACGACAAGGCTCCTGGCAGACAAGCTCGGCCTTGAAAAAGACTCTTTTTCAACGACATTCCAGTCGAGAATGTCAAAAAACTGGATTAGCCCTTTCACTGACAAGGCAATCAGGGATCTTGCCGCGATGGGGAAAAAACATCTGCTCATAGCTTCTCCCTCATTTGTTGCTGATTGTCTTGAAACATTGATTGAGATCCGGGAAGATTACAAGGATATATTTTTCGCAGCAGGTGGGGAAAAGCTGGAGTTTGTCGACAGTCTGAATTATGACGATATCTGGGTTGAAGCAATAATCAGGATCCTGGCTTCCCCTGAACAATCCCGCATTTAAGTTTTCAGACCTAAACAATTCCTTTCCCGGATTGTTTAGCTTATGTTCTCACATAACTAAACAGTCATTTACCGGAATGAATGCTAAAATAACCGGGTACCTGAAAATAGTGCCTGCTATGAAACATTGGATCGCTGTTATCCTTATAAACCTGCCGGGCTTAATCTCAAACTCACTTTTTTCTCAGCAATCCGTTGAATTAACAGTTCCCGAAACAATTAATGCCTTTACAGGAGAATGGTGTTGTGCAAACGACGGATATATTTACGGGCTCGGGCCTAACCAGAGGACGCAGGTTTACAGAAAAAGGGAAAACGGCCAGGCTTACGAGTTAAGAGGATCGGTAACTGCTCTCGATCCTTCATATAAGATTGAAAACAGGCTATATTCATCCTCTGTACCGGGATTAATATTTGCCCTTGTTAAAAACGACAATTCAAATTTTTTCCTTCTAAAAAGCTCTGATGGAGGACTTACATTTACAAAGGTTTTTACTTTCGGGGAAGGGAATGGCCCCGGTGGTACCGATACCCAGAATGTAAGGATGCTAAGGGGTATCCTTGAACTCACAACCGATGTGCCGGGAGGCGACAGAACCGGGGCTCTTTTCATCGGCGAATATAATATTAATCAATTCAGGACTCCGGGAGGCACTAACGACAGAGTCAGAATAATGAGATCAACCGATCATGGGGATACCTGGACAAAAGTTATGGAATGGAATTCAAACGGCTCAAACCAGGTTGGTCACATTCATGCAATGAAACAGGATCCTTATACAGGAGAGATATATGTTTGTATCGGTGATTACAATTCAAGGATGGGAATCGTGAAATGGGATGGAGTATCACAATGGACAGACAACAGAACATTGTCACAGGTTGGCGCTCAGCCCGGATTCAGAGTTTTGTCCGGGATGCAGAGATACAGGACATGTGATGTATTATTTGATGAGAATTATTTTTACACTTTCACCGATACACAATACCCGAACAATCAAAATGGAACTGAGAGTGGCATCTGGCGGGGAAGAAAGAACTTTTCATCGTTCACAAGGGTTGACAACCAGATATTCAGTTATGATCCGATGCATATAGGGTGGTTTGGTGAAAAAATTGGTAACACATTTATTTTTACGACATCAAAAGAATATCTTTCTCCGGGCGCCGGCTGGAAACAGCTTAATACACAGGTTTATGTAAGCACTGACGGATCTAATTGGTACAGAACAGGTTTACTGGGCTGGCGCAGCACCGACGACTTAACGACAAGCAGATACATAACTAACGTATTTTCATATAACAACAATCTTTATCTTGATATGACAGCAGCAGCAGGTCATGCCTCAACAATTCAGTGCAGCATTTCAGGAAAATGGAAAACTTCTGAAGATCCTGTCATACTTCATCCAGTGTTTTTTGTTGGTAACTGGAATAATAACGGAAATGATAATTACCCCGGAACAAATCCCGACTTTCCAAAAAGAACACTTAATAATACACTTTCAAATAATGCTATAAGTGCAGGTTCAAGAGTAAGAATCTCATCGGGAGAGTTCAATGAACCTGCGATTAATCCGCTGTGGTCAAATGCTTACTTCCCCGGAAGAGGCAGTGTAGTAATTGAGGGTGAGGGAATTGACAAGACTTTTATATCAAGGACAGGCGGAAATTCAGGGAATTACTGCATGCTTGTTGATTCCACAAGGACAATGACAAATGCAAGTACACCTCTTATAATCAAAAACCTGAGTATTGCAAATACTGTCGATGGAGGCACAGAGCACACGAATTATGTCCTTTATAGCAGAAATTCATTCATCCGGACTGTCAACTGCAGGATCGGGAATGTTTCAAACGATGATTCCCCACTTATATTTCTTGAACAGCCAGGCTCAAAATATGAATCTGAAAGCTCCATTCACATTGCTCCCGTAATGCAATCGCCCAATAAACTGATAGTAAGCGCCGGAGCATTAACATATTTACATTTTAAAAATTGTGTCATTCAAAATGCATACAATGCCTTCATACTTGATAATCCCGGAATAGATTTCAGTCTCAGGAATTGTACACTCTATGGCATAGAGAATGGTATAACAATAGGGATGAACAATAATACCCAGCCCCTGATTGAGAATAATATTTTTACATGTGCAGGATATCCCATAAACGATCAGTCGTCCCTTACTGAAAGCATGGTGGATTATAATTGCTATAACAGAGCAAATTATAATGTAAATGATGGCGGACATGGACCCGCAACAGGAACTGATCCCGGGTTTATTGATCCGGCAAATGGTGATTTCAGGCTAAAATCGGGTTCTGCATGTTCATTGAAAGGCATACTTATGCCGGATGTAAAAGAAGATATCACAGGGCGGATCCGGTCTGATCCACCCTCACTTGGCGCTTATGAAAATATCGCCCTTCTTGTCTCAGTCAATTCCGTTACACTGAATTCAGCCTCAGGCTCAACCGCGGGATTTTTGATTTCCTCCAATACTGCATGGGGAATCTCAGAAACCGGAACCTGGATCACGTTATCGACCTCAGTCGGTAACGGAACACATTCGATTTCAATTACTGCAAACAGTTCCAACGATTCCAAATCACCAAGATCCACTCGGCTCGGAATTGGCGCCGAAGGGACAGATTCAGTTTTTGTGCAGGTCACACAATCATCAGACGTCATAACTTCCGATCCTTTAACTGAAAAGTCGCATATTGTTGCTTATCCGAACCCTGTTTCAGGGATACTCCGGGTGGAATATAATGATTATAAATTCACTGAAGTGATTATAATGAATACACAGGGCATTATCCTTAAAAAACAGGAAATAAAGGAAAAAACAGGATCGATTGACTTTTCAGGATTCAGAAATGGCATTTACATCCTTGAGTTCGTTGGAAGCGATAATAGAAACGTCAGGATAAAGCTCATAAAAAACCAGCCATAATTCACTGATTCCCTTTTTATTCATAGTTTTTGCAATTAAATTTCTACTTACTACATAATGCTTGGAAATTATAACAACTTCATCTGAAATATGAAAGATGAAGCAGGATCACTGATGGCCTTCATAAAGAAAAAATATAAAGCTTAACAGATTATCATTTTAAAAGCTCATGATCATGGAGTATGGCCAGCGATTTATAATAATCATTCTCAAGCTCCAATAAAGTGTCTTCCGATTTGTAAATAACTTCAATATAAGTGAAGTATGATGCAAGCGTTATCTCGCCGGAATCAAGCGCTGAATTGAGATATTTTGTTCCTCCATCCGATTCAAGAATGCCGTTTATATCTGAAATGCTTTTTTCCAGGGCTTTCATGTTCAGATATTCTCTTGTTACCTGTAAATTGAGCTTCCGGATCGAAGCATCACGTTGTGCCTGCATATAATCTGACTTTGCAGAGGCTGATTTTATCCTGTTAGAATTTGACCACAAAGGTATTGAGATACCTCCAAACGGGCCGGTGTATGTTTCACCCTGTTCTATTTCAGATTCATATCCAAGCTGAAATTCAGGTAATGATCCTGATTTACTCAACTTCATCTCTTCTATGCTTATCTGATATTCAATCTCAGGAATTATATACGCCGGGTGCAATGAAGATTTATCCTTCAGAAGCATTTCGGGATCCGGTTCCGGCTCGGATGTATATTCATCGGGAACAATGTTGCTTTCTGCAGCACCGCTTATATATGCAAGCTTCTGTTGTAAAATATCGATATCTGCCCGGGTCTTCGTAATTTCAAGGTTTATAGAGGAAATCTCAAGCATTATCCGGTTATAGTCCATAATTGTTGTCTGCCCGTTATCGAGCATTTTCTTCCATGCTTCCCGAAGCCTGTCATAGCCTGTTTTTCTTGAGACAAGAGCATTAAGATGTTTCATTTTCCAGGCAAGGTCATAATAGGATTCTTTGGCATCGAGCAATATCTGCAGCCTGCCCTGGTTGAATTCCTGCTCCGCAAGACGGATCGTGCTCCTGTTTACCTTTTTTTGCAACAGGTACTTTGTCGGGAAGGAGAACGATTGTGTTATGCTCCATGTCTTTTTTGTGCCTGCAGCTTCGGGTGTCCCGGGCATTACCCCGGCGCTGATAAAAGGATCGGCAGGAGTATTTCCTGTTCTTGCTTCTAATCTCCTCGCTTCCAAAAGCTTTTTATATGCATTTATTTCGGGATTGCCGTTCTCAACTTTATTGAGATATTCCTGCAACGACTGCCCATGGATCCCCTGGACGGTAATTGTTAAAAAAATAACAGCATAAAAGATCCTTATCATTTCTTTTTATTTTGAATGACATAATATACCGAAGGAATAACAAAAATATTAAGCAATGTGGAGCTCAGAAGTCCGCCAAGAATAACAATAGCCATCGGACTTTGTATCTCGTTTCCGGGCAGGTCGCCCCCCATTGCAAGCGGGATAAGTGCAAGCGCTGCTGTAAGCGCAGTCATCAGAATTGGATTGAGACGATCGATAGAACCGGCAATAATTGTATCTTTCAGTGCTTTCCCTTCATGTTGCAACTGTGTATATCTTGATATCAGAAGGATCCCGTTTCTTGTTGCAATTCCGAACAGAGTTATGAATCCGATGATTGCCGGTATACTGATTACATTCGATGAGACCTTAATTGCAAGTATCCCGCCGATAAGAGCAAGAGGAAGATTTAGCAATATTATCACAGCCATTGAACCGTTCCTGAATTCCTGGTAGAGTATCAGGAAAATTACAAGGATTGCAATCACCGAAGCAAAGATAAGCCGTTTTGAAGCATTGGCGGCGCTCTCGAATTGTCCTCCGTATTCAATCCTGTATCCTGTTGGTAAAGTAATGTGGGTTGTAACCCTTTCACGTATATCTTTTACAACACTTCCGACATCTCTTCCTGCGACATTAACCGAAACAACTGTTTTTCGTTTTACATTCTCCCGGCTTATTTCTCCGGGTCCTGAGGATGATTCAATATCAGCAACGAAAGAGAGAGGAACTTTCTTTCCATCCCAGGTGTCTATCATTGAGTTACGTATCCCATCGATTGTACTCCGCGTTTTATCGTTATACCTCAATACAAGGGGAAACCTCTTTTCTTCCTCATAAACATCAGAAACAGCCTGACCTCCCAACGCATATTTTACATAATCATTAAAATCATTCATGCTTATACCATATCCGGCAAGACGTTCCCTTTTTGCTTTGATTTTAATCTCGGGAGACTCTACAAGTTGTTCCACATTAAGGTCTCCTATACCCTGAATCCCGGTAATTTCAGATTTAACCTGGTTTGCGATTTTTGAAAGTTCGTTAATATCGTCACCAAATATCTTAAGGGCAATATTTGCCTTTGTTCCTGAGAGCATGGCGTCCATCCTGTGAGTCACAGGCTGTCCTACTTCGATATTTGCACCGTGAATGGATCGTAAACGGTTCCTTACATCGGCAAAAAACTCCTCCCTGCTCCTTTCTTTAAGAACAAAGGGCACATCGAGCTCTGAAACATTCTCTCCGAATGAATGCTCTGCGAGCTCAGCACGGCCCGTCTTGCATGATACAGAAACAACCTCAGGTATACCAAGCAGTATCTTTTCTGCCTGCATCCCTGCTTTCGCGGATTCTTCAAGCGATATTCCCGGCATAAGGCTTACATTTACTGTAAGCGCTCCTTCATTAAATGGCGGCAGGAATGAGCTTCCTGAGTTTAGCATCATGAAAACTGAAATAATAAGGACACCTGAAGTAACCAGTATCAGAGGCTTATTTTTGCCAAGAGTAAACTCCAGGGCCCTGCTGTACAAACGACTCAGGTTGCGTTCAGTCCAGGAACCGTTAACTGATTTCATCAGGCTTTTTTCATTTGTAAGCAGGTAGCTGCACAACACAGGTGTAAGAGTTATAGCTACGATAAGAGAGGCGAACAATGAAACAATGAATGCAATACCAAGCGGCCTGAGCATCCGGCCTTCAAGATCACCAAGGAGAAACAAAGGCACAAATGTTATTATTATTATAAGAGTCGCATTCCAGATGGAAGAACGGATCTCCGTGGAGCTTCTGTAAATAACAGACATGACTGGCTCTTTTCTCTCACCGGAAAGCTGAACGTTTTTCCTGAGGTTTTTGTAAACGTTCTCGACGTCGATTATTGCATCATCAACAAGCGAGCCAATCGCAATTGCCATCCCGCCAAGGCTCATCGTGTTTATTGTTAATCCCATCAGCTTCAAAACAATAATACTTACAAGAAGCGACAATGGAATTGCAAGAAGTGAGATAAAAGTAGTTCTGTAATTAAACAGGAAAAAGAAAAGAATTATCACAACATAGATCCCACCTTCGATAAGAGCATGCAGAACATTTGAAACAGAAGTTTTGATGAACTCCGATTGATTATATATATCGGTATGAAATTTAACCCCAAGATTTTGCTGCAGCTGGTTAACGACTGTTGAAATATTGTCTGAAAGCTGTACAGTATTAGCATCAGGCTGCTTTGTGATTGTCAGCAGAATGGCGCTCTTTCCCCTGTATGATGCAGTTCCAAGGGCAGGACTTTTGCCAGTAGTTACCTCTGCAACATCACCGATCCTGACAGGCAGTCCGCCGGAGACTTTAATTATTGAATTTGACAGGTCTTCCACATTGTTTGTGCGTGACATGCCTCTTACTACATATTTATTCCCGTATTGATTTATAATTCCTCCCGCTGTATTTACATTAATTCCGTTGCATGTCTTCAAAAGCTCATTAAGAGTAACTGCATAATAATCCATCTTATAAGGATCAGCAAGAACCTGGTACTCTTTCTGCTCTCCACCCATTACATTTACCTGTGCGACGCCGGCGACAGATAAAAGCCTTGGTGCAACTGTCCAGTCAGCAACCGTACGAAGATCCATGGGATTCAGACTGTCTGATTCCATTGATATTATCATCATTTCACCAAGCAGTGATGTCTGAGGCGCTATTACAGGGCGTTCTATACCTTCAGGAAGAAGCTCATCAGCCTGAATAAGACGTTCGGCAACAGTCTGACGTGCTTTATAAATATCGGTTCCCCAGTCAAACTCGACATTTACTGCCGAGAATCCCATTGATGATGTGGATCTCACACGCCTGATTCCGGTTGCACCATTAACGGCAGTTTCAATCGGGAAAGTAACAAGCCGTTCAACTTCCTCCGGAGCCATTCCATGCGCTTCAGTCAAAACAACAACTGTTGGAGCTGTGAGTTCCGGGAAAATGTCGATCTCCATCCTTAATGCGATCATGCTGCCTGTAATAAAAAGAAGCACCGCCCCTACAAGAACCACAAGCCGGTTCCTCAAAGAAAAATCAATTATCCTGTTCAGCATGATTCTAATGATTATGATTATGGGCAGGGGCAGAAGTCGTCATCTGTGACAGCTTGACTGTGTATGTTCCGGTGGCGACAACCCGCTCTCCTTCTGATAATCCTGATTTTACAAGTGTATTGCGGTTGTCGGTATTCCCGGTCTCAATATATCTTTTCAGGAAATCACCGTCATCGTCGGCAACAAAAACATATATCTTCCCGAATTCTTCCATAAGAGCTGAATTCGGGACCACGAGAGCATCATTGATTTCATCTCCTATAAGATATACTTCAGCAAAAGTCCCATCTATAAGCTCCGGAGTATAATCCATACGGAAATAAACTGGAATAAAGAATGAATTCCCTCCTGTCGCTTTTCCCTGTGATATTTTTCTGCCATTCATCTCACTGAGCCTGTAGACATTATCACTGTATCCAACTTTAAAGCTTGCATCATTCACAGAAGAAAGAATACCGGCATAACCGGGAGAAACATCTGCTTTCAGCACGAGATTATGCTCCATAACAATTGAAGCTAGTTGATCACCCGGATTAACTTTCTGCCCTTCAGAAACATAAATATCCTTAATGTAACCATGTGTGCGAGCGATAACAAGATTCCCTTCTTTGCCTGAAGTAGCATTAAGGTTATCATACAGGTTCTGCAGCTTTTCATAATCATTTTTTGCTGTAAGATATTCTTCCTGTGTAATGATCTTATCCGTAATCATTTTGCCGGCCCGCTCGAAATTTGCCTTTGCACGGTCAAGGTCAGCTTTAACCTGGAGAAAATACAGTTCCGTATTGCCTTCAGCCAGTTGCTCCCCTGAAATTGTAAACAGGACGTCGCCCTTCTGAACTTTAACACCAGGGAACAGGTAATCATTATTCAATTTTACAAGACCGGAAGACTTTGCCGTAATTATAACAACATCCTTACTATCGACAGAGATCCTCCCTCCGGCTCTGAACGTAAATGAGAAAGGCTGCTTTCTTAAAGTCAGTAAAGTATAAACGGAAGTATCAGGCTTTGAATTAATAACAACTTCATTATGTTCCTCACCTTCATGATCATGATCGCTTGTTTCGTCAGGCTGCTGCTCATCTTTGTTAAACGAACATTGAACAACGCAGGCAGATATAATGACACATATTATGAATAGTAAATTTTTCATTTGAATGAATTAATTAAAAAAAATAAACTGATGAACTATCCCTGCAATTGAATAATCAGGCCATAGGGGGAGCCCTTAGCAGAGTAGTATTTGTATCAGCTCCTGAAATGCTTTGTTGATTATCACCAGGAATGATCCTTGAAAAAACAACAACCGGAGCTGACGCGGAAATTTCTTCAACTATTATTATGTTCTCGTCGGGGCTGAATTTCTGAAAAAGAATATTTGAAATACTGCATGACGCAAAATCAGAGGTATAAGAACTGAATTCAGCTACGGAACTATTGTGATTATGATGATTAAGGGCGGAATGTACATATCCGGCATGAAGACAACAATCATCATCGATATGATTATGAGGGATAATGCTGTGAGCAAAGATCATTATCCATGCAAGAAAGATCAGGCTTGCTTTTATTTTAATCCCTTTCCGCAACTTAAAGATTTTACACAAAAGTAAAAAATATCGGTTATAATACAAGTAATGAGCTAAAACGAAAAAGCTTACTGTTATTCAATAAGATCAGTTACCTAATTTAATCTGTCCGTTTTCTTTTGGGATAGCCGGATCAAACATCACCTTCCTCCAGATTGTCATGTCTTTACTGATATATGATCCTCCTGTTTTTTGGAGTATGCTTTTCCGCGTATCAACAGACAGCTGATCATAATAAAACCTGAATAGGAACATTCCAAATCCATTATCAAGGTTTTGATCAAGCATTGCTGTGATTTTTGTCAGGTAAACAGAATCAACATTGCCTGAAAGCTTTGTAATGCTGTCTATTGAGAAGGAATCCATTCCGGGAGTCCCGGCTGCATAGGACAGATAATTCTGTGTCGAATCATAATCAAGGTTCAGCTTCTTCCACGTCATAATAAGATCATTAAGCCTTGTTCCGGAGGAATGACTTCGATCGGACATAAAAACCTTGATAGTTCCGGCTTCTTTTATAAAAATAACATCCTCACATGCAGCATTTGAAAGGGGTTGAACTCTAATAGTTCTTATTGCCATAGTATCAGCCTGGATCGCAAAACGAAATTTATTATTCCGGATAACAGCCGAATCCTCATATTTTTCATTAACTACATCAGGGCCAACAATAAAAACTTTGCTGCCATTAAACGCCGGATTATTAATATTCCCTTCAATAATCAATGTTTTATTCCTCGAACAGGCTGTTATCGCAATAATGCATATTAACGAAAAAAGTAACTGTTTTCTCATAACTGACTTTTATAGGGCTTAAAACTATATTTTTTTTATATATGTGGTACGTTGAATAACTAAAATGAAAAAAGGCGTCCGGTGGGAACGCCTTAATATTTTAAAATGTAAATTCTTACAATTTAAGAGCTATTCCAAGATTAAGATAAGCAATGCCATATCCAAGTTCCATCATAGCTGCCATTTTGTCTGAGAAATAGTAGCGGCCTCCGATAAAGAATGATGAAACGACGCCACCAACTGATCCATGAGTAATCTCATTACCTGATCCAATCCATTTTGTCGATACAATATTATAACCAATCATCAGACCTGCATAGGTGTCAAGCTTATCAACGAGAGGATAATGAAATGTACCTCTTGGACCGATAATAATATTTGTATACCTGTAATAGTCATCCCATTTATAGGAAGCGAAGCCAAGATAACCTCCGACACCGATAACACCTTTCTCGATTACGTTATCAACAACACCAACTTCCAGTGAACCTGATAACGGTGGAATTAACCCTGAATATCCGATACCCGAATACAGGGATGTTCCTATTCCGAGGCCAAGGTTAAGTACCTTTTCACCTTTATTAAAGGTGGATTCCTGTGCAAGAAGTTGTGAAACAGAAAAGCATACTGCGACTAATAATACGAGAATTTTTTTCATAATTATGTTTTTAAATTTCACTCAAATATACAACAAAAAATCAAAATTCCGGAAGGACTCAGATTGCCCGTCCTGCGCCAGTTTCATAACACCCTGAATTTAAAATTGTTCATTGTGTCAGAAACAAATCTGTTTATCTCACAAGCAGGGCAAAAGTCCCTGCAGCAAGAACAGCTCCAATAAGCGGTCCGACAACAGGAACCCAGGAATAAACCCAGTCACTATCGCGTTTGGCTGGAATAGGAAGCAGCATGTGCATAATCCTCGGACCAAGGTCACGCGCCGGATTAATTGCATAACCAGTCGGCCCGCCCAGTGACAATCCGAGCCCAAGTACAACAAGTGCGACAGGAAGAGCATTTAAAGATCCCAGCCCGATCTCGGGCGCTGCCATATACAGAACTGCAAGAACAAGAACATAAGTACCAATTATTTCTGTGGCG
>DATALC010000071.1:0-12969 GCA_036261265.1 Bacteroidales bacterium
TTCAACAGGATCATTAAAAGTCATGACTACCTTTCCGGAAGTTGAATTGACAAGGTTGAAGCCTTTAATTTTATCTTTTTTAGTGCTTATAAATACTGCAACCTTTATATCACCCGGCTTGTAGCCAATCTGATTGATCCTGATCCATGACTGATTCTCATGTCTGCATGAGACAAATAATGCAAGCGCTACAAGTATCAGAAATGTTTTTTTCATAATTGTAATAGTATTATGCAATTTACAAAAAGCAACCTCATATTTCCGGAAATGTTAAATGAATTTAAGAGTACATACTATCGTGGGCTAAAAATGTTAAAGTTATTTTAAATCCATCATACAGGGAAAACCGATATTGAAATCTGGTTGTTATAATCACATAATTGTTAACAACAATAAAATTTAAAAATTGAGTTATGAAAAAAAGAATGAGATTTTTAGCAGTAGCCGCACTGTCAGTAGCCATGACAACGGCGTTTGGACAGACAGGTACACAGGGCTCTTCAAGCAGCTCCTCAAGCTCAGGTACTATGCAACAGGATAAAACACAGTCAGGCCAGGGCTCACGTGATGATCGCAGCTCACAGAGCGGACAGTCAGGTGTTCAGTCAGGTCAGTCAGGACAAACAGGAACACAGTCAGGAACACAGTCCGGGACAACAAGACAGGGTCAGTCAGGAACACAGTCAGGTTCTTCACAGTCCGGTACAACCCGTCAGGGACAGTCAGGACAGGGTAGCCAGAGTGGAAGTTCAGGTATGGGATCAGGTTCTGCTGAAGCAAAAGTAAAAGCTGATGTTCAATGGATGAAATCTGAATTCAATCTTACAGATCAGCAGGAACAGAGGCTTCATGATGTTCTTATGAAATATGAAGGACAGACAGGTACCGAAGCAAGTAAGAACAACAGTGAGAAAGAGAAAGAGATAAAAGCTATCATCGGTGATGATAACTACAAGATTTACAAGGAAAAGAAAGCTGATAAAGAAAAAGCTGGTTCAAGCTCAAGCTCTTCTAAACCAAGTTCAAGTTCATCATCAACACCCATTAAATAATAAAGGTTGATGATCTATCCATTTTATGGGAGGATAAAACAAAGGCGGGAAGCAAATACTTCCCGCTTTTATTTTATTTTCCGGCATGTAGCGTTATTATTGTTATTTCAGGTGGCATCCATATCCTGAAAGGAATTGCAAGAACACCCAGGCCCCGGTTTACATAATGTGCCTGTCCTCCGGAATAATATAATCCATTCCAGTGTGGATAAATGTATTGTGCAGGACTCCATTTCAGCTTTTTAGTCAGAATTCCCATCTGCATTCCATGTGTATGTCCGGAAAGGCAAAGTTGAATTTCAGGATGATTAGCGGCGATTTCTTCTGTCCAGTGATTCGGATCGTGAGTAAGTAAAATGCTCAAATCGACGCTATCGAGAGCAGAAGCGGCGCTATCGATATTTCCATGAATTATATGCCTGCGCCTGCCTTTTGTGGTTACTCCTGTTATCCCGATGACAGCATCGCCAATTCTGACTTTTACAGATTCATTATTGAGCACCTTATAACCTGATGCTTTAACAAGGTTATTCATTATCAGCCTGTGATTTTCAAGATCTGCTTCAGTATATTCAGGATGATACGTTCCGGCATCATGGTTCCCCATAATTGCAAAGCTGCCATAGGTCCCTTTTGCTTTCGATAATATTGTATCATTCCTTCCGAATTCTCTCCATCCTATAGTTATAAAATCTCCGGTATTGAAAATCAGATCCGGTTTGAAGCTATTGATCTTTTCAATCACATTCTGCAATTTGTGGGGATGATGATAAAAAGCCGGCAAATGAAGATCGGAAACCTGGATTATCTTAATGCCCTCAAGATCGGGGTGAAGATTATTTATTGTTATCGGAACTTCTTCATATTTGAAGTTGAATCTCCCATAAAATGTTGAAATGCAGATAACAATAATAATGAAAG
Source organism: Bacteroidales bacterium (assembly GCA_036261265.1). Classification (GTDB taxonomy): domain Bacteria; phylum Bacteroidota; class Bacteroidia; order Bacteroidales; family VadinHA17; genus LD21. The sequence continues at coordinate 1,974 of DATALC010000071.1, forward strand.
CGCCGAGGGAAAGACCTGTATTTGTAAGCCACCGGATATGACCACCACTCTTTCTTCTTATCAGCCTGCCCGTGAAATGCAAAACAATAAGTATAATTCTTGGAAGAATAACAGCGGTGATCATTCCTGCAAGCGCCATTATGCCCCATATATTTGATTGCGTATCGAAGAAGCTGTTATTGCCGGTTACTTCTGTTAACAGTACCCAGAACCAGATACTCAATACAATGTGAACAATTATCGCAATGTAGTACTTTGTTCTTGCAACAATATAGAAGTGCTGCCTTAACACTGCAAGTGAAAGCGCTTCAATCAATACAAGTATAATTATAAGGAGCATCTGAAATAAAATATAAAAATACTTAATAAAACTTTAATCCCGCATATTTCCCTACATTCGTGTTCATTTTAAGAATCAATGACTGAAGTAAAATTTAATCATCCGGCCTTTGAACCTGAAGACAGACTCACATATTCTGTTATAGCTGCACGTTATAAATGCAGGTGGATATTCGTAAGGCATCATAAGAGGACGACAACTGAAATTCCCGGCGGGCATATCGAGGAAGGAGAGACTTCTCACGAAGCCGGATGCCGCGAGCTCATGGAAGAGACGGGCGCCATACTTTTTACAATCGAATGTGTTGCTACTTACTCTGTTTACAGGGATTGTAAAACCAGCTGGGGAAGATTGTATTTTGCTGAAGTCACAGAATTGGGGCCTATACCTGATACATCGGAAATAGCTGAAATTATGTTTTCTGATCACCTGCCTGAAGAAAATACACATCCGGATATCCAGCCAAAGCTTTTTGAGAAGGTAATTGAGTACATCGCAACCATGTATTAAAGAACACACCCGATTCACCCCCAACCCCACAAAGGGAGGCTAAATTTTTCTATCATAGCAGAATATACTATTATGCTGGAGATCAAAGTCCCCCATTGGGGGATTTAGGGGTGTTATATTGTTTCAGATATACTCGAATGTTACCTTTTTCAGCCACTTTTCTTCAAGAAGTCTGGCTATTCTTTTTACAACTGTTCTCCTGATCTCCAGATCGACAGGCAGTGTAGGATCCTGGTGGGCTATATTGATCCTGGTGCCGATAATAAAATGGATCTCGTCAGTTTCCATTAACAGCCTGACAATTTTATCAGCAGGACCTTTTCCAAGCTTAACACTGTTGTTATAACTCTTGAGGATTTCATTTACTTTCTGAAGTGTGAGGATTCCTTCGGTGACAAGATCGATGCCGTCAATAAAGCTTTCAGGCGGCAGATCGGGATCTTCGAAGATCAGCTCATCTACGATCTTCCTGTTAAGCTCCCTTGCAATTATGTCGGCTGTAGTGCCGCCGCAAAGAATGACTTTCCCTTTATAATCTTTCACTCTCGATGATAATTCCCTGTCTTTATCCTTTTCGTAAGGCGGACCTGTACAGAGCAGTAATTTACGTGGCTCCCGGAAATAGATTGTTGCACAGCTTATGTCATCCATTGCCTTATAGCTGTCGTTCTTGTGAGCCATTGTAACAATTTTCCCTGCGAGCATTACGGCAGATATTGAAGACTCGCTTGCTACAAGTGATGATGCATAAGATGCAATATTATCTTTTTCCCAGCCGAACGGAAAGGTATCGCTTCCCATTCCGCTTTGAGAGGCCCCATCGGAACAGATTATTATCCTGTCTTCCTTTTCGGGCATGAATGAGCATGTTCTCAGAATTTTTCCTGCATTCTTACCTTTCTGAAGAATAACCTTTTTCCATTCAGGATCAAAGATCTGCCTGCCCCTGAGAACAATTGTTCCCGGGTTATCATACTCGAGGATTGTCGTCTTTCCGCTGCTCTCTATATCTATAATTGTAAAAGTCGAATAGCTTATCTTTCTTTCACTGCAGACAGGAAGAGTATTCATTATTATCTCTGCAATCCTGTCAACTTCCTTATGCTCTCTTGTGAAATTGATTGCCATTGTGGACGTGAGAGTTGCAAGTATATTGGCTTTGACGCCGTGTCCCATCCCGTCAGAAAGTACGGCGATGACGCGGTCTTCTTCCTTTATATACCTGTATAGAAAAACATCACCGCTTATTCTTTCCCCATGATGATTTCTTTGCTGGCTGTTTACCTCTATGAAGAAATTCTTTTCCAATTACGGCTTTTTCAGGGAGTTGATATTACTTTTCTTGTAGGATTCGATTATTGAATTCAGCATCTGCTCGGTTTCAGAAGCGCCTTCGCCGAGGAGGAACCCGATTTTCTGTACCATCTCAAGATTCTTTTCTATCACTTCGGCAACCCTGTTTGTGACCTCTTCAGCCTGGACTTCCGGAGAATAAAGGTCTCTTATCAGAGCACCGCACATTTTATTTTTCTTAATCGGGAAAATTGAGATGTTAAGCATCTTATCCTCGAGATGGACATCCCTGCTGACAACAGGTTCATCTTCCTTAATAACGAAAAAGAACATGTTATAGACACTATAGGGAAGAAGTGTTTTAATGTCGGCACCGGCCAGCCCGGGAATTACGTCAGAGATCGCTATTGCGTCTTCTCCTATTATGTTTATGAAGCTCTGGTTTGAATGAAGTATCTTCATGCTGCTGTCGACGATGACGACTCCTGTCGGAAGTTTTTCGAGCATGTTATTCATCATATCAGATGCACTCTGCGCTATATCTTTTTCCCTTCTTGCAAGCTCTTCGGATTCCTTCAGGGCTTTCTTCGTCTCTGCCAGCTTCCTGTTAGTCTGGCGGAGTGTTTCAATATACTCCTGTTTATTTCTAAGGTTGAAAGTATGGCACATCTCCGGAACCGCAAGGCCCTTTGCCACTGTGGATGCAAAATCGCGGCATGACATGTATCCGCAGGCGCCACAGTTTATTTCATCCCCGGGGTTCTCTTTCCCGATTATCTTTAATACTTCAGCTACGGCTTCAGCAGGAGGATCAGGTATACGCTGGTCATCCGCAGTAAAAGTACGGGAGAAGTCGAGCTTCGACCATTTCCCCATATTTGTCTCCCATTTTACCTTATCGAGCTTTGAGACTCTTTTCTCGGCATAAAGCCTTACAAGGGATCTTCTTTTGAACCTTTCCCTGTGATGCTGCATTCCAGGTCCAAGGAGACAACCATGGCAGAAGAAAAGATTAAAATGATGCCTGATTGTATCTATATGCTTGTCAAAATCTCTTATAGCCTCGAGAACCTCCTCTTTTCCGGAAGCTGTTATAACACTGCTTGAAACCATATCCCTTTTTATACCGCCTGCCTGGATTATTCCTGCAGGCAGAGGGTAAAGGGCGCCCCAGTTTCCATGAGGTTCATCAAAATCGGAAAGTTTGACAAAACGCTCCTGGATGTTCATTTCATCGAAGAGCTGCCTTAGTTCTACAAAAGTCAGTACGCCATCAATCAGCTTTCCTGAATCGTGAGCATAAGCTTCGTCTTTGGCATCAATGCATGGACCAATCTGTATTATTGAAACATCATGTTCATACAGCTCCCTGATCACCATTGCTGTTGCGATCATAGGTGATACAAGCGGGGCAATATTCGGAACAAGCTCGGGATTGAATTTCCTTATAAGCTTGACCATCACCGGACAATTGGCGGTTATATAGTACTTCCCTTCAGATTTTGAGAAAAGCCTTGCATAAGCGGCGGCTATAAGGTCCACGCCAAATGAGATCTCATGAACATAATCAAATCCCAATCCCCTTACCATTGCTACAAACTTCCTGTAATCCGTTATATCCTCAAACTCGGAAGAAATAGTGGGATCAATAAGAGCAGCAGTTTTCTTTCCTGAATTCAGAAGAGCTTTGACTTCATCTTTTGAATCACGGAAAAAAATCGCTTTCGGAGTACAGGCAATGTAGCAAAGTCCGCAACCAATACATCTTTCAGGCATTATATACGGATGCTCCTTCTGGGGTTTTACCTCTATTGCATTAACCGGACAGACTCTCACGCAGGAATATGAGTTCCTGCACTTCTCATCATTTATGTATATAACAGGTTTTCTGTAAGTCATTCAATGCCTTATATGAATTTCCCAAATTCTTTTTCAAGTATTGCTTCAATTTTCGAAAGTGTAACCCCTTCAACAGGCTCACCATTGATTATCATGTTCGGTCCGTTACTGCACCTGCCCATACAACGGGCACCACGAAAAATGACCCTGTCGTCAAGGTGATTTGTGTGGATATACTCCTTTATGAAGTTAACAAGCTCTTTGTTTCCCCTCGAGAAACACGAGCTGCCAAGACAAATCTGCATTTCAATCCTGCGGATCATTCTACTGTTCATAAATAAACAATACCTTCAAAAGTAATACATTTTTTAATGCACTGATATACAGAAATTATAACGTCATTTCTTCTATGAATATGCGTTGAACATTCAGGATTATTACAATTTACGGTTGGTTTGTAAAAACATGATAATGTAATATGCAGATAATCAAAGGCGTACAGGAAGCAATAATTTTTTTATTCTTCTGTTATTAAAATAACATTGTTTATTAATTAACAATAAAACTTTTTATCTTTGTTGAAATTGCCCTGTATGGATGCTGAGATTGATATAATCCTGAAGAAGTACAAACCCGGTAAAAGAGAAGAGCTTATTCCAATCTTACAGGAAGTACAATACAGTAAAGGCCACATTTCCGAAGATGCAATTGTAAAAATCGGCAGTTACCTTGGACTGAGCACAACAAAGATCTATGGACTTGCTACATTTTATGACAAGTTCAGGTTCTTTCCTGCGGGGAAGATCAGTATTAAGATCTGTCATGGAACCTCCTGCTTCCTGAATGGTTCGCAGGCTCTAATAAGCAAGCTGAAAGAAGAAACAGGCATGCAGCCGGGGCAGACAACGCGTGACGGTCTCATCAGCTATGAGATTGTTTCATGTATGGGAGGCTGTATTAACGGACCTGTATTGAGTATTAATGATGAATTTCATACACGAGTAGATGCCTGGCAGATACCGGAGCTTATAAAGCGATTGAGGTATATCATTGAAAATGATTAAACGGGATGGAAGATCTGAAAACATTTCTTGTTGAAAAGGTGCTGTTGTTTGAAGCTGATATGCTTCCGGCTGATACTGAGAAATATCTTCAGAGGGTAAGAAGGGAAAAACCTGATCACCCGTTTATATACCTGTCTTCCGGAACAAGCAGCATTGTTGCGGGGTCATTTAAGACACGTGCTGCAATAACGAATTATCTGATGGAAAGTGCAGTAAATGCGAGGCTTATCTCCGTTGGCTGCATGGCCCCGGCAAACTTCGAACCCCTTGTTTGCATTCATCTGCCGGGAAAAAACAAGCTTTTTTTCAGGAACATAACTGAGGAAAAAGTAGAACCGTTGTTAAATGGCGTTTTTCATAACGACATAAGTGAAGAGGATCTTGCGGGTCAGTCGGGCACAAAAGGTTTTGAACTCTGGCCAGGTATTCCGTTCATCGATGATCTTCCATGGTTTGCAAAGCAGAAGACAGTTTTACTCGGTAATTGCGGACATTATGATCCTGAAAGCATTGAAGAGTATATCGCACGCGGTGGTTACCGGTCGTATATCAAAGCTATAAAACATTATACGTTCGAGGAAGTATGTGATATTGTCGAACGTAGCGGGCTACGCGGGCGCAGCGGCGGCGGATATCCTACAGGATTGAAGTGGAAACATGCGCTTAATACACCGGCAAATAACAGATTCCTAATCTGTAATGCACGGGAAAGTGATCCGGGAGCGTTTACTGACAGGGTCGTGCTTGAAAGCGATCCGCACAGGCTTATTGAGGGTATTGCAATTAGCTCTTATGCAATAGGTGCATCAAATGCTGTGATCTTTCTCCGGAGCGATTCAGACCATGCATTTAACAGGTTAGGGAAAGCTATTGATTCTGCAAGGGAATACGGACTTATTGGACATAATGTATTCTCAAGCGGTTATAATCTCGATATTGTAATAAGACGTGAGCCAGGCGCTTTCGTCTGCGGAGAAGAAACAGCCCTTATCAACACTCTTGAAGGTAAGAGAGGCATGCCCCAGATCAAGCCTCCATATCCTACTGCATCAGGTTTGTTTGGAAAACCGACAGTAATAAACAATGTCGAGACGCTGATGAATGTTCCTCTTATAATGCAGTTCGGGCCTGAATGGTTTCGCACGCTCGGAACGCCTGACAGCCCGGGTACAAAGCTGTTTGCAATCGCAGGTAAAGGACGTTTGTCAGGTGTTATAGAGGTCGAGATGGGAACGCCGGTCAGGACAATAATTGAAGAAATTACAGGCGGAGTTCGTGATGGAAATGAATTCAAGGCTGTTCAGCTTGGAGGGGCAAATGGAACATTTATAACTGCTGAGAACCTTGATATTCCTGTTGATTTTGACAGGATGAGAGAAATAGGGATCGGTATGGGAGCGGGTGGATTCGTAATCATTGATGAAAATACATGCATAGTCGATCTTGTGCGTTATGACATGGAGTTCATCCGCAAAGAGAGCTGTGGAAAGTGTATACCATGCCGGGAAGGAACAGGAAGAATGCTTGAGATACTCGAAAGCGTGATCCGGAAACCTGTAAACGAGGAATCAGGCACAACACTCGAACGCTTCAAGGGCGTAATGCAGCTCGAAACAATTGCAACTGTTATGAAGGATACATCACTCTGCGGACTCGGCCAGACTGCTCCTAATCCTTTCATGAGTGCTCTTAAAAATTTCAGGGACGAGTTTGAGGAACATATATTTGACAGGAAATGCCGGGCAAATGTATGCAGGGGGCTCAGAACTTTTTCAATCGATGTTGAGAAATGCACAGGGTGTACTGCCTGCGCCTCAAAATGTCCGGTTAATGCAATTTATGGTACCCGTTTACAACCTTTCTTTATTGTTGAAGATAAGTGTACCGGTTGCGGAATATGTTTTGATATATGCAAATTCAGCGCTATAAACGTTAAGTAGTCTTTATGCTGTTCACTATACAGGTAAATAATAAGAAGATTAAAGCAGAGAAAGGCGAAACAATCCTTTCGGCGCTTAACCGTAACGGCATCAAAATTCCGACGCTGTGCAGAATGAAGGATTTTACGCCGACAGGCGCCTGCAGGATGTGCGTTGTTGAGGTCGAAGGGCGCGAAAGGCTTGTTACTGCATGTTCACAACCCGTTGAGGAATGGATGAAGATCCGCACCCATTCGCCACGTGTGATAACTGCACGAAAAACAATAGTTGAGCTCCTTCTTTCAAATCACCCGGACAATTGCCTCTACTGTGACAGGAACCTTAACTGCGAGCTTCAGCGTCTTGCCGAGGAGCTTAATATAAGGGAGCGCAGGATACCATCGAGAAAAATCAAGATGAGGCTCGATCAGTCAAGTCCTGCAATTGTAAGAGAGCTTTCAAAATGTATTTTGTGCGGTCGTTGTGTAAGAGTATGTGAGGAAGTCATAACTGCAAATTCCCTCGACTTCATAAAAAAAGGAAGAGAAACGCATGTCGGTGCGGCTCTCGATAAAGATTTCAACTTTTCAAGCTGCATTCATTGCGGACAGTGCGTGCTTACATGTCCTACAGGCGCTCTTCATGAGAAACATAACATAACTGAGGTTCAGGATTATCTCAATAAAGCCGGAATAATCAAGGCAGTACAATACTCCTCAATGGTTGTTTATGGCATTGCAGAAGAGCTTGGCATGAAGTATACCCGCGACTTTGATAAAATACTTAATGCAATACTGAGGAAAATCGGCTTCGACAGGATATTTAAAACAGGTACAGGAACAGATATCTGTATTTCTGAAATAACATCACAGCTTGAAGAAAGACTTGATCGTGGAGAAACGTCCCCGCTGTATATTTCGGCATGTCCTTCCTGGGTAAAATATGCAGAACAGTTCCTTTCTTCATTGATACCTCAGCTCTCGACAGTAAAGTCTCCCCAGCAGATCACAGGCGCTCTTATAAAGACGATTGTTGCCGACCAGCTTCATGTAAAGCCTGAAGAAATTTTTTCAGTTTCAGCTACCCCTTGTGTAGCAATGAAATATGAAGCCCGTCGTGACGGAATGACAAGAAAAGGACTAAGCGATGTGGATTCTGTTCTTACAGTTCGTGAGCTTGCAAGATTGATAAGGCTGTACGGTATTGATACATCCAATATTGATCCTGAACCTGCAGATGAACCGATGGCGGGCAGGAGCTCAGCAGCAATCATGGCTGAAGTATCAGGAGGGATGGCTGAAAATGTCTTACGGCTTTTCTGTTACCGGAAGACAAACAAGGAGCCAGACAGGCAACTTTTTAAAAAATTGAGAGGATCAGGGAACTTCAGGGAAATCACATTTAGTGTGGGGGATCATAGTATCAATGCTGTCGTTATTGACGGACTTACGGGATTTGAAAAGCTCAGAATTGCACTGGCTTCCGGCCGGAAATATGATCTTGTTGAAGTTTCAACATGTCCCGGCGGTTGCGTTCATGGCGCCGGATTACCATTCAGTCCTTCGAAAGATGAGATCAAAAACAGGGCTAAGCTCGTTTATCAGTCATTTGAAACTGAAGCAATCAATCTTCCATGCAAATCTCCTTCGTGTATAAATGTGTATGAAAAACTTCTGAACGATAATAAAGGAACTATTGACAGGAAAATATTCCATACACATTTTGAAAAAAGGAATGTGTTATTATGATCAGATTAACAGGATGCTAGTTTATACTATAAAAGAGCTTTGCCGCACCTGCTATACATGTGTGAGAGAATGCCCGGCCAAGGCTATCAGAATTGTTGGCGGGCAGGCTGAAGTAATTGATGAAAGGTGCATTGCATGCGGCAACTGTACAAAGGTATGCAGCCAGGGTGCAAAAGTTTTCCTGAATACAACTGATCGTGTTATTAAACTGCTTGAAAGCACCTCACCGAAAGCAGCAATTATTGCACCGAGCTTTCCTGCTGAGTTTTCCGACATACCTGATCATAAAATGCTTATTGGAATGATCAGATCTCTTGGATTTGATTATGTTGCTGAAGTATCGTTCGGAGCAGATCTTGTGGCAGACAGGTATAAAAAACTTGTCGAAGAGAACAGGAATCATTATATCTCTTCTGATTGTCCCTCAATTGTAAATTATATCAAGAACTATCACCCCGATCTTGTTGATAATCTTGCACCTGTTGTTTCACCTATGGTCGCCATGGGAAGGGTGATGAGAAGGAAATACGGAAATAACCTGAAGGTTGTCTTTATCGGACCATGTGTTGCAAAAAAAGCTGAAAGCAATGAAATAGATGAGGCAATAACGTTCACGGAGCTCAGGGATCTTTTTGCCGACAGGGGAATATCGAAAGAAAACACCGTCATTTCTGATTTTGATGAACCAAGGGGAGGGAGAGGAGCGATCTTTCCTGTGGCTCGCGGACTTCTGCAAACTGCAGGTATAAGCGATGATGCAGTTACAGGTACAATAATTGCGGCTGAGGGCAGGATTGATTTTCAGAATGCATTGAAAGAATTTGAATCAGGCCTGATAAGGAACCAGCACATGGAGCTTTTATGCTGTGAAGGATGTGTAATGGGGCCCGGGTTATCTAAGAACGGCAAGCTCTACAACAGACGCTCCCTCGTAAGCTCATACGCAAACAGCAAGATAAAGAAGATGGACATTTCTGTCTGGAATGCAAACTTCAATGAATTTGCTGATCTTGATCTCTCGGTTCGTCACAGGACTGACATCAAACTTGTTGATGAAGTAAATGAGAAGGATGTAAGCGATGTACTCCTTAGGATGGGGAAAAGGACTAAAAAGGATGAGCTCGATTGTGGCGCCTGCGGTTATGAAACCTGTATTGAACATGCAATTGCAATAAAAAAGGGTCTTGCTGAAGTCGAGATGTGCCTCCCATATACGATTGAGAAGCTTCATAAATCAGTCAGGGATCTTGCTCTCTCAAATGAAAAGCTTTCCTCAATGCGTCAGGCTCTGAAACAATCTGAAAAGCTTGCACACATGGGACAACTTTCTGCAGGAATTGCGCACGAGCTGAACAACCCGCTGGGAGTTGTAATTATGTACAGCAATATCCTTCTTGATGAGGCTCCTCCTGAAGCTCCTGTAAGAGAAGATCTTAAACTCATTGTTGAGCAGGCAGGACGTTGTAAGAAAATTGTTGCAGGATTATTGAACTTTGCAAGGAAAAACCAGGTTAATCATCAGATTGTTAATATAATAACACTGGTAAAACAGAGTCTGGAGAGTATTATTGTTCCTGATCGAATAAAGATAATTGTCCGGGACGAGACTACGAATCCTGATGCGATGCTCGACCTTGAACAAATGACTCAGGTAATATCAAACCTAATCAAGAATGCAATAGATGCAATGCCGAATGAGGGTTCTATAACCATAAGGCTTGAAGATACATTAAGCGATGTTTTCATAATAATAAGCGATACCGGAACCGGTATAAAAGAAGAGGATCGTTCGAAGATTTTCGAACCATTCTTCACAACAAAGAGCATTGGACATGGAACAGGTCTTGGCCTTGCGACTGCCTATGGGGTTGTTAAGATGCATAAAGGGCAGATTACGGTTGAATCAAATAATGATGCCGCCAAAGGACAAACGGGAACGACTTTCAGGATTGCGTTGCCAAGAGGAGAGGCCTGAGAAAGGGAGAAGGGGAGAAGGGGAGAAAGGGAGAAAGGGAGAGGGGGAGAATGGAGAATATGATTTTATTTTACGAACTTTGTATATAAATGAAAAAGAGCGACTATACTATTCTGATTGCCGATGATGATCCGGATTATCTTTTCCAGACTGTATATGCTCTTGGGAAAGCCGGTTATAAAACGATGGCTGTTGAGAGCCAGTCTGAAGCTGAGTCTGTTATAGAACGCTTTAAGCCAAGCCTTGCAATATTCGATCTTATGATGGAAAGTGATGACAGCGGCTTCATACTGTGTTACAAAATCAAG
>DATALC010000072.1:0-41862 GCA_036261265.1 Bacteroidales bacterium
TCCAGCTACAGGAGGATCATAGGAGCAAATGACAGGATCAATATAGCAGTGATGGGAGTGAACTCGAGAGGTTCAGCCCTGGCGGGATCATTTGCACGTGTTGATAACGTTGATATCACCGCAATTTGCGATGTTGATACCCGTGCTGAAGCAGCATGTTCAGGTGCAATAGAAAAAGCGACCGGTAAAAGACCGGCCGCTTTTCCTGATTTCAGGAAAGCCCTTGAAAGTAAAGACATCGATGTTCTTGTTATTGCCGCACCCGACCACTGGCATGCCCCTGCAGCTATACTCGCCTCAAAAGCAGGGAAACATGTCTACCTTGAAAAACCTTGCAGCCACAATCCTGCCGAAGGCGAAATGCTTGTGAAGGCTGTGAAGGAATACAGGAATGTGATGCAGATGGGTAACCAGAGAAGATCTTTTCCTAATGTGGTTGCAGGTATCAATGAACTTAAATCAGGAATAATTGGTCGGCCGTATTTTGCAAAAACATGGTACACAAATAGCAGGGCTTCGATAGGAACCGGGAAAGTAGTTCCTGTTCCATCATGGCTGAATTACGATCTGTGGCAGGGCCCGGCACCAAGGAAACCATACAGGGATAACATTATACATTATAACTGGCACTGGTTCTGGAACTGGGGAACCGGTGAAGCCCTGAACAACGGAACGCACTTTGTTGACATTGCCCGCTGGGGACTGGGTGTTGATTATCCTGTAAGGATTACATCCGCAGGAGGTCGTTACCGTTATAAGGATGACTGGGAAACACCCGATACACAGGTGATAACAATGGAGTTTGACAATAATACAGCTATGACATGGGAAGGTCTTAGCTGCAACAGCAGGCCTATTGAAGGAAGCACAGTTGGTGTAATCTTCAATTGCGAGAACGGCGCAATGCAGATCAACGCCGGGAACGAGTACTTTATATATGATCTTAAGGGAAAGCTTGTAAAGGAAGTTAGCAGCAAAACACAGGTTGATTCAAGGAATCTCAGCAATCCCGCAGGCGATCTCGATACAATACATATCAGGAATTTCATTGATGCAATAAGACTAGGTACTCCCCTGAACTCCGATATTCTCAGCGGCCATAAGAGTACATTGCTTGTACAGCTTGGGAATATTGCCCAACGTACCGGCTCAACGCTTGATATTGATCCTTCGAACGGCCATATAAGAAATAATAAGGCCGCACGAAAATTGTGGCAACGCGAATACCAGAAAGGATGGGAACCCGAAATATAGCACTGGAAAAATAAGAGATCTTATTTCTTCAGCAGATCCCTTATCTCTGTAAGCAGGATCTCCTCTTTTGTAGCAACAGGAGCTACAGGCGGAGTTTCAAGCTCCTTCTTTTTTAGCCTCATCATGCCCTTTACTATAAGGAAGACAGAAAAGGCAACTATAAGGAAATCAAAACATACCTGGAGGAAATTACCATAATTCCAGGTAACAGCAGGTGAAGCTTCCGTGGCACCCTTCAAAATAACTTTCAGGTCGGTAAAATTGACTCCTCCAAGAACGAGGCCGATTGGAGGCATTATTATGTCCGCCACAAAAGAAGACACGATTTTTCCGAATGCAACACCAATGATAATACCGACTGCCATGTCGAGGATATTACCTTTTATGGCAAATGATTTGAAATCATCAATGAATTTCATACATGTATGTTTTAAAAATTATACGAGAGACCAACTCCAAGAATTTCCTTGAACTGAATCTTTGACCCTACAACCTCGCCCGGTTCCGTTTCGCCGTTACCATTCCTGTCAAAGGGAATTTTGATGTTGTCATCATATATCAGGAGGGTATTAACGCTGGCGGAGATGAACTTGTTTATCTTAAATGCTATAAGATTCTCCCAGTTTACAACAATATTCTGAGGATTTTCAATATAATTTGAGAACAAATCGATCTTTGAGGTTAATGTAACATTTTTCAGGAATTCACTTTTGAAATCATTTTTTGAATAAATAACCCTGAGATATGCACCCATTTCACTTTTCACAGTTTCCCCGGGTTCAACTCCAAAAGCTCCTGCTGCTGACAGGGAATCGTCTGTAACAAATGTGAATCTCGCTGTCAGAGGAGCAATGAAAGCGCTGAAATATGCAGATGGTTTGTAATCGAGCCCTACAGCGCCGATAAGATACCCGGGGGACATTAAGTCAGAGATTTTGACTCCTTGATTGGGATTTGCCGGATCGGGGAAGTTTTCTCCAAGAGTCAGTTGTGTTTTGAAGTTGATCAGCGCTGCATAATAAAAGTCAGCAAAAGCCTTTCTTCCGTATTTGGAAACAAAATCGAATTTATCATCTGTCTTTCTTGTGTCAAGTCCGTTTTGTTTCATTATACCATAACCGATATCAAGCGAGTTTGTCCAGGAGGAGACATCGTTTTTATAGTTTGCGAACACGCTTAGAAGGCCATTGACAGCAAATGAATTCTGACCACCGGCAGACCAGTTTGTGAGCGACGTCTGAGCAAGATTTACTGCAAGAACTCCACCATTTTTCCATCCCAGGGTTGTATCTGTCTTTTGTTCACGAAGCTTCTTCTCAGAATCTGTTATCTGAGCCCTGAATGTTGAAACATTCAGTAATACAATAATCAGAACAATCATTGATTTTTTCATTTTTCCCGTGTTAATTCATTATTCGCCCGATGATTCTAAATATACTAAATTTTTTTAATTTTCGGAACTAAACATTAGACAAAAATGGACAGAAAAACATCTTTTACAACACAGATAAAAAACGGTTTTTCCTGCACAGGAGATCATATAGTTCTGGGAGCTGCAATGCTCGACGGAGAACCTGTTGCAGAAGCGCAGGTATTAATTCCGACAAAGACTCTTAACCGTCATGGCCTGATAGCAGGCGCTACAGGGACAGGAAAAACAAAGACTCTGCAGGTATTTTCCGAGCAACTTTCAGAAAAAGGCATTCCTGTGCTGCTGATGGATGTAAAGGGTGATCTCAGCGGTATAGCGAAGAAAGGCGACCCCAAGCCATTTATACTTGAACGGCACTCAAAAATCAATATTCAATTTGAAAATAAAGGTTATCCAACAGAGCTGATGTCTATTTCAGAACAGGAAGGTGTCAGGTTGCGGGCGACAGTCACAGAATTTGGTCCTGTTCTTCTTTCAAGGATCCTTGATCTTAACGACACACAGGCAGGCGTACTGGCTGTTATATTCAAGTATTGCGACGACAACCAGCTTGCACTTCTCGATCTTAAGGACCTTAAAAGAGTCATTCAGTACATAACAGGCGAAGGAAAATCCGAAGTTGAAAAGGACTATGGAAAGATCTCGACAGCAACAACAGGAATAATAACGAGGAAGATACTGGAGCTTGAACAGCAGGGCGCAGAAAAATTTTTCGGTGAGCTGTCATTTGAAATAACAGATTTGTTAAGGAAGAACCCTGAAGGACTTGGTTATATAAATATCATAAGGCTCACAGATATCCAGGATAAGCCAAAGCTTTTCTCGACATTCATGCTCTCACTGCTTGCCGAGATTTACAGCCAGATGCCCGAAAAGGGTGATGCTGAAAAACCGGAACTTGTCATTTTTATTGATGAGGCTCATCTTATATTCAGCCAGGCTTCAAAGACATTGCTCGATCAGATTGAAAACATTGTGAAGCTTATCCGCTCCAAGGGAGTGGGTATTTTTTTCGTCACGCAGAACCCGATGGATATACCGAATGGTGTTCTTGCTCAGCTTGGACTGAAAGTTCAGCATGCTCTCAGGGCATTTACTGCAGTCGACAGAAAGGCAATAAAACAGGCATCCGAGAACTATCCGTCTTCTGAATTTTACAAAACTGATGAGATTATAACCAGCCTGGGTATAGGTGAAGCCCTTGTTACTGCTCTCAATGAGAAAGGAATACCGACTCCTCTTGCCGCCACAATGCTGCGAACACCCCAAAGCCGCATGGATATCCTGACTTCTGAGGAAATAGCGTCTCAAAACCGGTCATCGGAGCTTGTTCGTAAATACAGCCAGACTATCGATCGGGAAAGCGCGTATGAGATACTGGGGGAGAGAATTGACAGGGGAGAAAGGGAGAAAAGGAGAGAAGGAGAAGAGGAGAAGGGGAGAATGGGAGAGGGGATGATGGGGAGAAGAGGAGAGTGGGAGAAGGGGCGCGAGAGAACATATTCAGGGCGGAGAACAACAAAAAGTCCCCAGGATCAGGTTGTGAAAGTATTAACAAGCGCCACTTTTATCAGGGGGGTGTTCGGTGTTCTCAGGAAAGTACTTAAATAATCCCGGCACCTTTGCCATGTAATTTAAAAAACGAGATCCCTCCGCTTCGCGTTCTGGATGACACGTTTGTAATTGAGTTCAGGTAGCTAAGAAGAGGCGGGCGGGATCCTGAAGAAGGTTATAAGATAGCTGTTTTAAACAGCTCCTTTTGTTTGGTAGTCAATATAATCCATAACAATAGATTTCAGGATATTGGCAAATTTCACAAAGGGGATTTCTTCTTTCTTGAAATAGGCTGGCCTGACTCCTTCATAAAGGGTGATCTTGTCGACAGGAATATTGATTTTCCCTGAATAGATATATTTTATGTTTGGATAGGCATCACCATCAATTGTCTCATAAGTCCTGAAAAATGTATATTCTTTGAGATCGATACCTATTTCTTCCCGGACTTCTCTTACAAGCGCTTCTTCAGGTGTTTCACCCTCTTCCACGTGTCCGCCGATTAAATCCCAGTGATCAGGAAAAGGAATGCCGGGTTTGTTGTCGCGGAGATAAAGGAGTATTTCTCCTCTGTCATTCTCAAAAATTATTGCCGATATTATCTTCATTCTCATGCAGGAATTGTACTTGTTACTTCAATACGGTTTCCATCAGGATCGAGAGCTTCAAATTCAAAATAGCCGTCGCCTGTTTTCCTCGGGCCCCGGAGTATCGTGACGCCATCTTTTTTCATTTTGTCGCACATACAAACTACATGTTCAGTGCTTTCGACTCCGAAAGCCAGGTGGATCAGTCCCTGGTGTTGTTTAACCTCATCATTCAGGTTGTCAGGTATTCCCGGCTTTCGCATAATTTCAATCCTGCTTCCCGATTTGAATGTTATAAAGTAACTTTCAAAACCAGTCTCACTGTTTATGTATTTATTATTTGAGGAGCCTTCAAAATACTTTATATAGAAGTCCTTAACAGATTCAAGATTTTTTGTCCAGATTGCGACGTGATCGAGCATATAAACTAGTAAATTATAATAATATTCAGGGTAACTGCGACCTGACAGAGACTGATTCGGGAATTGAAAAGAAGAATGTTGTACCGGTCCCAAATTCGGATTCGACCCAGATCTGACCGCCATGCCGTTCAACTATACGCTTGCAAATTGCGAGTCCTATCCCTGTGCCCTCATACTCATCTGAGCGGTGAAGCCGTTGAAAGATCCTGAATATTCTTTCGAAATACTGAGGCTCTATTCCGATACCCTTATCCCTGATGGCAAATACGTAATAATCGTCTCTGAGCTGCCATGAAACGCTTATTTCGGCAACTTCTTTCCTGAATTTGATACTGTTCTCGAACAAATTCTGAATAAGCTGTATCATCTGGTTCTCATCAGCAACTATCTCCGGAAGATCAGAATGACTGATCCTCGTCTTAGTCTCTGAGATTATAAGGTTAAGATTATCTTTAACTTTTTCAACGACACGATTCATATCGACAACTGCAAACTCCCGTCCTTTTGTCTGAATTCTCGAATAAGCAAGCAGTCCATTGAGAAGCTCATACATTCTTTTTGAACCTTCAACAGCAAAATGAATGTACTCATTACCTTCATCACCAAGTTTATCAGCATACCTGTGCTGAAGGAGCTGTGTAAAGCTCGACACCATCCTCAGGGGTTCCTGGAGGTCGTGTGAAGCCACGTATGCAAATTGCTGAAGATCTTTATTGGAACGAAGAAGTTCTTCATTGATTCTTATCAATGCCTGGTCTACTTCTTTTTTCATCCGGGTAACATCAAAGCAGACACCTGACATGTTTGTTGCATTTCCCCGGGGGTCTCTTGTAACAAGCGCCTTGACACTTATGTAACTGCATTCTCCGTTTCTTGGCCTTGACCTGAAAATCGTTTCAAACTGTTGCCCGGCATTGAGTGATTGTCTCAGTGTTTTCCTTACATGGTAAAGATCTTCCTCATGAATATTGTTTTCGAATGACGTAAAGGTTCTTTCAAATGTACCGGGTTCATATCCGAACATTTTTTCGGTCCGTTCATCCCACAAAACTTCATCAGTCACAATGTTCCATTCCCATGTGCCTATCTGTCCGTTTTCAAGGGCTATATTCAGCTTTTCCCTTGAGCTGTTAAGCTCATTTTCAACCTTAATTAGTTCGGAAATGTCTGTATGGGTGCCGAACCATTGATCGACCTGCCCTTTCTTATCGGTGATTGGAATACTTTTAGACAGGAATTCACGGTAAGAGCCATCACTGCCAAGAAGTGAATTAACCATTTCAAATGGTTTGCCTTCATTGATATACGATTGCCACTGATTGATTATATTCTGAATGTTTTTCTGTTGAAGAACTGTCTGCCAGCCCCATCCTATCATCTCGTCGGATTTTTTCCCTGTATATTCGAACCATCTGTGATTAAACCAGAATATGTACCCGTCAGCACGGGCGATCCAGGCAAGCTGCGGGATTGAATTTGCAAGCTGTTTGAAACGTTCCTTGCTTTCGCGCAGCCTGTTCTCGGCAATTTTTCGTTTATTAATATCCTGAACATGAGTAACAAAGAAATCCCACCGGCCGTTAATGTCTCTAACGGGGGCTGTACTTATTCTTACCCATACCTGTTTTCCATCTTTGCGAATATAACGCTTCTCCAAACGGAATGATGCCATTTTGTTTTTTTCGAGCTCGTCTCTTCCTTTTATGCTTGGTTCAAGATCATCAGGATGCGTTATATCAAGATATGACATTCCAAGAAGTTCTTTCTCGGAGAACCCTGTAAGATTGCTGAAGGCACGGTTCACCTTAAGAAAATCACCTTCTCTTGATGTAAGTATCATTGGAACAGCGCCCTCGTCAAAAGCAGATCTGAAGAGTATTTCACTGTCCTGAAGAGCTTTTTCGGCTGACCGAAGCTTCTCTATATCAATATTCAGATGCCTGTTTGCAATTTTGAGCTCTGAGGTTCGCTCATCAACCATTTCACGAAGATAATTCTGATAATTTGAGATCTCCGTAATGTCCGAGACGATAATACAAATATCACCTTCTATGTTCGATGGCAATGGGGAAAGAGAGAGTCTTATTGTTTTTTTTGAATGTGCCAGGGATAATTCTCCTCTTACCGGCCTTTTTGTACTATCGTGTAATAACCTTTCAAACTCGGTTATATCCCTTTCGGAGATAAATTCCGAGAATGAGATTCCAACTGTTTTTTCAGGAGGAGCGCTTACAATCTCTGAGAAACGCTGGTTGCAGTAAAGAATAATACCATTAGCAGAGATTGTAACTGCACCTTCATCCATTTGTTCGATGATGATGCGGTAAGGAGTCTCGGAAGAAGCCAGTGAAAATATTTTATCGCCGTTTTCACCTGATACAACAATTGCATCGACCTCGCCACGGCGAATTGCAGTCAATGTCTCCTCGGTTTCCGAAAGCCGGATCTTTAATTCATTGATTTCTTTAATAAGATCCGTATTATTTTTGTTCTCTTTCCTGGCAGGCATTTCTCAGATGAATCCTTTATAAGTTACTTTCCCTCAGGTCCAGTCCGACAAGTACTTTATCGGTGTTTGACATATCACCTATTATCCTTCTGAGCGGAAGGGGCAATTTTCTGATTAGAGTTGGTGCCGCAAGTATCTGTTCCCCTTTTGCAAGGTAAGGCTGCTTGTATAAGTCGATAACCTCAAGTTCGTACCTGCCTTTAAGATGCTGCTCGCAGATCTCCTTTATATTGGAGATTGCCCTTATTGATTGCGGTGTTGTGCCTGTCACATATAGCCTCAGTATATATTTTTCTTTCCGGCTTTTCCGGATAGACTGCTCAAAATTTTCTGAGGGGCCGGTGATAGTCTTTTTTTTCATCTGCTTTTATTTTCTGCCAGCATGATGAACAGTCCTGTTTGTTTTCATATAAGCTTAAATATAACGTATTATAATCCTGATTTAGTTTAAACTACCTTGCTTTTATATCCAATCCCACAAGGACCTTCTCGGTATCCGACAGATCGCCGATTATTTTTCTGACGGGTACAGGAAGCTTACGGACAAGAGTTGGTATTGCCAAAATCTGGTGTTCCCTGCTTAGTTGCGGGTTCTAGAGAAGGTCAATTACTTCGATTGTATATCTTCCTTTCAGCTCATCTTCACATATTCTTTTCAAATTCATGAATGCTGTTGTACATTTCGGAGTCTGGCCGGCAACATACAATCTGAGTATCCATTTATCCTTTTCCGCTTTTGAAGAGGGTGAATCCTGTAAAACTGATTTCTTCTTATTACCTGAGGGCATAACTAATCTGGTATGTTACTTATTTTGATTTAAGTGTTTTTTTTGTCTTTTCTCCACGGCTTTCAGCCATGTTCCGCTTCTCAGCTTCAATCCTTTCTATCTTTTCCTTTTCAACACTGATAGCTTTGTGCATTTCCTCTTCTTCAGCTTCGAATTCTGCTTTCATTGCTTCAATTCTTGATATTAAAGCTTTTCTTTTGCTCTCAATACCTTTTTTCATGTGCTCAATTTCCTGCAGCTTAATAAGCCTTTTTTCGCTGTTCCTTGCCTCCTGTGCCATTCTTGATGAGCCTGTAAGTACTCCGTCCATCCCGGTATAAACATCAACAAGCTTTATACCGTTGCCCGAGAGAATGAATTCCCTTATCTGGTTTGAATGCTTCATACCTCTTGATTTCAGTATGAAGATACCCCTGTTTCGTTCACCACTGATCTCGATATCCCTGAGAAGTATCCATGTATCAATGAGTGATGATATGAAATTATGTTCAAGATCATTGTAAGTTTTTGTAAGATATGTAAAGAAACCAGTAATGTGTTTAATCTTCAAAAAATCGATCAACCTCATCGACATTGCCCTTGCTTCAAGCATGTTACTTCCTGAAACGAAGCTGTTAACGGGATCCACAATTACAATCTCGGGATTGAACTTTGTAATCTCTTTATGAATTGTCGTAAGATGCATCTCGAGGCCCGACATTGTAGGCCTCATTGCCTGGAATTTCAGCAATCCCTGTTTCTCCCATTTTTCAAGCTCAATATTGATTGATTTCATATTCCTGATAATCTGGGAGGGCGATTCCTCAAGAGAAAAATACAGTACTTTCTCACCTCTTTGACAGGCTGCGGAAGCAAAGACCGCGGACAGGCTGCTTTTGCCAGTTCCTGCCGTGCCTGAAACAAGCACGGAGCTTCCTTTATAGAAGCCTTTGTTCTCCATCATAGAATCAAGCTCCGGAACGCCTGAAGAGATCCTTTCTGTAAGTGCTTCGTGGGTAAGACCAATGGATGTGATGGGCAGAACAGAAAATCCTGTTTCATCAATAAGGAAAGGATACTCGTTCGTTCCATGCATAGAACCACGATATTTCAGTATCCTCAATCTTCTTGTCGATGATTCTTCCATTACGCGGTGATCGAGAACAATTACGCAGTCAGAAACATACTCCTCAAGCCCCTGCCTTGTAATTGAATTATCTCCTCTTTCCCCCGTAATTATTGCTGTAAGTCCTTTGTCTTTAAGCCATCGGAATAATCTTCTTAGCTCTGCTCTTAGTATTGCAGGGTTTGAAAAGCCCGAAAAAAGTGATTCAATAGTATCCAGTACTACTCTTTTGGCGCCGTTTGATTTAACAGCATATTCGATCCTGATGAATAATCCCTCAAGATCGTATTCCCCTGTTTCCTCGATTTCTCTTGGATCTATATGAACATGATCGAGAACAATTTTTTTCTGCTTGACAAGTTCATTGAGTCTGAATCCGAGTGATTCAACATTGGCAATTAATTCGCTATCGGTTTCCTCGAATGCCATGAACACGCCGTTTTCACCAAATTCTGTAGCGCCTCTCACAAGGAATTCCATTCCGAGAAGTGTTTTTCCGCTCCCTGCGGATCCGGCGACGAGCGTTGCACGACCGGCAGGCAATCCGCCGAATGTGATTTCGTCAAGGCCACTTATACCTGTAGGGGATTTAGGTAATTGATTCTTTACTTTTAAAGAATTAGCATCCATTTCAGCTGAATAAATAAGAAAATAATGATTCTTCAATCCGATATAATACCGGATACTCAAATCTACTAAAAATTACCTTTAGAATGAAATTAAACTAAGATAAGGCACCTTCAGCTCCTGTAATGAGGTGAGGAGACAAATGCCGGGATATCAATTGTCCGGTTTCATTAAATCTTTTCAATATGCCTTTTCCTGATGAATTCTTCAATTATTGGTTCCGCTTCATCCAGGGAGGAAGGCTCAATAAAAAGCTCTACATTATCAGGTACAACTCCCCAGGTACCTGCATTTGATTCTTTCCTGATCTCGGCGGCAATTCCCTGCATGTCAAGTTTTCCCTTGAGAAGCAGCACCGATGTTTCGGTTCCTGTAAAGACACTGATAAGTTGTTGTTCCATCGCTACTCTTTATCTCCTGCACTTAAACTTAACAAAAGACATGAGAGATAGTTCTGAAAAGTACTGCTTAGCACAATTAAAAGCTTAATGAAACACTAAGAAATACAGATCTGCCAGTTCCGTTCACACCGGAACCATGGTACCTGTAATCTTCATTCGTCAGGTTAATCAGGCTAAGGTTGACTGCAAATCTATTTAAAGTGCATCCTGCATTAATGTTGATTACATTCCATCCTGCTGTTCCACCGGCAGGGATCCGGTTGTCTTCTTTATCACCCTGTGCAAGCCTGTCCTGTTTTGCAGCGGCAAACCACTCAATACCGGTAGTCCAGATTCCAATAGTATAATCGGCAGAAAGATTTCCAAACAAGGGAGGAATCCTGCGTACGGGTTCGTCCTTTGTAAGATTCTGGCCGAATGTTGAAGTGAGGCTTCCCGAGAGCCTGAATCCGTTAATATCGTATTCCCAGGCTGTTTCAATCCCTCTTACGTATGCTCTTTCAACATTTTCCTTCCTGTAAACAGGGTAACCCTCGATCGTATCTCCAGGCACTCTGTTACGGACAATAAGATCATTAAGATCATTACGATAAACATAAATCTCACCTTTAAGCTGTCTGCCCTGAAGCTTGTATCCGGCCTGGTACTGGAAGGAGTGTTCGGGCTTAAGTGAGAAATTTGGTGTTTCATATCTGAAGTCAACAATTCCCAATGTTCCGAGATCATCAATATTAGGCGCCCTGTAACCTGTACCTGCAGAAATGAAAACAGAAGAGGTTCTGTTTAGTTTTCTCAGAACTGCAAGATTGCCTACAATTGCAGACGGCTTAAGAATGACCTTCCCGAGAGTCTCATCTTCTATTGAGTTTATATAACTGTTATATCTTATTCCGCCTGTGATGTTCCAGCCTGTGAAGTCAAATGAATGCAAGCTGTAAAACCCGAGGCTTGTCATTGACGAACCATCCGGGTAAAGGCCTCTTTTGCAGACAGAATTCTGAGTTGAAAGATCCTTGTCTATCCTGTTGCTATTTACAAGATCATTATAAACTTCAAATCCTGTATTTGAATTCCAGGATTTGCCTTTTTCAAGTAGCATCTCAGCCGAGAAAGAAAATGTCCTCACCCTGTCATTTTCAGTCCTGAAAAGAGAAGCGCCTTTCTTACGAAACTCACGGGTTTCATCATTCTGCTGGTAAGCTGCTGTAAAAACTCCTTTCCGGAGAATCCCGGCATTTATTTTCTGATCAAGCCTGACATAGCTGAGGAGACGTTTCTGGGGATCCATCCTGTTAATTTCATAATTTTCGAGAGCGACCTTGTGATAAACAGGTACATTATACTGGTGTACGTTCTGCAGGAGAGCAGTAAGTTCCGACGATTGAGACATCTGTATCTTCCCTTTAATATCAAAATCAAGCTCGCTGTATCCTGTCGGACTCTGCCTTCCGGTTGAGTCTCCTCCGACAAGATCACCGAAGTTCCTGGCTGTGATGCCGCCTGAAAATGCAGTCCTTTTACTGCTGAATCTTATATTCCCCCGAGCCGTCTGCTCCATTCCATGCGTTGCCACTCTTGCAATGGCCAAACCTCCGAAAACCGGTTCACTGCTGAATTCCAGTTCCGGAGTTATAGCCTGGATTGTTCCTCCTATTGCATCGGAACCATACTGAACAGAACCACCACCTCTTAATACTTCAAATTTGTTGATGCTGAAAACATCAATCGTATTAAAGTATTGATTTGGCCCATAACGAACTACAGAGTTGCTTAATCTTATTCCATCGATAAGGAGAAGTGTCTGATTCCCCGTGAGTCCTCTTAAGAAGGGCGATCCACCCCCATGATTTGTTTTCTGAACGAATACACCCGGTGTAAGTGAAAGCGCTTCAGGTGAAGTCCTCATTTGTTTCCGGGCTATACTGTTGCTTTCAAGAGTACGTATTGCTTCAGGTGTTTTTATACGTATTGAGCCTGACCGGTTTGCAGTTACTACAACCTCGGAGAGCTCTTTTGATAGCAGAGAATCGGGATTTTGCACGCCGGAATTATCCTGGGCTTTCAATATAATAGCTGAGTTCAGAAATACAGCAAGGGATAAGGTCAGAAGGAAGAGAGAGTGTTTCATATAGTTAAAAATGATTATCCAAGAGCAACATCGAGAAGCATCATCACAGCGAAGCCCAGCATTGCGCCTACTGTTGAAAGGTCAGTTTCATTACCGGTCTGGGATTCCGGAATAAGCTCCTCGACAACAACAAATATCATTGCACCTGCGGCAAATGAAAGCGCATAGGGGAGAAGAGGCTGTATTACAAGTACAAGGTAAGCGCCGATGACCCCTGATATTGGTTCTACAATGCCCGACAACTGGCCGTAAAAAAACGACTTCTTCCTTGAGAACCCTTCACGTCTGAGAGGAATCGATACAGCAGCTCCTTCGGGGAAATTCTGTAAGCCGATACCTATTGCAAGCGCTATAGCGCCTGACAATGTTCCCATGTCCTGGGTATGGCCAAGGGCCCCGAATGCAACCCCGACTGCAAGTCCTTCCGGAATATTATGGAGGGTTATTGCAAGTACAAGCAGTATGCTCCTCTGCCAGGTTGTGTGTATACCTTCAGCTTTATCTGTTGCCAATCCCATGTGAAGGTGAGGAAGAAGCTTGTCAATAAGGAAAATGAAAGCGCCACCGGAAAGGAAGCCAATTACAGCGGGCATCCATGGGACATCACCATTCTCGCCTGCCATTTCGATTGCAGGTTTGAGAAGCGACCAGAAGCTTGCAGCAATCATGATCCCCGCCGCAAACCCGAGCATCGAGTTCAAAATCTTCCTGTTTATCGATTTGAAGAAAAAAACCATGCCGGCTCCCATGGCTGTTGTAAAGTATGTATATGAAGTTGCAAGCAGAGCCAGTACTATAGGGCTGTAGCTGATGAGCTGATCAGAATTCATATAACCTTTTATTTTTTGTCAATATTTTGATTTAACTGATCCTGAGTTTCTTTTTTTCTTATGAGAATTTTGTCTATTCTTTTTCCGTCGATGTCCACGATTTCAATTGTATAAGCTCCATGCTCGAATTTATCGCCTACCCTCGGTATTTTCTTTATATTGAACAAGACAAATCCTGCAACAGTGGAGTAATCTATTTTCTCGAAGTCTGTTATGTAGTTTTCGAGGATGCCGTCGAGCACCTCAACAGGGGCATCTCCACTCACAAGGAATGACTTATCATCGCGCACATAGATGTCAGGCTCATAAGATTCGCCTTCCTCGGGAACATCCCCGATAATGTTTTCCATTATGTCATGAACTGTAATAATCCCTTCGAAGCTCCCATATTCGTTAACAACAATGCTGAAATGCTTCTTGCTTTTTTTCAGTTTTTCGAGCACCCTGTTTGCATCCATACTTTCAGGGACAATTTCAGGTTGACTGAGAAGATCGCGGATATTCACGTTTCCTGAAGTTACGAGGGCGGAATAATAATCTCTGAGAGATAAAATACCCTCGAAATTCTCAAGGCTGCCGTTCCCGCAAACGAGAATCGCATGGTGAGATCTTAAAAGATCCTCTTTTATCTTTTCCTGTGGTTTTGTGAGATCAATCCATTCAACTTCAACACGATGAGTCATTATATGCCTTGCCTTCTTATCGGAGAAGTAGAAAACCTTCTCATGAAGCTGATTCTGATATTTCTCAATCACTCCCTCGCGGGAAGCTGTCCTGATCAACTGTCTCAGCTCGGCTTCCGTGAGCTGTTCATTGTGCTTCTTTATGCCCAGGATTCTATTTATAAGCGATGTTGACCACGACAGAAATCTTACAAAGGGATAGAAGAGAACACTGAAAAAATGTATTGGCGGAGCGATCTTTACCGCGATCTTTTCAGGGTTGCTGAGCGCTATTGTTTTAGGCACCAGTTCCCCGATGATTATTGAAAAGCATGTAATTGTGATAATAGTAATTGTAAGGGAGATCTCGCCGGCAAATTCCCGTAACGGTGCAATACCGTAGAACAGAGGCTCGATTTTTTGTGCAATGCTCAAGCCCCCGAAAACGCCCGTGACAATCCCGATCAGAGTTATTCCCACCTGTATTGCAGAGAGGAAATTCCCGGAATTTTCAAGAAGGCGCAAAGCAGTATCGGCTCCATTGTTTCCTTTTGACCTCAGATGTTCGAGCCTTGCTTTTTTGCTCGAGACGAGGGCTATTTCCGAAAGGGCAAAAAATCCATTCAGCAGGATCAATAAACTGATTATAATAATCTCCATCTCCTTTGTTAATGGGAAATATGCAAAGATAACACAATTATAGGGTAAGATTCGCGGCTATGCAGGCCTTATCTGAGCACTTTTCTTACAAATGCAACAGTAAAGTACGACATCATGAACACACCTATGAATCCTTCGAAGCCTGAAATGACCCTGCTTAGTCCCATGGGGTAAACATCACCATATCCAATTGTAAAGAATGTGATTGCGCTGTGATAAAATGACTGAAGAAAAGGGGAGAGTGAGTCGGGATTTCCCACTGCTGAAACAGTTTTTCCCAATCCTGACATTTCAATGCTGAAGTAAACAAAGCCAAAGAAAAGCCAGAACAATACCACGCTAAGAAGGACACGTACCGGTGAAGTTGCGTATAAACCGATCTTGTCGAAAACAAGCCATTGAAATCCATAAGGCACCCCGGCAGAAACTCTTGAAATGCCACCTTTCGCCTTATTTTCATTAAACCATGACCGTGATTCATATCTTTTGAACATCACATAGGCTTCATCCTCATCTTCATATTTTCCCGTTCCGTTGAAATTCTCTTTCAGGATCCTGAATTGCTCGGCTTTCTGCTTCAGGCTTGTTTCTTTTTGTCTTTCAATTATATCCTTACATCTGTTCTGCTTCCAGCTTATGTAAAGCTTGCCCGGAAGCCTCATTCCCGACATGTCGAGAATCCTTATATCGACAGGAAAATCATAAGGCTCAAGGTCGACAATATCCCTTACTATCGTATCGCTTATATCGAGTGCATCTGCCTTTGCAAGACGAAGATCGAAATAACTGTCGAGATGGCATGATTTAAGTGAAATTGTATTGAATTTAGATTCGTAGAATGAAACATCACCATCGCCAAATTCAGTTCGTTCGAAGCTGATATCTGTATTTGCCATTTCGATGAGATTGAAATTTTTAGGGCCGCTTCCCATGTTTACTTTTTTAAACTGGATCTTGGCGATTTTCCCTGAAGCGCCTTCGAAATCAACTTCCCCATCACCGAAAACAGACCTGTTAAAGTTCACCCTTCCCGAACCGAAGTCGACTGTCCTGAAATCAACCCTGCTGTTCCCGAATTCAGTTCTTTCGAACAGTATGTCGCAATCCCCAAACACGGAATAATGGAAGTCGACTTTGCCACCCTCAATCCTGGCGACCTTGAAATCAAATCTCCCATTGTTGAACCTTGTATTAATAAACAGTATCTCTCCCTTGTTGAATTCAGTATTAGCAAAGCTGACGTCGCCATTCCCGAACTGGATATCCTGGAAGTCCTTAACACCGTCTTTAATTATTGCATTTTTGAAAAGGAAATCGCCCTCCCCGAACTGGCAGCCTGTAAAGTCAAGGTTCCCTTCCCTGAATAGTGTATTTGAGAAAACAACGTCACCTTTACCAAAGACAGAACCTGTGAATACAACACGGCCCTTTCCAAAGTGACTTCCCTCGAAGCTGACGTTGCCGTCGGGGAAGAATGCATGCGAAAAATCGGTTGCATCTTTCGCTTCAAAGAAAGCTTCTTTTGCAGAAAAGCCTTTTATTTCAACCGGCTGCTTTTTGTCAATACCTGCGCGTTTCCTGTAAAATGAAAGAGAGAAATCCAGTATGTAGCAATTATCGAGGTTCAGGTCCTTTCCTGCCGAGATCATCTCGAAGATCCTGCCGGGCTCTATCGCACCGTAAAGATTTTGCCTGACCTCTTCACCTTTTTCGTTCAGATACGAAATTATTGCTGTTCGTGGAAATGTTCTTCCGTCATCTGCTATGAACTTCACATTTTTAACGGAAACCTGATAATTTGAATACTCCCTTGTCATCGACCGGTTGTAGTTTGTAGTACTTCAAATATACAAAAATATTAGTGTGAGAGAAGGGGCGAGAGGGAGAGAGTGGGAGAAGGGGAGAAAGGGAGAGGAATTTTCCACTCATATCAGTTGTCATCTTGAATAAGACATTCCTGAAGCAAATTGCTGAGGAATGGCAAAATGAAGGATCCCATGGATTATCCAGGATCTTTCTCAGGTAGATTATAGTGAATTTTCGGATAAAGTATGAGGTCCTTCACTACGCTTCGCTTCGTTCAGAATGACAAGCTGTTTGAGTGAGTTCACTATGCTTCGCTTCTTGTGCTGCGAATCCTGTTGGGAGGAACGCTTATTCAGACATAATCTGCATTCTTTATAAAAGCTTCGAGCCTTTCTTTATCGAGATTACCGTTAATTCTCAGCCCGCTGCAGACGTCAACTCCGAATGGCCTAACCTGCTCAACAGCCTGCCTGACGTTTTCGGGCTTAAGGCCACCTGCCAGGAAGACAGGACATAATGCATTATCCCTTATTCGCCTGCTCAAAGTCCAGTTGTGAACCCGACCTGTTCCCCCGAGTTGCTTGATAGCCAGATCGGGGTTGCCGCTATCGAGAAGAATTGCATCGACTTCTCCTGAGATCCTGATTGCCTCATCGACAGAGCTCTCACCTGAAACATGAATAACCTGTACGATCCTGACCGAAGGTAAGGCTTTCCTTATATCCGCATAACTGCCTTCATATAGCTTATCAACTATCTGGATAGTATTTGTATTAGTACGTTTATGATGTGCAATAATGCCTGATACTGATGTCTCGCATGTGAGCAGAAATGTGGCTATCGGTGGAGGTACTTTTGCTACAATATGTCTTATCAGATCATCGCTGATTGGACCAGGGCCGCTTGGCATACGCCCCACAAGACCTATTGCAGAAGCCCCGGCTTCAATAGCCATTCTGGCTTCATCAACGCTCTTTATGCAACAAATTTTTACTCTTGGTTTCATTAAATGAAGCTTTACAAATGCATTAAATACTGACCTGATTTTGTCTGATCCTGTTCAGAATTATTTCACCTGCCTGTTCGGGAGTATATCCTGTTATGTTAAACTGTATCGGGTTATTAAAATTCCATTTTTCATTCACATTAATTACAAAATCATTCCTTACAACAAGAATAAGATGATTATCAGATTTTTCGAGAAGCATATTAATGTTTTCAGCCCATCCTTCATCTCTTAACTCCAGAGCGCCGACTTCATCAACGACAATGATTGTTTTTCCTTTCAGTTTTTTATGAAGAATCTTTTTCCCGAAGGCTAATCCTTCCGGGATTATAATGAACTTTCCAATCTTTTTTCTGCCCTCTTCACTTGAAGCCCGGAGGAACGGTTCACTTTCACCGCTTTCAGCGTTAACAAGATTGTAGCCTGTTGTTTCTTCGTTATCCATTACACGTTCAGCCAGAAAGCCACTCACAGGTACATCATTTTTCTTTAGAAGCTCCACAACTTTTTTTGTGAAAGTTGTTTTCCCCTGTGCCTTATCTCCTGTTACCAGGAAGACAGAACGTTGTCTTCCTCTGATCTCATTAAACCGTGTCTCTGCGTGCGATATAACCTGGTAAAAAACTGAAATCGGGTTCTTTGTAAAACTTTTAAAATCAGGTATTGCAGCAACAAAGTCAGGAAGACTTTCAACTGAAAGCTCAACTGCAAGAGGCAGATTCCTGAAAGCCGTTGAACTGAAAAAATTCCTCACTACAGGATTATATAATTCGGTTCCAAGAGCGGAGAACCCCATTATTATAACAACTGCCCTGAAGTTCATTGAAATGCCTGTTAGCAGCCCGTTCCTCCAGAAATCTCCTTCTCCTGCAGCAGAGAATACGAAAGCAGTTACAAGAGTAATCAGAATAAAAATCACCCAGAATTTAGGTTTTAATAATTGCCTGAGCGCTCTTCTGTACCTCAATGACCAGATAAGTGTCATAATTAATATTGCCGGCGCCCAGACAAACCATTTTGTTGCGTTAAGCAGTATAAATGATGAAATTATAAGCGCTATATTGAGAAAAAGCCAGATAACAGAATAATTGAATTGCCCGGTATTACGCTTAAGATCCGCCTGTATTTCATTTTTCAGAATCTTTTTTGTTTCAGGAGGCTGTCTGAGCATTTTCCTGCCAACGCTTATACCGATGAAGGCTGCAAAAAGACCGAACAGTGCATAAACAATCAGGAGGATAATTATTGGCATCCAGACTATGTCGGTTTCTATGTTAAGTTGTTTCTGGGCCATCTTCAGGAGATTGGCATACACGTCAATTATGTTTGATCCATAGTAGATTATGTAGCTGATTATTTTATGGAAAAGATTCCATGACATTGCAAGCATTGCCCCGGTACAATAGCCTATTATTGTTCTTCCGAGAAGTAATGATGAGATTTCGAGAAG
This sequence comes from Bacteroidales bacterium, assembly GCA_036261265.1. Classification (GTDB taxonomy): domain Bacteria; phylum Bacteroidota; class Bacteroidia; order Bacteroidales; family VadinHA17; genus LD21. Next base: position 19,222 of record DATALC010000072.1, read on the forward strand.
AACGCCTTCAGCAAAAATTGCTATCATCGGTCCGAAGATAACGGCGCTGGGCGACATTGTTTTCATAATTGCACAGACAAGTCCTGCTCTCCAGAAAAGTCCTTTTTCCTTCCAGATATAGCTGATCGATATCAGTATTATTATACCGATAGCAGTGAGCACATTACCACTGAACGGGACCTTAAGGTTATGAAGAAAGCTTCCGAGCACTATTTCCGAAGCGGCCCATATAGTTCCGGCAATTGATGCCTTTATCCATTTTTCACTTAATTTCCTGTTCATCCTTTTAGTATGCAGATCTTTTGTGCGCAGTATTCAAACATGTGATAAGCGAGCCCCGCCTGCCCGACAACTTCAAAAACAAGCTCAGGTTTTGTGATCCGTGTTGCCCCGATTATGCTTACTCCTTTTTCAAATAGAACGTCGGGAAGCATGCTTCCTGTCGGCCCGGTAACTACAACTGTAGAATCTCTTCCTGTAACCGACAGTAAATTCTCAAGTGTATCGTTAACAAGGGTCTGGCCGGTGATTATGACTATATCGGATTTTGGAATGACCTCAGAATAATTATCTGCCGGGACATAGAACTGCTTTTGCTCAGGCCTCAGCGCATTCTCGTTGAGCTCGAGCACATGAAGCCTGTTATCTGACTGTGATATTTTCCGGATGTAGGACTGAAAAGCGCCTACGACAGTTATGTCTCTGTCATTCCCAAGGGCGATTATGTCGAGAGGATCACTGTTTTCGACGATCGTGTATTTCCCGGATGAAATAATGCGTGATGATGCAGCGTTGAGGCATGCCATTCTGAGTGAAAACATCAACCTTGAGTCCTTCTCCGATTCAAAAAGCTGTCGGATACTTCTTCCTTTTATTTTTAGAGGAGTGAATTCGCCGAAGTCTCTCTGCTGTTTTGTGCAGAAAGGATGGTCGTCCTCAAGAGATGAGGCTGTGCCAACGGTTCCGTCAGATAATCTCACTGCAGTAAGGAACTGACCGATTCGAAGATCATCAATAGTCAGATCCGAAAAGCCTGTTTTATAAACTGAATTAAGAAGCTCGTAAGTTCTCTCTATTATCATGTCGGATGAAAATTAAAAATAATCAACTATATGGGAATAACAAATGACTATTCCCGCCAGAAGATTAATAAGCAAAAATAGGAAGATAACCCGGAACCGGGAGAAAAGGAATAAAAAGCAGGTGTCTCAGAAGATATTAATGAGTGAAAATTCGATTTCAGGTTAAATCAGTATAAGCTATGCTGACAAACATTAACCGGATGCTTCTGAGACACCGATGTAAAAAAAAATTTACTGACAATTAGTATTAGCCAATTCATCCTCAGCATCTGCCAGTGATTCATCGAAGTCAGCTTTATCCTCTGCTGTCCACCCCGTGCATTTTGAAAATGGTTTCAAAGCATCGATGTATGCCTGCATTGCAGTTTTGTATGAATTACAATTGGCAGTCGTCGGATTGGTTGAATAGGTTATTGCCGCCCCGATTGCTGTATTCAGCTCATCCTGGATCTGTGTGGCCCAGGCAGTTGAACAATAATCGGGTTCTTTTTCTTCCTTTTTGCAGGAACCAAGTCCCACAAATGAAAGGATCATCATAATTAACAACAGCTTTTTCATAGTTCTTTATTTTTAAGGTTTATTCAAAGTTAATAAATGAGTTGAACTGACAACGCGTTGATTTTACCTGATTATTACCCGGGTTTCACTTCATTTTTTTCTTTTCATCCAGGATTTTCCTTACCATTTTGCCAAATTCCCTGTCTTTTTTCCTTCTTTCGGCAATGCTTTCGCTGAAATGCACCTGTTCACGGAGAAGCCTCCTGTAATTCTCGAGAGAATTTATATCAATTGTCCCCTGCGACAAAGCTTCAATAACGGCACAACCTTTTTCTCCGGTGTGAGTGCAGTCGGGGAATTTGCATTTCAGTGCAAGCTCATGGATATCCCTGAACGTGTTTTTTATCCCCTCATCACTTTCTGTAACACCAAGCTCTCTCATCCCGGGTGTATCGATTATTATCGCCCCATTTTCGAGTTGGAAGAGCTCGCGCCTTTCAGTTGTGTGTTTTCCCTTGTTTGTGCTGCTGCTGATTTCCTGTGTACGTGTCTCATTTCTCTCAAGGAGGTTGTTAATCAGAGTTGATTTTCCTGTCCCTGACGAGCCAACAACACAGTAAGTAAGTCCTTCTCTCATGAAGGCCCTGATTTTAGCTGAATCTTCGGGGGAGAAATTATTCAGAAGGAGATATCTGATTTCAGGATGTCTCGATCTTATTTTTTTTACGGCTTCCTCTGATTCATCGCGGGTAACAAGGTCAGTTTTGCTCAGTATAATGACAGGTTCTATGCCGGATGAATTGCAAACAGTCATATACCGTTCGAGCCTGTTAATATTAAAGTTGATATCGAGCGATTGAACAATAAACGCAACATCGACATTTGCGGAGATGATTTGCTTTTCTCCGAACTTTGAGACTGATTGTCTTTCGAGCACAGTTTTCCTTGGCAGTATCTTATGAATGATAGCCATATCAGAGCCATAAACCTTCATCGCAACCCAGTCGCCTACGGCAGGAAAGTCTGACCTGGATGAGGCTGTAAACCTGAGGTTCCCCGTTATCTCGCCTTCGTACTCATTTTCACCATCAGTTACAAGATATCTTTCGCGATCTTCTCTTGTTATCCGTCCGATGCTGAATTCTGTAAGATTATTTTCCTTCAGAAAATCTGAATAAATTGTATTATATGAATTTGTTTTTGTCATTGTTTTTGTGTGAAATTATTAACACTTAATAAATATTAAGCCGCAGGCATCAAAATGCAACAATCAGCTCATGGTCTTTGATTGACCCTGCAGCATGTCATTTTTGTGGAGCCTGCGGCTTAAAAAAATGTTTTCCGGCGTTATTGATTAAAGTCTCAGCTTAGTCGGCTTGTATCCAGAGCCTCCAAAGATGCTTCGTTCAGTCGCATTTATATTCTGCTTCCCCTTAAGCAATCGCATTCTGAAAAACTGCCTGAGCCTCCACAAAAGCAGAGCAATGCAATACAGGCAACCGATATCGATGATAGCAAAAGAGCTCTATTCATAATTTACAAGGTTATTTTTCAGAGATGAAAATACTAAATTTTTAAATTATGCAAAAAATGTTTAAGGCTGACTTCATCCTGTTGTCTTATCAGCAGTCATGAAAGTCGTTGTTCCTGGCGATTATACAGAAACGAAGCTAATGATTTTTCCCAGAATTTTATAATCGGCTTAAAATCTGAGAACCAATTAGTAAATTCGTTGTTAAATTATTTTGAATGTAGGATAGCCGACTCAAAATTTAATCTCAATGAAAAAGGTTGTCGGATTTGCAATGATTATAGCACTCTTTACTTCATCCTGCCTTGAAAATGTGAATTGCATTGAGGGTGATGGGAAAGTTGTTACTGAGCACAGACAGGTAGCGGAATTCAATGAGCTTGTCAACACAACATCAATCGATGTGGTTTATAAAAAAGCTGATAGTGTGAGTGTCACAATAACAGCCGAATCAAATCTTATGCAACATATAGTTACATCTTCCTCCGGTGGACGGCTTGAAATCAGAACAGATCCGCGAAATTCATGCTTCGATTATACCTCCAGACCATTGATTACAGTAACTTCACCACAGCTAAGTTCCATGAACCTGACCGGTTCAGGAACACTTCAGTGCGATACATTATCGGGTGATCTTGTTGAAGTAAGGTCCACCGGATCGGGTAACTCAGATGCTGTTTACGTGAATGCAAACGATTTTAATATCGGAGTTACAGGATCAGGAGATGTCTCTGTTTCAACAGCAACATGCATTGAAGCAGATTTCACCCTCACAGGTTCAGGTAATCTCGATGTAGCAGGAAAATCGGCAAAAGCAACAATGAGAGTGACAGGCAGTGGTGACGTAAAATCTTATGATTTTGAAATTGTTTCAGCCACAGAGACTATTACAGGTTCGGGGAATATCTATACAACCGTAACAAATACATTGAATGCTGTTATTTCAGGGAGCGGTAATATATATGTGAAGGGCAAACCTTCTATAAACCAGACAATCACAGGATCGGGACGAGTTATACAGAACTGAGTAATTACTTGTTAATCCCTGTATCTGTTGTAAGATTGATAAGACGGTCTGAAGTTCTCAACAGGTAACCGAGCATTATAAAAACTGATAATGTAAAAGCTGCAAGTATTAAAAGGCAGATCCCTGCCATATACCATTCGTACCTGTGCGCCATGCCATTGTGTATGATATCGGCGAAAACAAAAAACAGGAGGATGAGGGATATAGCTGAAAAGAATCCCAGAAAAGCAGTAATTGTCGCGGATAATCTAAGCTTTTTCATTTGCAACTGATTTTAGTCTATACCTGATTCCTGAACTAAATTCCAATCCACAGATTAGAGTTATCACTCAACCAATAAAATTCTACTTTCACATCAGACAACGACCAAAAATCATAACAAAATTTCTAAGCTTTTGTTTATCAAATTTTTAGTTGTCCTTATAATTACCATTATGTATAACCAGGGTATTTAGTCTGTCATAAACCGTTCTTGTTTCATCGGGATTGCTGAAGTTAAGATAAACCGGTTTGTCATTTGTGTGAATGAGTATATAGGGAGGGTTCTTTTTTGTTACATACAGCCTAACCCTTGAGCCTTCGCTAAGTGTAAAATTGCCCTTGAGAGCTTTTCCTGATGCAAATCCATTTGTCCTCCTCCGTATAGCAGGATAAGTTTTCAGGGTATCAACATCTTTAATTACTGAATATTGGAGATTTAGCTTGTATATCCCTTTTATTGTTAAACTCTCCGCACCAAAGGAAACCTCAGGGTCCCTGTTCCCTGAATATATTATAATCGCAGGTAATGCAATACCAAATAAAATAATCGCAGCGACAATGTAAAGACCAAGATATTCTTTGCCTGCATGAACATTGGAGCTTGCATCCGGATTTAGAATGTTGTTAATTGCCGCCGCCACATTATCGGGCTGATCTGTGCCAATTCTTACGACAGAATCTGTGTTTTTAAACCGCAATTCAACAGCATACCTTCCGGAAACATTATAAAGCCATCCATGAGGTATCAGCCTTATACCTACTCCGTATATCAGATCATTCTTTACGGGTATGCAGCTTTTAATTGAATCTGCCGCGTATCGTCTTTTAAATATTCCCATACCGAAGCTGAATCCCACATAATTTTCATTCACTGTAATCGTGAGTTTCGAGAACATCAGGATGCAAACAAGGAATACGATGCAGATTAACCCTAAAACAACAAATTGATTTAAATCAATCGCACCATTGATAAATATCATTGCCACACAAAATACAAATATTGGTATAAGTACAGCAAGTGAAAAAATACCTTTCTGAGTAAATTTAATATTGGTCATTCAGCAATTTTTATTCATAACCTTTGATCAGGATGGTGTCGCATTTTGCGGCATTGAGCCTGTATTTAAGTATCTGCTGGTAATCTTTTGAAAAATACCAGTCTTCAAAATCCTCTCTTGTTTTGAATTTCATCAGCACTGACTTTGTATATTTCCAATCGCCTTCAAGCAGGGTAGGAGCTTCGTCTACTGCGAGGATTTCACCTTTGTGCCCTGAAAATATTGCATCGAAATTTTCAAGATATCTTTCATATTCTTCATTATCATGAATCTTTATCTGCGCTGAAAAGTAATAGGCCATAGTTATATGTTTTAGTTAATGCAATCATGAGTATTTCACTTCTGTCATTTTTCCAAGGAATCTTCCATAATCATCTGCAGCCTTTTCTATAGCAGCTTTTTCTGTCTTCTTTACCTTCCTGAAAAGAGATAGTTCGATGATTATCTTTTCTTTTGATTTTACAGCTTTCCACAATCCGGCGACCTGGTTACGGATAATCACTACAGGTCTGAAAATCCCGTTATTTGAAACTGCTTTTTTGTGATCGGCACGCGTTAATACTGCGCTTCTGTCAGTATAGCTTATAATCAGTTCGTCAAATGCAGGGAGAAGACAGGCAAAATCATCAGGGATATCGTGAATGTTGTTTTTCCCTGACCAGTATACGGTTTTATTTACTTCAATGCTCTCAAGCTCGTTTCCTGAATTTTCCAAAGCGATTTTTATATCGCGAACAGGCAGGCCCGACCACCATGAAAAATCCTTAATTGTTGCCGGCCCATGACTTGTGAAGTATGTTTTTGCAAGCATGCCAAGCGCTTCTTCTTTACTGAATGAGCCATCCTGATGCACCCGATCTTTCAGAAGGGCATAAGTCTGTCTATTCCCTGAGACTTTCCCGCTGCAGATAATGAAGCTGAGCTCAGCCCACAGGAGGATATGATAGATCCCATGATTATCAGTATCAACTCCGCCCTTTTTCAGCTCATGTGCAATATCCTCAATTTTCAGATCCTTGCCCTTAAGTATGTCGGAGATTATAATGATTGATTCATCAAGAATTTCAGGTGTGAGTCCAAGGAAATCCTGCCTGTGCTTAAGCGAAGACTTTAATCTTGGGGCTGAGAGTTCAAGAAGGGGGATAATGTATTCTGGAGAAACAAAATGCCATGTAGGTCTGAGAAGATGGGTCCTGATTATCTCTCCTTCATCTATTGCCTTATCGACTGTCTTAAGGTTTGTTCCCTGAGTGCGAAGGCCAAAAGCCCATTTCACCATGCGAAGATCCTGTGCCTGCAGGGCGCCCATCCATTCGGCGAGCTGCTTAGGATCTGCAATCGTTCCAGGGATAATTTGCTGGTTCGCGAGTCTCTGATTTGCTATATCGTTATAATTCATACTACACAAACAGCAGGATTGTTACTCTGGTTTATTTTATATTAGGATGATTATCTAATAAGTAAGAGCTTATGGTGTGACTTAGGATATCCTGTCTTCTTCCTGTACCAGTATAGAGAAATATCTGAATAACAATATGTTATTGATTTAACCATTTTTGTAGAGAAGAATTTTTTATCCATCATGCTTAAGATCTGCTCTTTAGTTTTATCTATCCCGTAATTATATGCTGTTGACAGAAACCTGAGGCGTTCTTCCTCATTCATCGCCGGCGTTCTGAATTTTTTGCGGCATATCATGAAAAAAGCAACTATGTAATTGAACTGTGTTTTAGGATCTTCGAGATCGGTGACTATTGATTTCCTGTAGTTACTTATATCATCAAATTCGTATGGCTGACTGAAACGCACTTCTGATCTTCTTCCAAGACATAATGAGCTTTCTGTTCTGATATAGGAAGCAAAGGATGGTTTTACCTGGAAGCGGCCTATTGAAAAATCCGCATATTCCTCGCCAAGGTTCACGTAGAGTGTCTTCAGCAGAGTGGTTTCCATTTTATCTTTAATGGCTGAATACCTTACAAGTTCAGGGAAAATAACGGATACTCCAAAATAATAAGGAATATCGTACTGATTAAGCATAGCTTCCATCCAATGCCTGTTCTCCCTTTCGAATTCTTCAGCCTTCTGCCAGTCAGCTCCGAAGATAGTCTCATAATCCAATTCCTGTGCGGCTGAAAATTGTGAAATTGCCAGAATTAAAAGAACCGAAACATATATGCTCCGGAAAACAGGCATAAAACATTTTATCAGAATGCGATTTTACATTGCATTATTGCATTTTTTGCAGGGGAATAGTACATATAGGCGAGCCATACTTTTCCCTCTGCTTTAATAAGATGAGGGTTGAAAAGCTCGGAAAGCTCTTTGCCTTTGCTCATTGATAGGGTCCCATTTGCATAAGATGCATATTCTGTATTCGAAGAGTTCACAAAAATCTTTTCGTTACCGATATCCTGTTGTTTCAGCGAAAGAAGAGTGTTCCCTTTCAGATCCATTATGTCGGCCATGTTTGTATACAGGATATCGTCATATTTCATATCAGCGCTATAAAACCCGGTTGTCATAGGATTATAATCAGCGCCTTCAATATTGGTGACCAGCTTCGAAGATATTCCCTCAGCCCCGCCTGCAGCCATAACCTTCTGGCTCATCTGCTGTGAATATTTCATTGCAAGCTCCATTTTTTCGGCGTCGGTTTTTGCATTATTTATTGCCTCTTCCATCTGTTTGCCTTCATCTTCAGTAACTGCGATATTTTCAGTAACATTTGCCGCGAACTTGTCCTTTGATTTTGTTACAACGAAATAATCAACCCGGGCGTACGGACCGTATGTTTTGCCATTGAATTTTACTATGTATTTGTCTCCCTGTTTGCTGATATAATCCTTGTATTTAACAATCAGCGAGTTAATACCAGACTCATCAGAATCAGTATAAGGAGCTATTGCAGCATCTCCTTCCTGGTATGGACCTTTTCTTGTGCCACCGGCAATTATATAGTATTCCTGGCTGATCCTGTCAAAAACAAGAAATGAACCGTCATCGAGAAGATCGATATCGATCTCGGAATACTCGAGCTTATATTGTGACAGGCTCAGTATCTGTTCTGCATTATTGCAGGCACATGATGGCTCGGGCTGAACCGACTTCTTATTACTGCTTTCAGAGGAACCTAGCAGGTCGGTTTTGACATCCTTTGCCACATTTTTTATGAATTTACCCTGGGATTGCAAGGGTAATGAAGAAATAAGTGACAAACATGCGATAAAAATCAGAAACCTTTTCATAAAAGAACGGTTTTAGTTTAACCAAATATAGCATTTAAATCAATATTGCAAGGAATTCAAAATTAAGATGCATTAAATCAGTAATATACATTAAAAGTAAGTAATGCTAATATTTTACATTCAGCTCTTTCAGAGCTGTTTGCTTTTAGCTATTTAACTCCGCCGGTTGCACCGGCGGTTATTCACATTCAGCTCTTTCAGAGCTGATCCAAGTATCCATTTCGCTCCTTTGGTTAGCGTCAAATTATGAATTTTTCGCTCCTTAATTCATTATCCAGTAACTGAATTGCTTCATGTTACAGGGAATAGTTGAAGTTCGGCTCTTTATCTGTCGCTTTCCGATTCTCGGGTAGCATTTGTGATTATTAATTTCGTTTCTTCCGATTGCATTCAGTAGCTCTATCGATTCTCCATTGGCACTTGTTTATATTATTTTTCAGCATTGACCTCTGAAATCTGAAGGTATTCAGTTTCAATTTTTCCGAACGGTTGGGCAACCGGCAATAAACTGGCTGAATATGAAAAACCCCGGGCTTAACCCGGGGTATCATGAAAGAAATAGGAATGAAAAAAATGAAATATCTATTTTCTACCCGGACGTCTTCTTCCGGTTTCGTGAAGCCCACTTTCGGTAACGATCCAGTACCTGCCTGCAAGATGTTCAGTTTCCTCAGATGAGTATACCCACTCATCATCCGAATTTTCAATATGGATCCTGTTCCCAACTATTCCCGATGTTCCTTTATCAAAGTACAACACCACATTTTCAGGGACCCTCAGGTTGATTTGTACAAAATCTGCGCTCCATTTCCTGCCTGAAGGGACAATGAAATACTCATCTAATATCAAAGTATCGTTCTTTATTTCATTATTATAGATTATCGATTCCGCCCTTGCATTTGCTTCTCTCCGGTTCCTTCCGGAAGCCCTTTTCTTAACGTCAATTTCAACCGATCCATCATCAGAAACGCCAAATCTCAGTCTCGGCCTGATATACAGGTTTTTGGTTGAATCTGTAATAAATACCGAATAATCATCATCGGGTAAAGAGAACTCCTGGTCATAATTAAGATCATCTATTTTCTTGCCGCTCATTATGTACAATGTATCAGGTTTATTCTTAAGGATACTTCTGGTTACAGATGAGGAGCTTTCGGCAAAGCTTACACCTTCATTGAACAAAAGTACCGACAGCGATGCAAGTGATACAATCCATATTATAAGCATAACAAGATTGAAAATTCCGTCATTCACCCTGAACCAGAATATCATTTTTACTCCCCAGTAGATCAATGCAAACATTGGCAGTATAAAAACAATCACAGATAAGGCCCATATCCATGGGGCTGATACAGGGTTGAAAATATACTGGAGCATGTCAGGGAAATAAGTGATGCTGTAATCAAACCCGTGATGTGTGAATGCATTTGGCAGCTTCAGAACAAAAATCATCACGAATGCAAGCAGGAAGAGAAAGCCTGTCAGAACAATACATATTCCTATAAATGCCAGGAAGACACGCAGTATTATATAAAAAACCTTTCCAATTGCATCTATAACCTCATTGAAACCGTTATTGTAAGAATCTGAATTTCCCCCGTTAAGATTGCGGTATGTGTGATATGATTTACCATAGAGCTCTCTTTTCTTTGGCTCTGTATCTGCCTTTGGAACTGCAATCCAGAAAACAAAATAGATGAGCAATCCGGCGCCCCCAAGTAAAGTGAACAGGATGAAGAGGATCCTGAAAAGAACGGGATCCGCATTAAAATATGCACCAAGGCCTCCGCATACTCCTGAAATAACCATATCTTCCGGATGACGATACAACCTTCTTACTGTTGTAGTCCCTGATGGTGGTTCTTCAGTTGTTGCTCCGTTATCAAAATCTTCAGGCTTTCCTAAAGTTGAGATCATCGTTTCTACATTCTGTTTTGTAACGGTTCCTGCAAGGCCTTTTTGAGAATTGAATATTTCAGCCATTCTTGATTCAATATCCTCTATTGTTTCCGGTCCACCAGGTACATTCCTGAACCTGTTATTGATTGCCTGTATGTAATCGCGCAGAATAATAAAGGCTTCTTCATCCACCTGAAAGAGTGAGCCGCCCAGGTTAATATTTATAGTTTTATCCATTTTTCTGTCAGTTTTAAGTATTTGAATAATGTCTATTTCCTGGTTCTTATCAGATTAACGGATTCAACAAGCTCCTGCCACGATTTATCAAGATCCGTGAGATAAATTCTGCCCATTGAAGTGAGTTCATAATACTTCCTTGGCGGGCCCTGTGGAGATTCTTCCCAGCGATAACTAAGCAAGCCTGCATTCTTTTGCCTTGTAAGGAGAGGATACAGTGTTCCCTCAACCACTATTACTTTAGCTTCCTTAAGCTCTTTGATTATATCGCTGGCATAGCATGAGCTCCTGGAGAGGATTGACAAAATGCAATATTCCAGGATGCCCTTTCGCATTTGTGCTTTATTGTTTTCAAGATCCATAGCGCCGTGTATTAATTGTTTCTTGTTTCGTATCTACTATCATAGTTTCATATTCTTTCTTACCGAGTCAAATTCTTTCTTTACAGAATCTTTTATATTCTGAATATTTACAGGACTTCCTTTCATCTCAATTTTCTGTGCAGTTGTTTTAGCTTCAGGAATGACTATGTACAGGATGAGATAAATTATTATACCTAACCCCCCGGCAAGTATAAGGGCGAGGAAAATAATCCGGATTATGAGCGGATCAATTCTCCAGTATGCACCCATTCCGGCACACACGCCGCCAATTATCCTGTGATCGGGATCACGATACATCCTGTGGTAACCAGGAGTAGAGAATCTTCCCCTTGTTGACGGGCCTTCCTCATTCAGAAGATCTTCAGGGGAACCCATTATTGCAATTACCTGATTCACATCTTCCATAGTAATCACCTGTTTGTATGGGCTGATCTTTGCCCTGAAAAGCTCAGACATACGAGATTCGATATCGAAGAGTATCTCTGCCGAGCTTTCTTCATTCGCAAGATGGATTTCAAGATTCTTAAGATATCTCCTGAGCTCCGCGTATGCATCTTCATCGATATTGAATGCATATCCACCAAGATTTATGCTTACAGTTATTTTCATTTTTCTGCCGTTATTTTAATGAGAATTGGTTGCTTCTTAGAATACTATCCATAACATATAACAATTCAATACAAAGATATATAATAAAAAATATACTATGCAATACATAGTAGTATTTTTTTTAAATTATTTTTATAAACCTCCAAACGCGTTTCGCAGTGAACTCAAACAATCAAATTGTCATCCTGAGACTTTATTCATTTTTTTTACATTCCAGGGTTAATGACAAACCCCGCTCGAAAATCAATTTATTTGCCCCGGCCCCAAGGGGAGTAAATTGATTTTCTTGCGTGAACTCACTCAAACAGAATGTCATCCTGAACGCAACGAAGTGAAGTGAAGGACCCCATTCGATAACCGGAAATTCTATTTAAGCGATTCTTTCTTACCGCAAATTCTACCTGAGAAAGGTCCTGCAGAATTAATGGGATCCTTCACTTCGCCATTCCTCAGCAATATGCTTCGGAATGGCTTATTCAGGATGACAATTGACGTGAGAAGAATATTCTATCGCCCCATCTCCCCATCACCTTTTCTCCCTGATAGGATTTACAGAAATATTATGTGAACCGGCAGGTTAGTGATATCTTTAAGCAAATTTTATTTTCATGGATAAGAAGTACAAATGGGGCATTCTTGCTCCCGGAAAGATGGCAGCAAAATTCACAAGAGGCCTTAAAATCACAGCCAATGCGGAACTATATGCTGTTGGTTCGCGTGATGATGAGAGAGCAACCAGATTCGCCGGGGAATTCGGTTTCAGAAAGGCTTATGGGAGCTATGAGGAACTTGCAGCCGATCCTGAAGTAGAGATTATTTATATAGCTTCTCCTCATTCAGCTCATTTTGAAAATACAATGTTGTGTCTCAGACACAGGAAAGCCGTAATATGTGAAAAAGCATTTGCGCTCAACGGCGCAGATGCAAGAAAAATGATAGAAGAAGCCGAAAAGCATAATGTTTTTCTGATGGAAGCCCTATGGCCCCCTTTCCAGCCTATGTATAAAAAGGCTAAGGAAACTGTTGAGAGCGGCGCCACAGGAAGAATAATTCACCTTAATGCACGATTTGCGTTCCAGGCTCCCTTTGATCCTGTCGACAGGAAGTTCAATCCGGCCCTTGGAGGAGGATCATTGCTCGATATAGGAATTTACCCTGTGATCGATGCTTTGTGGTTCATGGGCGTCCCCTCAGAAATTGTTGCAAAAGCTTCCTTTGCAAAGACAGGTACTGAAGATTCAATAAGTATAATATTCAGGTATGAAGACGGTCGTATGGCAAACCTTTACAGCTCTTTCAGGACTACTGCTGGTATCGGCGTTGACTTGTTTTGTGAAAAAGGGAATCTTCATTTCACACGCGCACGCGACATGTCTCAGAGACTCAGGATAGCTCTGACCGGACAGGAGGAGAAAGAATTTTCTCTGATGCCTGAAGGCATGGGATACAATTACGAAGCCGTAGAAGTGATGAACTGTCTCGATAAGGGAAAAACTGAAAGCGACATTGTTCCTCATTCATTTACACTCAACCTGATGAACACACTTGACAGGATAAGGCAATCAGCAGGTATTGTTTTCCCTGGTGAAAGCTGAGGCTTACCCTTATTTCTTGAATCTGTTAATAAGAACCGTTAAATGGCGGATAAAAGTCAGGACATATACAGGAAGAAGATGCTTCTGAACATGATAATTCCGGGCATCATTGTCTTTTTCATGTGGCTTGTAAAGATTGTTGAAGTATTATTTGAAGCTGATTTTTCAAAAGGCGGCATCTATCCGCTTGAGATCAGAGGATTACCTGGAATTATATTTTCTCCTTTCATCCATGAGAGTTTCGGACATCTTTTCAATAATACCCTGCCGTTGTTTTTTCTTTCAGTTGCACTGTTTTATTTCTATACTGATGTTGCATTAAAAATCTTTGGCTGGACATATTTCCTTACAGGACTGCTTGTCTGGATCGCAGGTAGGCATGCCTGGCATATAGGAGCCAGCGGGCTTGTATACGGACTGGCATCTTTTCTTTTTTTCAGCGGAATAATCAGGAAGCATTTCAGGCTTATTGCCCTTTCACTGCTAATAGTTTTTCTATACGGGTCGATGGTTTGGGGGATGTTTCCGCGGATATACAAAAATGTATCATGGGAATCACACATGCTCGGTTTTATTTCCGGTATAGTTCTTACAATTGCATTCCGGAACGAAGGTCCGCAACCTCCGGTCTATGAATGGCTCGATGAGGATGAGGAAGACGAAGATGCGGCTGCTTACGAAGTAAAAGAAGGACCGGAGAAGAGTATATGACTTTCCAAAAAACTATATTTGCCTGATGACTGATCTTTCTATAATAATTGTCACTTATAAAGGGTGGGAGAGGCTTGTCAAATGTTTATCTCCGCTTGCGGCTTTTGCAGGTTCAGCATATTCAAAGGAAGTTATTATAGTAGACAATACACCTGACCCCTGTGAAATAAGCCCAATTAAAAATAAATACAGCTCTTTCAGATATATTCACAATCATGTAAATGGCGGTTACGGGTATGCTGTAAATACAGGTGCTAACGTTGCAACAGGTAATTATCTGCTTGTTCTGAATCCTGATACGGTTGCTTCTGAAGAAGCCATTGACATGATGATAAGGACTGCAGAAGAACATCCGGTTTTTTCAGTTATCTCATGCAGGCAGGTGAATGAAAGAGGAAAGGAGACAGTTGTAACAGGTTCTTTTCCTGAGTTCAGGAATCTTACGGGATTTATGAGAATGATCTTCAGAAAAGCGCCTGTAATTATAGAAAATGATTTCATGTTTCCTGACTGGATATCAGGATCAGTAATGCTGTTCAGGAGAGAAGATTTTTCAAAAATGTGTGGTTTTGATGAAGATTTCTGGATGTACTTTGAAGATGTTGATATTTGCCGGAGAGCAGTCAATCAGGGTGGCAGGATCGCATTGCTCACGAATACGGTTATAGAGCATAATCATGGAGGCAGCTCGCGAACCAGCCGTAAAACAACAGCCCTGACAAAAACTGAAGTTATAATTTCAAGACACATTTACATAAGCAAGCATAAACAGGGATTATCCCGGGTAATCATCCAGTCGTTCCTTGTCGTGAATAATCTTGTTACAGGTTTAATAATGTCTGTCCCGGGGGTAATATTGTTTTTCATACCAAAACTCTCAGTGCGAACTGTAATCTTTGGACGCCTTTGCAGATATTATGTCTCTGCAGTTTTATATTCAACATGGCTGAGCCCTCAATCTGTTAATTACAGAAAAGAGGTTCATGACTATCAGGAAATTTAGATTTCACATATTCAGGATCGTATATGAGTGAACTGATCCATTGATTCAGTCGGTTAATGAGTCGTTTGCAAGATATTTGCTCATGCACTGTTTATCGAATATGTATTATTACTAAATTTGCCTGATTTTACTACTTAACCTGACAATAACTTCTTTCTTATGAACGAGAAACCTGTAGCTGTAATTACAGGGGCCAGCAGAGGGATCGGCAGATCAGTAGCCATTGCTTTAGCCGCTGAAGGGTATGATATTGCAGCAATAGCAAGATCAGTTGACAGTGAAGGGATGGAGATCCTTGGTCCCATAGTTGAAAAGAATGGTGGCCAGTTTTTTCCGGTCGGTCTTGATATCTCCTGCACCGATTGCCATAAGGAAGTTGTCTGTAACATACTCGAACGATACGGCAGGATCGATATTCTTGTTAATAATGCCGGTGTAGCTCCTCTGCAGAGAAATGATCTTCTCGACATGTCAGAAGAAAGTTACGACAGGGTTATGAATATTAACCTTAAAGGCCCTGTATTCTTTGCTCAGAAGATCGCAAAGGAAATGATCTGGATGAGGCAGCAGATACAAAACTACCGGCCAATGATTGTCTTTGTTACATCCGTTTCATCCGCACGTTCATCGATTAACCGGGCAGAGTATTGTATTTCGAAGGCGGGGCTCAGCATGACATCTACCGTATTTGCTGACAGGCTTTCTCCCGAAGGAATCCTTGTATATGAAATAAGGCCCGGGATCATCAGCACCGATATGACAATCAAGCTGAAAGACAAGTATGACAAGCTGATAGAAGGACTGGTTCCGCAAAAAAGATGGGGTATCCCTGAAGATATCGGCAAAGCTGTTGCTTCGATCTCACGCGGAGACTGGAATTTTTCGACAGGAATGGTATTCGAGATCAGCGGCGGGTTGAATATTTTAAAACTATAGTCAGTCAACCCTGATTGCTGTCCTTCAACATTAAAAACAACGTATTATAAGCTGTTTTAAACAACGTTTAACAATACGTTGCAAATTTGAATTTCGGATCAGGCAATAGGAAGGTTGACGGCAGAAATTTTCATGCCAAAAAATCTTGAAATCTGTAATTAAAGTGGAATAATATCGGAGAGATCCCTCATCCCGCAAAGAGCAAATTTGTTTTTAACCATAGTTCTTCATTTGCGGGATTCGGGATGACATTCATTTCATGAGTGTAAAGGGGAAGGAAGCGGCGCCTTTTGAAGTGAATAGTCTCTGAAAGGATAACTATGTTCAAAAGGCGCCGCTTCCTTCCCCCTCTACACCTCAAACACCTGTCATCTCGAAGGAGCAGGTACGGAGCCTGCGGAGTACCTGCGACTGAGAGATCTCCCCGCGTTTTGTTTTATTATCAGGTTGACAATATTGATGAATGACAGACGATGCCAGCCACCGTATTTTTGACTTGATCCGGAATTTCCTCACCTTTTCTACATCATTAACATATCAATCTTAAGTCAGAATTTGTTTTTTCCGGAAAACATAGCAATCTTGTATAACCCAAACCTGAATTGCTATGAAAAATGATTCTTCCGCAAAGCTTGTAAGTACAGGATTTCTCATTCCTTTCATCCTTATTACAAGTCTTTTCTTTCTCTGGGGCGTTGCTCACGGCATGCTCGATACACTCAACAAGCATTTCCAGGAGATGCTTCAAATGTCGAAAGCACAATCCGGCCTGATCCAGTTTTCGGTTTATACAGCATATTTTCTCATGGCGCTTCCAGCAGGGTTTTTTATGAAAAGATTCGGTTATAAAAGAGGAATAATTCTTGGACTGATAATATTTGCAAGCGGCGCCTTTCTGATTGCCGCAACAACTTCATTCGAATCATTCTGGATATTTTTAATATGTCTTTTTATTATGGGCTGCGGACTTGCAACGCTTGAAACTGCTGCAAACCCATATACCACAAAGCTTGGACCAAAAGAATCAGCTGCAAGAAGAATAAATTTTTCACAGTCATTCAACGGACTCGCCTGGGTTGTCGGTCCTCTTGTAGGACTGCTGATTTATGGAAATACTTCAGAAGAAGGAGGGAAGCTCAGCTCAATGATCCTTCCATACAGTCTTATCGGGGGTGTTGTATTGCTTGTAGCGATCCTATTCATGATAACTAACCTGCCTGAGATAAAGGAAGAAGAAGTTACTGCTGAGAATGAAGAAGATGAGTTTACTTCACGTCCGCTTACAAGTCACAGACATTTCGTGCTTGGAGTTATTGCACAATTCTGTTATGTGGCCGCACAGACTGGTGTTTTCAGCTATCTCATCAACTTTGTGACTGATGTGAACCAGAGTCTTCATTTCGATGTGAAGTACGGACCCTATTTTCTGAGCATTGGTTTCGCACTGTTTATGATCGGCAGAATGTCAGGCAGCTTCATGATGAAAAAAGCCAGGCCTGCGAAGCTTCTATCAATCTATTCGCTTGCATGCTGCATGTTGCTTCCTGTTGTTAGCATCGGAGCAGGATGGATCTCCCTTATAGCCTTATATCTTGTTTTTTTCTTTATGTCTGTAATGTTCCCGACAATCTTTGCCCTTGGAATAAAAGATCTTGGTCCGAAGACAAAAAAGGCTTCTTCTTTCATAGTAATGTCGATTTTTGGAGGAGCGGTATTTCCTCCGTTGATGGGGCTGATCGCAGACAGGTATAATATGTCGGTCGGATTCTGGGCGCCTATTCCTTTGTTCGCATTTATTCTTTATTATGCGATGAAAGGAAGTAATGTAAAAACACAGGAACTTACAGGATCGGCTTCTTAAAATCCTCAATCAGCTCTTTGCTGAGAATACCTGCTGCTATCTCTCTAACCTCCCCTGTCATCCTGATGTTCCAGTTGTCATCGATCTGGATCTTCAGGTTACCGCCTTTCATGTGCATTGTTATATCATTTTTGATGAGTCCACTTTTCAGGAGAACACATGTTGCGGCACATGAAGAACTTCCGGAGGCAAGCGTGAATCCTGCTCCCCTTTCCCATATAAGGATTTCAGCATCGTGATCGGATATTGCTCTTGCAAACTGCACATTTATGCGGTTTGGAAACAGAGGATGATTTTCGAGCAACGGCCCGTATTTTCTAATTTCCTGTTCATCCAGTTTTTCCCTTATCACTACACAGTGAGGATTTCCGACAGAAACACAATTCACCTCGAATTCCTTATCTCCTGCTTTTATTTTCTGAGAAATGAATTCCGGTTTATCTGAATCAACAGGAATCTGTCTCGAAGAAAATACAGCTTTCCCCATGTCAACCCTGATCATAGATGCTTTCCCTTTTTCTGCTTCGACAATGTCAGCATAAACTATATCTGTAAGAGTTTCGACCGAAAACTGTTTCTTTGAAGTGAAGCCATGATCAAACAGGTACTTGCAAAAAATCCTGAGTCCATTACCGCTCTTTTCGGCTTCCGAGCCATCGGGATTAAACACCCTGAATCCGAAATCAGCTTTATCTGATTGAACTTTCATCACAATCCCGTCGGATCCGATACCGAAATGAATATTGCAAAGACGTATTATTGATTGCTTTGTAAGCTCAAAATCAAGATTGCTTTTTTCGAGAACGATGTATTCGTTTCCAAGACCGTGCATCTTTACGAAACTGTTTCTTTCCATTATATGTTTTTTTTAATTGGGCGAAGTAAATGAAAATTCATGAGAGTTTGGGATTGAATAGTTTGATATCTTTGCCGCAAAAAAAATGGCTTTAATTAACGAGAATTACTTCAGGCTTCAGGCATCATACCTTTTTCCCGAGATAGGACGGCGTGTAAAAGAATACCAGAGGAAATATCCTGATGCAGATATAATCAGAATGGGTATCGGCGATGTTACGCGTCCTTTGCCTCCATCGATAATCAATGCATTCAGGGAAGGCGTTGAAGAGATGGCGAAGGCTGAAACATTCAGAGGATACGGTCCCGAGCAGGGTTATGAATTCCTGAGAGAAGCCATTGCAAAAAATGATTACAAATATCGTGGCGCTGATATCAGCGCTGATGAGATTTTTATTTCAGACGGGTCGAAATGCGATACGGGTAATATTCTGGAGATCTTTGGTTATGACAATGTAATTGCCGTACAGGATCCCGTTTATCCTGTTTATGTTGATACAAGCGTAATGGCAGGTCGTACCGGTAAGTACAAGCCTGATGGTTATTATGAAGGTGTGGTTTACCTCCCATGCACATCGGAGAACAACTTTATTCCGGAGCTTCCTTCAAGACCGGTTGATATTATCTTCCTGTGTTATCCCAACAATCCAACCGGCACAACTGCAACGAAGCAGGAACTAAAGAAATGGGTGGATTATGCAAAGGAGAATAATTCGATAATTCTTTTTGACGCTGCTTATGAAGCATATATCTCAGATCCCGACATACCTCATTCAATATATGAAATTGAAGGAGCAAGGGAAGTGGCAATCGAATTCAGGAGCTTCTCAAAGACAGCAGGATTTACAGGGACGCGTTGCGCTTTTACGGTAATCCCGAGAGATCTTGCAGCATATACTTCGGATGGTGAAGCAAGGCTCCTGCATCCGTTATGGCACAGGAGACAGACTACAAAATTTAACGGAGTGTCTTATCCGGTTCAGAAGGCTGCCGCAGCTATCTATACTGAATCTGGACGTTCGGAAGTAAAAGCCGTAATCAGTTATTACATGAATAATGCAGGGATCCTGAGAGAGAGCCTTAAACGCATTGGCTTCGAAGTCTATGGAGGGATCAATGCACCATACGTCTGGGTCAACACAGGTAAGGGAGTAAAGTCGTGGGATTTATTCAACAAGCTGCTTCATCAGGCGCATGTTGTCGGAACTCCAGGTTCGGGCTTCGGACCTTCAGGAGAAGGTTATTTCAGGTTTTCATCTTTTGCAACACATGAGAATGTCCTGAGAGCCATTGAAAGGATCGGGAATCTTAAGTGGTAAACAAAAAAAGTCAGACCGGTTGATCTGCGGAACTTTTCCGGGAAAAGGATAGTTTGTTAATTGTTTAACAGTACAGAAGCGCCTGCTTTATTTGCACCGCTCCTTTTCAAGTGAGATATAAAACTGATTCTTTAAATTATTTGTGCTGATTGTATCTGTCAGCCTGTAAAGTTTCCAGGCTTTTAGTTTTTGTTAATTCATGTGGTTCATGAATGGCAGTTTCTCACGGAATAAATACACGAAATGTATTGTCTTATATTCAATAAACCCTAACCTATCAGAAATTATGAAAAAGCAAAAAGAATTAAAATTTCTGTTCATAGCCGTTTTGTCAGGATTAATTCTTTCCTGTACCCAAAACGCTGATCAGAAACCTCAGCCACAAATTGGCGCAAGATCTGCTGAAATCATTACAAAAGGCAGGCTTAAGTTTAAGGATCTGAACAAGAACGGAAAAATTGATAAGTACGAGGATTGGCGACTTAGCGATGATGAAAGGATTGCTGACCTGTTAAGCCAGATGACACTGGAAGAAAAAGTCGGACTGATGTTTCATCCAAATATTGCAGTTCCCGCTGATGGTGTTGTAAAATATGATTTGAATGAAGAAGAGAAAGCTGCAGTAGCAAAAGCCGCTAATGAACAATATGCCGGTCCGATAGGTCCGGGTGGGCAGGCGCCTGCCGGAGGTGGGATGGTCCCGGGACAGATGCGACGTACTGCGACTGCAAAATCTTTTATTGAAGAGAAAAATTTCAGGAATATTCTTAACAATGGCGTGGCGCCGGTCAGGGAATTTGCAACCTGGTCGAATAAAATGCAGGAGATAGCTGAAGCTACCAGGCTGGGAATTCCAATAATGTTTTCAACAGATCCAAGACATGGGGCCACATTGGGCGCTCATGTGAGCGGCAGGCAATATTTCTCCCAGTGGCCGAGCAAGGAAGGTCAGGTTGGAATAACATCTGCCCGTGACACTGCAATTGTCAGAAAATTCGGCGAAGTTGTTGCTGAAGAATACAGGGCAGTCGGGCTTCATATGATCCTCGGACCGCAAATTGATGTAATGACAGAACCAAGGTGGGGACGTAACATGGGATGTTTTTCAGAGGATGCAGATCTGACATCAGAAATGCTTGCGGCATTCATGGATGGCGCACAGGGAAAGAATGTCGGACCTGATAAAATTCTTGTCCATCTGAAACATTGGCCGGGTTCGGGTCCTCATAAAGCCGGGACAGGCCAATGGCTTGTTTATCCGGGGAACAATCTCGATTATCACCTCAAACCCTGGAAAACAGGGATCGAAAAAGGAGCCCTCGCAGCAATGGGATATTACAGCGGTACATTTATCGATTCTCTGAATGTGAATTATTCATATCATTTCTCAACAGATGTTCTTTATAAACAACTTGGATTTAAAGGTGCGATTTGCACAGATTGGGGAGTAGTGAGCAGAGGGCCGCTTAAACCAAGTCTTCAGGGAAAAACAACACTCAAAGATAACATGGAAATGATAATCAATGCAGGTGTTGATCAAATGGGAAGCGAAACAAACAATGATCTTGTCATTGAGCTTGTTAAGGAAGGCAGGGTGACAGAGGACAGGATTAACCAGGCAGCCGGGAGAATACTTAAATGGCACTTCATCCTTGGCCTGTTCGAAAATCCCTATGTTGATCCTGAAGCTGCAGTAAAAATTGTTCAAAGCGAAAAAAACCAGGCGCTTGGCTACCAGGCTCAGCTCGAATCAATTGTGCTGCTTACTAATGACGGTGTTTTACCAGCTAAGAGGAATATAAAAATCTATACTGATGGTATAGATAAAGCAATTGCAGCAAAATACGGAACGCTTGAAGATAATCCAAAAAATGCCGATCTGATAATTGTCAGAGCATCGACACAGGAGGAGAGAGGCTTTGGTGGTCAGCCTGGTCAGGGTGGAAACGCCGGTAACAGACAAGGTGCAGGCAGGAACAACAGCCCAAATGCCGCCGGACAACAGCAAGTCAGACCACAGATGGCTAATCCATTTGCACCACGTGATATTGACATAGCTTTTCCCGCAGAAAAATGGGAAAGTATTAAAGCTCTTGCCAGAACCGGAAAACCTGTTGTTGTTGCTTTCAATCCATCAGGCTCAAGCTGTGTATTACCTCAGGATTTAAAGCAGGTAGTTAAAGGAACAATTATGATATTTGATGCACTCGACAATGCACTGCTGGATGTCGTATTCGGTGATTTCAATCCCAAAGGAAAACTTCCTTTTGAGATTCCTTCATCAATGGATGCGGTAAAAAAACAACTTGAAGATGTGCCATTCGATTCAGAAAATCCGGCTTTCAAATTTGGTGATGGATTATCTTATAATTAATCAACAGATCGTGAGACAGCATTAAGTCAATTAAAAGAGAGTGTCAGCAGGGTATCAGGCTGACACTTCTCTTTTAATCACGGTTCTGCTTCAAGTCGGGTTTCTCGCCGGAGATTATTCCATCATCCCGGGTCGACTGGACCAGAGAATTTTC
>DATALC010000073.1:0-20361 GCA_036261265.1 Bacteroidales bacterium
TCAACCATTGTCTTTGTGGCCCGTGAATAAACTGAAAGCGGATGATCAGACCAGAGTACAAGATCAGCATCTTTACCTTGTTTAATGCTTCCTGTTCTGCTGTCCATGTGAAGCATTATAGCAGGATTGATAGTCACGAGCTTAAGAGCTTCAATCTCATTTATTCCTCCGTATTTCATAATCTTTGCAGCTTCCTGATTAAGCCTTCTCCCCATTTCAGCATCATCAGAATGAAGGCATGTGAGAACACCCTGGTTGATGAGCATAGCTGCATTATATGAACTTCCCTCATAGACTTCATACTTGTAATCCCACCAATCTGAAAACACGGACGCCGCTGCCCCATGTGCCTTTATCTGATCGGCAACCTTATAACCTTCATTAAAATGGATAAGTGAATTAACCTTAAGGCCATAATCGGCTGCAAGGTTCATAATCATTGTTCCCTCAGACTGAACATAAGTATGACATTCAATATAGCTTCTTTTTTCAAGTACATCAACAATAGCATCGAGTTCAAGGTCGCGCCGTGGAGGAATCTTACCAATTTTATCGGATGGTTTAAGTGCATTCCAGGTTTTCCATTCATCCCTGTAATCAGAAGCTCTCTGATAAGCATCACGGATAATCTGTTCTGTCCCCATTCTTGTATTCGGGTAACGTGTTGTATTTCTTTTCACATTTTCACCGAGTGCATGTTTCAGGAATAAGGGCTGGTTTTCGACTTTCAGCTCTTCGGCGTTATGACCCCACCTTTCTTTAATAAGAGCTGACTGGCCGCCGATAGGGTTGGCTGAACCATGCAGGATATGGCTCATTGTGACGCCGCCTGCAAGTTGTCTGTAAATTGTCAGATCTTCCGGATCAATAACATCGCCAATTCTCACTTCGGAAGTAATTGCCTGGCCGCCTTCATTTGTCGCATCAGAGGCAATGTGAGAATGTTCGTCAATGATCCCTGGCGTGAGATGCATTCCTGTCGCATCAATAGTTTTTACTCCAGGAACCGAAATATTTTTTCCGATCTGTGCAATTTTACCTTTTTGCACAAGGACATCTGTATTCGTTAACTTTCCTTCTTTCTCGCACGTCCATACAGTTGCGTTTTTAAAAAGTATGCCCTCCTGTTTTGGCAACTCTTCAGAGCCATAAGCAGTGAAAGGATATATAACTTTACCGGGAACAGGAACCGGCTCCTGGCGTTTTGGTTTTTCGGGTCCGGTGCTTTTATCCGTAAATGAAGCTTTCCAGCTTAGCCATTTGCCTTCATCAGTCTGGGCATTACCTTCGATTTCGTTTCCTGATGCATAACCTGCAAGTCTGAATTTTTTCTTCATCCTGTCGAATGTAATGCTTACGGCATCCCTGTCGCGGGTGAATGCAGCTCCTTTTACTTCAGTTGTATCTGACATCAGTTTTAACGTTGGTTTATCGAAAGCGCCCGACAGAACCATTTTATAAACTGAAGTGTCGACTTTAAGGCTCCATGTACCTCTTACATCTTTAAGCCTGTAATCGACAAACCTGTATGGTATACCCTGAACCCAGTTTTCAAAGATCACACAATCATCGCTGAAGATATTTCCAGATGTGATAAGCAGATTTGCAATCATGCCCTTTTTCAGAGAACCTATGAGGTCGGAGACACCAATCATTGAAGCGGGAGTCGTTGTAAGAGCTTTCAGGGCTTCAGCTTCAGGAAGTCCGTATTTTATTGCCTTCCTGAGATTTGTAAGGAAGGAGCTTCGAGTTTTCAGATCCGATGATGTAATTGCAAAAGGAATACCCGCAGAAGACACTCTTGCAAGATTGAATGGGGCGAGTTCGTAATGTTTTAGAGTTGAATAAGAAACCCTTAAAGCATCATAAGGATCTTTAACATCAGGAGCATCCGGATAATTCACCGGAATTATAAGTTTGTTTCCGGCTTTCTTTATATCACCGAGAGCCTGGTATTCGTCGCCACCCCCCTTAATAATATAATTCAGGCTGAATTCCTTCCCTATTTTATCCGCCCTGAGGATCTCGAGCTTATTTGTAACCTCGAATATCTGAGGAAGGCTGAGATTAGAACTGTAAGCCTCAATACCTTCATCATGAAAATAACCTGCCGGTAATTGTTTGTACCATTGTGCGTCGTAGTTAAGCTGACGAATCAGAGCTATGATACCGAATTGGGATGACGGATATATATCGGCGGATCTTCCCCTTGATAATGAATAGTTCGCAGAAGCTTTGCTTTTGATAATAATGTTGTTTGCCTTGCCCTCTCCCGTCGACACAAGGGCCGAAGTGCCTTTGGCAATTCCATCGTTCTTAAAAGTAACTACAGCGCCAAATCCGGCCTGCCTGTATTCACCAGCTGTTTTGCTGTCGGGGATAAACTCAGAAGTAATATCAAATGAAGAATTGATGCCGTCATTCCAGTAATCGGCTGTTCGCGGTTCCTGGCTTAAAGTCTGGGCGCCTCTTCCTCCCATCATCATTTGGATCATTGCTGCATAAGGATTTGCATCCTGTTGCTGAGGAGCCTGAACCTTCACTCCATAATTTCCTGCAAAAGCATCGATAAAAGAAGGATAAACTGTTTTTCCGGTGAGATCATAGATTATAGCCCCTTTTGGAAACTTAAGAGCTGATCCCACTTCCTGTATCCTTCCATTAACTATAAGCAGATCAGTTTTTTCAAGAGTGGTCTGATAATCAACCACGATACGGGCATTTTTCAACCCGTATATTTCTGTTCTTCTGTCACTCACTCCCTGCACCGGGGCGTCATCCACCTGTGCTGTAAGCGGAAGAAAAATAAGGAGTAACAGCAGAACGCACAGATTTTTTTGCATACGCTGAATTGATTAAGGTTAGAAGAACAATGTAAAAAAATAATCGGAGATATTTACAGCTGCAAAGCTTTTTTCAAAAATAAAGGTAATCCGTGAGATAGGCGAATTCGGGCGTAAGAATACCATTATCAAGTATCGTTGCCCGTCTTATCATAGAGCTTTTCGTACGTGAGAGAATGTCATCCATTACCTTGAGTGAAAGTTGTTTACCGAAATCGAGAGATGCATCCCTGGGAAGTTCACCGGGAAGATTATCAATTGTCATCATTGTGATGTTTGCAGGACGGGAAGATTCAGGGTCCTCTGCCTCAAGAAAAGGGTTATATGAATAAAAAGGATCGGAGATTGTTGTTGCCCTTAAAGTTGAAGGGATTGCGCCGTTAATATCGCAACTTACATCTGCTATTACAGATATTCTGAATGAAGTATCTTTCATCTGTTCCCTGCTAAAGAATACTGGGGAGCGGGGATCCCAGAAGTGTCCTGTAATAAGAATATCAGTTTTGCGGGTATAAGGAAGAAATGATGATTCATATTCCTCCGGATTATTCCTGAAATGATTAAAATCGAATGACTGCCCTGATTTATGCCTTACATAATGCCCTGGCTTTAACTGAGTGAATACAGGCACATCAAAGTCCTTTGTAAGATAATCTTCCGGCGTAACCTGGACTATATTACATACATTAAGTGTTTCTATTGCACCGTTTGATACTCTTCCGTCGCCCGTAATGGCTATCCTGAGGTTTGGTTTAAACTGAATAAGTCTCAACCCTGCCCATACCTCCTCGAGATCGCGGCATTGATAGGCAGGTTTGAGCCTGAAATTATTCGTTTTTATACCCCTTGCCCGCAGGCCGTTATAAGCTCCGACAATTCCTGCAAACCGTCCAAATGCGACAATCCTCAGTCCTTCGTCAGTTGTCATAAGTTCATAATCGATAAGGGTGATCTTTTTCTCAGCCATCTCCCTGAACATTGAGATGTTATGCGGCTGTTTCTTTATAACATGAGCGAAGAACAGGTAAGTCTTCCCTGCAATAAATGTCCTTTTATCAACTTCTTTCACGCCCATGAGGATGTCACAGTCGCTAAGATCCTCCTTTAGCGGAATATCAAGATATTCATATTCATCATTCGAGTATGATCTGAAATCGCTTGGCTGGACATAAAACTGTACATGCGGGTATACTTCCTGTAAAGCCACAATCTGAGGAGGAGTGAGAGGGACTCTTCTGTCAGGAGGATTTTTAGTCTCGCGAAGGATTCCGATTTTAAGTGGTTTTACCATAGTAAATGGTAAGTTGCATCTTTAAAGATAATGTTTTTTATAAACAGAATCGCTACTATCGGGTTAAATATCAGAATCAGCTTTAATCGCCCATCCCATGATGTTATTTTGGTTATAGGGAAAAACAGGCCTCTCCCTCTCAGGGGAGAGGTTTGGAGAGATGCCTGATGGCGATAATGCCTCATCCTTTAAATTCACTGATCCTGATTGGAGAAAGCCTCCTGTGTCCCGCCTCACCCTTTTGATACAAGCTCGGTTAAAGAGAAACCCTCGTCATTACGGCCTCACCCCTTGAATTCCCCTCTCCCAGGGTGCAAGGGGAACAATCTCGTTATAATTAGAGTATCATTCAAATAGTAATATAATCCAATTAAAGATGTAAATAATCTATCTGTTATCCTGAAAACCTAAGCCTCTCCCTCCTGGGACCCTCCTGGGGGAGAGGTTTGGAGAGAGGCCGGTTATTAAAAGCTTCGATTTCAGGGCAATGTTGGAGAGCCCGTATATCAAAAAGCTAGTCTTCTTCTTTTACAAGCAGATTCATGTCAAACCCCAATCCTTCAAGAAATCCTTCCACTGCCGACATCATTTCAGGAGGGCCGCATAAATAGACATGCCTGTTCAAATCAGGCACCTGGATTCTGAGGAATTCCTCAGTGATATGGCCATTGAAGAATCCATCTGTATGTTCTTCGGATAGAATATTTTTAAAGCTTTTCCCCAGCATTCTTTCAAATTCATATCTAAGAATTATATCATCACGTGTTTTATTCGCGAAAATGAGTGTATTGCCATCTATCTCTTTTTTGAAATTCAGGTTTCTCAGGATTGAAATGAAGGGTGTCACTCCTGCCCCGCCTGCAATGAAAGTACCGTTCCCTTTGAATTCTATAGCCCCGAACACATCATGCAAGATGAGTGAGTCATTCTTCTTCAATGTAAGAAGCTCGTTTGTCACACCCTTGTGTGACTGATATATCTTTATCGTGAACTGGAGAAAGTTATCATCAGGGAGGCTTGTGAAAGTGAATGGGCGTCTCTCCTCCTCCCATCCGGTTTTATCCAGTGATATTTCAGTAGCCTGCCCTGGCTGGAATTCAAAGTTTTGAGGCTTCTCAACGAATATCTGCAAAACATTACGGGTAATAAGTCCGATTGAAAATATCCTGACCCTTTCTTCCATCTGTTAAATTATTAACACTCAAAATATAACAAGCGATAAATTGTTTAGTTCGTAATGATCATGTTCAAAACTTAGTAAAGCAGGCTTCAGGGAAATATCGAAAAAGCATTTACTTTACAGAGTGACACTGACAGCACGAATGAAGAAATCGGATCTCAGTATTGTCAACTAATCTTATGAATAAATACAGCAAGGAATACATCCACAGGATAAATAAGGTTACAGACTATATAGATAATAACCTGTCAGGCGATCTCTCGCCTGAAAAGCTTTCGGATATTGCCAGTTTTTCAAGATTTCATTTTCACAGGATTTTTCTTGCATTCATGGGTGAAACAATTTCCGACTTCGTAAAGAGAAAACGGCTTGAAAAAGCAGCAGGGTTGCTTGCAAATGAACCCGACAGAGCAATGGCTGATATTGCATATTATTGCGGTTTCAAAAGCCAGTCAGTCTTCTGCAGGAATTTCAAGGATCACTTCACTGTGAGCGCCGGAGAATATCGTCTCAGGAGAGAAGCTGAAAACAGCAATAATAATCAAATCAAAAGCAAAAACCCGCAAATGGATCTCCTTCAGGAAGAATATGTTTGTGATATTAAACAATCACAAAAAAGGAAATTATTTATGAATAAAAACGTCGAAATTAAGGAGCTTCCGGCAATGAATGTGATTTATTGCAGACATACTGGTCAATATGACAGGATAGGCGAAGCATACGAAAAATTGTTCAGATGGGCAGGTCCGCGCAGCCTGCTCGATAACGAAACAAAATGCATCACTTACTATCACGATGATCCGAAAGTCACAGACCCTGACAAGGTGAGGCAAAGCGCATGCATAATAACAAAGAGTGACGTTCGTACAGAAGGAGAAATAGGTCAGATGAAAATTGCAGGAGGAAAGCATTTCGTTGCTCATTTTGAAATCCTGCAGGAAGAATTTCAAAAAGCCTGGGATTCAACATGCATCTGGCTTGCTGAGAGCGGATATCAGCCTGAAGACAGGGGGCCGTTTGAAATCTATCACAATGATCATGAGCAGCACCCTGAAAAGAAATTCATTGTCGACATCTGCATCCCTGTAAAACGTTTATAACAAGTTCCTGCAGGTTAAGCAAAATCATCCCCCCGACGAGTCGGGGGGTTAATTATCAGATTTCATCTCCTTTCTTCAGATAGAAGCCAACTACATTCAGACCTTTCCTATAGAATTCAGGATCAGCAAATTTTGCCTGGTCGGCTTTAATAATCTTTACCATTTTACTTCCATCCTTCTGTTTCATTACCTGGACGCCTTTTGTGGTCCTGCTTCCGACCGGATTTATATGGGAAGTGTTAAACAGAATCACTTTATTGATACTGCTTACAGCCACCAGATCGACATCAGAGTCGATCCTCTCAATAAAAACCAGAGGAGATTCATCATTAAATGCATTTTTTAGTTTTTTGCGTTTAAACTCGGTCTTGAAACCCGACATAGAGATTTTAGCCACTTTACCATTCCCAAATGCTGCAATAAGGTAACCAGAGTAGTTTTTATCGCCTGTGACATATACCGGCTTTTCACCTTCCTCAGGGTCAATTCTTTCGATTGCCTGGTGTATATTAAATACCTCCGTCTTAGGAATTTTGAAGACATTACACTTCGTTGTAAAGACTAGAATTTCATTTGAATTCAGGCTGTCTCCGAATTTTACAGGAGTCTGTTCCGGACTAAAACCGGGATTATCTTGATTTTCCATGCTGTGTTTTTCAATTGAAGTAAAGATACTCAATGAATCATGAATTACAATCGCAGCACAATTTGCAGCAGACAACCTTCCTGAATTTTTCAGATGCATTCTTTACTGCAAGCTCAGAATCAGGAAAAATGCCGAGACAGAATCTGTTCACAGGATCAGCAAGACGCTGGCAGCCATATCTGTGGACAGAATGATTTCCATTCTTATCTTCCCTGAGATTTATATAATATACTTCCATTAACATACAGGATTACCTATATAGCAAACCGACCATTATAGTTTAATAGGAATGTAAGCCGATTTGTTACCCTGAAAACTAAACTATTTTATGCCGAATAATGAAAAAATATATAATTCATTATGATCCAGTTACTTAAAAATATGATAAAATTAATCGTTCTTAATCTTAAATTATTCTAAACTTTAAGTTTAAACGTCAATAGTGATCTATTTTAGTTTTAAGCGGGTTTTTCATTTGAATGAAATGAAATCAGCAATCTCATTAAGTGTCATGATGTTGTCAGGTGTAATCAGCCTCATTGCTGATGATGGCATTTCTGAAAAGGCAGCATCGTCAGGGGATTGGACAATTGTTCTTCCGCCAAGCTCTTTAATACGTTTCATGCCCCTGCTGCCGTCACGGTTCACACCGGTGAGGAGGATGCCGGTAAGATTATTCATAAATGCTTCAGCTGCCGACTCGAAAAGGACATCTATTGAAGGACGCGAATAATTTATTTTCTCATCCATTGATATGCTCAAAGTGAAGTCCTTTTCCACAAGCAGGTGGTAATCGGGAGGTGCAAAATAGATTGTACCGGGACTTATATCCTCAGTATTACAGGCTTCACGCACCTTTATCCGGCATTTGTCGTTCATGATTCTTACAAATGATGAATCTGATTCAGGCGAGATATGCTGTACAACAAAAAAAACCTTCATGCATCCTGCAGGGATATGCGGTAACAGAAAAGTCAAAGCTTCAATTCCTCCGGCGGAAGTGCCAATTGCAACTGCTTCGGTTTTGCCTGTCAGAATCCTTTTTTCCGGTTTATTTTGAAGCATATAGTTTTGTAAAAATATTAAGCTTGTGCAACTGCTTGTAATTATCGCTATGTGTTGAGAACATCATAGTCTCTTTTGTGCCAAGACACAAGACTCCACCTGGTATAAGGCTGTTAAAAAACAAACCAAAGACACGATTCTGCAGATCACGGTTAAAATAAATAAGGACATTCCTGCAGACTATCATGTTCATTTCTCCAAAAACACCGTCTGAAACAAGGTTATGATCCGAGAAAACTATGCTTTTCTTAAGAGACTGGTCAACCATCACTGAATCATAACTTATTGTGAAATAATCCTGGAACAGCGCCTTTCCACCGGATTTATAATAATTATCTGCATACTCTTTCATCTTGTCAAGTGGATAGATGGCATCAGAAGCTTTCTGGACAACAGCCTGATTAAAGTCGGTTGCATATATAAGGCTTCTTTCAAGAAGTCCTTCCTCCCTAAGCACAATAGCCATTGAGTAGACTTCTTCACCTGAGGAGCATCCGGCATGCCATATTTTAAGAAAAGGGTAAGTTCTCAGAAGCGGAATGATTTTTTCTCTTACAGCTCTGAAAAAACGGGGATCACGGAACATCTCAGTAACATTCAGGGACAGGTCGAGCAATAAAGTGCTGAAGAACTCAGAATCATAAAGAACTTTATAAAGCATTTCCGAAACCGAATGCAGACCACTTCTCCGCATGCGGCTTATTAAGCGACGTTTCAGATATGCCCCCGAATAATTCCGGAAATCATAACCATACTTTTGAAAAACAGCTTCAAGAAGAAGTCGGATTTCAAGATCCTCATTCCTCGTTCGCTCAGTCTCAGAAATTGCATTGCTCATAGAATTACTTTGTAAACAGACGATCTATCAGCCTGAAAATTTCGTCCTTAATAAAAGGTTTGGAGATAAAACCGCTGAATCCTAATGCTTCGAGTTCATCGCGTTCGTCGTTCATTGCAAATGCTGTCTGGGCGACGATTGGGATATTTTTATCAATTTTACGTATCTCCCTGAAAGTATCTATGCCATCGAGGCCGGGCATCCTTATATCGAGCAATATCGCATCAAATTTCCGGGTACCCGAAAAGATCTCTATTGCATCACGTCCGCTTTTTGCCCAGGTTATCCTGACTTTTGTAGGCTCCAAGATGTTTTCAAGCAGAAAGAATACAGGATATTCATCTTCTGCTATTATAATTGATCTTGATGACCAGTCGTAAATCTGAGTTTTTGTTTCAGACATATTTCCTCCTTCAGATTGATTATGCATACCTTTCGAATATGGAAGCGTAAAAAAGAAAGTGGATCCTTTTCCGGGTTCCGAACTGACGCTGATATCACCGCCAAGGAGTTCCGAAAGACGTTTGGCTATTGAGAGACCAAGGCCCGTACCCCGCGATATTTCATGGAGCTTCTGAAAACGCCGGAAAATAAGATCAATCTTATCTTTTGGTATCCCATCGCCTGTATCCGATACATAGAATTGAATAGCTTCATCAGTTATCCTGTAACCGAATTCGATATAACCCTCATTCGTAAATTTTACTGCATTTCCCAGGAAATTTGACAGAATCTGCCTCAGTCGGTTTTCATCAGTAACAGGATGAATCATCTCACCGTCGGGGATCGTCAGCTTCAGTTCAACATTCTTCTTATTATTGCGTTTCAGATTCTCACAATAAGTTCTGTAAAGATCGCCAAGCAGATTGTTGATATCCACGGGTTCCATAGTTACCCTGATAACACCGGCTTCAATTTTCGAAAGATCGAGTATGTCGTTAATAATTGTAATAAGACCGTTGCTGCTCTTTTCAATAAAACCTGCTATTTCTTTCTTCTTTTCAGGAGGGTAATCTTTTGAAGCAAGGAGACTGCCCATTCCGACGATAGTAGTCAGAGGAGTCCTTATCTCGTGACTCATATTTGCCAGGAACGCCGATTTAAGCCTGTCAGATTCTTCTGCTTTTGTTTTCGCCTCGGTTAATTCAGTTTCTATCAGCTTGCGATGTTCGATCTCGTTCTCAAGCATCTTCCGCTGAGTGTACATATCCAGGAACACTCTGATTTTTCCAAGGAGCAATCTTGAATTAAAAGGTTTTGTAATGAAGTCCACGGCTCCGGCTTCAATACCCTGAACCTGGTAATGATCTTCAGAATAGATGGCCGAAAGAAAAATCACCGGAAGAAACCTTGTTTTCTCGACTTTCCGCAACAGCCTGACAGTTTCATATCCATCCATGTCAGGCATCTGTACATCGATGAGGGCAAGCGCGAAATCATGTTCTAGTGTCAGCGCCAGAGCCTCGTTTCCCGAACCGGCGCTTATTATTTCTGTATCGAAATCATTTAAAAGCGTTTTTAAAACTGCAATATTCTCCGGCCGGTCATCAACAATAAGAATTTTACTCACAATATCCATAATTCTCTACTGGTATAACCAAATACGCATCAGGTTCAATAATTTTTCTATATCTACAGGTTTTGAGAGGTAGTCATTAGCCCCGGCTTCAAGCGATTTCTCACGATCTTCCTTCATTGCCTTGGCCGTAAG
Source organism: Bacteroidales bacterium (assembly GCA_036261265.1). GTDB lineage: Bacteria > Bacteroidota > Bacteroidia > Bacteroidales > VadinHA17 > LD21. The sequence goes on from DATALC010000073.1 coordinate 10,675, forward strand.
CATTATAATCGGTATAGATTTCAGTCGTTTGTTCTTCCTTATCTGTCTTACAGTTTCATAACCATCCATCTCAGGCATCATAATATCCATGAGGATCAGGTCGGTATCAGTATTCTTCTCAAGTACATTCAGGGCTTTTTTGCCATCGGCAGCAGACAGCACTTTCATATGACCTGTCTCAAGAACGCCTTTAATAGCAAATACATTACGCATATCATCATCGACTATCATGATCTTCTTTCCCCTGAACATTTCCTCTTTATCATAAAGATTTATAAGGATTTTTTTCTGGCGCTCAGGCATGTCTTTCACAACGCGATGAAGGAAGAGTGTTGTTTCATCGAGAAGCCTTTCTTCCGATTTTACTCCTTTTATTATTATGTTTTGCGTGTAATGTTGCAACTCTGCATTTTCTTCCCTTGTAAGCTCTTTCCCGGTATAGACAACAACCGGAGGCACCCTGATGTTCTTTTCCTTTAAAATCCGTAGCATGTCGAAACCTGTCATATCTGGCAGGCCAAGATCGAGAACGATGCAGTCAAAATGATTCTCCGAAATAAAGGCGATGGCCTTCTGACCCGTATTTGCCTCAGTTATCCTGATATCATGTGCATCGAGAAGGAGCCGTATGCTTTTTCTCAGATTCTGATCATCTTCGATTATGAGAAGATTCTTTATAACTGCCGGCATTAATGATTGTAATTGCCCCAGGGCTGCCTCTATCTTGTCTCTTGTGACCGGTTTTGTAAGATATCCTACAGCTCCTTTGCTGTAAGCTTCAAGTGTTTCTTCGTAGCCTGAGATAATATGAACAGGAATATGCCTTGTCTCAGATGAGTTCTTGAGATTATCAAGAACATCCCAACCGCTCATGCCAGGAAGATTTATATCGAGAATAATGCCTTTTGGCTTGTAAATGCCTGTCATCTCGAGGCCTTCTTCCCCGGTGGCTGTGACAATGCAAAGGAAACCTTTATCCCTGCAAATCCCTGCCAGAAGGCCTGCAAATTTTTCATCGTCTTCTATTATGAGTATAACTGAACTATCGCTTTTTATCTTGTCGCGATCGTCAGGTATTGACAAGATCCCGTTCTTTTTTTCCCTTGCCTTTTGGGTATCTTTATTCTCTGACTGATATTTACTAACGGTTTCGGCAACAATGGTTTTTTGAGTTTTGGGTTGTGCACTTTGAGGATCCTCTTTTATTGTAACGGGTATTATAACAGTGAATTCAGAGCCTTTACCCGGTTCGCTTGAAAGCTCTATTCTTCCGCCAAGCAGTTTTATGAGTTCTCTTGTTATTGACAATCCAAGACCAGAACCTGCGTATTTTCTCGATATGCTGCCGTCGACCTGCTGGAATGCTTCAAAAATATCTTTCTGCCTGTTTTCAGGTATACCTATACCTGTATCCCTTACAGAAAATGCAATCATATTTTCATTTTCAGCATTCTCAGGAACTCCGGGTTTAAAAATCCTAAGCTTTATACTTCCTTTTTCAGTAAACTTAACTGCATTCGACATTATATTCCTGAGGATCTGATTCAATCTTTGTTCATCAGAAATAATCTGTTGCGGAACATTGTTTTCAATTGAAATTGAAAAATCAAGTCCTTTTTCTTTTATCGTAAAAGCAAAGTAGTCTTTTATTGATGATTTGACAGAATCTAAAGTAACAGTTGAAATATTCAAGGTCATTTTACCTGATTCAATCCTCGATAAATCGAGAATGTCATTTATAAGATTCAGCAGATCGTTTCCGCTGTTATAAATAATACGCGCCGATTCAACCTGTTGCTCATTAAGATTTCCAGGCTTGTTCTCCATCAGAGCCTGGGAAAGCAGCAGCAGGCTGTTAAGCGGAGTACGCAGTTCATGGCTCATATTTGCCAGGAATTCTGATTTGTACCTGTTAGTTACCTCGAGTTCCCGGGCTTTCCTTTCAAGATCAGCCCGTGCCTGCTCGAGATTCCTGTTCTGTTTTTCCATCCAGTCTTTATGCTCTTCAAGCCTTTTTGTTTTATCCTCAAGCTCTTCGTTTGTAACGCGAAGCTCTTCCTGCTGGGACTGCAGGCTCTCCTCCGATTTTTTCAGAGCTACAGTTTGGGACTCCAGTTCTTCATTTGTTTGTCTGAGCTCCTCCTGTTGAACCTGTAATTCCTCTGCCTGTGACTTTGTTACTTCAAGCAGTTTTGTCATCTGAGTACGGCTTTCGGCCGACATAACTGAAACTGCAATATTTTCAAGAACAAGATCAAGGAACGAGAGAGCTTCGTCGCTGAATTGTGTAACTGATCCAAGCTCAATCACTCCAAGAGTCGTGTTTTCATATATGAACGGAGCTATAATAACATTTCTTGGAACAGTATCTCCAAGACCTGAAGTTATCCTTACATAATTGTCAGGAAGTTCATTGAAGCTAATTACCTGTTTTTCAAGGGCAGCCTGTCCGACAAGCCCTTCTCCTTCTTTATAAAATGTGCTTATGCCTTTTCTGTAAGTAAAAGCATAGCTGCCTTTAAGCTGGAATCCGTTCTGTTCGGGTGAATAAAGATATAGCGCTCCCAGCTGTGCCCGTGTATATTTTGAAACAAACGTAATAACATTCCTTGCAAGTACATCAGTCTGAAGATCTCCACGCATCTGCTCGTTTAATTCGTTCTGGGCTGTCTTCAGACGTGATTGCCGTGCATTTTCTTCTGTGGCATCCCTCAGCGCTGCCGTCATCCTGTTCAAAGCAACTGCCAGCTCATCCGATGCTGATTTTGGTATTATCTCTCCTGAAAAATCGCCTTGTGATATCCTGCTTGCATTAGCTACTACTTCACGAAGACTCTCAAGCATCCTGTTGATTACAGAAGTGAGAGGGTTTGTGCCGGATATACCACTTATCTGTGTATTGTAGTCTCCGTCAGCTACTTTTGCGGCCTGTTTTACAACCTGGTCGAAATTATTCGCGATCATATTAATTGATTCGGCAAGAACATCGTTCTCACTACCTGCTTTTACTCTTGCCGAAAATTCACCCCTTGCTATACGTTGTGCAATAATGGCTTTCTGCATCAGGTCGCCCTGCATCATATTGTATGAACCTGCCAGCTCACCTATCTCATCGCTCGCCACTTTCAGAATATTATTGTTCAAATTACCTTTAGCAATCTCACGGATATTAAAAACTATTTCTTTTAATGGTATTGAGATACTCCTTGTAATAAGATAAGCAAAGAGTACAGACGTTATAAGGGAAGCGAGCAGGATAACAAGCAAAGAAACAAGTATCTTATTTTTCTCCTGCCTGGATGTATTATAAAACTCATAGGCAAGGTCTGTAATCTTCTGTGCAGGAGGATCAAGCTTTTCGAATAAACTGATTACAAATTCCCTGTTCCGTGTTATCATGATCGCAGATGATTCCTTCTCATCCCCATTTCTCGACAGTTCAATGACTTCATCTCTCAAAGGTTTCCAGCTTGAAAAGAAACGCTGAGATTCCTGTAACCCAAGATCCGAATCAGGGTAAAGCTTCTCCAGTTCATTAAAATGATCCAATGTTTGCACCTCCTCATCATCAATAAGTTTTACAAGCTTATCAATTTCATCTGCTTTACCAAGAAGGGTGATATCAAGCATGTATCGCCTTATATTCAGGACATTGATCTTTATGTCCTTAATCAAACCCATTGCCGTGTAAGGCTTTTCATACAGGTTTTTTGTATCATTCCAGATATTGTTTATTTCAAACACTGAAATCACGCTTGACATTATTGACAGACACAATAATACCGTATACCCGATCACGAGCCTGTTACCGATTTTAAATCTTCGTAGCATTTCAGTCATATAAGTGTTTAATATAGCGCCAACAACCGGACAAATCCGGTAAAATCAGGAGTGCATTATCCTTTTATTATTCCATTCCTATTGATCTGTAAACATCCTGCAATGAGAAAGGCTTTTCAAGGAAATAATCCGACCCGTTAATTGCAGCAAGAATTTTGTTTTCAGGACTATTCTGTGCTGTCATTGTTATTATAAGGGATCCCGGAAAAGCCTGCCTTAATGTGGGGATAAAATCAATTCCCATGCCATCAGGCAGAAAATGATCGATAAAAATAAATTCGGGATGCATAGTTTCAATTTTATTCCTTGCTGCCCAAAGTGAATCTGCATTTACCGAACCAATTCCTTTATCCTGAAGCATCAGCTCCAGCACGCAAAAAATGCTGTAATCATCTTCAATAATCAGAGCTGTTTTTTTCCTCTCTGACATAAACTGTTTATACAATTGTTTTATCCCATTTTAAAGATAAGAAAAAAATCAATTATTACAGAATGAAAAATTAATCGTTACCAGAAGGATATCAACAATAATCCTGCCAGATCACGATGTTCCAGGCCTCAGAATTTAAGGTTGTAATTAATTTGTGAATGGTAACCTGAGTGTAAATACAGATCCTGATCCCGGGACTGAATTGACAGTCAGTGATCCCCCCAGCAATCCTGCATAACCTGAGCAGATTGATAAGCCGAGTCCTGTTCCGCTATACACCTGGTTCCCTGGTTTTTCAGCCTGGTAAAAACGTTCAAAGATTTTCTCATGTTCAGCTTCAGGTATTCCGATACCTGAATCGCGAACATAAAACTCTATCGTTTTATCAGCTCTCCGGCAACCGAATTCGACGAAGCCATTACTTGTGAACTTAAATGCATTATCGAGAAGATTCGATAGTATCTGCTTCAGCTTTCCTTCGTCAGTATGCAGAACTGTATTTTCATCGATGTTATCTTTTTTAAGTGTGAATTCAAGGTTCTTGTTAGCAGCAACTGGATTAAACTGATTAAACAGAGTACTGACTACTTTTTGAACAGAAGAATCAGCTTTTGTCAGGCTTACCTGCCTTGTCTCCAGATGTGAAATCTTCATTATACCGTCAATTATATACAGGAGCTGATCATTGCTTGAAATAATAATATCGGAATATATTTTTCGTTTTTCAGGCGTGATATCCGGATCATTCAGAAATGTTGAAAAACCGACAATTGCATTGAGCGGGGTTCTTATCTCATGGGATATATTGTGCAGGAATGCTGTTTTCAGCCTGTCGCTTTCTTCGGCTTTCTCTTTGGCGGCAATAAGGTTCTGAAGCATACTCTTCTTTTCAGTTATGTCCTCCTTGACACCAACAAAATGTGAGATATGCCCTGTGTCGTCAGTCATTGGTGATATAAAAACACTCTCCCAGTAATATTCGCCATTCTTTTTCTTGTTCTTCATTTCGCCGACCCAATCACTGCCCGACTTGATTGTGTCCCACATCTGCTTATAAAAACCAGGTGAATGCTGTCCTGATTTCAGTATTCTGGGATTTTTCCCGATTGCTTCTTTCCTTGTGAATCCTGTAAGATCGGTAAATTTAGGGTTCACATATTCAATTGTACCTTTATGATCTGTTACAACAATGCTGACAGGACTATGTTCCACTGCCCTGAAAAGCAATCTGAGACGTTGCTCAATTCTCTCTTTCTTTGAGATCGTCCTTCTCATCTCATTCAGGTTGCCTTTCAGCTGCTCAAACAATAATGAATTTTCGAGCGAAAGGGAACCGATGTTCGAAAGAGTACGGCACAACTCAACTTCACGCCTGCTGAATTCATAGCGCCTTTCAAAAGTGCCAAGGATAACAATGCCTGCAACCTTCTGCATTGCAAAGAGAGGAATATACAAAACCGAATGCATATTCCGGTAACCTACTACAAGCTTTTCTTCAGGGGTCAGTTCCTCTGCCTGTATATCATTTACAAGGAGCGGAGCTCTTGTCAGAACTACCTTTTTTATATGAAGATGATTATCAAGCTTTGCAATCCTGAATTCCCGCGGGTAATCTGTATATATTTCAGGAACAGAGGCCTCAAGGAACAGCATGCCATCATTCAGCATATACAATACACCAATATCAAGGCCAATAAGCTTTATAGCTCCTTCTATAATCTTCCTGAGCACTTTTCGCTTTTCAACTGTCTCAAGAAGATTCAGAGTTATATTAAACATCAAAGAAAGATCAGAGTTATCTTCGTTTCTGACCTCACTGTCCTTTTTAGCAGAATCACCTGTTTTTTTCAGATCATCAAGCTGTTTCTCAAGCTCATGTATCCTCAGTTTCAGTGAATTTATATCGCTCCCGATTTCCAACGCCCCTCCTTTCTTCATTCTGCAACAATAAAGAGATGCGAAAGTAACAAGATTTTTCTTACTTTCGCGCCCCATGGATTCAATTATAAACAAAGAAGATATTACATGTGGCATTTGCGGGCTGATTTTTGACCGTACATCTGAAAATAAACAGTGCTCTAACTGCTTTGCCTGTACAGGATGCGAAGTTTATTACTGTCCTAATTGTGATAATGAAATTATTGTGACGCCTGTAAGAAAGGCAACCGGCAGATAATTATTAATTTCGCCTGTCAACTGAATTTAAAATCAGCAGGCACATGCGATTGCTTGAACCTCTTAAGACATTACGTGAACCCTTGTTCTCAAGGCTTTATATTGCCCAGGGAATAAGTCTCCTTGGTGATTCAATAACGTGGCTCGGAATTGCCCTGCTTGCCTACGAATTCAGTCCTGAAGGATCATCAGGCATACTTGCAACAGCGCTGACCCTCAGGGTCACTGCATTTATTCTTTTCGGCTCCTATGCCGGTATCATCGCTGATTCTTTCAGCAGAAAAAAGATAATGGTGATAACCAACATGTTCAGGATGTTTATAGTTATCTCACTTGTATTTGTTAATTCAATTTGGCAGCTCTACATTCTGATTTTTCTTCTTAATATTTTCAATGCATTTTTTTCTCCGGCCTATAAAGCAACAATACCGCAACTAATTTCAAGGAAAGAAAACTATGGAGATGCAATAGCATTGTCAAATGCAACCTGGGAGATACTTGGCATACTTGGTCCCGGACTGGCTGGTGCTATTGCAGTTGCATGGGGCTCCCGGGATATATTTTTTGTTGATGCTTTCACATTTTTAGTCTCATCTATACTTGTTTTGTTCATTCCAATCCCGTCAGTGACAGGCGGAAAAAGAGTTTCGCTTGACATTTCAACTACATTGAGTGACATGAAAACAGGTACGAAGCTTGTTTTCAGAACCGCTCCTGTCAGGTTTGCAACTATTATTGAACTGTCATCAGCCCTAGCGGGAGCCCAGATACTTGTTAATACAATCGGGCACGTAAAAGGTGATCTGATGCTCGGCGATGATGAATACGGTCTTATTATGGCTTCATTCGGAGCAGGAGCAACAATAGCAGCTTTTACATCAAACAGCCTTGACAGGTCGAAAGGGAAAACCGGAATCCTCATTGCAGGCGCCCTTATGATAGGTCTCGCTTTATTGCCGGCAAACTTTATACCTTATAAATATATAATTATATTATGGGTTATGGCCGGTTTAGGAATAAGCTATGCCGACATGCCTTCACAGATTCTTATAGCAGAGAACATCAGCAAAGATCAGCAGGGGAAAGCTTATGGAAGTCACTTTGCCTGGACACATGTATGGTGGGCAACCGGTTATTCAATTGCAGGGATTACAGGAACATATCTCAGAGGATATGAATTCCTCACCGGAGGATTACTGTCGGTTATTTTTACTGCAGTTCTGATTTTTTTCAGGTTTAGGAAAAGAGAGTGACTAGAGTGACTAAAGTGACTAAAGTGCTCGCAACATTTCCTTAAGAATTCCGGTATATTAATGTATATTGAACTTGAAAAGATCAACAAAAATTTCTGACAAATAATTTCATATCCTGAATTGATGAAATGAAAACAATTAAGAAAAACAAAGACTCCGACGATTTACTGTCAGTTCCCGGGATTGGGAAGAACATCGCACAGGATCTGCATGTTCTTGGTATTCATCATGTTCATGATCTCGCAGGACATGATCCTGAGATTTTATACAAAGATTTATGCAGGGAGTATAACAGTAAGATTGATCCCTGTGTCCTATATACTTTCAGGTGCGCTGTTTACTATGCAGAAAACGACAACCATGATCCGGAACTCCTGAAATGGTGGAACTGGAAAAACCTTTCAGATAATGAATAACAGCAGTAAGATCAGGATTGAACCTGGCGAAGTTCAAAAGATTCTCATGATGCCCCTGTGCCAACCTTGAAGTAAATTCGTTCACAAACTTTGTTAAATATGAACTACACAGAAGAAACAGTAAAAAAAGCGGCAATTGATGCTTATCTGTACGGGAATGCCGGTTTCGATATCAAATGTGATAAATGCGCATTGATAGTAATTGATATGCAGGATGAATTTGTAAAACCCGGATGGACCTCATCATGGATTCCTGAAGCAACCAGACAGGTACCAAAAATAAAACATCTGACAGAATTCTGCAGAAACAAAAAAATTCCAGTCATATACACAGCATTCAGGGACACACACTTATTCAAAGACAGACCGAAAACAGGTGATTTCATGCCAAACAGGTATCCCAATCTGGGAAATGACCCTGGATGGTTTAAGAAGGGTGAGATCTGGCATGAACTAAGGCCTGAAGACAATGATATAATAATTTATAAGCCATCTTACGGGGCTTTTTATGATACCCCGCTGGAGACAATTCTTAAGAACCTTGAAAAAGATACTATAGTTATATGCGGCACTCTTACTAATTATTGCTGCGGAACAACTGCAAGACAGGGATATGAAAGAGGATTTAAAGTTGTTTTCGGAAGCGATATTACTTCAACTGATGATCCTGAAATGCAGGAACCAGAGCTGAAAGTGCTCAGAAAAGGTTTTGCAAAGGTTATGACACTGAGCGACATAATTGATGAATTAATTTGAAACCTGTAACAGGACAGGGACAATGATTAAATATGGAAATTCAGCTAAGATACTTTACAGGCACCGGTAATTCTTTGAAGGTTTTGAATACAATGAAGAATATCTTCACCGATGCAACTCATGATGTTGAGATATCAACGATCGTTAAAGGAGAAAGCATTACTCAGTGCGAAATAGCAGGCTTCTGCTTCCCTGTCTATGCCTTTGGAATTCCGAGGATATCGAAACAATATCTTAAAAGCCTTCCCAAATTTCGGAATAAACAGAAGGCATTTATAATCATTACTGCAGGAGATTCTGATGAAGCAGGTTTTTCTGTCGAGGAAGCGGTCTCTCTGCTTCGTAAGAAAAACTGTGACATAATCTATTCAGCGGTAATCCAAATGCCGATCAACTGGATAACAGCCATGAATCCGCCTGATGAAAAGAAAGCCCTGGAAATAATTGATCTCGGTGTATCCCAGACGCGAATTGCAGCAACAAATATCCTTGATGGAATAAGAACTTATCATAAGTTCAACATTCCAAAGAGATATGGAAGATTCGGTCTTTACAGGGAATACTTGTTATTCAAGCTTGGACTCATGAATCTCTGGCGTACATTCAGGGTGGAAGAAACATGCAACGGATGCAGGAAATGTGCCAAAGCATGCCCCACAAACAGTATAGAATTCAAAAATGATATGCCCGTATGGTCATCCACATGCGAACAGTGCATGAGATGCGTCAATCTTTGTCCAACCGGATCGATTTATCAAAAAGTATATGGCCCGACTTCAGGCAGAAACAGGTATCTTGAGCCTGATTTCAGACCATT
>DATALC010000076.1:0-54622 GCA_036261265.1 Bacteroidales bacterium
GAGATAAGCACTGAAAGCATCTAAGTACGAAGCTCGTCTCAAGATGAGATCTCCTTTAAGGGTCGTTGAAGACTACGACGTTGATAGGCTGCAGGTGTAAAGACGGTGACGTCAAAGCCGAGCAGTACTAATTACCCGTAAGCTTTCTGAGCGTTAATTTTATTAACTTGGCCAATGTGTCATACATTATTGATAAGATAGACCCCTCTGCCGCTAAAGCGGCATCTCCCCCGGAAGGGGAGAGGAGTTTTCCCCCCTTTCAGGGGGAACGCAAAGGGGTTGATCGTCTTAAGGTGACTATAGCGGCGGGGTTCCACCTCTTCCCATTCCGAACAGAGAAGTTAAGCCCGCCAGCGCCGATGGTACTGCAATTGTGGGAGAGTAGGTAGTCGCCGACTTTAAAATGATCCCGATGAGAAATCATCGGGATTTTTTTTTGTTATTTACTATGTGCACATCAATGCGCGAAGGCAAGTAGGTTGAGCGAAGCGAAATCCCATACCGACTGCTAAGGAGGTCGGGATAGTCGCCGACTTTAAAATGAAGCCCTTCACTTCGACTCCGCTCACTTCGACTTCGCTCAGTGAGCTTTGTTTCCAGAATAATCATTAGATTTACTATTAATTAGATAAATGAAAAGCTTCCTTAATAAGCCATACAGGGAAACAGGAACATTTAAAAGCAAGTTACTGTCCATACTTGCATTCGGCTTATTTATTTTTCTTTTCCTCTTTATCTTTAAGCCTTTCGGAATAGCTGCATTAAAAGTTAAAACAGGTGATATGATTCTCATAACACTTGGATTTGGAGTAATCACTTCAGCTGTCCTTTTAATTTTCATTTTTATTTTGGAACCCTTTTTTAAGAACAGACTTACAACCCTGGGTAAAAACATTGCATGGGACTTATTGATTGCAGCTTCAATAGGCGCTGTAAATTATTTTTATATATACCTTATCTTCAAACTGAATTTCGATTTTTCAGGTCTTCTTTCAGGTATATGGACAGCAATTCTCGTAGGAAGTATACCCGTGACTGTTAATCACATTCTTACATACAACAAATTATACAGAGAAGCGCTCCTTGAAGCTGCAATTCAGGAAGACGAAATTATTCCTGACGGCGAAATATTATTAACTGCAGGATATTCACGGAACAAATATGTCGTTAATCCAAAAGACATTTTGTACATGTGTTCAAATGATAATTATGTAACAATTGTTACAATTTCAAATAATGTCCGGAACAAAACGACTATTCGCGGTACATTGAAATCTATAGAAAATGAACTCAGGGATTATCCGGGATTCATCAGATGTCATAAATGCTTTATTGTAAATCTTCATTATGTTGAAAAAGCTTATGGCGGACGTCAGAATATGAAGCTTAAAATATCTTACACAACAACAGAAATACCAGTGTCAAGATCTCATACTGAATATTTCATGAAGAAAATTAAAAGATGAATTTTCTTTTTTCCGGGTTTAGACAATCTGTTCACCCCAGCCATCAGGCTGTTCACCCCTGACAGGTTTCACCTGACCACATTCATTTTCCTTTCACCACAATTGACTTGCGGATACTTCTTTCATGAAATAGTTTTGCTGAAAAATATTTTATGACCGAATCTTTCATCCTTGGTTTAAGTACCGGTTCCGCATGCCTGATAACATGCGGAATCGTAATGTTTCCATATATGATGGCTGGTTCGGCAGGAATAAAAATGATAATCTATGATATTCTTGTTTTTCTTTTAGGAAGACTTTTGATTTATTTCATGTTTGCCACAATCACCTGGTATATGGGCAGGATGATTCTGACTGCATCGCCTTTTATCAGCAGTGTTACAGGATTTCTATACATTGCTTTTGCTATACTTCTGTTGTTCTACAGCCTTTCTAAAAAGAAAACAAAAAACTGTCCGGTTTACACTGTTTCAAAGCTTGAGAAAAGCCGGGTAGTTCCATTGTTTGCAGGAATTCTTAATAGTATAGGATTTTGCCCTGCATTACTCATCTTAATCACAAAAGGCGTAACTGACAATAGTACGCTTGCACATACATATTTAAGCTTCATAGCCTTTTTTGCAGGTTCCTCACTCTGGTTTCTACCATTGCCTCTCGCCGGAAAAGTGAGGAAGAGGCAGGTAATCTCAACTATAGGGATACTTGCAACGGGACTTGCAGGTTTGATATTTATTGTGAAAGGAATAACAATCCTGATTGGAGGAATTATATATGGATAGAAATTTTGATACAACAGTCAACGGCCGATCATTTGGGAGAGCTTTTCTACTTTCTCTTCCGATGATAATCCTAACCTTCATGTATATGTCAGGTGGCCGACCTGATTTTACCGATACTGCCGGCAGTCTCGGCTTCATTCTTTCTTTTCTAATAATGAATGTATGTTTCTTTATGATGCAGTATACAGGAAGAACAGACAGGTACAGAGCGGTTGTCTTTATAATTTTTGCAGTTTCGCTGTCTTTTACATTGATCAGTAACATGATTGAAGTAAGAAATTCAATGTCATTCAGCCAGGCTGATATAATCGAATGCAAAATTCCATTCTGTCATCTTGTTATTCCGATGATGATAATCCCGGCAGCTTTCACAAAATCAATCATCTTTCCGGGTTCTATATTAGGAGGTTTTGCTGACATATCAACAATGGTTGTATTATGGCTCGGAGCAACGCTGGTTCTTGGGAGAGGCTTCTGCAGCTGGGGCTGTTTTTATGGAGGCTGGGATGATTGTTTTTCGAGGTTCGGAAAGAAACCTTTAATCAGGAAAATAGGCGATTCCTGGAGATGGATGCCATTTGCAGCTTTGTTTATGGTTATGCTTACTGCCGCACTCACGTTGGTACCAACATATTGTGACTGGATCTGTCCTTTCAAAGCTGTAACAGAATTTGAAAAAGTAACAGGAGTAGAGTCGGCTGCAAAGGCAGGGATATTTATCTCTCTTTTTGGAGGGCTTGTGGTTATCCTGCCGGTATTAACAAAGAAAAGAACTCAATGCAGCTTTTTATGTCCTCTCGGTGCATTAAATTCATTATCAAATAAAATAACACCTTTCAATGTGAAGATTGATCAAAACAGGTGTACAAAATGCATGAAATGTGTCAGCGTTTGTCCAATGTTTGCACTCACTCCTGAAAACATCAGGAACGGAGAGATATCATTATTCTGCAGTAAATGCGGCAAATGCATAGATACATGTCCAAAGAACGCTCTTCATTTTGGCATCAAAGGAATTGAAGCCGGTAAGATGAAAGGCTTTTCAAGTTATATTTTCCTGTTTGTTTCATTTCTTTTTATTGCGGCCTTTTCTGCGGGTTCAATAATGTCAACAATAAGCAGTCTGCTCAAATTAATTCTTTAATCATATTTATGATGAATAAGATGAAATCAATTTTGGGTATAATATGGGCGTTAGCCGGACTCATAATAATTATTGTCCTTTTTCCGGGTCTCACGGGATATTCTAAAGCACTATCGTCTGCGCCTTTCATGAGAATCAATCCTAACTATTCCGGAGGAGAAATTTTTTATAGCAAGTCACATGCTGAGTATAAGATTGACATACGAAAACCTGTTTTCAGCGGCCTTACAGGCGAAAAGGAACATGGATTTATTCAGCTGGACTGGCGTGGCAATCTTGCCTCTTACCTGATTGATACAATTGATTATAACAACGATGGCGAAAATGACTTTATAATTAATATTAATACGCTCAATTCAGAAACTGAACTTGAACCTCTTAACGGCAAAGTGACAGGGCTTAATATTTCAACATCCACTTCTTATGGCTGGTCCTCAAGGATAAATCTGATTAAATAGAACATTGTAAAGGCTTTTTACGTGAACTTTGAAAATTATTTCTTGTCGGGATCTTCTTCCTGAACAGAATGGTGGAAAACTTCCTGCTGAAACCGTCGGCCATTATTATCCGCCATGCAGGACTTCTGCCAGAATAATATGCCGGAATTATACTAACATGATTTCATATATGGAAATTTCATTTCCGGAATTCCCTTATATTTGATCCGAAACAGGTAATCAATAATGCCAGATAATTCAGAATTTCAGATTCCGGAAGGAGTAATCCTTGCCGAAACACTTCTTCGGATCTTTAATCATCAGCAGTTACAAAGAACCATTAAGGCTCTCAACGATCCCATTCAACTGATCGATACACTCATAAACCAGATTGAGATTAAGTATGAAATTCCGCCGGAAGATATAAAGAACATACCTGCCGAGGGTCCTTTCATAATAGTCTCGAATCATCCTTACAGGGGAATTGATTCTATGCTTCTTTATAAGCTTATCTCCAGGAAGAGGAAGGATTTCAGGATAATGGCAAGTTATCTTCTTCAGAATATTGAACCCCTGAAGGACATAGTCATTCCGGTAAGTACATTTGAAACATCAGGGAAGGGGAAATCAATTCACGGGCTAAAGGAGGCAATTAATCATCTTCGCGATGGTCATTGTATAGGGATATTCCCGGCCGGTGAAGAATCAATGCACATTGAAATATCGAATATTATTACTGATAAAGTTTGGCTGAATCCCGCTATCAAGTTCATCAGAAATGCTAATGTTCCTGTCATTCCTGTATATTTTCATGGAACACGGTCAAGGTTATCCCTTATAATCGGGAAGCTTCATCCGATCCTGAGTTTTGGGAACTATCCTGCTGAGCTTAGGAAGAGAAACAGGAATATAAGGATCCGTATCGGTTCTCCTGTATCAATAAAGGAACAATCATATTTCAGGGATATTTCGCAATATGGAAGGTACCTGAGGGCAAGAACATACTCATTAGGCACAAGTCTGGAAGCAAAAAGATTTTTTTCGATGCCTAAGCTGATCAGGAAAAAGGCTGAACCCATAACAGCTCCTGTTCCTGCAGAAAAGCTGATAAGGGAATTCAATTGTATCCGTCAGGAGTATGAATTATTTACAACAGGTGTGTATTCTGTAGTTTGTGCCCCTACACTTGTGATTCCCGATATTATTACTGAAATCGGAAGGTTGAGAGAAGAGACTTTCAGGAAGGTTGGTGAAGGTACAAACAAGAGCATTGATATTGATGAATATGATCTTTACTTTAATCACCTTTTTATATGGGATCTTACACAAAACAGAATTGTCGGGGCTTACAGGATCGGAAAAGGGAGGGAAATATTGTCCCAGTACGGAATCAATGGTTTTTATATCAGTTCCCTTTTTAAGATCCGACAGAATTTTTCACCTATACTGTCACAATCACTTGAGCTTGGTCGATCTTTCATTACTGAGGAATATCAGAAAAAAGCTTTCCCGCTTTTCCTGTTATGGAAAGGCATAATGTTCTTCCTGTTGAAAAATCCTCAATACAGATATCTTATCGGTCCGGTCAGCATCAGCAACGACTTCTCAAAATATTCAAAGAACCTGATAGTATCATTCATTACAAAATACTTTACGGATAAGGATCTTGCTTCACAGATTTCTCCGAGAAAAGAATTTGTTATCGAACATTACTCAAATGCCGACAGCAGCATTTTTGTTGATACTTCTGAAAGTGATATTAACAGGATTGAGAAGATTATTATGGATATTGAACCCGGTTACAGGCTTCCTGTCCTGTTGAAGAAGTATCTTGAGATAAATGGACGCATAATCGGATTCAATGTAGATCCGAAATTCAATTATTGCCTCGATGGGCTTATGCTTCTTGATATTTATAAAACACCCCCTGATTTTATAAAAGGTCTTTCACGGGAATTAAATGATCCGGCAATACTTGAACGATTTATGATCCAGGAATAAAACTTTATAATAATAAAAAACGGCGCCCTTTCCGAGCGCCGTTTTTCTTTTCTTTAAACTCTGCTAATAGAATTTATATCTCTTATCCACAATCTCGGCTTTCTTCCTCAATGCCTCATAAGCTTCATACATTCCTCTTGTTTCATAAGTTGAAATAAGCCTGTCTTTCAAAATCTTGATATCGTCCTGCTGAGCAGGAGTGATATTATTAACAGTAAGCATGAATACACCATTAACACCTTTTACAGGACCTGCGACCTCTCCCTGTCTGGCTGTTGAAGCTGCTGCTATAAGAGCCGGTTCTGTCCCTGCACCCTGTACTGTATATGATCTGAAGTTAATTCCTGTTGCTTCCTGTACCTGGAGGTTCATTTCCTGGCCTATCTGATCAAGGGTTTTACTTTCCTTGCCGCTGAATTCTTTTGCAAGAATATCGGCCTTCTTTTCTTTTATTACAGCAAATCTTACATCATTTTTCACGGCATCGAGAGGAGCAATGCCTTCTTCCTGTATTCTTGTACAATATGCGACGACATATTTATCACCTATTTCAAATACAGCCTGGTTGTTATTATCGAGAATGATTTGTCCTGCTTTTTCAGCCTGAAACAACGACATAATCAGATATCTCGGGTTGTCAAGATCAGGCAGAGTCTTCTGTTGTGGCGCTACATCGCCCGCAACTTTTTTATCAAGATTTTTTTCAGCAACTGATTTAAGGAATTTATCATAAGTATCATTATTCCCTGCAAACATAGAAGCTTCGTTATACACTCTTTGTGTAGTTGCCGAACCTGGCAGTATCTTTCTGTCGATTATACCTATATTATATTTGCGAACCGGTTTCGAACGGTCGAGAATCTGGATTATATGTATTCCGAAGGTTGTTTCGGCCGTTATGATTTCACCTTTTTGAGCTGTGAAGCATGCATTGTTGAAAGGAACAACCATTCTTCCTTCAGGAAACCAGCCAAGATCGCCTCCAAGCTGAGATGATCCCTGGTCGTCTGAATTTGTAAGTGCCACTGCTTCAAATGGAGCACCATTACGGAGAAGCTTCACAAGGCTGTCAGCCTGTGTTCTGGCTTTTGCAAGTGTCCTGTTCTGGTTCGGGCTGAGCAGGATATGACGTGCATGGACTGAATCAGGTCTGTCGGCAACATCAAGAAGTCGTGCAATTTTAAATGAGCCGTTTTCCTGATATGGTCCGAATACAGCGTTTTTATCTTCGGCCTTAGCAAATGCCTGAAGGTTTTCAGGAACATCTTTTAATATCAGATAGAAACCAACATGACGTGTATCAGATGAAAGATTAATGAACTCTTCCGGATTTTCTGATGCTGCAAATTCTGTTTTCGTTTTGTTGATCCATTCTTCAGCTTGTTTTATGTCATCTTCAGATGGTACAACACTAAATGCAACATATTCAATATCCCGGAGGGCATTCCTCTTAAAATTCTCTTTATGATTATCATAATAGGCTTGAAGATCGCTGTTGTTTATTGTCAGACTTGAGTCAGCAATTGATGCGAAATTCTTCATAATGTAGCTGAAATCGACGTTGTTTGAAGCAAGAAGCTTATCAAACTCAGCCTGTTTTGATGTAACATACAAACCTTTTGAAACAAGTGAGTTATACTTTGTATTCAGACGGTCGTTCACTATCTCGTCTTCAAAGAAAAGCCAGTATTTTCTTGTAGCCTCATCAACTTCAGTTTGCTTGAGGAAATTCACGAGAAATGATTTATTGAACATGCCGGTCTGCGGATCTGTGAATAATTGCTGGACAACAGGATGGGGATTATTGCCAAGAACAAGCTGGTCAACCTCTTCATTACTTACTCCTATTCCAAGATTTGCATACTGCGGATCGAGTATTTTTTCTCTTACCATCTGCTGCCATATCTGTTCACGCAGGCCTTCAGTAGTAGCTTCATCAAGGGATGATCTTCCTGACATTTTGTAGATTTCAAGAAGGTTTTCGAGTCTTGCCTGGAAGTCCTGGTATGAAACTTTTTCACCGGCAATTTCTCCCAGTTCATAATACTTCTCCATCCTGCGACCCTGATTTCTGCCGCTTCCGAAAAAATCGCTGATAACAAAGATAAAAAGTGAAAGCCCAATGAATCCCGCTACCAATACGCCTGCTTTCTCACGCAAAAATTGAAGTGCTGACATTTACTATGTTCTTTAATTATTAATAGTTATACCTTTTTCAATATAGGCGACAAATATAGCAAAATTTAATTTGGAGTAACACAAATAAATATATCGGGTTTTTAAGCAGTATAAATTGAAGAAATTCAATCCTTAGAGTTCCTGATCTTTGTTCAGACAGATCCGGTTTTTAATAATAACAGGCCATTTGTGAAACAGACATGGCTTCAAACAGTAATGGCATTTAACATGAAACTTAAAAAATTTAATAAAAACTTCCCTGACAGGCACATTAAAACTAAAAATGCTTAATATTTTGAATCTACCCCTGCTAAAACGCTAAGAAAATGCAAAAAAGATATAAAAAATAAAAAATACCCCCTGGGAATGGGAGGTAATATTGAAAAAGTATTATTTTTGTCAGATAAATATTAAAAATTATGGCAGAGTTAAGATTCAGCGCTTTAAAGGAGGTATTAAACAGGGAGCCTGTTAAAGTTACACCTTCATGTAGTATTGTCTCGGAGTATTTCGCAGAGAACGTCTTCGATCTTCCGAAGATGGAGCATTACCTTTCAAAAGAGGCTTATAAAGCAATAAAAACTGCGATGCGAGAAGGGAAATCGCTTTCAAGGCAGCAGGCCGATCTTGTTGCAACAGGTTTGAAGTCGTGGGCTATCTCAAAAGGAGCCACTCACTATACTCACTGGTTCCATCCTCTTACTGACGGCACTGCAGAAAAGCATGATGCATTCATTGAAATGGGCGATAATGGAATGACAGTTGAGAAATTTTCAGGTGAAGTGCTTGTACAATCCGAACCGGATGCATCGAGTTTCCCAAGCGGTGGGATCCGCAACACTTTCGAGGCACGCGGCTATACGGCATGGGATGTATCATCACCGGTGTTTATCGTCGGAACAACTCTGTGTATTCCTACAATATTTGTTTCATATACAGGCGAAGCTCTTGATTATAAAGCACCTCTTTTAAAATCACTTTCTGAACTCGATAAAGCAGCTGTTGATGTTTGCCAGTATTTTGACAAGGATGTAAAGAAAGTAATTGGAACACTTGGCATTGAACAAGAATACTTTCTTATCGATGATGCATTATTTAATGCGCGTCCCGACCTTATGCTTGCTGACCGTACATTGATGGGGCACCAGTCATCAAAGGATCAGCAGCTTTCAGACCATTATTTCGGATCTATTCCTGAAAGAGTAATGGCTTTCATGGAAGATTTTGAATGCGAGGCTTATAAACTTGGGATACCTGTAAAAACAAGACATAACGAAGTTGCTCCGAATCAGTTTGAATGCGCCCCAATTCATGAGGAAGTCAACCTTGCCGTTGATCACAATCAGCTCCTTATGGACATTATGAAAAGAATTGCACGAAACCATAAATTCAGAGTTTTGTTTCATGAAAAGCCTTTTGCAGGAATCAATGGTTCCGGCAAACATAATAACTGGTCAATGGCTACAGATACAGGTGTGAATCTTCTTTCACCCGGAAAAAATCCAAAGACAAATCTGCAGTTTCTGACATTCCTCGTAAATGTAATAAAGGCAGTTAACGATAGCAATGAAGTGCTGAGGGCTTCAGTGATGAGCGCATCTAACTCTTGCCGCCTCGGTGGCCACGAAGCTCCTCCTGCAATTATTTCTGTTTTTGTAGGCACTTATCTTACAAGCATGCTCGAAAATCTTGCACAGAAAGTGACAGAAAGGAAGATGACTCCTGCACAAAAAACAGAACTAAAGCTTGGTATCGGTAAAATTCCTGAAATCCTTCTCGACAACACCGACAGAAACCGTACTTCCCCATTTGCATTCACAGGCAACAGATTCGAATTCAGAGCCGTAGGATCATCAGCAAACTGTGGAGCCTCAATGATAGTTCTTAATTCTGCGGTTGCACATCAGCTCAAGATATTCAAGAAAGATGTTGAAGCAATTATCAAAAAGGGAAGGAATAAAGATGAAGCCATATTCCAGGTGCTTAAAAAATACATTCTTGAATCAGACAGGGTCCTCTTCGAAGGTGACGGTTACAGCGCCGAATGGCACAAGGAAGCTGAAAAGAGAGGATTGAAGGGAACATCAAGCGTGCCTGAATCTCTTAAGCTTTACCTTACAGCAAAGGCAAAAGAAGTTCTTGTTGGGAATGGAGTTTTTTCTGAAAAAGAGCTCGAGAGCCGGGTAGAGGTCGAGTATGAAAAATTCACAAAGAAGGTGCAGATTGAAGCCCGCGTGCTCGGCGACCTTGCAATAAACCATATAGTCCCGACTGCAATAAACTATATGACATCACTTCTCGAGAATGTTCAAAGGCTCAAAGAAGTATTTAATGAAATTGAATTTGAAAGACTTGCCGGCGCAAGAAAAGAGATGATAATTACAATTTCAGATCATATATCGGCAATAAAGAAAATGGTTAATGAAATGGTTGAAGAGAGAAAGAAAGCCAATAAGATAGAAGATTCTTATAAAAAGGCTCTCGCTTATGAAAACAAGGTTCTCCCTTACCTCGAAGAAATTCGCTACCATATTGACAAGCTTGAACTGATTGTCGATAATGAAATGTGGCCTCTTCCAAAATACCGGGAAATTCTGTTTACAAGATAGTCAGGTTGGTTGGTAATAAACAAAAAGAGGATCCCCAGGGATCCTCTTTTTTTATGCCCTGATGAAAAAAGCATCCTCTTACCCGCACAATACTTTTTGATCATGTATGCCGTTTATATTAAGCTGAAATCCTTTTAAATTGATTATTTTTGTATATTATTCAAGGAATCATGAAAAAGTCAATATCAGTCATAATATTATTGATACTAATTATAATACCTGATATTCAAGCGCAAAAGAGAAAAACTCAGCATGCTTATGATGCTTTCAATGCAGGTGAATATTATGACGCTATCGATTTGTTTAAAGATGCTTATTCAAAAACAAAGAAGTCAGATAAAGCCGCACGTGCAGAACTTGTTTTCATGGTTGCTGAATCTTACAGGATGATAAACGATCCAAGAAATTCAGAAAACTGGTATAAGCTGGCAGTAAAATCATCTTACTCCAAACCTGAGGCCGAGTTCTGGCTTGCTGAATCAATGAAGAAAAATGGAAAATACTCCCAGGCAATTGATGAATTCAGAAAGTTCAGGCAAATCGCGCCAGGTGATATTCGCACTGACCAGGAGATCAGAGCATGTGAACTGGCAGAAGAATGGTTGAGAAATCCTGAATCTTACCAGATTACTGAACTGAAAGAGCTCAATTCAACAGATACCGATTTTGGGCCCGCCTACAGCAGTGATGATTTTGGCGACGTATATTTTACTTCATCAAGAGATGATGCTGCCGGAAATAAAACACATGGAGCAACAGGTCAGAGTTTCACAGATATATTCGAATCAAAGCTTGATAAAAAATCAAAATGGAGTATCCCGGTTCCGGTGGAAGCGCTGAATACGGAAGCTGAAGAGGGCACTCCCTCTTTTTCATCTGATTATAAAGAAGTATATTTTACAAGATGTGAAGCCGGTAAACGTGAGAAGAAAGGTTGTATGATTATGTATTCACAGAAATCGGGGAGTACATGGAGCAAACCTGAAAACCTGAACATTCTTCCTGATTCTGTTGTAGCGGCCCACCCGGCAATATCACCTGATGGTTCCGTTTTGTATTTTGTCTCAGATATACCGGGCGGATTCGGGAAAAAAGATATCTGGATGGTAAGAAAATCAGATAATGGCTGGTCAGAACCCCTGAACCTGGGTCCCGACATTAATACTGCAGAGGATGAGCTTTTCCCATTTGTAAGAGACGACGGGACATTGTATTTTTCTTCCGACGGGCATATAGGAATGGGCGGTCTCGATATATTTAAAGCCATGCATCAGCCCGACGGAAGCTGGTCAGTACAGAATATGAAGGCTCCAATAAACAGTAACGCCGATGATTTCAGCATAGTTTTTGAAAAAGAAAACGAAAGCGGTTTGTTCAGCTCAACCAGAAAAGGGAGAGGGAACGATGAGCTTTACTCTTTTGAAATGCCTCCTCTGAGGTTTACTGTAACCGGCCTTGTTAAGGATGAGAATACAGGAACAGCCATTCCCGGATCTACGGTTCAGCTTATAGCAAGCGATGGTTCAAACCTTCAGGCTGAAACAGGTAAAAGCGGTGACTTCAAATTCGCGCTTAAACCAAATGTTGACTATATTTTCCTTGCATCAAAAACGGGTTATCTTAACGGAAAGGAAAGAGAGACCACAAAAGGGCAGGAGAAGAGCCGTGAATTCATGGTTACAATACTGCTTACTGCAATTGACAAGCCAATTGAACTTCCAAACATACTTTATGACTTTGGAAAATATGATCTGCGTCCCGAATCAATGGTTTCACTCGATAAACTTGTAGAAACTCTTAACGATAACCCGAATGTCACAATTGAACTGATGTCGCATACCGATTCAAGAGATACGGAAGAGTATAACCAGAAACTCTCACAGCAGAGAGCCCAGGTTGTTGTCGAGTATCTTATACAAAAAGGTATTGCTCCTGACAGGCTGACCGCGGTTGGCTATGGCGAATCAACCCCAAAAGTTGTTGATCAGCAGACTGCCCAGGAAGCTCCGTTCCTTAAGGCAGGAACAGTGTTGTCTGAGCAATTTATAAATTCACTGCCAAACGAAGAACAGAAAGAGATTGCCCACCAGATAAACAGAAGAACTGAATTCAGGGTTCTCAGAACAGATTACGAAGCAAAGAAACAATAAACAGAGAACTACCTGTCTTTTTATGCTTCCCTTAAACGGGAAGCTTATTTTTTATTTATTTTTACCGGACCGTTTCTTAATTAATGGCATCAGATTCAAAATACGGCAGGAGAGGAGTTTCTTCACAGAAGGAAGATGTTCATACGGCTATTAAGCATGTTGATAAAGGATTATTTCCAAAAGCTTTCTGCAAGATAGTTCCCGATCTGCTTGGAAATGATCCGGAGTATTGTGTGATTATGCATGCCGATGGAGCAGGTACAAAATCCTCGCTTGCTTATGTATACTGGAAGGAGACCGGTGATGTTTCAGTCTGGAAAGGGATAGCGCAGGATTCGGTTATAATGAATCTCGATGACCTTATCTGTGTCGGCGCCTGTCAGGATATTCTTCTTTCTTCGACAATCGGCAGGAATAAGAATATTATACCCGGTGAAGTAATCTCAGCAATTATTAACGGCACGGAAGAAGTGCTTGAGGAGCTCAGATGCCTGGGTATAAATATCTGGTCTACCGGTGGAGAAACAGCCGATATTGGCGATCTTGTACGAACAATCGTCGTTGATTCAACTGTTGTGGCGAGAATGAAACGGTCTGATGTTATTTCAAATGAAAACATAACCGATGGTGATGTGATCGTTGGTTTATCGTCGTTTGGTCAGACAACGTACGAAAGGGAATACAACAGCGGTATGGGAAGCAATGGACTGACATCAGCTCGTCATGATGTTTTCTCCCATTACCTGGCAATAAGGTACCCTGAAAGCTATAATACTTTAGTTCCTGAGGAGCTAGTTTATTCAGGAAAACTTCATCTTACAGATCAGATCAAAGAAATATCGACTGATGCAGGGCGTATGGTGCTTTCACCGACAAGGACCTATGCTCCTGTAATCCGCGAAATAATAACGAAATTCAGGCCTCGTATTCACGGAATGGTTCACTGCTCGGGCGGAGGGCAGACAAAGGTATTACACTTCATTGATAATCTTCATGTTATAAAAGATAATTTATTCCCTGTCCCTCCTTTATTCAGGATTATCGGCGAACAATCAGGTACTAGCATGAAAGAAATGTACCAGGTATTCAACATGGGTCACCGATTTGAAATATATACGGATATTGATACTGCAAGCCATATCATCAATATAGCTTCCGGCTTTAATCTTGAGGCTAAAGTTGTGGGAAGATGTGAATCATCCGACACGCGGAGGCTCACAATAAAAACCGAATCAGGAACCTTCGAATATTAAGATCACTCATTCACTCATTCATTCACTCATTCATTCACTCATTCATTCATTCACTCATTCATTCATTCACTCATTCATTCATTCATTCATTCATTCACTCATTCACCCCCTCTCCTCCTCATAATTTTTGCTCCTTTCCTGCTTTTTACTAAATTTGCAACCGAAAAAATCTGACTATGGCCAATAACATGATTCTTGAGAAGCTTGAGGGGGTAAAAAGCCGCTTTATTGAAGTTGGCGATCTTCTTACCCAACCGGAGATTCTCTCGGATATGAAAAGATATATCAGGCTAAACAAGGAATATAAAGATCTATCTCCGATAATTGAATCATACGAAAAATACAAACTTGCTTTAAGCAATCTGAACAGCGCCAAGGAGCTTCTTTCAAACGAGAAAGATGAGGAATTACGTGAGATGGCTAAGATGGAGATTGAAGAGCTGAATGAAAAGCTTCCTGAGATGGAGGATGAGATCAAGATGCTGCTCGTGCCTGCTGATCCTGAGGATGCAAAGAATGCGGTTATGGAAATAAGGGCAGGTACTGGCGGTGATGAAGCCAGTATTTTCGCAGGTGATCTTTTCAGGATGTACAGCAAATATTTCGAGACAAGAGGCTGGAAAGTAGATGTTACAAGCGAATCCGAAGGTACTGCCGGAGGATATAAGGAAATAGTATTCAATGTTCAGGGTGACGGTGTGTATGGCGTGATGAAATATGAATCGGGGGTTCATCGCGTTCAGAGAGTACCTCAGACAGAGACCCAGGGAAGAATACATACTTCAGCCGCTTCGGTAGTTGTTTTGCCTGAGGCTGATGAATTTGATATAGAGCTACGTAACGAGGATATAAGAAAAGATACATACTGTTCATCGGGGCCAGGAGGGCAATCAGTCAATACAACATATTCTGCCATCAGGCTTACACATATTCCCTCAGGGATAGTTGTAACATGCCAGGATGAAAAATCGCAGCTCAAGAATTACGATAAAGCTCTTAAGGAACTAAGGACAAGGCTTTATAACCTTGAATATCAGAAGTATCTTGACGAAGTATCGCACAGGAGAAAAACGATGGTTTCGACAGGTGATCGTTCCGCAAAGATCAGAACTTACAATTACCCGCAGGGACGAATGACCGATCACAGGATTAACCTCACGATCTATAATCTGCCATCCATAATGGATGGGAACATACAGGAAGTGCTGGATAAGCTTCAGATGGCAGAAAATGCAGAAAGACTTAAAGAAAGCACAATTTAAAAATCATACATGAATTACAAAGACCTGTTTGAAAAGATCGCCGAAAAACGATCTTTTCTTTGTGTCGGACTCGACTCAGAAAAGGAAAAACTTCCCTCTTTCCCGGGCAAAACAAAAGATCCTGTATTCGAATTCAATAAAAGGATCATCGACGCCACCCAGGAATACACTGTAGCTTATAAGCTCAACGTTGCCTTTTATGAATGCAATGGTATTGAAGGCTGGAACAGTCTTAACGAAACTGCCGGATATATAAAGGCGAATTACCCTGGGATCTTCCTGATTGCAGATGCAAAGAGAGGTGATATCGGGAATTCCTCACGTATGTATGCAAAGACATTCCTTCAGAATATGCCTTTCGATGCAGTAACAGTAGCACCATACATGGGTGAAGATTCAATAACCCCCTTTCTTACTTATGACGGGAAATGGGCTATACTTCTTGCACTTACATCAAATAAAGGAGCAAATGACTTTCAATATCACAGCGATGACGGGTTGAGGCTTTTTGAAAGAGTGCTGAATGTATCCCAGAAATGGGGCAACCTTGATAACATAATGTATGTTGTCGGTGCGACTCATCCCGGAATGCTTGTTCAGATTAGAAAGCTTGTTCCCGATCATTTTCTTCTTGTACCCGGAGTGGGCGCCCAGGGCGGGAGCCTTGACGAGGTAGCAAAATATGGTCTGAACAGTAAGTGCGGATTGCTTGTCAATTCCTCACGCGGGATAATTTTTGCCGGCGAAGGTAAGGATTTCGACAGTGTCGCACGCGAAAAAGCACGGGAGATGCAGATGGAGATGGAAACACATCTTAAATCGAGGAATATAATTTAATCCCTGATACTGAAAAATTTAAACGGGAGAGAGTGAATTCTTTCCCGTTTTCTTTTATATGTAGTATTCGGAAATATTTCATAACTTAGTAATTGCTGCTTTCTTATTCCGTGTTTATGAAAGAAGAATTCCTGCATTACCTCTGGAAATACGGGCTCTACTACAAAGAGAAACTGACAGATTCTCAAGACGCCAGGATAATAGTAATTAATCCGGGAATGTATAACCGTGATGCAGGGCCTGATTTTTTCAATGCGAGGATAATGATCGCGGGAACTGTATGGGCAGGCAATGTTGAGATTCATGTTTCATCATCCGACTTCGACATCCATGGGCATCAGAATGATCCGGCTTATAATAATGTCATTCTTCATGTAGTCTCAAGAAATGACAGGAAAGTCTATAACAGCAGGGGAGAGGAGATACTTACAGCAGAACTGAAATTTGAGGCTTCCCTGTTGGAGAAATATGAATCCCTTATCAACAATCCGTATACAATAGCATGCCAGGATGAAATACAAAAAGTGAGCAATATCCTTATAAAGCAATGGCTGACTTCACTCACAGTTGAAAGACTGGAGCAGAAAACGGCTCCAGTGATCAGGATGCTTGAAGGAACAGGTAACGACTGGGATGAAGTTTTCTACAGGATGATTTGCCGTTATTTCGGATTCAGGGTAAATTCCGAACCATTCGAAAGGCTTGCAAATACTCTTCCTTTCAGGATAATACGAAAGCATTCGGATAACCTGTTCCAGATTGAGGCTTTACTATTTGGCGCTGCAGGCATGCTTGATGAAGGATTATTCAAAGACGCTCTCCAGGATGATTATTATAAATCGCTGCTGAAGGAGTTCAGAATACTTGCTGCAAAGTATTCGATCAAGCCTCTGCATGGATATCTGTGGAAATTCTCGAGACTGCGTCCTGTCAATTTTCCAACGCTAAGGATATCCCAGCTTGCAGCAATGCTCTCAGTTTCGGGTGGTATCTTCAGCAGGGTGATTGAAACAAATGATGTAAGGAAGCTCAAATGTCTTTTTGAGGTTCCTGTTTCGGAATACTGGGAGGATCATTATGTATTTGGAAAGAAGACAAAAAGAGCTGCTAAAAAATCCGGATCACAGGCCTCTGATATTCTCATAATAAATGCCGTTGTTCCTGTTTTATTTATATATGGGAAAACAAGAGATCACCAGGAATTGTGTGATATGGCCCTCAGGCTTCTCGAGGATACACCTGCAGAATCTAATGTTATTACAGCCGAATGGGCTGATTCGGGCATTGGCGCAGAATCGGCTTTTGAAACACAGGCGCTGTTGCAGCTTAGAAATGAATACTGCCGAAAAAGGAGATGTCTTGATTGCCGTATCGGTAACAGGCTGATAAGCATGGGGATGATTCTGAAAGATGATGAAGAGCTCCTTCTTGAACCCAAAGTTTGATTAATGAAAATCTATCCGGCGCTGTACAAAACAGAAATTCTTTGACGAAAAGATTAGTTTCTTTGATTAAATACAGAAATTATGTTCCGAATGGACGCAACGTGAAACCTTATTTTTGCGTCTTTAGTATAGAATAAGGGGATCGGAACTTGTTGTTTCAGTAGTTCTCCATAAATAAAAAATTCGAGGATCATTAAATTTTTACTCAATTGTTTGATTATTTACATAAAAAAGCCTTATTTTTGCGTTCCAAAATTGGAGACTCGGTTTATTTATGGATAAATAATATTTTAATAAGAGACATGTACTTAACAACAGAAAAAAAGCAGGAGTTATTCAAGACATTCGGTTCATCAGAAATAGATACAGGCACGGCAGAGGGCCAGATTGCACTTTTCTCATACAGGATAAATCATCTTACCGAACATCTGAAAAAGAATAAAAAAGATTTCAGCACCCAGCAGGCTCTTATAAAGCTGGTTGGTAAGAGAAGAAGGCTCCTCGACTATCTTAAAGTAAAAGATATCGAACGATATCGCGAAATCATCAAGGCATTGAAGCTGCGTAAATAAAAACTGAAAAAAGGCAATCGAGGTTGCCTTTTTTCATATAGTTTTTAACTATTTTTGCGGTTTTAATTGCCATAAAATCACTAACATAAATGTTCAACATCAAACGTAAATCAATTGATCTCGGAGACGGGAGAACAATAACACTTGAGACCGGCCGTATGGCCAGGCAGGCTGATGGCGCTGTTTTGCTTACTGTAGGGAAAACAATGTTGCTGGCAACTGTTGTTTCAGCAAAAGATGCCAAAGAAGATACCGATTTCATGCCTCTCTCAGTAGAATACAAAGAAAAATATGCATCGTCAGGCCGTTTCCCTGGTGGATTTCTTAAAAGAGAAGCGAGACCATCGGATTACGAGATTCTTATTTCCCGGCTTGTGGACCGTGCATTGCGTCCCTTGTTTCCTGACAATTATCACGCTGAAACTTTCGTTACAATAAACCTTATCTCAGCAGATATTGATACAATGCCAGATGCTCTTGCAGGTCTTGCAGCTTCAGCGGCATTGGCAGTATCCGACATACCTTTTAACGGACCTATTTCAGAGGTCAGGGTGGCAAGGATCAATAATAAGCTTGTAATTAATCCTCCTGCATCACAGCTTAAGGATGCAGATATTGATCTGATGGTTGGAGCTACTTACGATAATATCCTTATGGTTGAGGGTGAAATGAAAGAGGTCTCTGAGTCAGAAATGCTCGAAGCCCTTAAAGTAGCTCATGATGCAATAAAGCTGCATTGCAAAGCCCAGATTGAATTCGCTGAAGAAGTAGGAAAAACAGTTAAACGCGAATACGAGCATGAGGTTAACGATGAGGAGATGAGAAAGAAGGTCTGGGCTGAGACTTACGACAAATGCTACCAGGCTGCAAAGCAATCAACCGATAAACATGCAAGAAATGATGCCTTCGATAAGATTATTGATGATTTTATCGCCCAGTTCCCGGAGGATGCTGAGATAAATGAAGCAATGATAAAAAGGTATTATCATGATGTTTTAAAAGAAGCTGCAAGAAGGCTTGTCCTCGACGAGAATACAAGGCTCGACGGCAGGAAGCCAGATGAGATCAGGCCTATATTATGCGAGGTGGATCTTCTTCCGGCTACACACGGTTCCGCATTTTTCACAAGAGGGGAAACACAATCTCTCACAACAGTTACACTCGGGACGAAGCTCGATGAAAAAATAATCGATGACGTGCTAAACCAGGGTACTGAAAAATTCACTCTGCATTATAACTTTCCACCATTTGCGACCGGCGAAGCAAAACCTTCCAGAGGAATAAGCAGAAGGGAAATAGGTCATGGGAATCTTGCACATCGTGCGCTTAAAAACATGATGCCTCCCGATGAAGAGAATCCTTATGCTATAAGGGTAGTATCCGATATACTAGAATCAAACGGTTCATCATCGATGGCTACTGTCTGTGCCGGAACTCTTGCCCTTATGGATGCCGGGATAAAGCTGAAAAAGCCTGTCTCAGGGATTGCGATGGGATTAATAAAAGATACAAAATCGGAAAAATATGTTATTCTTTCAGATATCCTTGGTGATGAGGACCATCTTGGTGACATGGACTTTAAAGTCACCGGAACAAGAGACGGGATCACAGCAACACAGATGGATATCAAGGTTGACGGACTCTCGTTTGAGATACTGACTAAAGCCCTTGCACAGGCTAATGCAGGAAGAATGCATATCCTTAATATAATGACGCAAACTCTTGCAGAACCACGTGCTGATCTTAAGCCGCACGCACCAAGGATTGTAATGTTATCTATTCCGAAAGAAATGATTGGAGCGCTTATAGGTCCCGGCGGAAAAGTCATCCAGGAGATCCAGCGTACAACAGGCGCAACTATAATTGTTGAAGAGGTTGATGGCCGTGGCGATGTAAATGTATTTGGCGAGAATGAGACAATTATAACAACGGCAGTGGACTGGATCAAGAAAATTGTTGCAATTCCTGAAGTCGGCGAAGTATATAAAGGAAAGGTCAAGACAATAGTTCAGTTCGGAGCTTTTGTTGAAATCCTTCCGAATAAAGACGGACTCCTTCATATATCCGAGATCGACTGGAAAAAAGTTGCCAAAGTTGAGGATGTCCTTAAGGAAGGACAGGAGGTTGAAGTTAAAATAATCGATATTGAACCAAAAACAGGAAAGATAAAATTGTCGAGAAAAGTTCTTCTTCCAAGACCCCCAAGACCTGAAGGCGAAAGGAAGCCGCATCATAATGATAGAGGCGAAAAAAATGAATAACTGAAATCCCGCTGAATGCGGGATTTCATATTTTTGAGGAATATAAATCCTTTATGAAATCACGGTATAATTATGTTGTAATTGAAGGGAATATCGGCGCCGGGAAAACAACGCTTGCCACGAGAATTGCCGAAGAATTCAATGCCAGGCTTATCCTTGAGCGGTTTGCAGATAATCCGTTCCTCCCTAAATTTTACAATGAGCCTGAAAAATATTCCTTCCCTCTTGAGCTTTCATTTCTGGCAGCAAGATATAAGCAGCTAAAAGAAGAATTGGTTCCGCAGGATCTGTTTAAATCCTTTACAATTGCAGATTACTACTTCATGAAGTCGCTTGTTTTCGCATCTTCGACTCTTGAAGGTGATGAATATAATCTTTACAGGCAGATTTTTTACATAATCTATGGTTCGCTGCCCAGGCCTGACATTTTTGTATACCTCCATCTCACTCCTGAAAAGCTTCTGCAAAACATTGAAAAGCGCGGCAGATCTTATGAAAGTAATATTACTGCCGGTTATCTCCGGAAGATACAGGAGAGTTATTTTTCTTTTTTTCATCAGAATCCCGATAATAAATATGTCGTCATTGACGTTAGTAATGCGGATTTTGTCGCTGATGAAAGTCAATACCGCAGATTAATCGGGCATATTTTTGACAAAGAGTATCCGAATGGTCTGAATAAGGTAATACTATGAGTCATCCTGACAAAAGCCGGAAAATAAATGGGGATGGGCTTAGTTAGTCCTGAAAGCAAAACATTAGACATCAAAATGTTGACTTTTCACTGTTCTTTTGAAAGACGCTAAAGGTTTCATTGTTAATAGTTGGAAAATTCAACAGAATTTTATAAAATTGTTTTACTAAAAAACTGATATTTCGATATTTATTAGAGTGTATTTTTTCATTTTCCATTTCAAAGAATAAAATTTGCGGAAAAAATAACTTTTTGTTGTAGATTTGCATTCAACATAAATTTAACATTAAATTGATTTTAAAACAGATAAACACGCATCATAAACAAAAACACTTTTAACTATGAAAAAATTCAGAAGCTATTTTATCCTTATCCTTGCCGCAGTGATCATGAGCAGTTGCAGCGGTTTGAATAAGATGAAGAAAAACGCCGGTCTGATCAAGTATGAGGTTACTCCAAAAGTACTTGAAGCACATGCCGGTATGGTAGATGTAACCATAAAGGGCACTTTTCCGGCAAGCTACTTTGACAAAAAGACCACTTTAACAGCAACTCCGGTTCTCACGTATGAAGGAGGGGAGACTGCTTTTGAAAATGTTCAGGTTCTTCAGGGTGAAAGTGTTTCATCGAATAACAAAGTTATCAGCTATAGCGGTGGCGATTTCACTTATAAAAGCTCTATGCCGTATAAGGACGCGATGAGGCTATCCGAGCTTGTGCTCAGAGTGAAAGCAACCAGGGGCAGCAAAAATCTTGACTTCGATCCCGTGAAACTTGCTGATGGTGTTATTGCCACATCAACTCTCGTTGAAAAAACAGGAATGCCAATCCTTATGAGAGACAAATATGTGAGAGTTAATCCTGAAACACAGATAGCCGATATCAACTATGTAATAAACAGATCAGACATCCGCAGTTCAGAACTTAAACAGGAAGATATTGCTGCTCTTAAGCAATATATCCAGGATGCAAACTCTGCTCCGAATAAGGAACTCAAGAATGTCGTAGTTAGTTCCTATGCTTCACCCGATGGTACAATGAAGATTAACGAGCCGCTCTCAAAACAAAGAGGAACTTCTGCAGATAAATTCGTTAAGAAAGAATTCTCAAAAGTTGAAGCTGCTAAAAACAACGACTTCTTTGATGAATTGACAACTCCTGAGGACTGGGAAGGTTTTAAAGCTGAAGTTGAGAAATCAAATATCCAGGATAAAGACCTGATTCTCCGTGTTCTTTCAATGTACTCAGATCCTGATGTCCGTGAAAAAGAGATCAAGAACATGTCTGCTGCATACGAAGAGCTGAAAAATCAGATACTGCCTAAACTCAGAAGATCGAAAATTACTGTTAACACTGATGTTATAGGACGCAGTGATGAAGAGATAGTTGCACAGATGAACGCAGATCCGAAAGCTCTGAACGTTGAAGAACAGCTGCGTGCAGCTTTCCTTGCACAGGACCTTAACCAGGCTCTTAAGTTCTATCAGATCGCTGCCGATAACAATCCAAAGGATGTTCGTCCGATCAACAACGTTGGTTATACATACATGATGCTCGGTAAAACAGATGACGCAATTGCAGCATTTGAAAAAGCAAGAGCAATCGAAAACAATGATGTTGTTAAGAATAACCTCGGAATGGGCTCACTTGTAAAAGGTGATGTTGACAAAGCGCTCGAGTATTTCAATTCAATGACTTCTGCTACACCTGAATCAAAATGGGCTCTTGGCACGATTTCAATCATCAAAGGCAAATATGATGAGGCTGTTAATTATTTCGGCGCTGAACCAAGCTTCAATCTTGCACTTGCACAGGTTCTCAAAGGTGATGTCAACAAGGCAAAAACAACCCTCGACAACGTGAAAGATCCTGCAAAAACAGGAAAGCCTGCTTATCTTAAAGCTGTCGTAGGTTCCCGTCTTGATGATAAAAACTATGTGCTGAACAATCTTCGTGAAGCTGTAGCAACAAGTGGTGACTGGAAAGGTTTTGCAAAGACAGATCTTGAGTTTGCTAAATACTTTAATGATGAAACATTCAAATCAACAATTCAATAGTTGGTAAGAATAATTATAAAAAAGAGGCCCCGTTCGGGGCCTTTTTTATTTGGTTTGAAACTAAATCAATGATTCGCCTTGATCTTCCTGTCAAGTTCCCAGAGAACTATTCCCGCACTAACTGCTATATTGAATGAATGTTTCATTCCGAACTGTGGAATTTCGATACAATGATCACAAATATCAAGTACTTCCTGTGCTACTCCGTTTACTTCATGCCCAAAGATCACAGCATATTTCTTTTCTTTCTCTATAAAGAAATTTTGCAGTTCAACAGATCCTTCCGCTTGTTCTATTGCAACTATTGAATAGTTAAAGCCGCGTAATTCTTTTATTGCTTCAGCTGTATCGGTGAAGTACTTCCATCTTACAGATTCGGTTGCTCCAAGCGCAGTTTTGGTTATTTCACGGGAGGGGGGCTGCCCTGTTATCCCGCATAGATAAATCGCTTCAATAAGAAAAGCATCAGCTGTCCTGAAGACTGAACCTACATTATTCTGACTTCTTACATTGTCAAGTACAATAATGATTGGAACCTTTTCAGATTTTTGAACTTCCTCTGTTGTTTTTCTGTTTAACTCGCTGTTAAGCAGTTTGCGCATCTTTTTAATGCGAAATTAATTAATAATCTCATAAAAATTCGGTAATTTGTAACAGGTGGTCACCGGAACATTAACCTTTTCAGATATGAATATTCATGAGTATCAGGGGAAGTCGCTACTAAAAGCATATAATGCAGGCATCCAGGAAGGTTTTTTAGCAGAAACACCTTCTGAGGCTGTTGATGCTGCAGTTCTGTTGCAGGAAAAAACGGGTTCCCGGTTCTTTGTCATTAAGGCCCAGATACATGCTGGAGGCCGTGGCAAAGGCGGCGGCGTTAAGGTAGCGAAATCACCTGATGAAGCGGGCGCTATTGCAGGCAAGATGCTGGGTATGCAACTCGTAACTCACCAGACAGGGTCGGAAGGGAAAAGAGTAAATAAGGTACTTGTTGCGCAGGATGTCTATTACAAAGGTGAAACTGAGCCGGAGGAATTTTACATAAGTATATTGTTAAACAGGAATACAGGGCGGTATATAGTAATGTATTCACCCGATGGAGGGATGTCTATTGAAGAAGTGGCTGAGAAAACTCCTGACAGGATATTCACTGAGGAGATAAATCCCATCACAGGGCTACTACCTTTCCAGGCAAGAAAAATTGCGTTCAGGCTTGGACTGAAAGATGAAGCATATAAAAACATGACAAGGTTCCTGCCTTGTATATATGCCACATTTAAAGCTAACGACGCTCAGCTCCTTGAGATTAACCCTGTTCTCAAGACAAGCGATAACAGGATAATTGCAGTGGATTGCAAGTTTGTAATTGACGATAATTCTCTATTCAGGCATCCCGATATTCTTGCAATGCGTGATATTGCCGAGGAAGATCCTGTTGATGTTGAGGCAGGTAGCCATAATCTTAATTTTGTCAAGCTTGACGGTGATGTTGGGTGCATGGTTAACGGCGCGGGTCTTGCTATGGCGACGATGGATATAATTAAGCTTTCGGGAGGTTCACCTGCTAATTTTCTTGATGTCGGTGGAGGTGCTAATCCAAAAACTGTTGAGGCAGGTTTCAGGATCATATTAAAGGATCCTAATGTAAGGGCCATACTTATAAATATTTTCGGAGGTATTGTAAGATGCGACAGGGTTGCAAACGGCGTTGTGGAAGCCTATAAATCGATTGGTTCGATCCATGTTCCGGTCATAGTCAGATTACAGGGAACAAATGCTAAAGAAGCAAAAGAGATAATTGATAATTCCGGACTTGCTGTATTTTCTGCAATTTCATTTAAAGAGGCTGCCGAACTTGTGACTGACGTGCTGAAAGTAAGGATCTGAACCTATTCAGGTTTTTCATGTGATCCGTCACAGAAGGGCTTGTTCCTTGTTCTTCCGCATAAGCAGAGCTCAACATAATCAGTTGATTCCTCATTATCGCGTTTGAGGTCTTTTAATATTACCCTTCCTGTTATCTTCAACGGTCCGTTTTCAACGACCACCATCTTCACACGTTGCTTATCACTGCTGCTTTCCATATTCAACCGTTATATCCGATTTTCCTGTGCCTTCCATCACAAAAGGGCAGATGATCGCTTGCTCCGCACCTGCATAATGAGACGATACTGTCATTGACGTCTTTCCTTATTCCATCGTAGTCGATTGAGAATGTGCCTTTCAGAACAATGGGACCATCGACCATTACCTTTACAGATACGGGTTCCTCTTCTTTGGAGATTTCAGTTTCGTTCATAAGCTCCGGTCGCCGGAACCTTATATGATTCAGCTGGTCGCTGCCAATGTTCTCATTCTTCGAGTCATCATTCCACTTCCATGAAAGAGCTTCGGTAGGACAAAGATTAACGACCTCGATGATTCTTTCAGTAGTAGATTCATTCAGATCAACCCATGGCCTTCTGCTCGGATCGAAAACTTCAATGAGTTCCCTGTAACAATAAGAAGCATGAATACAGGCCGATGGCTTCCAATATACTGTAATATCCTTGTTTTTGTATTTTCTTCCTCCTGAGTACTGATTGTCCCGCTCCATTTCGACTGAAATTAATGCAATTTAATAAAATTTATACACTTCTCCGAAGGAATAAGTTCACTTGTAAATAATTAAACGGGAAAATTCCTTTATTTTGTATTAAACCTATATTCTTTATGCTGCAGGGCGCTGCATCATTCTCACAATTATCCGGATTTCTCCTCTTTTTATGCGGAGTATTGACGATCATTTGCACAATTGTTATTTTTTTCACACTAAGGCAGAGAGATTCAGTAAGCCGGCTGGCTGAAGACTACAGACATGCTTTAAAGATAATTGAAAGCCTTTCAGGCAGGAACACAGCGATAGAGATGGAGAATGATAATCTGAGTAAGGTTCATAATGAATCCTACAGGTTTTATGGCATGTTGCTCCAGGCTGCCGATGACGGGATATGTTTTTACGACAGTGAAGGAAATCTGAAATATGCAAATTCTGCTTTCTATTCAATGCTTGGACTCGATCACATTTCTTATAATGCCATAAGCCCAAAAGACCTCTTACATCCTGACGATTCTGATTATCCCGACAGAAGAAAGAAGGCGCTTGCCGAAAAAGGTTCATACGAATGTGAATTGCGATTGCTCCATCGTAACGGGAACTATGTTCCACTATCTACGAAGTCAGTATCTGTAAAAACGGATGACGACATAACTATAGGCGCACTTACAATTTCCCGTGACATTTCCAAATTGAAGCAGGCGAATGCCGACCTGATTAAAGCTGGTAAGGAGGCAGAAGAAAGTAACAGATTGAAATCCGGTTTTCTTGCCAATATTTCTCACGAGATCAGGACGCCGCTCAATAGTGTGGTTGGATTTTCTAATCTTCTTCTGTCTGATGATATTACTCCTGAAGCCCGTCAGGAATATGTTGGACACATTAACTATAACAGTGAAAAGCTCCTTCAGATCATCGGCGATATAATCGATTTGTCAAGACTCGAAAGCTCCCAGATTGAGATACGGTATGAAGAGACCTCTCTCAATTCAATTATTGATGAAATATCAGTTGAAACGAGGGACATTATTAAGAGAAACGAAAAACCCATAGTTCTGAATGTAAGGAACAGCTTCTTCGATAAAGGTGATCTTATTTTTACAGACAGGTTATGGCTTAAAAGAGTGTTGAGCCATCTTATGGATAATGCGGTTAAGTTCACCCTCGAGGGCTCGGTTGAGTTAATCTGCGATCTCGAATCCGGAAAGATGGTTTTCAGGATAAAGGATACAGGCGTCGGGATCAAAAAGGAAAACCTGTCTCGCATTTTCGAGGAATTCAACCAGGAATCCGCCGGTTATCACCGGCCTTTTGATGGACTTGGAGTAGGTCTGACTCTCGCGAAAGAGGTTATAGAAAGGATGGGAGGAAGGATATTTGTTCAATCAGAAAAAGGTATGGGTTCAGAATTCGGCTTTTCATTACCGTACAGACCTGCAGGCGGAAGCGCGAAATTTCAATCAAAAAATCCTTCGGGTGAATTCACTCCGGGTATAGACTGGAGCTCAAGAAAATGTCTCGTTATTGATAATAATAAAGACACACTTGTGTATATTAAGAAGATGCTTCACGAAACCGGGATCAATATTATTACTGCCCGATCAGGCCCTGAAGCAATGCAGATAACAAAATTCACACCCGATATTGATGTTGCCTTACTGAACATGCAGATGCCCGGGACAAACAGCATTGAGCTCACAAGGGAATTAAGGAATATAAAGCAGAAGCTGCCGATAATCGGGCAGACGGCCTTTATTTTCAAAGATGAAAAGGATATAATACTTGAAGCCGGCTGTGATGCATGTATTATCAAACCTGTAAGGCGTGAAAACCTGATATCCGCATTGCAGGGTTTTCTCAGTTCCTGAGATAACAAAAGCCGGTTTTCGTCAGGTGATTGTAGCCTGAAATCATTATCTTGAAGGCCCTTTTAGATAATTTGTCTCAATGAAGTTTGCTGATGTGATACTTCCGCTGTCAGTCAAGGACAGATATACTTACAGTATACCTGAAAAGCTCAGGGGGAAGGTCATTGCCGGCACTTTCGTAAGGGTACAGTTCGGAAAAAGGAACACCTACATGGGAGTCGTTGCGAGTGTTCATAACATAGCGCCGGAATCCGGTAATGTAAGGGATATTAAGGAAATATCTGAAGAATTAGGGTTTGTGAATGCTATCCAGCTACGATTATGGAACTGGATATCAGACTATTACATGTGTAATGAAGGTGATGTGATGAAAGCAGCCCTCCCTTCTGAAAATGCAATCAGCAACTATAAACCGAAAACAGAAATCTATTTAAAACTCACTGAAACCTTATCTGAAAAGAGGTTAAATGAGATCCTCGACAGTCTGAAAAAAGCGCCAAGGCAGTATGACTTACTCTCAGAGCTTATAAGGCTGTCAGGTTATGAAGACGGATCTGAAGTTACCCCGGTGAAGAAATCACTTCTGATGTCCGGAACTCATGCTACCCAATCTGCCATCAATGCACTTGAGAAGAAAGGTGTAATCGGGCATGTGGATATGACTGTCCTGAGGACAGGAGAGGAGAAGATCGCTTCTATTCCTGTAAATGAACTAAGCGTTCCTCAGCAAAACTCATTTAATGCAATCAAAAAGGTTTTTGAGACAAAGGATATCGTCCTTTTGCATGGAGTTACTTCAAGCGGGAAAACTGAGATTTATTTTCATCTTATAGCAGAGCAGCTGAAGCTTGGGAAACAGGTGCTTTACATGCTGCCGGAGATTGCATTAACTGCCCAGATGATATCACGGCTTAATAAACATTTCGGATCTGTTACATGTGTTTATCATTCAAGGCTGAACGATTCCGAGAAAGTTGAGATCTGGAAAATGGTTTCAGGACACGAACCTGGCGGGAACTGCAGTCTTGTACTTGGAGTGCGCTCTTCGGTTTTTCTTCCGTTTTATAACCTTGGACTTGTTATTGTGGATGAAGAACACGACCCGTCATACAAACAACAGGATCCGGCGCCACGTTATAACGGCCGTGATTCTGCAATTATGCTGTCTCATCTGCATGGGGCCAGGACAATTCTTGGTTCGGCATCTCCCTCAATCGAGAGCTATAATAATGCAATAACAGGGAAGTACGGTCTTGTGGAGCTGACAGAAAGATATGGATTCATTAAGCTTCCTGAGATTATTATTTCAAATACAAGAGAAGCATACAGGAAAAAGCTGATGGTCTCTCATTTTACACCTGAACTTCTCTATGCAATTGATGACGCTCTCGGCAGGGGGGAACAGATTATTCTTTTCCAGAACAGGCGTGGATTCGCTCCTTATATAGAATGTTCAGAATGCGGGTGGATCCCAACATGTGTACAATGTGCAGTCAACCTCACATATCACAAAGCCCTTAACAAACTGGTTTGTCATTATTGCGGATATACAACCAGCCTTCCTCATAGCTGTGGAAACTGCAATTCTTCAGGTCTTGTAACAAAGGGATTCGGTACTGAAAAAATAGAAGATGAAATAAAGATAGTTTTTCCCTCTGCAAGAGTAGCAAGGATGGACCAGGATACAACGAGAACGAAGAATTCATTCGACAGGATAATCAAATCATTTGAAGACAGGCGTGTAGATATCCTTATTGGTACACAGATGATCTCAAAAGGACTTGACTTTGAGAATCTTACAATTGTAGGAATTCTGAATGCCGATAACATGTTGAACTTTCCTGATTTCAGGGCGCATGAGAGAGGTTTTCAACTCATGGAGCAGGTTAGCGGCAGGGCTGGCAGGAGGCAGAAACAGGGAAAGGTAATAATCCAGACAGCCGATTCTTCACACAGGATAATCCGCAATGTAATCAGGCACGATTACATGTCGATGTTCAAAAACCAGCTTGAAGAAAGGAAAACTTTTAACTATCCTCCTTTCTGCCGGATGATAAAATTCAGCATTAAGCACAAGGACCGTTCACATCTAAATCATTTTTCAGATATGCTTGGAAGCGAGCTACGTAAGATTTTCGGCAGCCGTATACTGGGCCCTGAAGCTCCTGTTATAAACAGGATACAGTTCTGGTATATTAAAACAATTATCCTGAAAATAGAACGGGAGAAGCCTCAATCAAAAGCCAAACAGCTTATCATTGATGTTCTGAGCCGGATTGAGAATGAAAAAGGTTCATCCGGATTGAGAATTTCGATAGATGTCGATCCATATTAGGCAAACTCCATATTTCGGCGGATTTCACTACTTTTGGAACAATTAAACACATTGTCAGAAATGAAGATCGAGGTCTCAAACGGAGAGATAATTGATAAGCTTACTATTATTCAGATAAAGCTTGAACGCATAAAAGATGAGCGGAAACTGATGAATCTGCAGAAGGAGTTTGATGTTCTGAGTGAAGCAGCAAAAGGAATACTGAACGTGAATGATCCATTGTATACAGGATTATATCACATTAATTGTGATCTGTGGGACATCGAAGACAGGATCCGGGACCTTGAAAGGAAAAAGGATTTCGGGCAGGAGTTCGTTGAAACGGCACGTGCCGTTTATTTTAAAAATGATAAAAGATCGGATATCAAGAGAGAGATCAATATACGTACATCATCAGGGTTAATTGAGGAAAAATCTTACGAAAAATACTGAGGTGCGTCTGCTTGTGATCAGAACAACAGCAATGGGTGATGTTGCCCTTACAGTTCCGGTAATTTCCGGGATGAGAAAGCAGCACCCCGATGTTGAGATTGTAATGATGACCCGGAAGACATTCCTTCCATTCTTTTCTGCTATTTCCGGTTTTAGATCTTTCTCTCCGGATTTCAACGGACGTCATAAAGGTTTTTTTGGGCTGATAAGGTTATTCTTTGATCTCAGAACAGAAGTAAAACCAGATAAAATAATTGACCTTCATGATGTTCTCAGATCGAAGATAATAAGGTTTCTTTTCAGTCTCTCAGGCATCCCTGTTTATGTTATTGATAAAGGAAGAAGTGAGAAGAAATCATTGATCACGGGCAAAAAGAAAGTAGTTTTAAAACATTCTGTTGAACGGTATGCAGATGTTTTTTTAAAAGCAGGTTTTCCTGTTACTCCTGAACGAAACAAGACAATTATCTCCTCAGAAGCAGACCTGGGTTCTGTTAATTCATTAACAGAACCAGGATTTACAAACATAGGGGTGGCTCCATTTGCAAAGCATAAGCTTAAAATGTGGCCGGAAGAGTATATGATTAAGTTACTTGAGCTTATTTCATCGGCAACTCCATGCCGTTTCTTTATCTTCCGTGGGAAAGAGGATACTGAAGCAATGAAAACCTATATTGAAAAGGTTCCCGGTATTTATGATGTACATGGAAAGATGACGCTTTCAGGTGAGCTTGCCCTTATGAGCAGGCTGGATTTGATGATATCAATGGATTCTTCAAACATGCATCTTGCGGCCGTTTGCGGGACAAAAGTAATTTCAATATGGGGAGGAACTGACCCCATGGCCGGTTTTGGAGCCTGGATGCAACCCGATAATTACTCAATCAGAATTCCGGTTGAGGAACTTGATTGCAGGCCCTGTACAATATATGGGAAGGGGCGCTCACGACATGGAATGGAATGCATGAGAAGACTTACGCCTGATATAGTTTTTACAAGAATGAAAACCTTAAAAGTGATCTGAATATGGGTATCGACGGGACATCAAAGACAAATTATGCAGCCTGGATAGTACTGGCAGCGCTTGCAATCGGTACGTTCATCTTCCAG
The DNA here is from genome assembly GCA_036261265.1 of Bacteroidales bacterium. Lineage (GTDB taxonomy): Bacteria > Bacteroidota > Bacteroidia > Bacteroidales > VadinHA17 > LD21. The sequence continues at coordinate 31,487 of DATALC010000076.1, forward strand.
AAAAAAAACGAAGAGACCAAAACGGAACCTGCTGATCTTGTGAATCCTCTGATGGGCACCGATTCTGAATTCAAATTATCAAATGGCAATACTTATCCTGCTATAGCTTTGCCATGGGGTATGAATTTCTGGACTCCTCAGACAAGACCTATGGGAAACGGATGGGGTTATACATACGACGATTATAAAATAATTGGTATAAAGCAAACTCATCAGCCAAGCCCATGGATCAACGATTATGCTGCGTTCTCACTGATGCCCGAAACAGGTAAATTGCGGATTTCCGAAAATGAAAGAGCTTCATGGTTTTCTCATAAGTCAGAAATTGCAAAGCCATATTATTACAGCGTTTACCTTGCTGATTATGATGTAACAGCTGAAGTAGCTCCCACTGAACGGGCTGCCATCTTCAGATTTACCTTTCCGGAAAGCGATTCATCTTTTATCCTTCTGGATGGTTTCAATGAAGGTTCGATGGTGAAGATTATTCCTTCCGAGAGGAAGGTGACAGGATATTGCAGGAACAACTCGGGTGGTGTTCCTGAGAATTTTCATAATTATTTTGTTGCTGTTTTTGACAGGGATTTCACCACAACTCATACCTGGCAGAATGATACTCTCAATCTTAATTCCACTGAAGCCGAAAGCAGCCATTCAGGCGCTGTACTCGGATTTAAAACTTCAAGGAACGATAAAATACATGTGCGAATTGCATCATCATTTATCAGTCCTGAACAGGCCGAGCTTAATCTGGAGAGAGAAATAGGGAATAAGGACTTTGAGACTGTAAAACAGGCTGCAAAAGACGAATGGAACAGGCAACTGGGACGCATAAGGATTGAAGGAGGAACTGAGGATCAGCAGCGAACATTTTATTCATGCTTTTACAGGATGATCCTCTTCCCAAGAAGCTTCTATGAACTGAATCAAAAAAATGAGATAGTTCATTACAGTCCATATAACGGACAGGTACTGCCGGGTTACATGTATACTGACAATGGTTTCTGGGATACTTTCAGAGCCCTGTTCCCATTTACAACACTGATGTATCCCGACATCAATTCAAAAATCATGGAAGGACTTGCAAACACTTACAAGGAGAGTGGTTGGTTGCCGGAATGGGCCAGTCCTGGTCACCGTGATTGCATGATCGGCTCCAATTCAGCATCACTGATAGCTGATTCATATCTCAAAGGGATAAGAGGTTATGATATTGAGACACTCTACAATGCTGTTTTAAAGAACACCGACAGCGTTGGGCCTGTTTCTTCAGTAGGACGGCTGGGTGCAAAATATTATAATGACCTTGGCTATGTTCCTTATAATGTCGGAATTAATGAGAATACTGCACGAACTCTTGAGTATGCTTATGCCGATTTTTGTATCTGGAAGCTTGCAAAAGAGCTTGGAAGACCACAAAGCGAGATTGACCTGTTTGCCAGGCGGGCGATGAATTACAAAAATGTATTCGATCCGGGAAGGAAGCTGATGAGGGGAAGAAATCTTGACGGATCCTTCCAGTCGCCGTTCAGCCCTTATAAATGGGGTGATGCATTTACTGAAGGCAACAGCTGGCACTATACATGGAGCGTTTTTCAGGATGTTAACGGTCTGATTGACCTGATGGGAGGAAAAGATTTTTTCACGGCAAAGCTTGATTCGATATTTTTTGTTCCGCCAGTATTTGATTATTCATATTACGGACAGGTTATTCATGAGATACGCGAGATGCAGATAATGAATATGGGAAACTATGCGCACGGAAATCAGCCGATCCAGCACATGATTTACCTTTATGATTACGCCGGTCAGCCCTGGAAAACGCAATATCACATCCGTAAAGTTCTTGATAAACTATATAACTATACTCCCGATGGATACTGCGGTGATGAGGATAACGGGCAGACATCCGCATGGTATGTATTTTCAGCAATGGGATTCTATCCTGTAACACCCGGCACAGGTGAATATGTATTCGGATCTCCATTGTTTGATAAAGTGACTCTTTATCTTGAAAATGGTAAGAAGTTTGTCATCAGTGCAAAGGAAAATGCACACGGGAATGTTTATGTTCAGAACCTGAAGCTCAATAACAAAAAGGTAAATACAAATTTCATAACACATTCAGAAATTCTGAAGGGCGGGAAGATTGTATTCAGCATGGGCCCTGAACCAAATTATAAGAGAGGAACAGAGGATGATTCGGCACCTTACTCGATGAGCAGGGAATGATACTGAACTTCCATGATATTACTTATAATTTAAGCCTTATCCCAAACCTTACAAGAAGAGCTGTCAATCCAACCATCAGGAATGACCACACAAGCGAACCTGCTATCACGATGAGTGGCTCGGATGATTGTTTGTATATAAGAACAGGTATCCCGCTCATCCAGATCAGATAATAGATTATATCGGGAGCAAGGTATGTTGTAAGCGAATTCTCACCGGCAGGTTTAATGTACGATGCCCATGAATACTTTCCCCGGATGTCGATAATATAGTAAAGCAGGACGAAGAGAATCATGCTTATGCCGTTACAGATAAGTCCCCAGCTTGGAGTTGCCTGGATTTTTGATATTATTATCCAGTGACGGATACTAAAACCTGCAAGTATGCTCAATACTCCGACAGACAAAATAATAATAAGGCCTTCAGTTACTTTATCCCTGTACTTCTTCAGAATTAATGTTGTAAGGGCACCGGCAATTACGATCATTGGGACATTGCCTTCAAGAATGATCCCGAGAACCGGTTTTACGGGATCCAGCCAAGTCAGCATTCCAATTTTAGTAAGGATGTTCATGCAGAGAAAGAAAAGAAATACAACGGTTGTAATGAGGATGTTATCCTTAACAAAAAGATAGACGAAAGCAGTAACAAGATAACCCCATCCGATGAGACCCAGAATACCCCACCATCCTGTGATAAGCGACCCTTCGTTTGCAGGTTGCCCTGATTTAAACTTAAACACGAGAAATGCAAGCAGAGCCATCCCAAGAAGTCTCATGTTTACAATTGTGAAAAAATTTTTTCCTGTGTCTTTGTAATCATTCCAGGTAAGAAATATGCCAAGATACATAAGCAACGCCCATAGGTTTTCGCTTATTCCTGTAAGCTCGGGATTCACTCTCCCTGAATTCAGCATGAGCACACCTATAATGAGAAGGCTTACAGAGCGTATGCCAATGTGCTTTGCAACTGCATAATTATCCTCGCCGCCTGAAATTCTTTTCCCAATAGAGAACGGGATAGCCATCCCAACCATGAAGAGAAATCCCGGAAATACCCAGTCTGCGAGTCCCATCCCGTCAAAATCCGCTTCCATGTGCCCGAGCCATGAAGGAACTCCCGGCATATAGAGATCATTCACAAACAGCATGAGGATAAGAGTAATCCCCCGCATTATGTCGATTGATAATATCCTCTTTTGTGTCATGATGTTTTCAGTTGCAGGTTTATATAATTTCATTCCTGAGCTCAGTGCAAAAATAACCATTGTAAATGAATCTGATCCAAATCAAATATGATCTGAACATAACCTATCTTGTCTTGTTAGGACTATAATTTGGTTGATGAAGATAGATTACTGCTGATTAAAAAACTAAAATTATGGCAAAATACTTAGTTGAGGTAGTTCACGCCGCTGAAAGACTTGCATGTCTTCATGCAATTCAGGTATTTCTTGATACGGGAAACCATTTTCTTATTAATGCTGATTGGGGATGCCATGATGGCGTTCATAAAGCATGGTTCATCATTGATGTGGATAGTAAGGAAGAAGCAATGAGGATTGTGCCTCCATTCTTCAGAAGGGACACAACAATTACCCAACTTGAAAAATTCAATATGAAGCAGATTGAAGAAATGATGGCTGAACACAAAGCCTGAAAATATCAGGGTACAAGAAAAATATATCCATTTCCCTTTAATGTGATTATCTGAACAGATTGATCACCAGAGAAATAATCACGGATTTTTTTGATATAAACATCCAGGTTCCTGGAGTTAAAATATGAATCGTCACCCCAGACCGACACTAGCAGATCTTTCCTGTGTGTTATACCATTCCTGTTGGCATACAGCATTCTCAGGAGCTGCATATCACGGTTTGACAGTTTTATCACTCCATGGGACGATTTAAGCTCATACCTGCATGTATCAAGCGTATACTTTCCGATTTTAAGGATTTCATTAAGATTACCGGCCAGAAATCTCCCATTTCTTAGTGTCAGCTGATTCTCGATTCTCACAATGAGTTCTTCAATACTGAACGGTTTCCTGATATAATCCGTACCGCCTGATTCAAAACCTTCAACAACATTTGCAGTTTCTGTTTTAGCAGTCAGGAATATTACGGGTAAATCCGGGAACAATCCTCTTATTGTTCTGCAAAGGCTGTAACCGTCAGTGTTTGGCAACATTATATCAAGAACACAGATGTCGGGTTTTTCATTTTCGAAATATGAAAGAACCTTTGCACCATCCTTCTCCCAGGTCACATCATATCCCTGTTTTGTAAGAGTGTCGCTCACGATCCTGCCGAGGGCCTGTTCATCTTCAATATAAAATATTTTTGTTTTCTGTATCATTGAAGGGGTAACATTATTTTAAAGGAGCATCCTCTTTCGAGATTTGTGACACTTATTTTTCCATAATGTATTTTTAACACAACAGAAACGAAGTTGAGTCCTAAACCATAGCCTTTCACGTTATGAACATTGCCTGAGGGGATGCGGAAAAACTTCTCGAATATCTTTTCCCTGTATTCATCAGGAATACCCGGACCATTATCAGTGACGACAATGTTTGCATACCCATTCTCAATCTCTGAAGTCACTATAATCTCAGGGTTCGTGTTGCAGTATTTAATGCTGTTGTCGAGAATATTAAAGATAACGCCTTTTAAAAGTAACTCATCACATTTCAATATAAGCTGATCTTCAGAAGGTATAAACTTAATTTCTCCATTCGTCAACCTTGTCTGCATAACAGAGATCACACTTCTCATTATTGAATTAATATCAGTATCGTTGAAGTTAACTTTGTGATTGTCTCCTTCAAGAATCGAATTGTCGAGCACCCTGTTAATCAGTTCTTCAAGCCTTTTTGTTTCTGAAATTGCAAGTTCCAGGTATTCCTTCATCACAAGGGGATCGTTCATGAGTTTGTACTTACTCAGTGATTCCAGCGCCAGGCTGATTGAAGCCACCGGTGTCTTAAGCTCATGTGTCATGTTGCTTACAAATTCATTTCGCAGCTTATTCATTATCGCATGATCTCGAAGGCTGCGATATGACAGCATGAAAGCCATACCTGTAAGAAAGATCAGGAGCACACCGAATAGAACCTGAGGAACAATTCTCACAGCGATGTATCCATTATAGTCCTTTATCTTTACAGCAGGTAGAGAAAATGGATTCAGCGGAGCAAGGTAAAGCGTCCTTTTAAACTTATGATTTATTGAAGAATCACGAACCCAGATGAGGTTGAATTTCATTCCCGAATCCAGCAGTCTTCTATGAAAATGCACTTTAAATGCTGCTGTATCGGGAATGATACCGAAATCCCTTGTCAGGGGCTCATCTTTGCTGAGGGTGTCTCCTGTATGTGAAATAATGAGCCTGACACTTCGAAGAAGCATATCTTTTTTACCAATTTTCAATGCTTCAGAAGGAGTAAATGAAGAGTCAGGACTATGTTCCATGTTTACAATTACACGCCTTTCATTATCCATGAGCCTTACTATACCTTTCAGTTGACCGGAACTTTTGAATACAGAGTCTTCCCGGTCAGCCAGAACCGGACGGACATAATTCCTGAAAAGCAGGGTATCCACCATCTCGTCTCTTGCTTCAATATAAATTTCAGCAAGTTCTCCTGTAAGCCTGTCTTTTTCTGCGATGTACTGTAATCTTAGCCAGTGAAAAACAAAAAGTATAAGAAGCGCCTGGCTTGCAATCATCAGCAGAAGGATCCAGTTGTTTTTGTTCTTTTTCATAACTGCAGGTACAAATATAATTACCATTATCTGACAACATCATTTCAATTAACCTTAATTAACCTCAATTGATTTTCGCTTAACCTTTTATGTTGATCGCCGGGCATAATTTTGAAAATAAAAAACATGGAAAAACTATTTATTTCAGCAATTGCCCTTTTCAGCACGATTGCAATCTGTGGTCAGAGCAGTAATACAGGCAGTGGCAGGATTTATTTTGAGGAAAGATCAAGAATTGAATTAAAGCTTGAAGGTGATGCGGAAGGCCTGGCGTCACGGCTTCCCAGGGAAAGGAAAGCAGAAAAAATCCTGGTTTTCAACAGTGATGCAATGTTATTCGAAAATGGGAACTCAGTGGTGGATGATGAAATGGCAAACCAGCATGACGATGGTAATTTACGGATCAATATGATTGTATCGGGCGAAAACAAGATATATACTGATCTGAAAACAAAGAAAGTAATCGAACAGAAAGACTTCATGAACAGGATTTTCCTTGTAGAAAAGGACATTCCGCAAATTGACTGGAAGATGACAGGTAATCAAAAGGAAATACTGGGATATACATGTTACGAGGCAACAAAAACAGATACAGCCGGATTAATTACAACTGCATGGTTCACACCTGATATTAAAATCGAAGGAGGTCCCCAGGGTCTTGGCAGTCTGCCCGGGATGATCCTTGAAGCTGATATAAACAAAGGATCGAGGATCTATACAGCAAAATCTATTGAGTCACTGAAACCTGAAGAGATGAAGATTCATCCGCCTAAAGATGGCAGGAAGATATCGGAAGAAGAATATAAAAAGCTTGTCGCTGAAAAACTGAAAGAGATGGGAATGGAAGAAGGAGGGGGCAACCAGATGAGAATCGTTATAAGACATCAGTGATTCTATGAAAAAGACATTTACCTTTTTACTTTTATTACTCTGCGGACTGGCTGAAGGGCAGGTTTCAAACCTGAAGGGAGAAATAATAAATGAGAATGCACAGCCTCTTTCATCAGCCGCAGCTGTGCTCCTTAATCCCGCTGATTCAACACTGCTTTATTTCTCAATTTCAGGCAATGATGGTCAATTTGAGATACGAAATATAAAAAAAGGCACGTATCTGCTTCAGGTATCTTTGCTTGGTCATGAGACAGTCTATAGATCAGTCGAGGTTCCGAACGTATCAGGAGAAAATATCGGATCTGTGGTTCTTGTATCTAAAATATTCGGAATAAATGAGGTGACTGTAACAGGTGAGAGAATACCGTTAAAAATTAAAAAAGATACAATTGAATATGATGCAGGTGCTTACAAATTGAAACCTGATGCAGTTGCCGAGGATCTTGTCAGAAAGCTCCCCGGTATAGAGGTGGACCGGGCCGGCAATATAAAAGCTCTTGGGGAAGATGTCAATAACATACTTGTTGACGGGAAGGAGTTTTTTGGCAATGACCCCAAGGTTGCAACAAGGAACCTTCCTGCCGATGCAATAGAAAAGATCCAGCTTTACGATAAGCCAACCGATGAGTCGAAATTCACAGGCATCGATGATGGTGAAAGGAATCAGACAATGAACTTGATACTTCAGGATAAGAAACGCAGAGGCATCTTTGGTGATATCTCGGCCGGTGCAGGTACTGATGAGAGAGCTCAGGCAGGAGCAAAAATGTACCGTTTCACCGGTAAATCCCAGCTGGCTCTTGTAAGCATGTACAACAATATCAACCAGCTCGGATTTTCAATGCGTGATTATATAAATTTCAGCGGAGGAATGTCAGCTTTTTCTTCAGGTGACGGACATATTATGATTGGCGGTGAAAACAGCTTTCCGGTTAATTTCGGACAACCTGTATACGGTACGGGTTCAAACGGAGCTGCCGGATTTAACTTCTCATTCTCAAAGAATGATAATGACAGGTTTTTCATGAGCTATCTTGGAAACGGATCAAAAAGAAGTTTATCTGAAGCAACAACTCAGAAAAATTACACACCGTCGGGTTCATTCCTTGTTAAGGGACAACAGGCGGAAACTAAAACAGACACATCACAGAGAATTAACTTTGGAATCAGGAATCTTATAGGAGAAAAGCAGAATATTATTATTAACGGAGGCTTCTCTCTCAATTCGGCAACTGATGAAATTTCATCTTTATCATCCTCATTGCTGGGGAATACCCCTGTTAATGCTCTTGAGAGAAAATCAGGAGAGAATGTCTCAAGATTATCCGGGAATATTGATGCTTCATACCTTCTCAGGATAAACGGAAGCAAAACGATTCTTAAGATCTCAGGCAAGACTAATTTAACAGGCAGCAACTCATCGACAAGGTTTTATAATAAAACCGAATATTTCAGCCCTTCATCTCTGGAATCCGGGAATCAGTTCTATGATATCAGCACATCAGGAGGAACATATTCAGGAAATATTTCGCTGACTCAGAAAATTACCAGACAATCCTTTATTGACCTCTCATTTGGTTTGAATTACTCGGATGAACAACTGAACAGAAATCAGGGTGATATTGAAAACGGGCTTATCAGTGATACAAGCCTGAGTCCTGAGTTCAACAAGACTGATATTTCCTTTCGTCCCGGGTTAAAGTGGAAGCTTGTAACATCAAAAACAAGCCTGACAGTATCATTACTTTCAATTACAGGTGAATACAACAGTTTCCTGAACAATGACGACGGACTTACGAAGAAATATTCATTCATCTCTCCCGGAGCATCAATTGAGTATAATTACAGATCAGGGCGAAGATTGATGTTTAATTATTCTGCACTTGCCAATACTCCGGCTGCAATGCAGTTGCTTCCTGTTGTAAATAATTTAAATCCATTATCATTGATTTACGGAAACCGTGATCTGAAACCCGAATACATTCATAATTCAAGATTGACATGGTGGCTATTCGACCAGTTCTCATTTACGACACTTCTTACAAGTATTAATCTCAGGTACGCAAAAGATAAAACCGGATATTCAAGGACAATCGGTGAAGATCTGAGACAGGTGATTTCGCTCGTGAATGTCAAAAGCGACATTGCAACCAGCGGAACAATTGACTTTACAACTCCGGTAAGACCACTTGGTATTACTTTGAATCTTGTAATTGATGAGTCGCTTGATCGTGGTCTGGATTACATCAATAACGTTGAGAATGTAAACAATAGCCTTACACAGAGATTTTCACTTACGATAAGTAACAGGAAAAAAGAAAGATGGGATATCGAGACCGGAACAGCGCTTACACTTGTCAACTCAAAGTATTCTGTACAAAAATCGCTTAATGACAGCTACCTTGATATTGCATGGTTCACTGAGGCAAGGTACAATCCTTGCAAGTCACTCAGCATTATGTCTTCTGCCGATATAACAAAATATTCATCCGGAAGCTTTAATGAGTCAAGGCTGATTCCTCTTGTCAATACGGAGATCAGCTATAATTTCCTGAAGAACAAGCGCGGAATTCTTACACTTTCAGGTGTTGATCTTCTGAACAGGAACACGGGTATTATCAGGCTGAGTGAGCTTAACACTCTTACAGAGCGAAGATCTGCAATACTTGGAAGATATATCATTCTTTCATTTAAATACAGGCTGAACAAGCTTGGTGATAATACAGGTGGAATTGACATTAAGGTTAACAGGCGATGAGGGGAATGTAGTTGTTAAAACCGGATAATTAAGAATCAGGAAATATTACAGGAATATCTGAACAAATCAATTCTCAACAAAGTTAAACAAGGGGTTGAATCTGTTTGTATTCTAACACTATTTCCACATGGCAGTAAATCATACAAAATCAATTTGGGAGGCATTTGTTGCCGAAACAAAAGGATTCACGACGCTCAATGAAGATATACATGCCGATGTGGCGATAATCGGAGGTGGTATAACAGGAATAAGCACAGCGTATAATCTTTCCCGTGAAGGGAAAAAAGTAGTCGTTCTGGAGGCTGGCAGGGTTGGTATGGGTACAACAGGTTCGTCGACAGGGAACCTTTATATTCCAACAGGCCAGTTTCATACAATTCTTTCAAAGCATGGCGAAGATGTCCTCAGTGATGTGACTTTATCCCGGGCAGCAGCATTGACTTTCATCGAGGACAGGATCAATGAGTTTGGCATTGATTGCGGCTTTCAGAGAGTTTCCTGGAATTATTTTTCCCCGGGGAAGAAAGGATCAAAAGAGATAGAGAATGAGTTTGAGGCGATTAAAAATTCGGGCCTGAATATAAGTGATTCTCCTCCTCCGGGATTTCCGTTTGGAATGTCTTCAATCGTAAGCGTTGATTTGCAGGCGCAATTCAATCCATTACAGTATGTTAAAAAGCTTGCAGCTGCAATTGACGGGGGCAATTGCAGGATATTCGAAAATACACGAGTCACAAACATCAGGGAATATGATCCGTGTTATGTTGAGACAACGGGAGGTATTGTAAAGGCTGATAAGGTAGTTCAGGCGACTCATACACCAAAGGGTATTTACCTTGTACACGCACAGATGGAAGTCTACAGGGAATATGCAATTGCGGCAAGATTGAAAGAGAATATTCCTGTACCGGGAATCTACTGGGCTCTCGATGGGAAGGATAAGTATTCGATCAGAACTTACAGTACTGATGCAGGTGATTATCTTATTGTCCTGGGTGATTCAAGAAAAGTCGGCCATAAAGAGCTCACTGAGGAGAGCTTCATAAAAGTTGAGGAATTTGTAAGAAAACACTTCAACGTAGGCGAGATATCATACCTCTGGGCGGCACAGAATTATTCTCCCGCCGATTACCTTCCTTACATCGGAACAAGCCCGATGGAGGCAAATGTTTATATAGCAACCGGATTCTCTGCCGACGGATTGATTTATGGTACTGCAGCATCAATTATTATAAGCGATCTGATAGCCGGGAAGGAGAATGCCTGGGCAAAAACTTTCGATCCGAAACGATTCAATCCGAAGGCTTCAGCAACAAAAAACGATAAAAGAAAGCATTGATGTAACAGCTCATCTTATAAAGGACTATGTCTTTAAAGGTAATGAAAAAGAGCTTGCCGGAATAAAACCGGGTGAGGCAAGGGTTGTTGAATTAAGCAATGATAAAGCTGCAGCTTATATTGATAATGACGGACATCTACACCTAGTATCTGCCAAATGTACTCACATGGGTTGTATCGTTCACTGGAACAGCGCCGAAAAAAGCTGGGATTGTCCATGTCACGGAAGCCGTTTTTCCGTTGATGGCGAATTGCTTGAGGGTCCTGCATTAAGCGATCTTTCAAAGTACAAGATTAGTGGAGCCTAGATAAAAAGTCATTAAAACCTGAAATATCGTGTCACAATTCTTGATTGTTTGAGAAGCTTCCGGAAGCCTTTTTAGGTTTATTTAACGGTATCAATACAGGCAAAATACCTGTAAGAGCCTGATAAGCAAGAACATAATGATTTTGGGGTTTCGCTCGCTAATTATTGTTCTGTGTGCCTTGTATTTGTATTTTTTAAATAGTTTTATCCTTCAAACAAAGCGGAGGATACTATATGAAAAATGTTTACTTGTTACCGGCTCTTTTTATGTTTATTGTTTCCTGTTCAGGAACGTCTGAAAAAGGGAAAACAGAGATTACAAAATTCCAGTATGATAAAAAAGGCGCAGTGTCACTCACTTACGATGACGGCACTGTAAACCAGTTCCGTAATGCTGTGCCAATGATGGATGAATTAGGTGTTCCCGGGACCTTTTTCATTAATACAGGTACAATTAAAGGTTCGGTTTATAAAGGTACTTTTGTAGGAAGACCCGTAAAAGAAATTATAAAGGAGACAGCGACTGTTAAAACTGACAGCACAAACTTTTTTGAAAGGGCTTCTGCTGCAGCATTCCTTGGTTTAAAAGGTACACTTGCTTATCACAGCAATGCCGGTTCAAGGATTGACGGCGGGAAACCTGACAGGGCATATCAGCTCATGGACGAATTATATGCAAAGGTACGCAAAGGCGAATTCAAGCCTCTAAAAGGCGTTGCTTACGAAATACTTGATACTGTTGATGCTTCCTGGGATGAGATCAGAAATTATGCTGCAAAAGGGCATGAATTCTCAAGTCACATGGTGACTCATCCAAGGTTAGCCGCACTTGATGAAGCTAATGCGATGTATGAACTGCAGAAAAGCCGCGAGGAGATTTTAAATCAGCTTGGTAAAAAGCACACTTTTTCCGGTGAGATCCCTTACGGAACAGAAAATAAGAGAGCTGTTGATTACGGACTGACTGTATATCCTGCTCTTAGAAACGGCATAAGGGAATCTTTTTTGAAAGAAATCCATCGCAGTAGTCGCGAAAATCCGGGTAGCCCTGAATCCGAATATGTGCAGTGGCAAAGAGGCGCAGTACGGAAAACATCAATGCCGTTAATGAAATCATGGGTCGACACTGCTGCTGTATATAATAATATGTGGCTTGTACTAGTGTTTCATGGAGTTGACGGTATTGGATGGGAGTCGTTAACGACACAGTACCTTAAGGAGTATTTTCAATATATAAAATCAAAAGATGAACTCTGGGTAGCAACATTCGGTGATGTTGTAAGATATATGTGTGAAAGGATGAATTCGACAGTGCAGGCGGAGATTCAGGGAAAAGATATAATTCTGAATCTTTCGAATGCTCTTGATACAAGCCTGTATAATATTCCGGTTACATTGAAGACATCTGTTCCGGGAAGTTGGAAAGAAGTAAGCATAACCCAGGGAAATAATTCAACGACAGTTACAGCCAGTAAAAGTGACGATGGAAATGTAGTCGTCTATCAGGCTGTTCCAAATAAGGGCGATATTGTTTTATCGAAGAATTAGTAATTGTATATCAGGGTAGAGAAGGAGCTAAATTCTCGGCTCCTTTGCCCTGAGATACTGGTTTGGCCATGTGATTTCATCTCCCAGTTCTTTTGCAGCATGCAGCGGGAAATATGGATCACGCAGCATCTGCCGTCCAAAAAGGACAAGATCAGCCTTATCCTCAGTCAGGATTGTTTCAGCCTGTGAAGCTGAAGTAATCAGCCCTACAGCTCCGGTCAGGATGCCTGTTGTTCTGACCGCTTCTGAGAACTGCACCTGGTACCCGGGGCTTAAAGGTACTTTTGCGTGGAAAACATTTCCACCTGATGAGCAATCAATCAGATCCACTCCTTTATCTTTCAATATCCCGGCCAGCTTAGCACTTTCCTCAACAGTCCAGCCTCCTTCTGTCCAGTCTGTTGCTGAAATTCTTACAAAAAGAGGATTATTCACGGGCCATACCGATTTTACGCTTTCAACAACTTCACATAAGAGTCTTATGCGATTCTCAAATGAACCGCCATAGTCATCTGTACGGTGATTGCTCACAGGGGAGAGGAATTCATGAATAAGATACCCGTGTGCTGCATGAATTTCGATAATATTAAACCCTGCTTCGATTGCCCTTTGGGCAGCGTCCCTGAAAGCGAAAATAACATGATTTATTCCATCCTTTGACAGTTGTTGAGGCGGTTTCGTTGATTCAACAAATGGAATTTCAGAGGGTCCGAAGGTTTGCCAGCCTCCCTTGTCGGATGATAACTGTTTCCCTCCATCCCAGGGAACCGCACACGATGCTTTTCTTCCTGCATGAGCGAGCTGGATCCCGGCAACTGATCCCTGCAGATGAATGAAATCGACAACCCGCCTCAGCATATCAATATGCTCATCTTTCCAGATACCAAGATCCCCGGGGCTGATCCTTCCTTCAGGCAGGACTGAAGTAGCTTCTGTAATAATCAAACCGGCCCCACCGGCAGCCCTTGTACCCAGATGTACAAGATGCCAGTCATTCGCAAATCCGTCTGTTGATGAATACTGGCACATAGGTGCGACTACTATCCTGTTTTTTAAAACTGTATTTTTTATTGTCAGGGGAGAAAAGAGTTTTGACATAATCATTATTTATTTATAGAACAAAGTTAAGCAACTAAAGGCTTATCAGTTACATCAGATTATGTTTAATACAAATTCATTTAATTTGTAATACTGCACATAAAGCTCATATTTAAATCTTTTCAGACAGCTTTTACAGTGATTGCTTTTTTTTGTTATTTTTGCTGCCTCGAACGGGATCCATTATAAGGATTGATGTTTCGAGGCTCATTGCGGGGTGTGGCGCAGTTGGTAGCGCGCTACGTTCGGGACGTAGAGGCCGCTGGTTCAAGTCCAGTCACCCCGACAAAAAAAACGGGAAGGCTAATTTGCCTACCCGTTTTTCTGTTTATATACATTCTTAAATTGTAACAAATGTTACAAATCTAAGTTCTTAATGTTCAATTCCTATTTTGCTAACATGCAGATATTCAATGTGATATTGATACTCTATAAATGATAGTATTAAAACAAATAATTACCGTTACAACGTCACTCTTATGCTACTTTTTTTCCCTCATTATCCTGCCATGACTCAGAATTGCAACCGTATTATTCGGTTTTACACACAAAGTTACAGCTTCAATGAGCGGTTCATTTACAAGTGAGTCAGCATGCCATTCAACAAGAAAATTTGCACCCGTACCGCTCTGATCCTCATACGGTATATAGAAGTCCTTTGTTGATAACGGGCTGATAGATATTGATTCTTCCTTCAGAAAATCATCTACTAATCTGCCCTTCTGATCAAAATATAAAACTTTTGAAAGACGGATATTGTTATAAAGGTCTGTATTATGAATTGCAACAAAAGCGCTCATGTCGAACTTCAACGTATCGATCTGATACGGAACATTAGAATAAACCGGAAGATAGAGCAGCTGACCCCTGATTTGTTTACAGGTCTCAAAGTCATCGTTTAATGTGTTTGGATCAAATATCACGGAATCTTTTGATTCTGATTTGTTTCGGGATACATTATTACACGAAAACAATAATTGCATAAAAAAAAGTAATGCGGCTATTCTTGTCATGACTGCTGTTTTTTCAAATTTATTAAACTTTTCCGTCTGACATAAATGAAACTAACAGGATTGTGAAAGACTGTATAGATGTCAAATATTCCTATTTTCTTAAAATTGTCTCAATTGATTTTCCCTTTGCCAGCTCGTCAATAAGCTTATCAAGATATCTGATTTTCTGCATCAGCTTGTCTTCAATTTCTTCAACTCTTATTCCGCAGATCACGCCTGTAATTTTTGAGGCGTTCGGGTTTATTTGCGGGGCTTGTGTGAAGAAGGTTTCAAGATCACTATTCTCATCTATCCGTTGTTGCAAGGATTGTTTATCGTAACCGGTCAGCCAGCAAATAACTTTGTCAACTTCATCTTTAGTGCGGCCTTTCCTTTCTGCTTTCTGAATGTAGAGCGGATAAATTGATGCAAACGACATACCGAAAATTTTCGCTTTTCCCATAAAATTTACGATCTGATTTTATTTTTAATTCATGCTACTTACTCAGTTGAAACTCAGTTGAAAATTATCATTCCCTTAAAACTGATTGTGATGGATGATTCAATCAGAATTGAAGTATTGATCAATTTTATTTCACTCAGGTCATCGTCCCGAAAAAAGGATTAACGGGCAGGTTGATCCTGGTATTAGATTAATTTACAGATCATACTCTATCTCAAGGTGATCAAGATTGTTTTTTACCCAATCTATTAATCTCTGTTCTTTAAAATCAAACCACTTTTGACGATATGGTCCTGAATTATCTATCTGCCACTTGAAATTCTGGAAAGGATGTCTTTTATTTAACGCTGTAATTAATCTGTTCTGAAGATCCTTATCGTCAACAGTTCCAGTGAAGTCCTCCATTATCTCAAAAGATTCACGTGACTCCATTCTTTCTATCTGAACATATTTATCCCAATTTTCTTGCAGTTCAGTTAAGACATCTTCCCATAACTCAGTATCGCCACCTGGCCAACTATCGAAATCGAGAACAGTCACAATTTCTCCTGTTATTTTATTGATGTAACAATTCATGCCTGTATCAAGATTGTCGGCGATTTCTTTAATCTGATTTTCTGTTAACCTGATCATAGATTTTGTCTTATTGCCGAATATAATACAAAACATCGATTGATAATCATTGTTGGACAATCCTGAACAAATAATCAATCTGCTTAAGGACTTCCCGAACCGAAGGAGGCAATTTCTTTATTTCCTGATTTCTTCCGGTTTATACGTTCTGACTATGCGGAATCCGATATATCCTTTGCTTGAATCAGGATTCATACGAATGATTGAGGGTTGTCTTTCTGTTAACCAATTATCACCTGTACATATTCCAAGTGTGTCATCTGAAATAGTAACCCATTCTGAAACATTATCGTGCAGATGAAGAATTCCCCATCTGTTATCTGCGCCTTCTGTTACTTTATGAAGCTTATAATCATTTTTAAAACTTTTTCTATAGGGCTGCCTTGAAACATACTGCCATTCCATATCAAGTGGGATCCTGTAATAACCATATCCCGGACCTGTCATCAGAATTTCTTTTTCTTTAACCCTCATTCCATTTGGAGCAGTTTGTCCTTTACGTAAAACAATTGTCTTAGTCTCTAACTTAAGCAGCCATTCGCAATAAAACTCTGCTGCATTTCTTGAAACTCCGACTACAGGATAATCATCATATTTTTCATCGGTGAAATAATTTTTGTATTTAGGATCAATCCTGTACATTGCATCTGAGTCGATCAATTTAGGGAGAACGTCAGACATACTGTAAAATCGTGGAATTTTCCAGACTTTTGTTTTTCCGGGCTCCGGATTTTTCCTGAATATTTTTTCCCTGACTAAATACCAGATTTCGTCCGGATTATCTCTGACCCAATCTGTAAACTCACGATATTCTCTGTTTGAAATCTCATCGCTTATATAGAATGCATCAAGAGACATTCTGATATCACTCGTTGAATCGTTTATCGTTGTCTTTGAGATATATTCAAATTGCGGGACTGAGATCATACGGGGTTTTAATGGGAATTTTTCTTTGCACGATTGCAGCAAAGCAATGCAAAGAACACTGATCGCTAGGATTGAGTTTTTCATAATCAGAAGATTTTTAATTTGTCAGGGGAGAATGTTCCCGCCGGAGTAGGACAACTTCTCTTTGAGCAAGTTGTCAAGCCCGGCATTGTTTTCTGGTGTGGAACCAATCCAATGCCCAATAATTTTTCCATCAAAATCTATTAAAATCTGAGTTGGGATGGTACTATAAAAATAATTTGAACAGACATCGTAATCCTTGGAATTCCCTGGGTTATGGATATCCAGACCGCTATGAATGTTATACCACTGATTTGTCTTCTCCTCCTGTACGGTGGAAATCCAGGCTTTTTTATTGTTATCAAGTGAAATAGCAATTATTTCAAGTCCCTTTGGATGATACTTTGTGTAAATTGTTTTAAGATAAGGAATATTATTTCGACAAGGTACACACCAACTCGCCCAAAAATCTAACAATACAATATTCTTTTTTTTAAATTGAGAGAGAGTTAAAATATTATTATTCAAATCAGTTGCTTTGAAATCCGGCGCCATAACTCCTATTCTGGTGTTTTCTCTTTTTCTTATGTCAGAGCTGATTCGATTTCCGGACTTACCCTTCTGTATCGCAGAATCTATTTTCCCAAATAGTGATTTCAACGAATCGAGGCTTGTTTTTTCATTACCAACTGTCAAAGACGCAAGATAATAAGCTGAGATGTAGGATTTTGGATTATCAGTTATATACTTTAATTGGACAGAATCTTTCTTCTTCCTTTCTCTTTCCATAAGATTTCGTAAGTTGTCCATTTTCTTGTTCAGATCAGCCTTTGCATTTTCATTAGCTGAATTCTTTAAACTATCTGATAAACCTTTCCATTCTGAATAGAGTGAGTCGCATTTGTCATCAAATGGTTTTACCAGATTGTTTAAAAATGAAAATTCATCCTGCGATTTCGAGCCGATTATTTTGAACTCATCAAAATCGTCTTTAATTAAAGAAACTTTTATTGTCCCCGGTTCAATAAAGAACATTGCCCTGTTTCTGTTCCAATCCAGAAACAATGCAGATAATACAGGTTCTTTTATTTGTCCCCGAAAAAGGAACTTCCCATTTGAGATTTTAGCAGTATCAAATACTGGTTCGTTATCGGGTACATAATTCAGAATTATTTTCCCGGTGTCCAGTCCACTTATCATTCCGGTAAGTGTAAATTCATTTGTCTTTTTTGGGGAACAGCTTACAAGAAATAAAACGATAAAAAATGACAGGACAAGATAAATTTTCTTCATTGTTTTCTGGATTTTTTATAAGGAGTTTATAGTTGTGTATCAGTGCATCAGGTTTTTAAGAATTTATCGTTTTTTTCAATTCACTTAATAGTTCATCCTTCACCAAATTTTGAGCCTTGTTTCTTGCTAAGGTAATAATGCCATAAATAGTATGCTGCAAGTGACCTGTAAGGCTTCCAGCTCTGAGAAAGAGATGCAATATCTGTTTTCGATTCGATAAAAAACAATTCTTTAACTGATTTTACCAAAGCGATATCTCCTGTTGGAAAAATATCTTTTGATTGAAGACAGAACATTAAATATATATCGGAGGTCCAATCACCAATACCTTTAATTTTTGTAAGTTGTTTTTTTGCTTCTTCCTCACTTAGATTTGATAATCCTTTTAAATCTAAAGCTCCATTAAGGATTGCATCAGATAGCTCCCGGAGATATCCTGATTTTTGGCGGCTGATCTGGCAAATCTTCATTTCATCATCTGTGAGTCTGAGGATGTTTGAAGGTGTAAATTCGGGTAAAAAGGCGCTTAGTTTAAGGAAATGCGCATTGGCAGAGGCTAAACTTACTTGTTGTTCCAGTATGATTCTTGATAGTGAAGTAAATCCCTGAGGTCTTGACCAATTTGGCGGATGTCCATAGTTATCATCGATGAAAGCAAAAATCCGATCAATTCTGAGAAGTGCTTTTATATCCTTTACATTTACTATTCTCTTCAATTTTTTCTCTTCAGGTTTATCAAATTCATTGTGCAAAGAATAAAACGAAATGAGCAGAATTAGTCTGTTATCAGATTATTCTTTAAGTTAATCGGCAAATAAACTGTCGGTTACTGTCTAAAATTAATAAACTTCTTTGTCTGACATAAGTGAAACAGATCAGGTTTGTGAAAAATTATCAATGATTTGGAGACTACAGATTCTTTAATGTCTTAAAATCTTCTCCATCGATTTTCCCTTTACCAGTTTGTCAATAAGCTTATCGAGATATTTGATTTTCTGCATGAGCTTGTCTTCAATCTGTTCAACTCTTATTCCGCAGATCATGCCTGTAATTTTTGAGGCGTTCGGGTTTATTTGCGGGGCTTGCGTGAATAAGGTGCAGTGAAGCTATAAAAGTTTGTAATAATACCATCCGCGTATTAAAGAAAGTGTTTTGAGCCTGAATTATTATATGGTTTATGTTAATAGAATAAAACTGCCATTGTTAATTCCTTTACGAATCCACCTCATTAATGTTATTGACTTGAATTCAGGCTCAAGGTATGTAGTTTTAAATTCATCATCCATACTGTTTATTCCGAGCTGATATTTGTGTTTTTCTGTTTCAATCTCATAGTAAACAATGCCATAACAAACATGAGTAAGTTTAGCTTTTGTTCCTTTAACTATTGTTTTAATATCTTCCATATTGCATAAAAGTTTCTTCAAAATTGGGAATTTGAAATGGAGTTTTTTTTGATCTATGTCAAGAACCCGATTTTGGTTATACATTATATTATCAAATATTTCACTGGAATTGATACTTAGGAACCTGAAGCATTTTCACGCCAACAGGTAGTTCAATTAACTTTTACAACTCTGTGAGCTTCCTGTAATTATTCCAACGGAAGAATTCTATGTTACCGATTTTATTTTTCTGTCTTCTATAATTTCCTTAAGGAAACTAAATTTTCACACCTTGGTGTTCCGTTATCAACAGATTAACTCTTATTATCTTATTGCCATTTTATAGGCTGAAGCAGCATTGGGAAGGGGTGTTAAAGTATCTGTCAGAGTATTATAGGTTCCATATTCTGAAAGTTCATCAGCGACTTTTTTGATTAAAGATAATGTTGCTTTCATCAAACCTGACCCAAGGCTTAGCCGGGCTACACCTAAATCCTGAAGTTCTCTGACAGAAGGAGTCAATCCGGCTCCATTTGCAGGATTGGAAAGTATATTGATCGGTGCATTAATTTCCCTGACAAGTGTTGATATTGTTTCCTTATCCCATACAGGTTGAACAAATATGCAATCTGCACCAGCCTCCCTGTATTTATTACCTCGTTTTATTGATTCAGACAATTTCTCGAGGGAAGTTCCTGAAGACGTATAGAATGAATCAGTTCTTGCATTAATCACAAGATGAAAGCCCAGGGAAGCTGATATTTCACGGATAGCAGTAATTCTTTCACAGAATTCTGTTTCGTCTATTAAAACAGGATTCAGATCAATACTATCTTCGATGTTTATTCCGGAAATACCTGTTTCAATTATTCTGCTGACTGACTGAATAATTTCATTTTGATTACTGCCATATCCTGCTTCTATGTCAACTGTTACCGGCACCTGAATTGCATTGACAATCATGGTAATTCTTTCAATCATTTCTGTCAGCGTTATTACCTGAGAGTCAGGATAGCCCAAAGAAGCTGCAATTCCCATGCTTGTTGTAGCAATTGCCTTAAAACCTGATGCTTCAACTATTTTTGAACTTGCAACGTCCCAGGTGTTCAGAAGAACAAGAATTTCATTATCGTAGTGATATTTCAAAAACCTTTCTGCCTTTTCTTTCTGGATACTTGAAACCATATCATACAGTGTTATTGATCTATAACAAAGTTTCGGGAATTATGGCTGTCTGATCAGGACAGAATGTTCGATATTGTAATATTTTTCCCCAGAAATCACAATCTACAGCATTAGCGAAATCTTCTGAAAGTAGCGTAATACTGTTTGGATTAGCCATCAGTCTTTTTTGTGCGAATCATTTCGATAATTTGAATAATCTTACAGTGAACAGAATCATCCAGATCAGAGACAAAATTCCTCCAGGGGCTGCAAGCAGCATAGCAAATTCTTTGGATGAAGGATTAAATGTTACTAAAATAAGATAAATGAGTAGAAGTGTCGTACCGGAAACTCCAAAATATGCTGTTGCCTTAGAGAACATAATGCCTTTAATCATTGCAAGTGAAATAAGAAGCTCGGAAAGGGTTATCAGAACAAATCCGGGCAAAACTCCAAAGCTGCCATGTGCTCCCTTAGCCAACAGAGCCTCGCCGGCCGCAGCATAAATATTTTTTTGGTCCGGTCCGGCAATCTGATACTTATGACTGAGTTCCAGCATCGGTAATGCGGCATTATTCGTAATAAAAACAGTTGTGCCAATTGTAAAAACAATCAGGGATAATATCCCAAGAGGTTCATTATCTGTCCTTAAACCAATGTAGAGAGCAATGAATGTCGGAATAAAAAATAAACTGATCACAAGATTCAGCAAGTCAAGATTGTAAAGTCCTGATAGTTCATGTTCCTGAAGCTGAATAAACTTGTCTGTTGATGTAAGTGGAATTGCTGTCAGATCACCCCCGGTTGAGGTACCTATTATTATGTCAAGTACTGTTAATAGAATCACAATCAGGGATGTCAGGGCTCCCGTGAGATAGATTTTCCTGGTTTTTTCTTTTGAGTTCATATAAGTTTAATTAGGATAAAACTAATATTGGATAGGTAAGAATCCAGGCTCTTGGATAATTTAACTGTCCGGAAGACAGAAAGAAGACAACACCAGTCACAATAATCCAATTAACAGGAGCCAGAAATGCCCTTAATCCCGTTTTTGTAAGTTTTTGCATCTTAGGGTAGATTATATGAGTTTAAAATTCATTATGCAATTATCAAACTGTTTGAAACCTGTTTCCAAGTCAGGAATATTTGGATACCTAAACACGAAATTATTCAAATATTTAATTTTCAGATACTTTAAAATGTTTTTTACACATCTGGGGTAAACTCATTGAGCCGGAATTTATCACAATCCAGATTTTGATAGTTGACAGATGCTCTTATCCGATCCAACGTATTATAAGAAGTATTAAAAGCAGTAGAAAGCTCTGGCAAAAACCGTCACTTTAATAATCGCCATTTATTTTGGTTTAATATGATGGGAGTATTTACAAATACGCAATTTTGATTGAATCATATTCTGATCATTTTTGGGCGAAATCTTTTGATGAATTTGACATTATTTCATTTATAAACCAATTGAGTCCAGATTTTTGTTTTATTTCTGTAATCCTTGAAAGTGGTAGTTTGAATTTATTGTGGTTTATTTGAGAATTTCGATTTGCTCATCCCGGAATCTTACGAGATCCCCGGGTTTTGCTTGTCCCTGGGAAACGCTCGGTAGAAAAGTAATAAAGCGGACTAATGCGCGTATCCGGGAACAAGAGAAGGATGATTAATTTTCGGTGCAGGAACCTCTTGCAAAAATTGTGACAAAAAATTACCACTAGCGCCGTCCGTGTCACCGTTAGTACTTTATTTTGAAAAGAAGCCTCTCCTTCCAATTGTTTTTTATACGAACCTCCTTGGCGTTAAGGGATTTAAATGAATCCAGGTTTAATTCTGATTTGTATAGATCATCATGTGTTGTAATGATGTTTTCGATTGCAAAGCTGTCTTTAGATTCCTGGAGTCGGAGGGTATTAATAAGTATGCTCTGATACCCTTTTGTAATTCCGCCCGGTTTCCCTTTGATAAACCGATACCTGAATGTAGCTCAACCGCGGATGCGTTATGCGGGCCATTCTAAAAACTTCCATTTTTTCGGACGCGACTACGAAATTGGTAATAATGGAAGAGTTATTGTAAAAATGCTTCCCTTATTCTTCTCACTGGTTACTTCAATTTTACCTTTGAGTTTTGTAATCAATTCCTGACATAAGATTAGCCCAAGTCCTGTTCCTTTTTCCCCATTTGTTCCTGGGCAACTAACATTATGTATATCAATCCGGAAAAGTCTTTTCAGGACATCTGGGTTCATGCCAATGCCAGTATCGCAAATACTAATTTCAACCGATTGTTCACTTTTTTTGCTACTAAT
>DATALC010000077.1:0-6601 GCA_036261265.1 Bacteroidales bacterium
ATAGCTAGCTCACTCTGCTCTCCTTATATTCTTTCATCAACGACTGGAATATCTCTTTAACTGTTGAAATTTTTGTTGCCCTGAAAGCATTCGAACCTGCAAACGCAAAACCGTTTTCGAATTTGCCCTTGAGCCCGTTTATTAATGCAATTATGATACAATAGGGACTCTTTGAAATATCACATGTCTTAATGCATTTGAAAGGACATCTCTGTGGTTGCTTCTTTCCTTCACTAACCTTCTGCAGAAAATTTGAAAATATTGCCCGCCCGGGCATTCCGACAGGACTTTTAATAATTGCAATATCATCTTCAACTGCGTCGATGTAACTATTCTTGAAGGCTGTTGAAGCATCACACTCCTCGGTAGTAACAAATCTTGTTCCCATCTGTACTCCTGCTGCTCCAAGCCTGAAAATCCTGTCAATGTCTTCGCCGGTATAAATTCCACCAGCGGCAATGAGGGGAATCCGCTTGTTGCTTTTTTCTTCGAAGAATTTAAGCTCACTGACTATCTCGGGAACAAGTCTCTCAAGAGAATAATCTTCATCGGCTATCTGCTCATTCCTAAAACCAAGATGTCCGCCTGCTTTCGGTCCCTCGACAATTACAGCATCGGGTAGATAACTATAACTCGATTCCCACTTTTCGCATATTATCCTGGCGGCTCTTGCAGAAGATACTATGGGTATTATTCTTGTTGTACTGTCTTTTTTCAGAAACGACGGCAAATCGAGAGGAAGTCCTGCACCTGCAATTAAGATATCGACCTTCTCAGCGATCGCTGTTTTCACCATGTCTGCGAAATTTGACATTGCAACCATAACGTTGACGCCAATAACACCTTTTGTCTTCTCCCTTGCCTTGCGGATCTCTTCTTTGAGTCCGTGTATGCTTGCTTCGAGATAGTTACCTGAGAAATCTTTGTACAGCAGTCCCAGCCCGGCGCTCGATATCACTCCAACACCACCTTCATTTGCAACAGCAGCGGCAAGATTCGAAAGAGAGATTCCCACTCCCATTCCTCCCTGTATAACCGGTACCGAAATTTCAAGACTTCCAATTCTTAATGATTGCATCTATTAAATTTTGGCAAAAGATACATCTTTATTACTCTTCTCAGGAAAAAAAGGAATAAATAACACACTGATTCGTGTTTTTCCTTTCTTTATTTATCCTTAAGAAACTTAATTGTTTTATTTCATTAAAAAAAAGCAGTCATTCTATAAAGCTCATAAAATGGAACTTCCACATTAAAAAATAAAAAAAATGAATTTTATATACTATATTTATAGTACATTTAAATATTTTATAGTATATTTGATTAAAATAATTATCACATGAAAGAGATAACAAGAGCGCAGGCTGAGATTTTGAAAGCTCTCTGGAAAATAAAGGAAGGCGCTGTGAGTGATGTCCTTGATGAATTAAAGGCACCTAAACCTGCATACACTACCGTTGCTACTGTAATAAAAGTGCTTGAAAAGAAGGAATATGTGGCACACAAAACCTTTGGTAAGACGAATGTATTTTATCCACTCATTACCGAAAATGAATATGCAAAGTTCCTGCTCAAGGATACTGCAAAGGGTTTCTTCAACGGATCACTGAATCAGATGGTTTCATTTTTTGTAAAAAACAAGGATGTGTCAGTCAGTGAGCTTGAAGAACTGAAAAAAATGATCGAGGACGAAATTAAAAGCAAAAGCAGATAAAAATGGAAGCATTTATAAAGTATGTTTTAGTCTCAACATCATGCTTAAGTGTTTTTTATTCAGGGTATCTTATATATCAGAGGAAGGAATTGCGACTCAAATATTTAAGATACTTTTTATTGGCCTCGGTAGCCTTATCATTAATAATACCTCTTTCGCCATTCAGAATCAATGTCGATCTGACATCGGACAGAAAAATGAATGAGCTAATTACAGAGGACAACATTAAAATAATCCCCATTAATCAGTCAATGGCAAGCGATGGTATTTCACAGGAGACCGGAAGAAATCTGAACTTCGCTGATAGCCTGAAGATCTTATATTTCTCAATATTTGTACTTCTTATGCTTCGTTTAATAAAGCATCTTATAAGAATTAATAACCTCTTCCAACATTCTGAGAAGATCCGCACAGGTAAATTAATGATCTTAAAAAATGAGAAGATCAATAACCCATTTTCATTCTTTAGCTTCGTTTTTATTCCACGGAACCTCACAGGCGATTATTACATGGATATAATAAAACATGAAAGTGTTCATGCATCACAATATCATTCTGTCGACTTAATTATTGTTGAACTTCTATCGGCCGTAATGTGGTTCAACCCGTTGATATGGATGATAAAACGATCTGTACAGTCAGTGCATGAATATCTTGCAGATGAGGGAGTGCTGAATGCCGGAACTGATAAGCTCAGGTACCAGGCCCTCCTTATTAACCAGGTAGCAGAAGAAAGTCTCATCTGCCTTTCTTCGGGTTTCAACAATTCATTAATTAAAAAAAGAATGATTATGATGAATAAAATTAAATCAAATGCCGGGTCAAAGCTGAGCATACTGACTTTATTACCTCTTGCGGCAGTATTGTTTTTTGCAGGAGCCTGCGTTAACGGCCAGACCCGTACTGGAGAAGGTAATCTTTCAATTTCCCCCAAGGTTAATTATCTGTACAGATGGGCCTACAATCCTCTGAGTGTAACCCTGCCGTCGGGAAGCGCTATTCAGGCTGATAATGGTGAAATAAAAAAGGTAAACGGAGAGATATTTATTGTTCCTGAAAGAGAAGGTGACCTTAGAATTTCATCCAGTGCAAATGGATCTGAATTTAATCAGTCATTCACTGTTGTTGCTCTTCCAAATCCAAAATTCATTATAGGAGGTGAAATCCTGGAACTTGGACAAAAGACAACTGTTAATAAATTAACACAGAACAGGGATCTGCGTGTTTTTTACAGGAAAGATATTCAGCCTGTGTTCGATGTATCTGAGTACAGGATCATTTACAACAGGAATGAGTATGATGAACAAACATTTGAAGTAACTGGTAATAAGATTTCGGATAAGGAAATCGATATTATAAGAAACGGATTAAAGAACGGAAAGAAAGTAGTTATTGATTACCTTAAATTGAAATACCCTGATGGCACTTTTATGAACCATGGAGTGTTCTTCATTGAAGAATAAGCGTGTAAATGTATTTTATGAAGTCATGCCGTACAAGCTATAACAGGATTATACTGCTATACGGCATGCTTCTTCAATGAATTGTTTTATTCCAGTTTGTAATCTTTTTCGGTGATTTATGTAATAATTTATATTTTTTTGCTTTCTTTGCATTGAAATTTTACAAAAATGTTCAGAAATAATCTACACCATCATCATTTTCACATCCTCTTCCGGATGAGGTGAAAATGATTTGTGTGTATTAAAAATAACATCATTAACCCGCCGGAGCAGAATCAGGCGGGTTTTTTGTTGCCCTCCCCTGCCCCAGGCATAAAACAGAAATAAATGAACAGGCTGAAAATAGCTATCCAGAAAAGCGGGCGCTTAAGCGAAAACTCGAAATCTCTCCTTGAAGAATGCGGAATAAAGTTCTCAAATGGCGCAGGCGTTCTTAAAACAGTTGCAAGGAACTTCCCTGTTGAGCTTCTTTTTCTCCGCGACGATGATATCCCGCAATACGTCGAGCAACAGGTTGCCGATATAGGAATCCTTGGCGAGAACATTGTATTTGAGAAAGCAAAGGATGTCAGGATAATTGTACAGCTTGGCTTCGCACATTGCCGCCTTAGTCTCGCCATCCCCAGGGAGGATAACTATCCGGGGGTTTCATACTTCATGAACAGGAAGATCGCTACAAGTTATCCGAAATTACTTGGTGAGTTCCTTGATAAGAATGGAATAAAAGCAGAAATAGAAGAGATTAGCGGAAGCGTAGAGATCGCTCCAGGTATCGGGCTTGCTGATGCTGTTTGCGATATTGTAAGCTCCGGCAGTACTCTTATGACAAACGGGTTGCAGGAAGTTGAGACAATATTGAAAAGCCAGGCAGTAATAATAGGTTGCAGGAATCCGGGACCTGAAATAAGCACTATTCTTGAAAAACTTCTTTTCAGGATCCGTTCTGTAAAAAACGCAAGAGAGAACAAGTACATCCTGCTGAATGCGCCTGAATCTGCTATTGAAAAAATCTGCAGAATACTTCCCGGGATGAAAAGCCCCACTGTGTTGCCTCTTGTTGAAAAAGGCTGGTGCAGTCTTCACTCTGTTGTAAAGGAAGATGAGTTCTGGGAAAGAATAGACCAGCTTAAAAAAGCAGGGGCCGAAGGCATTCTTGTTATACCAATTGAAAAAATGATCTTATGACAATAATTCTGAATCCGGCAAAAAGTGAATGGAAAGATCTCTGTATCCGGCCTGAGATCGGGAAATCTTATATAGAAAATGCTATACTGGATATCCTCTACAAGGTTCGTACTGAGGGCGATAAAGCAGTAAAGCATTATTGTGAAAAATTCGATGGCTTCAGTCCCGATTCCCTGAAGATCGATATTAAAGAAATCAAAGCGGCTTCTTCCTCGATTTCAGCTGAACTTAAAGGGGCAATAGGGAAGGCTATGGCTAATATAGAAAAGTTTCATGCTGCACAGCTGATTGCCGAACAACCTGTAGTTACTTCCAAGGGTATAACATGCTGGAGGAAAAATGTCGCAATTGAAAAAGTGGGACTTTACATCCCGGGGGGAAGCGCTCCTTTATTCTCCACTCTTCTTATGTTAGGCATTCCTGCAAAAATTGCCGGTTGCAATCTTATAACAATTTGCACTCCGGCAGGCAAAGATGGAAAGGTCAATCCTGTAATCCTGTACACCGCAGGCATTCTTGGAATAACTGATATATTTAAGATCGGAGGCGCACAGGCTATTGCTGCAATGGCTTACGGCACTGAAACCGTACCCAAAGTATACAAGATTTTTGGCCCGGGAAACCAGTATGTCACAAAAGCCAAGCAGCTTGTACAGCAGGATGGTGTTGCAATCGATATGCCTGCAGGCCCAAGCGAAGTGCTTATAATCGCCGGTAAAGATGCCAATCCTGCTTTTGTGGCCGCCGACCTGATCTCACAGGCTGAACATGGACCAGATAGCCAGGTTGTTCTTACAACTGATTATAAAGATTTGCTCAGCAAGGTCAGGGAAGAAGTAGAAAAACAAACAAAATTGCTTGAAAGAAAAGAAATAATTGAAAAAGCGATTGAAAACTGCAGGCTCATCCTGTTTGCATCATTGCAGGAATGTATCGATTTCAGCAATGAATATGCTCCTGAACACCTTATAATAAACTCTTCTGAATACGGGAAATATACAGGTAAAGTAACAAATGCAGGTTCTGTCTTCCTTGGTCAGTATAGTTGTGAAAGTATGGGAGATTATGCTTCAGGTACAAATCACACTTTGCCGACAAACGGCTATGCAAGGAATTACAGCGGCGTCTCGACTGAAAGCTTCATAAAACGAATCACTTTTCAGGAGGTAACACAGGAAGGTATCAGAGAGCTCGGTCCTGATGTCGAGAAGATGGCTGAAGCTGAGCTGCTCACAGGACATAAGAATGCAGTAACATTAAGGTTAAAGAAATGATCGATCTGAATAATATTGTAAGACCCAGTATACTTCGACTCAATCCCTATTCGTGCGCAAGGGATGAGTTTAAAGGTGAATCAGGCATTTTCCTCGATGCAAACGAGAACCCTTATGGTTCGCTCAACAGGTACCCCGATCCTTACCAGGCAAAACTTAAGAGCGCAATATCTGAAGTTAAAGGAATACCTGTTGAGAGGATCTTTCTCGGCAATGGCAGTGATGAGATCATTGATCTGTGTTTCAGGGCTTTCTGCACTCCGGGAGTTGATAAAGCTCTTATCTTCCCTCCTACTTACGGTATGTATGAGGTTTCTGCCGCCATAAATGATGTTGATGTTATCAAGGTTAAATTGGATAAAGATTTCCAGATCAATGCCGTCACTGTTAATAAAATAACAGATAAAGCTCTTAAGCTCATATTCATTTGTTCTCCTAATAATCCAACAGGAAACAGCATGAGGGAAGAAGATATAATATCTGTTTTAAGTAGTTTTGAGGGCATTGTAGTAGTTGATGAAGCCTATATAGATTTCAGCGGAAAAAGATCCCTCTCAAGGCTCATTGATAAGTACAATAACCTTGTCGTAATGCAGACTTTCAGCAAGGCAATGGGAAGGGCGGCAATACGGGTGGGTATGGCTTTCACAAGTCCTGAAATAGTAAGTTTGTTTAATAAGATAAAGCCCCCTTATAACATAAGCTCAATAAACCAGGCCGCAGCTATAGAGAAGTTGAAAAACTTCAGCAAAAGCCGCGAACAGGTTGAAAGGATCATTAAGGAAAGAGAGAGACTTATTGCAAAACTTGAAAAGATGAGCTTCGTAAGAAAGGTGTATCAATCTGATTCAAATTTTATACTTGTGAATGTAGATGATGCAAATAAGCTTTATAATTTTCTGATAAGCAGGAATATAATTGTAAGAAACAGGCACAGTATTGTTGAGAATTGCATAAGAATAACA
>DATALC010000084.1:0-16610 GCA_036261265.1 Bacteroidales bacterium
AATGATGAGTGAGGAATCTCATCCGGGTATCCGGTGACATTTCTCTGGGGTAATAAGGAATGCTTCCGGATTCTTCTCTACAACATTAAGAACTACCCTCTAAAACGAAGGAATGATGAGTGAGGAATTCATCCGGGTAGCTATACCTGGTTTCATTATTTCTGGAGATTCGAAGGGGATTCCTCACTGCTTTCCTTAAAGCAAAGGAATGGTGATTCCTCTCAACAATTTTCAGGAGATTCGAGGGAGATTCCTCACTCCACTTCGTTCCGTTCGGAATGACAATCTTTTTTGGGAGTTCTCAGGAGTGACGTTGATCCAATAAAAAAAGGATGTCTCTTTTCGGGGACATCCTCCTTCTATTCTAAGACAAAAGCTTATTTCTGAGCTTTGAAAGTCCGCATATAATTAACCATATTCCAGATATCATTGTCAGTTGCTTTTCCTTCATACTTTGGCATCTCCCCACGTCCGAATTTTGTTTTGTAGAAAAATTCGCCGTCTGTCTGCTTCTGGTATTCGGCTGCAGTGAAATCACCCGGGAAGGTCTTAAGAGCCCTTGCTTTTACCCCATCGCCCTTACCGGTTTTTCCGTGGCATGATGCACAGAATTTGTTGTACATGGTGGCGCCTGATTTTGTACTGGCATCATTCATTGCAACCGGGTTCTTCATATTTTTGAATTCATCAGGAACTGGCCATGGTTTGGGCTTTTCCTGGTTCTGTGCGGCAGCAAATGCAGTAAACGCTACAAGCGTGATAGTCATAAACGAAAGCTTCAATGTTTTCATAACCGGTTTTGATTTTAATTTTACCTTACAATACAATTATCGTGCAATTTATTCTTTTACTATTTCCTGCTCTGAACTTTCATCCTCATCCGCACTGTGATAGCCGGTTATCATTCCCCTGAAAAGTGTGGTGGGTGTTGATCCAAGCGTACAGGTATATATATGGATGATCATAAAAACTGATAAAAGAAAACCCATTGTTATATGAAGGATGTCGGTATAGATGAGACCGCTCACTCCAAAAAAATTCTTAACTGTTATTTCAGGGAACAACAGGCCGATTCCTGACAGAATAAGCAACGGCATTCCAAGGTACATTGCAAGAACATAAGTCAGCTTTTGCAAAGGATTGAACTTGCGTTCTTCATTAACTGGAAATGGATGCTTTTCACCTTTGAACATCCCGCCGGCATAGAACTTCAGTTGAGCCATAAGATTCTTCATGAAGTTACGCTTTTCAATCCTGTAGTATTTGCCGTTTGAAGTCAGAACATTTCCCGTAACAAATATTATATAATTGAAAACTAGAATGATCGCAGCAATATTGTGCCATTCAACAGCACGTTCAAAACCGACGAGCAATGTCTGATTATCCTTATTTGAATACTGCATGCTAACGCCTGTAACAATAAGTATTATGAACAACACGGCATTAAGAACGTGCCAGAGTCTCAGCCATTTTGGATATAGATACATATCAATGTTTAATTTTCTTTCTGTTTTTTATTCTGAAGAAAACATGAACTGCAACACCGGCGATCACAATCAGGAAAACAGTGATACTAATATAATTCAGGTACTGATTCCGGTTTGCTCCTATTACAAAAGACTCGTTAAGAATGACCCCGTTGAAAAAGCCATCCTTGCGTTTTGATTTGGATTCATATTTATAAAGTGATGCCATCAGCAATGAATTTTGTGAATGGCATTCATTACACTTTCTCACAGATTCAGCCTTTGGTTTCACGAAATGTGACACAAGAAGGCTGTCGCTCACCTGCGCATGGCATTCGATGCACCTTACACTTCTGAAATGTGAAGCCTGGTTGGGTAACCATTCATGCTTTTCAATCAGGTTTATTCCTTCCTTTTCAGTAAGAAGCTGGTACCTGTTAAAATCGGAATGGCAACCAAGGCAGATTGCATTGTCGTATGCTATAGTCTCCGATGTATTCCTGTTTCTTGCAGTTATTCTGTAACTGTGAGGGTTATGACAACTCCAGCATGTAAAACCTTCTGATTCAAGTTTTGCATGAACACTCTTGTGATATTCAGCATCTATTTCCTCAAACTTGTATTGTGCGAACTGAACATCATTTGAATGGCAGTCGAGACAATTAGGCATCTGCTCCATCCTGAGCTCTCCGGGGTGCGGAAATGTTTCATAACTTGCCGAATGGCAATCAGTACAGGCAAAAGACTTATGGTTTGCGCGATAGAATTCATCCTTTTTAATGATTCTGTTATCGCACATAAGACCTGTTACTACAGTGCCAAGCGATTCGTTATTATACTGGTATTTGCCCTGGCCATGGCATTTGAAACATTTGTTGTTTTCTTCAGAGAAGGCTGAGACAAAAGTTGCAGTGTCCTGGATTGCAGGAAAGGCACGCGAAGCGCCTGCCTGATTACATAATAACAAGAATGATGAGAAGAGTACTACCTTAAGATTACCGTAATTCATTATCACAAGGTATTGTTAAAACCTGACAGTTATGTTGAATCCTACAAGGTAGTCACCTTTTGTGAAATCATTAGTATTGAAAACGAGATTCCTCTGGTTTATGATTGCAGAATAATTTGCAACAAACAGCTGGAATGTGTGTGTTGCTGTGTTCAACTCCCATCCCAGCGCAAGATTGGGTTTTGGTTGTTCAGCAAGATCCTGTTTGTTGAGAAGCTGGTCATACTCGGCGATGATTGAATGTGATCCTGCTACATTATAGCGTGCCCCTACAGATAAGCCGAAGTTGAGGTTTTTGTAACCTACAGAATCAGACATGATTGGAACAGAGTTGTAGTAAATAACCGAAGGTGCAACCTGGGCCGAAAACTTCTCACCGAATTTACGTGCAGCTATAAGCTGGGTGAAGTATGACAGCCTGTGAATGTCCTTGTAGCTTTCTTCGGGTCCGAATGCATCTTTCTGTTGCAGGTCGGCAACGAAATTTCCATAATAGGATAAAGAAATTGGCATGCTGTTGTCAGTTGTCTGCTTCAGGATCTGATATTTCCATTGAATATCCTGCAGCTTGAAATCCTTCGTCGTTCCGATACCAATCATCAATCTGTCAAGAACTCCGTAAGAAAGGCCGAGCCTTGTGTTTGCTGCGCCGTAAATTCCAAAAAGGTTATGATAATTCTCAATAAGGCTGAACCTGTGATGAATCGTAAATTCAAGACCACCCTTGTAAGGTGTTTCAACTGTCTGATTATCGATCAGTAAAGAGGTTCCGAAAGTAAATCTTACAGGTTCCGGAGCATTTTCGGCAGTTGCAGCCTCATCCTGTGCATATACAGGGAACAGTAACAATGACAGGAACAGTAGTATTGATAACTTTTTCATTTTATCGGGTTTTTATCTTATTATAGTTTTAATTATTCTTTGCTCCCTGCTGGATCCAGTAAAGTATCTTCAACCTTTCAGTCTCGGTGACAAGCTTGATATGATTAGGGTCAGTAGTAATCTGCACATAAAGCCTGCTCTGTTCGGCCGGTCTGTTAACATATCCGCCTCTTGACAATGTGTTGTAAGACTGTCCTGCAGAAAGGTTAGGCTGAACCCTGCCGCCATGACAATCGACACATCTGGCGTTGAAAATGGGTTGGATATCTGTTGCAAGGCTCCAGGGATTATTCGGATCAACAGCCGGAGGATTGTAACTGTATTTTTCACATGCTGATAGTGCAGCAACCAACACAAAAATAATAAACACCTGCCTTACACCGGTAAATATTTTATTCATATGGATTCAGATTGTTAATTTATTCACAAAGATAATTATATTATACTGATTTCTAATTGTGTAACTATCTAAAATCGCATATAATTTGTTGTTGTTTGTCATGAAATAAATTGATTTTTATCATTCATGAAAATGATATAAATCCCATTAAAAAACATAACCTGTTAGAATGCCGCTCCGGACATAAAAACAGGTTTATGAAAATCAATAAAATGGAATGTATTTATCTTTTGCGATAGTATCTTTTTGCTTCAGGCAGAGCTGCTTTTATCCTGTTGATTCGTCTTTCATCCGATGGGTGAGTGCTCAGGAATTCAGGAGGAGCTGAAGATCCTTTCTGAGACATCCTCTCCCAGAAGCTTACTGCAGTTTCAGGATCATAGCCTGCCATAGCCATGAATATGAGCCCGAGCTTGTCGGCCTCGAGCTCATGTTCCCTTGAAAAAGGAAGTATTACTCCGAATTGGGCGCCAAGTCCGTAAGCAGTATTGAAGATTGCCTTTGTCTCATCGGGCTTTTCGCTCAGGATTTCATTTAAAGCCACACTTCCGAACTGGGCAATCAAGCCCTGGCTCATTCTTTCGTTACCATGCCGGGCAACTGCATGAGCAATCTCATGACTTTCAACAACTGCCAGACCATTCTTGTCCAGGGTATAGGGAAGTATTCCTTCAAACACTACAACTTTTCCGCCGGGCATGCAGAAAGCATTGGGAGTCTTATCTTCAATAAGGTTAAACTCCCACTGGTAACCATCGAGCCTGTCGGATAGCTTGTTTTCTTCAAAATACCTCTGTACCGCAGCCGCAATATCTTTTCCCACTGATGAAACCATTGATGCAGCTTCCCTGTTATCAGAAAGCTTATTTGATTTCATGAATTCGGCATAGCTTGCAAATGACATTTGAAGCATCTGTGATTCGGGAAGTATATTCAGTTGTTTACGGCCAGTCAGGGGAACAGTGCTGCATGCATAAATAATTAATGGTAAGAGTATCACCATTATTAACTTCACCGTAGTTTTCATGTTTGCTGAATGTTTCAGATTATTCAACAAAATCGGGCATCGAAGGTTCGAAAGGCTGATAAAAACACGAACAGGCAAAAATACTTTGCCTGTCCGTCGTATAAAGATCACTGATGTTATTGCAGTATTCTTCCTGCAGACCTCAGAATTAATATCAGAATTTATATTCGTTATCCTCGATAAGTTTGCCTGCAATTCTGCGGCGGGCATCCTTAACATTTACACAATTAACCTTTGTAAGCGTTTCAGCAGCATTAATGAGCGAAGCGAGGGTTTCAGGCTCTGAGAATGCGCAAATAGCATCCGTTGCTGATTTTCTTACAAGATCAGAAGCATCAAAGATGTTAACATCGAGCATGTCTTTGTAGATAGAAATATCCGCATTACGTGAAGCCAGCTTCTCAATTCTCAATGCCATTGACTCTGAAATATATGTTTCCATCATCATTTCTGCGATGTTATTGAGGACTTCCTGCTCATTTACAAGACCTTTGCCGAATTTCTTCGTAACACCGTTTATGCAAATAAGGATGATCTTCTTGAAGTTTTTAATGTATCTTTTCTTTTCCTCAAAGTAGTTTTCACCTGCTTTCTTTCCGTCAGTTATTTTATTAAGATCTGTAGAAAGCTTTTCAGCTTCACCATAGAGATCGAATTCATTCTTCATTGCGCGTTTCATTGCTGTATCGACAACAAGAAGCCTGTTGATCTCGTTTGTGCCTTCGAAGATCCTGTTTATCCTTGAATCGCGATAACCTCGTTCAACCATCATCTCAGCGGAATAGCCCATTCCACCATGTATCTGTACGGCTTCATCGGCAACAAAATCGAGCATTTCCGATCCGGCAACCTTAAGAATGGCAGCCTCAACAGCATAATGACTGATAGCTTCAATTGCGCCACGGCCATAATCTCCGCATTCTTCAATCATTCTATGAAGAAGATTGTCAATGTCATTACTTACCCTGTAAACTGCAGATTCAGCAGCAAACTGCCTAATAACCTGTTGGGCCATCTTATGTTTCAATGCTCCGAAAGTAGAGATGAGGACTCCGAACTGTTTTCTCTCGTTAGCGTACTTCACTGAATCTGTAATTGCTTTCTTTGCAGCTCCGAGGACATTTGCGCCGAGCTTTAGCCTTCCCATGTGAAGAATGCTGAGAGCTATCCTGAAACCTTCTCCTCTTTTCCCCAGCAGATTCTCAACCGGTACTTTCACATCATTAAAATATATCTGTGCGGTAGAGGAGCCTTTTATGCCCATCTTATGTTCATCGGGCCCGATAACAACGCCCGGCCAGTTACTTTCGACAATAAAGGCGCTTAGAACCCTGTCATTGTCGATCTTGGCAAAAACTGTAAGAACATCTGCGAACCCGGCATTTGTTATCCACATTTTCTGTCCATTCAGAATATAATGTTTACCGTCTTCACTCAGCTTTGCATTTGTTTTGCCTGAATTGGCATCACTGCCGGCGCCTGGCTCGGTAAGGCAATATGCCCCAAGGAGTTCGCCGGTGGCAAGCTTTGTAACATACTTTTCTCTTTGTTCTTTATTGCCGTAATACATTATAGGAAGAGTTCCGATTCCGCAATGAGCCATATAGGCTACCGAGAATGAATAACCTGCTCCTGTTGTCTCGGCAACAAGCATCTGTGTGACAAACGATTGACCAAAGCCACCTAATTCTTCGGGTATTGATATACCCATCATTCCCAGGCCGCCCGATTTTTTCAGGATGCTCTTCATAAGCTCCCTGTCGCTTTTCTCAACCTTCTCGAGGTTGGGATAAACCTCTGTATCGAGAAAGTCTTTGCATGTCTGGGCTATCATTTTCTGTTCCTCGTTGAATTCTTCAGGTATGAAGACGTCTTTGGCTTCAACTTCCCTTACAAGAAATTCACCGCTTTTCAAAAGATTTTTGTTTTCCATCTTACCGGTTGATTATTTTAGAATTATTCTATAAATCAAGTGATTGTGCAATCAGTTCTGCAATATCGAAGTTCTTAATCTCTTCCTCTTTATTCTTATATTTAAGGCCGTCGGTAATCATTGTCATGCAGAAAGGGCATGCAGTTGCAATTACGCCGGCTCCTGTCTGAAGAGCGTCTTCTGTCCTTTCAATAAAGATCTCCTTATTCCCTTTTTCGGCTTCTTTGAACATCTGGGCGCCTCCGGCTCCGCAGCAGAGTGCAAAACTTTTATTTCTATGCATCTCAACAACATCATCAGTCAGTTTCCTGAGTATCTGCCGGGGTGGATCATATATGCCGTTAGCCCTTCCAAGATAACAGGGATCGTGATATGTAACAGTCGTACTCTTCAGAACAGCTTTGTCAATTTTAAGATTTCCTTTGGATATCTGTGCATCAAGGAACTGCAGATAATTAATGACTTCATAATTGCCGCCAAGATCCGGATATTCATTTTTGAAGACATTAAAGCAATGCGGACAGATAGTAATTATTTTCTTTACTTCATACATCTTCAGGGTTTCAATAACCTGGAGAGCCTGCATCTGGTAGAGCATTTCGTTGCCTGCGCGACGGGCGGGATCACCTGTGCATGTTTCTTCCTTTCCAAGGCATGCATAACTGACATTCAGATGGGTAAGGATCTTTGCAAATGCTCTCACAACCTTTTTGTACCTATCGTCGAAAGCGCCAGCGCAGCCTACCCAGAACAGATACTCAGGCTTTTCACCTTTTGCAAAGAGATCGGCCATAACAGGGATTTCTATCTTGCGGGTTTCCATTTTATTCGAATCATTTATTAACTTTCATTTCGAGGTCTTTTGCCCAGTTCAGCCTGTCTTCTGCTGAGAACTGCCATGGAGCCCCGTTATTCTCGATATTATTAAAGACAGCCTTCAACTCACCCGGAGCCGAAGCTTCCTCCATTACAAGGTATCTCCTGATGTCAATTATAAGTGAAGGGTGGTTAATATTAATCGGGCATTCGGCAGCACATGCATTGCAAGTTGTGCATGCCCATAATTCTTCTTCTGAAATAAAGTCCCTTACGAGTGATCTGTTATCGTTATAATCTCTTCCGTTTTTGATCATCAGGGGGCCCTTTTCTTTCATCCTGGCACGAAGATCCATCATTATCTTTCTTGGTGAAAGCTTCTTGCCTGTAATATTGGCTGGGCATACAGATGTACATCTTCCACATTGAGTGCATGACAATGAATCGAAATAGTTCTTCCATGTAGCGTCCTCAGCGTCTTTAATGCCAAATCGTTCAACAGGCGCATCAGGAGCCGGAGCTGAGAAGGCTGCATTTGGATCCATCATCAGCTTTACTTCTTTTGTAATACTGTCCATGTTAGCGAGCTTCCCAAGCGGATCCAGACGTGAAAGAAAAACATTCGGAACAGACATGAACACATGGAAATGCTTTGAATAAGGGAGCATATTTGCAAAGAAGAAGATCAGAATGATGTGTATCCACCAGGATGCTTCATACATTATTCCAAAACTTCCGGCATTTTCTCCACTTACAATACCCGCTAACAAAGTACTGACCGGGTATATGCCTGAGATCTCTTCGCCTGAAAGCTGCTGATGCTTTACATAGCCCGTATTCATCGATAATAGCGAAATCATCAGCACGAGAATTATAGAAAGAGCAATATTTGCATCAATATGAGTCATCCTGTCCATCTCGATTCCTTCGAATCTCCTGATGTGGAAGAATAGCCTTCTTGAAAGAAATATTATGATCGAAATTGCAACGAGTAAAGCAAATATGTCGCCCGAAGCCATAATGAAATCATAAACCGGCCCGAGTGCTTTCAACACTTTTTCTGTGCCGGTAAGACCGTCGATCACCATTTCGATGCTTCCCAGTAATATAACACAGAATCCCCAGAAAACGAGAGCGTGGAAGAACCCAATTACAGGTCTGCGGAAGATCTTTGTCTGACCGAAGGCAACTCTCATCATCAAGCCGAACCTTTTACCAAAATCCTTAACAGGAAAAGCAGGACGGGTGAATCTGAAAAAGCTTATGAGCCTGTTTATCGTGTAGGCGAACGTACCGATTGTAACAAGCAGTGTAAATGCAAAAATTATCTGTTTAGTCATTGACCTGGCTTAATATGCTTCGCCGTTCAGGGACCCTAATTATCTCAGAAATGCAAAGCCTGTAAAAACCTACTTCTTAATATCTTTTACTGCCTCAACAAGCTTCGGCAGAACTTTCATTGCATCACCGACAATCCCATACTGTGCAGACTGGAATATCGGGGCGTCCTTATCGGAATTGATTGCAACAATATACTTTGAAGAGCTTATGCCTGCGAGGTGCTGTGTTGCGCCTGAGATACCGACTGCAAGGTAAAGGTTTGGTGCAATTATCTTTCCGGTCTGTCCGGTATGCTCTTCATGAGGTCTCCATCCTTCGTCCGAAACAGGACGTGAGCATGCTGTAGCAGCGCCGAGAAGGCTGGCAAGTTCAACAATAGGACCCCAGTTGTCGGGAGATTTCATGCCCCTTCCGCCGGAAACAACAATTTCAGCATCAGTAAGAAGCATCTTTCCGGTTTGTTTTTTGACTTCCCTTACAGTTGTTTTAACACCTGTAGCAGCTTCGGATGCATCGAAGCTTTCAATTATTGCATTATTTTCAGTTGTCACAGGGTCAAATGAGTTCTGTGAGAGTGTAAGTATCTTAATATCTGATTTAATAACAGTCTTTGCGAAAGCATTTCCTGAATAAGCTCTCTTGTAAACTGTAAAAGGCTCTATGCTCAATGGAAGCTTGCTCACACCTGAACCAAGTCCAGCTTTAAGCTTGACAGCCAGCCTTGGAGCAACTGCTTTGCCCGTATTATTATTAGACAGGACAATAACTTTTGAGCCCTCTTTATTTGCCATTTCAGCGAGAACAGCGGCATAAGCCTGGCTGTCGAGTGTTGAAAGCTTATCATTCTGAACATTGATAATCTTCCCGGCGCCGTAACTGCCAGCTTTCTTAAGTTCATCCTCTGCAACTTTCCCGATTGAAACAGCAGTAACAGTTGTATTAAGCATTTTAGCAACTGCTGAAGCGTAGGAAACGAGTTCGAAT
Organism: Bacteroidales bacterium; assembly: GCA_036261265.1. Lineage (GTDB taxonomy): Bacteria > Bacteroidota > Bacteroidia > Bacteroidales > VadinHA17 > LD21. The sequence continues at coordinate 9,859 of DATALC010000084.1, forward strand.
GTTAACTTCTTGAATTTTCCGTCCCAGTTTTCGGTATATACTAATACTGACATATTTCTGTTTTTAAGTTATTGTTCTGTTTAAATGATCTTCGCTTCGTTCTGAAGCAGGTTAATAAGCAGTGCAGCGTTGTCGGCATCTACATATTTGCAGGCAGCGCGTGGGGCAGGCCTTTCAAGACCTGCAACGCCTGTTAGAGGTTCAACCTGTACAGGTTCCATAACTTTAATCGGCTTTGTTCTAGCCATCATGATGCCTCGCATTGCAGCGATACGTGGTTCTTTTGCAATACCTTTCTGAACAATTGCAACGAAAGGCATTGGAACAGAAACAACTTCCTTACCTCCGTCTATTTCACGTGTCATTACAGCCTGACCGTTCTCGATCTTTAGCTCAGAAACAGCCGAAACGGAAGGAATGCCGAGGAATTCGGCAATCATCCCTCCTACTGCAGATCCGTTGAAATCACTTGATTCTATCCCGCAAAGTACTATATCGAATTGCTCTTTTTTCACAACTTCTGCGATCTGTGTTGCAACAAACCAGGCATCTGATGAATCTGCATTCACCCTGATTGCATCATCTGCGCCAATTGCAAGCGCTTTTCTTATAGTTGGTTCTGATGAGGTAGCTCCCACATGAGCAACTGTAACTGTTTTTGGTCCGCTTGCTGTATCGTCTTTAAGTTCAAGAGCGCGTGTAAGCGATAATTCATCCCATGGATTTATAACCCATTGAATACCGGTTGTATCGATCGATGTGCTTCCTTCAACAAATTTGATTTTTGTTGTTGTGTCGGGAACATTGCTTATACAAACAAGAATTTTCATTGTTTCCTATATTTAATTTTCTATTGTTCAGTTAGTTATTGTTGTGGTTAGTTTTTTTTATTTATCGTCGAGGCGGCAAATATAATAATTTATGATTCACAAACAAATCGGCAAAAGAGCGTAAAATATATCCGTTCGAAAAATGTATAATTGATCATTTAATTGTTAACCTGATATATAAGGCTTATTTCAGGGTGCGTTTTAACAGGATGGTCGAGAATAAAGGTTTCCTTTTCCTTTCGTTATGGACGACTGTTTTTTATGAAAGATCACTATAATATAAAAGGTTGTTCTTGTTATTTTACTACTTTTGCGCGATTTTCGTTCAGACCTTATATCAGTTGAATTCCCGTATTAAAACATATTTTGCCATACTGTTTTCGATGATTTTCTGGGCATTTTCATTTGTCTGGTTCAAAGAAGCAAACCGGCATCTGTATCCCCTTACAATTGTATTCCTGAGGCTTGTAATGGCTGTAATTTTGCTGACAGTTTTCCTGTTTTTCACAAAAAGGTTCAGGAAGATACAGAAGAAAGACAGGAAGTTTTTCCTGATGCTTGCATTTTTTGAACCATTCCTGTATTTTATTGGTGAAAGCTTCGGACTCACATTTGTATCTGCAACAGTCGGTTCAGTAATTATTTCGACAATTCCTGTTTTCGCAACAATAGGCGCCTGGATAATATTCAGGGAGCGGCTTAAGCCGGTAAACTATGCAGGAATAATATTATCTTTTATCGGAGTTATTATTTTCATATCCAATTCTGACGGAACAATCTCATTCAATGTTAAAGGATTGATGCTCCTTAGCCTGGCTGTATTTTCTGCAGTCGGTTACAATCTTACTTTAAGCAGACTTGTAGGAAGCTATAGTTCGTTCTTCATTGTGATGGTACAGAACCTTATCGGAAGTGTTCTGTTCCTTCCTTTGTTTCTTATATCAGATTACACGCATTTCATAAATCAGGATCTGACTTTCGCAATGTTCCTTCCTGTTATCGAGCTGTCAGTATTTGCCTCATGCGGTGCATTCATACTTTTTGCGTATTCAGTAGGTAAGATGGGAATTACAAAAGCAAATGTCTTCACAAATACAATACCGGTCTTTACTGCATTATTTGCTTTTCTCATACTTGATGAAAAGCTTTCGCTCCGGAATATTGCCGGAATGATGGTCGTTATAGCTGGAATCATAATGTCGCAGATAAATGGAAAACAGAAGAAGCCAACAGATGAAGCACTTGTCCTGACAGGAAAAACAGCCTGATTCTTTTTCATACAATTGAAGGATACAGTAGAAGGATTATAAAACGTTTATATTTGCGTATTATATCCTGGTCAAATTGTTTTTCATGCAAAAAGGGATATTGATTATTATCTTTTCTGTGCTGGCAGCACGTATCTTTCCACAGACAGGAGGAGATCATGTATATGAGTTTCTCAATCTCACTCACTCAGGCCTCATCTCATCTCTTGGCGGATCGAATGTATCGCTCGCAGGCAGCAGTCTCAACCTTGCTTATCACAATCCTGCATTGTTGAGCCATGAGATGGATAAATCCCTCTCCCTTAATTATGTCAACTACTTTGCCGGGATAAATTACGGACTTGCTATGTATTCGAGATCAGTGCCGGGCACAGGTAATTTTGCCGCCGGAATAAATTATCTGAACTACGGCTCTTTCACTGAAGCCGATCCATCAGGTAATATTACCGGCAAGTTCAATGCTTCGGAATATGCTGTTTCACTTATCTATTCAAGAGAAATAGATTCACTTTTTACACTTGGAATCAACATAAAACCCGTACTTTCTTCACTTGAAAAATATACTTCTTTCGGATTTGCTGTCGATGCCGGTCTATCCTGGCATGCAAAGAACAGACAAACATCAGCAGGAATAGTGATACGGAATGCCGGTTACCAGGTAACCAGATATGCAGGAGAGCCAAGGGAGACACTTCCATTTGAAATCATGGCTGGAATAACTCATGAGCTTGCTTATGCTCCATTCCGTTTTTCATTAACATACAGGCATTTGCAACAGTACAAAATGACTTATGAGAATGGTGACAACCAGGAAGAGAGCTCCGGGAAAAATGCTTTCGCGGAAAACCTGCTGAGGCATCTTATTCCCGGGGTGGAGCTTATTCCTCATAAAAATTTCTATCTCAGCGCCGGGTACAATTTCAAAAGAAGACAGGAGCTAACAGTACCTGTAAGAAGCTCGACAGCAGGGTTAACCTGGGGGTTCGGGATAAGGACAACATGGCTCGATGTTGAGCTTGGAAGAGCAAGATACCACATCGCCGGCGCATCTACGAATGTCTCATTAATACTCAGACCTGCGCTTATCTACAGGAAAGAAAGGTAATTTGCGGAGGTCAACTTATATTCGTTTCTTTGCAAAAAACCGGAAAGCTTCAGAATCGTTGAAATCATTAAGGCACAGGGATATCAAAACATCCTTTTAAAGAATATATGGATAAGAAGTTGACAATAGCAATTGACGGATATTCATCCTGCGGTAAAAGTACTTTTGCGAAGGCGATAGCAAAGGAGATGGGTTATATCTATATAGATAGCGGCGCTATGTACCGCGCTGTGACATTATATTGTCTCAGAAAGAACCTTGCAGGAAGCAATTTCATTGATAAAGACGGAATTGTATCTGATCTTGGCAACATACACATCGATTTTGTTTATAATCCTGATCTTGATATGTATGATACTTACCTGAACTCCGAAAATGTGGAGAGAGAGATCAGGAGCCTTGAAGTAACTTCACATGTCAGCAGGATAAGCCAGATACAGGAAGTAAGAACAAGGATGGTTGAACTCCAGAGACAGATGGGTGTATTCAAAGGGATTGTTATGGATGGAAGAGATATCGGGACCGTTGTTTTTCCTGATGCTGACATAAAGATATTCATGACAGCATCAGTTGAGATACGTGCAAAAAGAAGGTATGATGAACTTAAGGCAAAGGGAATAGTCACCGATCCTGAAGAAGTGAAGAATGGGATCATTGCAAGGGATATTGCCGATGAAAACAGGGATATAAGCCCACTTAGGCGAGCTGACGATGCTATAATACTGGATAACAGCCGGATGAGCGTTTCACAACAGATGATGTGGGTTAAGGAGATCATAGCAGGGAAAAAACATGTTAGTTGAAACAGACAGTCATTCGGGTTTTTGCTTCGGGGTCAGGAATGCTGTTGCAATTGCTGAGAAATCACTTCTGAACGGAGAGAGAGTCTTTTCACTCGGACCAATAGTCCATAATGACAGGGAGGTTGAAAGGCTCTCGTCACTCGGTCTGATATCAATAGATCATAACAGGTTCAGGGAGCTAAGAAACTGCAAGGTTCTTATAAGAGCTCACGGAGAACCACCTGAGACTTATGTTATTGCCGAAAATAACAACATCGAGATAATTGAAGCTACCTGCCCTATTGTAAGGAGATTACAGTCAAGGATAAGACAGACCTGGCATAAAGTCCTTGAAAATAACGGAAGCATAGTGATCTTCGGGAAAAAGGGCCATGCCGAGGTTGTAGGCCTTATGGGGCAGATCAACAATGAGGGAATACTAGTTTCTGGTAATGAGGACATCGATAATCTTGATGTCACAAAACCAATATATCTTTTTGCGCAGACAACAATGAGTGTTACTGATTACAGTAATATTGCTGAAGCTATCAGGAACAAGATGCGGGATAAGAATATTGATCCTTCGGTCAACCTGGTAGTGCACAGCACAACATGCGGGCAGGTTTCAAACAGGGAACCACAGCTCAGGGAATTTGCCGAGAAGCATGACGTTGTTGTCTTTGTCAGCGGAAAGGAAAGCTCAAATGGCAGGATGCTGTATTCCGTATGCAAAAACGTTAACCCTGATACATACTTCATCTCATCGCCTGAAGAGATAGATGCGTCATGGTTCATAGATAAAAAGTCAGCAGGCATCTGCGGCGCAACTTCAACACCTAAATGGCTTATAGAAAAAACAGCTTCTGTGATCCGTAACCTCAAATCCGATAAACCCTGAACCTCAATCAATAATAAAAGTATGTCTTCTAAAGTTTATTTTACTGATTTCAGATCAACACCATCGAATAACCTTCTTAAAAAGCTCCGGACACTTGTAACAAAGGCAGGCATCGACACGATAGATTTCGAAAGAAAGATAGTCGCCCTCAAGATACACTTCGGAGAGCCGGGCAATCTTGCCTATCTCAGGCCGAACTTTGCCGCTGTTATTGTGAAGATGCTAAAGCAAAAACAGGCAATCCCCTTCCTGACTGATTGTAACACATTGTATTCAGGAAGAAGATCGAATGGACCCGATCATCTTGAATCAGCATTCGAAAATGGATATAATCCTCTTACTACGGGATGTCCCGTAATAATAGCAGACGGTGTAAGAGGAACTGAATTTCGCGAGATCAGCCTTGATACTGAATTCTGCAAATCAGCCAGGATCGGAAGCGCAATTGCAGATTCAGATGTTCTTATTTCAATTAATCATTTTAAAGGGCATGAAATAACAGGTTTTGGAGGTGCGCTGAAAAACCTTGGAATGGGTTGTGCCTCTGTTGGCGGGAAGCTGTTCCTTCACTCAGGAGCTTCACCAAAAGTCTTTGAAGAGAATTGTAAAGGTTGCCGCATCTGCGAAAAATACTGTGCGCAGGGAGCAATAATAGTATCTGATGACAAAAAGGCTCACATCGATTATGTGAAGTGCACCGGTTGCGGACAGTGCATTGCCGTGTGTCAGTTTGATGCAGCACGGCCTGCAAGTGATAGTTCATCTGATCTTGTGAATAAAAGGATTGCCGAGTATGCTTATGCTGTAATGAAAGACAAGCCTTCCTTCCATATTAATTTCATTATGGATGTATCGCCAAACTGCGATTGCTGGAACTTCAATGATTATCCGCTTGTTCCCGATATCGGGATGGCCGCATCATTTGATCCTGTGGCTCTTGATCAGGCTTGTGCCGACATGGTTATTTCCGCTCCTGCTCTGCCGGGCAGTCATATCTGTGCAGATCATAATCATAATCTTAAAGGAGAAGATAAATTTAAAAGAATGCATCCTGATACAAACTGGCAATCAGGACTTGAACATGCTGAAAAGATTGGCCTGGGAACTAGAAAATATGAGCTTGTGAAGATGTAATAAGTGACTAAAGTGACTAAAGTTACGAGTGACACCCTCCGCGTGGATTTATCTCTGCGTCCACTGCGTTTAAATCTCTTCACTCACTGCAGGTGAGTCTTCCTCTGTGGTTCTCCGTGTAACTGTGTAACTGATCTTCGCTTTTAAATAATTCTGACTATATTTGGGATTACTTTGTAAGCAATGAATCCAAAAGTTAAAGTAGCAAGGCTTTCAATAGTTTCGAATACATTCCTGATAATCATAAAGATCGTTGTTGGATTATTAAGCGGCTCTGTCAGTATTATTTCAGAAGCCATACATTCTTCAATGGACCTTGTGGCTGCACTTATTGCTTTCTTTTCAGTAAGAGTATCTGATAATCCACCCGATTCAAGGCATCCTTATGGTCATGGGAAAGTAGAAAATGTATCAGGTGTAATTGAAGCTTTGCTGATTTTTATTGCAGCAGGATGGATAATCTTTGAAGCCTCTAAAAAGATCTTTGGAGGTGAAATCGAGCTTGAATCAATCGGGCTTGGATCACTCGTGATGCTTATTGCTGCTGTGGTGAATACACTTGTATCAATGAGGCTTTACAAAGTAGCGCGTGAAACACATTCGGTTGCACTTGAAGCTGATGCTCTTCATCTGAAAACAGACGTCTATACTTCTCTCGGAGTGGCTGCCGGTTTGGGGTTGATTATGCTGACAGGTTTCAGGTGGCTCGATCCCGTAGTTGCAATCATGGTTGCC
>DATALC010000087.1:0-18927 GCA_036261265.1 Bacteroidales bacterium
ACCCTGCGCAAACAAACCCTGTGAGAAACAATAAAAAAGAAAAACAAATAAGATCTTTTTCATAAATAAATATTTTTCAGCAATAATACTGTTTTTTTTGGGGGGGTCGTTGTTCATTTTAATATGTTTTTTTATTTTTTATCCCTTTTTTTAAAGGGGGTTCATGAAATATTATTATTGCTTTTGATACGTACCCCTATCTGTAAAGAGGCACTAAAGAGTCAAACAGCATAATTATAGAAAATACCCGCCAAAAAAATAATTCAAAAAAACTTTGCCGAAAAAAAATTAAGCTTTATATTTGACCGTTTGGTTAAACTATTTTGTTAATCTATCTGTTTAAACAATATGGTTAAATATTAGAATATGACCGAAAAAGAAAAACAAACAGAAGAAAAGATCTTTGAAGCCGCTACAGAAGTCTTCGAAGAAAAAGGTCTGGCTGGCGCCAGGATGCAGAACATAGCCGATAAGGCCGGGATAAACAAGGCGCTTCTTCATTATTATTACAGGACAAAAGATCACCTCTTTGAAGCTGTCTTCACGGCTCTTGCAAAAAAAATCTTCTCAAGATTCACTCCGATTTTTGATCCAAATAAGAGCATAGAGGATAAAATCAGGTTCTTTTTCAATGAGCATATAGATTTTCTTAAAAGTAATCCGAAACTGCCCGGGTTTATTTTAAATGAGATTAATCATAATCCTGAGAGGATAAAGAAAATGATTAGCAACATTCCAATCAAAGAAGTTTGGATGTCAGTTCTTGAAATGCATCGTAACGAGTTGGACAAATATAATATTACCGAAGAAACATTGCCTCAGCTTCTTACCTCAATAGTATCATTAAGTGTGTTCCCTTTTGCGGCAAAAGGAATTTTCGAAGCTGTAATGGGTAATATGGGCATAAGCTTCAATGATTATATCGAAGCAAGAAAAGAATACGCCGCAGAATTTGTAATAAGATCCATCAGAAAAGAACCCTGACATGACAACAACAAGAAACAGATGGCTGTTCGCCCTTCTCATTGTAACAGCCTGTACAGGAAATGTGTATTCACAAAAAGTACTGACGCTTAAAGAATGCAATGACGCCGCGATTAACGCCTCAGCACTTGCCGGTGAGAAATCAGCTTATTCTGAGATTTCAGCGATAAAAGATAAGAACATCGCCAGGGGCTGGTTGCCTACTTTTGATCTCAATGGAAGCATCTTATACAATTCAGAAGTCGTTGATTTGAGCTCAATTCTTGGAAACCTGCCATTCCCCGGTATTGCAGATGCCATAAAACCTCTTCCTCATGACCAGTATAAGCTTACAGTCGACATCAACCAGGTGATATACGATGGCGGAGCGATGAAGAGCGCAAGAAAACTTGAGAAAGCTGATCTGAATGTAAATGAGAAACAGACAGAATCTGATCTTTATAGGCTTCGTTCACAGGTAAACGGCTACTATTTCAATATCCTGTTGCTCAAGAGACAAAAAGACTTACTCGGACTCTATCTGGGACTTATAGAAAAGAGGCTCGTATCAGTCCAGTCTGCAGTTAATAACGGTGTGATGCTTTCATCAGATGCCGACGTACTTCGTTCAGAGCTATTGAATTTAAGACAGCAGCTTTCTGATAACGAAATAAAGACAAATTCACTCACAGGCGTTCTTTCGGATCTGACAGGAATTGAAATTGACAGTACGACACAATTCGTGCTCCCTTCGGGAGAGGAAACTCCGAACAACGATATAAACAGGCCTGAACTACAGCTTCTCGATATGAGAATCGATCAGCTCACTGCAGGAGAATCACTTGCTTCATCCAAAAGAATGCCCAAAGCCTTCGGGTTCGCAACACTTGGATATGGAAATCCTCCCGGAAGCAATTTCTTCAGGGATAAGTTTGACACATATTATATAGTAGGCGCAGGAATAAAATGGAATATTTTCGACTGGAATAAGGTAAAAAATGAAAAACAGGTTATTTCGCTTCAAAAGACCATGATAGACAACAGGAAAAAAGACCTTACAGACAATATAAGAAGGCAGCTTGAAGTAAAGGAATCTGAAATTACAAGCCTTGAAAAAATGACTGAAACTGACAGTGAGCTCTTAAAACTTAGGAAAAAGATCAGCGCTTCAGCCGGGTCTCAGCATGAAAATGGAATAATAACTGCAACTGAATACCTTAACATACTTAACAACGAACGACAGGCGGCGATTAACTCGGAGATTCATATAATAAATCTTGCATTCGCAAGAGCTGAATACATTAACATTAGCGGACAAGAGTCAGAATAAGAAAAAATCTCTCAAATATGAAAAATAATTCATTCATACTACTTATTGCATTTGCAGCATATTCATGCAGCGACAGCAAAACGGATGCAGATGCATTCGGAAATTTTGAAGCCGATGAGGTCATTGTATCAGCTGAAACAAACGGGCGAATACTTGCATATTATGGTTCGGAGGGAACTGAGATCCTTAAGAATGATACAATAGCTCTTATAGACACTACACTGTTTCACCTTCAGAAAGCCGAGATAGATGCAGGAATGAAAGGGATAAGAACAAAAATGGCTTCAATAGATGCACAGAACGGGATACTTAACCAGCAAATCCGGAATATAAACATCAACATAAAGAGAACAGAAAACCTCCTTAAGGATGACGCTGCCACCGTAAAGCAGATGGATGATCTTACGGGACAGGTTGCTGTTCTTGAAAAGCAGATAGCTGCAAACAATACCCAGAAAGCATCAATACAGGCTGAATTGCAGGTGTATGACTCGAAGAAAGCGACTTTAAACGAACAGATAGCAAGGTGTACTGTAAAGAGTCCTCTTGATGGAACCATCCTGCAGAAATACTCTGAACAGGGAGAAACTACAGCAGCAGGTAAACCTCTAGCAAAAATTGCAAACCTGAAGAAAATGAAGCTTAAAGTCTATGTGAGCGGCTCACAGATGGCTAACATCAAAATGGGCCAGGAATGCTCTGTGAGAACTGATAACGGCAACAAAGATTATAACACATTCAAAGGATTTGTAAGCTATATATCAGGTAAGGCCGAATTCACTCCAAAGATAATTCAGACAAAAGAAGAAAGAGTCACACTCGTTTATGCTGTCACAATTGAAGTTGAGAATGACGGAACAATGAAATCGGGGATGCCCGGAGAAGCAATATTCTGATTCATGAAAAAGATAATCGTTGCATCGGGAATTTCAAAAGCTTACGGCGAAACACGTGCCCTGAACGACGTATCTTTTGATGTAAACAAATCAGAGATATTCGGGTTCATCGGACCTGATGGTGCCGGAAAAACAACACTCTTCAGGATTATAACAACATTGATCCTTCCTGATGAAGGCGATATCAGATTGCTGGGTTTCGATGCAGTAAAATCGTTCAAAGAGCTGAGAAAGAAGATCGGGTACATGCCTGGAAGGTTCAGCCTTTACCAGGATCTTACAGTTGAGGAAAACCTGAATTTTTATGCAACGGTTTTCGGTACAACAGTAAAAGAGAACTATGATCTTATTGCAGATATCTATTCTCATATCGAACCGTTCAGAAAGAGACTTGCAGGGAAGCTTTCGGGGGGGATGAAGCAGAAGCTTGCATTATCGTGCGCACTGATACATAAGCCTGAGATTCTCGTTCTCGATGAACCTACAACCGGTGTCGATGCAGTTTCCAGATCCGAATTCTGGACAATGCTCTCAAGACTGAAAGAACATAACATTACTATCGTTGTCTCTACTCCTTACATGGATGAAGCGATGAGATGCGACCGTATTGCTTTGATACAGAACGGACAGATCCTTTCGGTTGACACGCCTCAGAATGTTCGTAAAGGATTCACTGGAAAACTATTCGTTATTAAGGCATCAGACAAATACAGACTCCTGCTTGCATTAAGAAACTATCCTGGAACATCGACTGCATTTCCGTTTGGAGATTCTGTACATCTTACATTGAAGGATAATAATCCGGGTAAGTCATTATATGAACATCTGTCAGCATCGGGCATTACAGATGTTTCTGTTGAAGAGTCAATTGCAGGTATCGAGGACAGGTTTCTTGAGCTGATGGAAAAATAAACTGAAAATCCGATGGATAATACTCCTGTAATATCAGTAAAACATCTTTATAAAAAGTTTGGAAGCTTCACTGCCAATGATAATCTCAGCTTTGAGGTCTACGGTGGTGAGATTTTCGGATTCCTGGGAGCCAATGGCGCTGGCAAAACAACCGCAATAAGAATTTTATCCGGTCTTTCCTCACCGACATCGGGCGAAGTAATGGTTGCCGGTTTTAATGCGGGCCGTGAACCTGAAAAAATCAAGAAAAGCATTGGTTATATGTGCCAGAAATTCTCACTTTATGAGGATCTTACTGTCACAGAAAATATAGTGTTGTACGGTGGTATATACGGCCTCACAAGGGATCAGATCAGTATGAGAACCAATGAGCTTCTGGATAAGCTTGATTTTCATAAATACAGCAAAAGCGTTATTGCCTCATTACCACTTGGATTGAAGCAAAAGCTTGCTTTTTCTGTTGCGCTTATCCATAGTCCAAGGATTGTTTTTCTTGATGAACCAACAGGTGGCGTAGATCCAATGACGCGCAGACAATTCTGGGAAATGATATACGAAGCGGCTTCAGCCGGAATTACTGTTTTCGTCACAACACATTACATGGATGAAGCAGAATACTGCAACAGGATCTCGATTATGAACGAGGGAAGAATTGTTGCGCTTGACACACCTGCAAACCTTAAAAAGCAGTATGATGCTGAGTCTGTTGAAGAGGTCTTCATAAAGATAACCCGACCCGACAATCTCAGGAATTCAACCGGTAATCAAAAGAGATCATGAAACGTTTCATTGGATTTGTCAGAAAAGAGTTTCTTCATATTTTCAGGGATTACAGAACCCTTATTATCCTGTTCGGGATACCTGCAGCCGAAATACTGATCTTCGGGTTTGTAATAAGCATGGATATAAAAAATGCAGGTATCGCTGTTCTTGACCTCTCAAAAGATGAGATAACAACGAAGCTTAGTGATAAGATATTCTCTTCAGAGTTTTTCAGGAAAAGCGGTGATCTGCTAAATTATAATGATATAGATGATTACTTTAAAAAAGGAAATACTAAAGCTGTTCTTGTGTTTGGGGAGGATTTCGGAAGAAATCTTATTGAAGAAGGCAGCGCTCCGATGTTAATTGTCGCTGACGGATCCGAGCCGAACACTGCAACACTTGTGACAAACTATACAATGGCTATTGTTAATGATTTCACAGCAGAGATTTCACCGACTGCAAAGATCCCGCTCGCTGTCCAGCCTGAGGTAAGAATGTTTTATAACCCCGAATTAAGAAGCCATTTCATGTTCGTTCCGGGAGTGATTACATTGATTCTAATATTGATATGTGCATTGATGACCTCGGTTACAATTACAAGGGAAAAGGAGTTCGGAACGATGGAAGTTCTTCTTGTTTCCCCGCTCAAGCCTGTTCAGATAATAGTCGGGAAAGTGATGCCGTATTTTATTCTTTCTTTCATAAATGTTGTACTTATACTTGTTCTTTCATGGTTTGTCTTTAAGCTGCCTGTACGAGGGAGTATCGTGCTTCTTCTGGTCGAAAGCATGTTGTATATACTTATGAGCCTTTCGCTCGGAATACTTATTTCAACCGTTTCATCAAGCATGCAACAGGCAATCTTCATCTCATTCCTGGGTTTATTATTGCCAACAATACTTTTGTCAGGCTTTATATTTCCTATCGAGAATATGCCGGAGTTTTACAATTACCTGAGTCTTATAATGCCTCCAAGGTATTTTATAACTATTATCAAAGGCATCATGGTGAAGGGAACAGGATTTCTCCTTATCTGGAAAGAAACACTTATACTTTTGTTAATGACTTTGATATTCATTGGATTGAGCGTGAAGAAGTTTAAGATAAGGCTTGAATAACAAAGGTGTTTTATAAGAATACTTTGAAGAACCTGCTGTAACAAAGAAACGAGAATCTCATGAGGACAATAATATTTCTTATCAGGAAAGAGTTCATACAGATCTTCAGGAACAAATTCATATCGAAAGCAATATTTGCGGTACCGATAATACAAATGCTGATCCTTGTTCCTGCAATAACATTCGAAATAAAAAATATCGTCCTTACGATCACTGATAAAGACATGAGCCCGGAGTCGAGGAATCTCATAAGCAAGCTTGAAGGATCCACATTCTTCAGGCTTGAGAAGATGACTTTCTCAGAGAAAGAAGCGGATGATCAGCTCGCCCGGAATAAAAGTACTGTTGTTCTGGAGATCCCTTCAGGATTCGGAAAAGACATCATAACAGGGCAGACTGCAAAGGTAATGGCGTCAGTTGATGCAGTGAATGCTTCAAATGCCCAGCTTACCTGGGCGTATCTTAGCAGCATAATACGCGATTACAATCTTGATCTTATTTCAGGCAATGTTACACTTGCAGGCAATTCAATTCCTCCTGTTATTAATATAACAAACAGGTACTGGTACAACGAGACGCTCAACTACAAATTTTACATGTTGCCTGGCATTCTGGTAATACTTGTGACTGCTATCGGTTTTCTACTGTCGGGCCTGAATATGGTAAGAGAGAAGGAAATAGGTACTATTGAGCAGATAAATGTCACACCGGTAAGAAAATACCATTTCATAATAGCAAAAATGGTTCCTTTCCTTGTAATAGGGCTTGTGGATCTTGCTCTTGGCCTTGTAATAGGAAAGCTTACTTTCAATATCCCTTTTGAAGGAAGCATACTTACTATGTTCCTGTGTGCTTCAATATTTCTTGTTGCTGTGCTGGCTTTGGCCCTTTTCATTTCGACTTTTTCGTCTACACAGCAGCAGTACATGTTCATTGCATTTTTCTTTATGATAATCTTTATCCTTATGAGCGGGATCTTCACCCCGTTCGAAAGCATGCCTCAATGGGCCCAGGATTTTGACAGGGTCAATCCTGTTGCATATCTTATAAGGATAAACAGGATGGTAATGCTTAAAGGTTCTGAGATCCCAGATATACAGGAAGATATTTATGCATTGATAATTATAGCGGTCTTATTCAGCTTTCTTGCCGTATGGAGATACAGAAAGACTGCATGAATTATCTTTTTACCCTTGCATTTCCTTTCCAGATGCTCCACACCTGCTCTTCATCAGCAGGGAGTGCATAATCATTAAGAGATGTTGTTGCAAGAGCGCCGGTGGCCCAGCCGAACTGGATCCATCTTTCAGGTTCCCATCCTTTAAGAATTCCATAAAGTAATCCACCAACGAAACCATCACCGCCGCCGATCCTGTCGAGAACCTGTATTTCCCTTGGTTCCGCAACATGCCATTGTTCACCTTCAAGCATAATGGCGCCCCAGAGATGTTCGTTTGTATTTATTACCTGGCGCAGGGTAGTTGCAAAGACCGATGCATGCGGGAATTCCTTCCTGACTCTCTTTATCATTTCCCTGAAGCTGTCGATCTTTGATGTAAGATCCTTCCCGCCGGCTTCAGGACCTGCAATACCCAGACAAAGCTGGAAATCTTCCTCGTTTCCAACAAGTATATCTGCTATGCCGGCCATTTCCCTGAAACCTTCAGAAAGCTCCTTTTCGCGGCCTTTCCAGAAGGAGGCGCGATAATTCAGGTCAAACGAGATTAGTGTACCATATTTTTTTGCTGCACGTGCAAGTTCAAGGCAGAAAATGGTTGTCTCATGCGAAAGCGCTGCAATGAGACCTGACAGATGCAGAATCTGGACACCCTCCTTTCCGAATAATCTTTCGAGATCAAAATCTTTAAGGTCAAGTATTCTGCCTACCTCTCCTGCCCTGTCGTTATGCACTCTCGGACCACGTGAACCATATCCGCTATCGGCAATGTTGAACTGATGGCGGTAACCCCATGGGCCACCCTGCTCAACTTCGGGTCCTTCCCACTGGATATGACGGCCTGCAAGGTTATCCTTTATTAACTTTGCAATAGGGCTGTCTTTCACGAATGCAGTCAGAACCTTAACGGGAAAACCAAGATAAGCCGGAATAGTTGCAACATTCGACTCGGCGCTTGTCGCCTGCATATAAAAGGTGTTGCTGCAGTGGACAGGCTGTCCGTTCACCGGTGTAATTCTTATACCCATGCTTGTCGGCACAACCAGTGACCACCTGAAATCTTTCCTTAATTCCCGTTTCATAATACTTAAAAAATGTTTTCTGAATATGATCCGCAAAGATATTTCAATTTGAATAAAACACAATCATACATTGTTCTTAATGCTAAATCGGAATAGGGGTAGACCGCTTGGTGAAAGTAACAATATTAAACTCGTAAACTGACTCGCTTTTTTGCACCCAAAGCGGATTGACGAAAATCAATTTACTCCCCTCTGGGTTGGGGTGAATAAATTGATTTTCGTATCGATGGATGTAGTGATAAAACATCCGGAAGGGGAGTTATTAAAATGATACCTTTGCAATTACAGGCCAGTGGTCAGAAATAAAAACATTCCCCTCCTTTTGATCGAAGGTTCTGTGTTCAAGAACTTTCATGCCATTCCTAACGAGAATGTAATCTATTCGTCCTGTTCCCGGTTTATCTGAGAACCCGTTGAAAGTATATGCCGGGCCTTCAGGCTTTTCCTCTGATATAAAATAAGAATCTTTAAGGAGTGAAACACTCTCATCGGGGCCTGTCAGGATCGCATATCCCTTGCTGTCGGGCATCATGTTAAGATCGCCTGTTATAATAAAAGGAAATCCCTGTGCTATTTCAGCAACCTTATCGAGTACCATCTGCGAGCTCATAGTCCTTGCAGAATCAGAATCATGAGCAAAATGTGTATTAAAATAAAAAAAATGCTCATGGGTATCTTTTTTCACAAGCTCAATCCAGGTGACAACCCTGGGCAGGGATGATCCCCATGCCTTTGAACCCGGGAAATCAGGTGTGTCTGAAAGCCAGAAAGTAATTGTCCTTACGGCATCGTATTTATCTTTCCTGTAGAAAACCGGGTTAAGCTCCCCTCCCTTATTGCCGTCATCGCGTCCTGCCCCGGCTGAACCATATTCTGCGAGAGCCGAGTCAAGATACATATACTGATGCCATAATACCTCCTGCATACCAAATATATCGGGAGCCTGATCCTCAATGAATTCACATACCTGTCCAGCCCTGTTTGGCCATGCATTTATACTGTCACGGGGATTATCGTATCTTAAATTCAGCGTCATGACACTGATAGAATTTTTGTCCTGTTTCTTTCCGCAGCCTGTAACAAACAGAATTACAAAGATTAAAGTGAAAATAAGTTTATCTTTCATAATAAGGTCAGAATAAACTGTCAATATACGAATTCTCTCCGTCAATCATCAAGAAGCTTGTTGTAATAATTCTTTCGTCCTGATATACAGGTGATCTGCTTCATAAAAAGATCGTCATTTATTTATATATTTGCACAATTATTGCCTTCGGGAATTGTTCTTTATTTCGGTAAAAGCCAATTATTGTTTTTATTGAAGGTTAAAGAAGAATCGGATTTGTTTCCTGGTATTCAGGGAAAAGATTGATGTATTTCCTGAATGCTGCAATAATTTTTCAAAGCCCTTGCTGATGCCTGATGTGATTAAACTATTATCGGATTCTGTAGCTAACCAGATAGCTGCAGGTGAAGTCATTCAAAGGCCTGCATCAGTAGTTAAAGAGCTGATGGAGAATTCTGTTGATGCCGGAGCCGGCGATATCAAAGTTATAATAAAAGATTCGGGAAAAACCCTGATACAGGTTATCGATAATGGTTCCGGCATGAGCGAGACAGATGCAAGACTTGCTTTTGAAAGACATGCAACATCAAAAATAACATCTGCACAGGATTTGTTTGCGATAAAAACAAAAGGGTTCAGGGGTGAAGCGCTTGCATCTATAGCTGCTGTAGCGATGGTTGAGCTGAAAACAAGGCTCAGTGATGAAGAGGCAGGAATAATAATCGAGATCAACGGTTCAAAGGTTGAAAAGCAGGAACCATGCAGTTGTCCGGCAGGTTCTTCATTTTCAGTAAAGAACCTTTTTTTCAACATTCCTGCACGAAGGAAATTCCTCAAATCAGACAATACAGAAATAAGGCATATAATAAATGAGTTTCAGAAGATCGTCCTTGCACATCCTGAAATAAAATTCTCACTTTACCATAATGACACGGAGATTTATAATCTGCCCTCAACTGTATTGCGCCAACGTATTGTGGGCGTGTTCGGAAAGCAGATCAACCAGGATCTCATAACAGTTGATACTGAAACCAGTCTCATCATAATTCATGGATTCATAGGAAAGCCTGAGAATGCAAGGAGAACTTACGGGGAGCAGTTCTTCTTCGTTAACCAGCGCTTCATGAAACATCCTTATTTTCATAAAGCCATTGCAGAAGCATATCAGAATATCCTTCCTGCAGAAGCTATTCCCTCGTATTTTATTTTCATGGAGACAGACCCGGCGTCAATAGATATAAACATCCATCCGACCAAGACAGAGATTAAATTCGAGGATGAGAGAGCTATCTGGCAGATCCTGATGGCATCTGTAAAAGAAGCTCTTGGCAGGTTCAATATTGTACCTTCATTAAATTTTGAAACTGAGGGATTGGTTGATATACCTGTTTTCGGAAAAACGAGCGGAATTCCTGTTCAGCCATCCGTCAGAGTGAATCCTTTATTCAATCCATTTGAAAATGAGGAAGATCAATCAGGCAGAAACAGCTATATAAACAGGTTTGAAAACGAAAATACTTCAGGATGGCAAAAGCTCTACCATGCAGACGGGAGAAAAGAAGATTCGGTTCCTGAAACTGATAAAAGGAGAAGATTCTTTCAGATAAAGAACAAGTATATAGTATGCCAGGTGAAATCCGGGCTCATGCTGATAGATCAGAAACGGGCACATGAGAGAATACTTTTTGAACAATTCAGAGAGTGCCTTAACAATGGACATTCAGTCAGTCAGACTGATATGTTTCCTGTTACTGCAGAACTCAATCCCTCGGATTATTATGTATTGAACGAGATTGAGCAGGATCTTTCAATACTTGGATTCAGGTTTGAACATCCTGGTGAAAACCGCATTACTATCACAGGGAGACCGGCTCTGAACGAGTCGCCTGATACTGTGCAAATGCTTGAGATACTTCTTGAGAATTATAAAAGTACCGAAGGATCGCCAGTAGAATCAGCGAAGGAAAAGATTGCCAGCGCCATGGCAGGCGCTGCCTCAATACCTTATGGAAGGATCCTTACGGCTGATGAAATGGAGCAGCTCTTCGACAGTCTTTTTGCCTGTCAGTCTCCAAATTATTCTCCAAAAGGCAAGCCTGTAATTTCAATACTTACACTTGATGACATTGATAAAAAATTTAACTGATAAGGCCATATACAGCTTTACTATTTAATGACAAATTGACTGTGATAATAATTTTTGGCCCGACTATTGATGACCAGGAAACATAAAAAGGAATAAATGAACGGATATGGCAGAGGATTCTTCAGTTTACCTCCGGTAGTGAAGAATATAATAATGCTGAATGTAATAATGCTCCTTGCATATTATGCAGCACGACAGGTTTTCGGAGTCGACCTGAACAGTATACTCGGGCTTTATTTTCCAAAATCCGATCAGTTCATGCCTGTACAGATAATTACACACATCTTCATGCATGGGGGATTCTGGCATTTGTTCTTCAATATGTATGCCCTGTTCATTTTCGGGCAGGTGCTTGAAACAACCTGGGGGCCAAAGCGTTTTCTTGTTTACTATCTTGTTTGCGGTCTTGGCGCTGCTCTTACACATGAAGCTGTGATTGCATTTCAGTATGCTTCCGTTGCATCGCACCTTGATGCCAGCAGCCTCGAAATTGTTTTAAATGAAGGCACCGATCTTTTCAGGCGAGGCCAGGGGTTTTCTGATCCCGATATGCTGAAACTTCAGTTATTGCTGAATACGCCAACTGTGGGCGCTTCAGGCGCTGTATTCGGAATATTGCTTGCATTCGGCGTCCTGTTTCCAAATACACAGCTTATGCTTCTTTTTCCGCCTCTGCCAATAAAAGCAAAATACTTCGTTATGGCTTATGGTGCACTTGAGCTGTGGATGGCAATTACTCAGCCGGGAAGTAATATCGCACATACTGCTCATCTTGGAGGTATGCTATTCGGATATATTCTTATCAGATACTGGAGAAAAAACACTAATACATTTTATTGATGGGAATCTGGGATGATATTTTAAGGACTTTCAAAAGCGGTAATAATTTAACAAAGCTGATTTATATTAACATAGCAGTATTCCTGCTTATGGCAATTGCTGCCATTTTTGGTTTCCTGCTGAGTAATCAGGTGATTGCCGACAGGGTGCTTTCATTCTTTTCAGTGCCTGCCGACCTTAATAAGCTCGTTCTGAAACCATGGACACTCATCACATACATGTTCACCCACAAGGACATTCTTCATATCCTCTTTAACATGCTGTGGCTTTACTGGTTTGGAGTTATATTCCTTGAATATCTCGATCAAAGAAAGCTTGTTGCGGTATACCTTCTCGGTGGGATCTCCGGCGCAATAGTTTATGTTGCTTCTTTCAATATCTTCCCTGCTTTCACTGGGGTAATCTCAGACTCAATAGCAATTGGAGCTTCAGCATCAGTAATGGCTGTTGTTGTATCAATAGCGGCTTATGTGCCTGACTATTCAATAAATCTTCTACTCCTCGGAAGAATAAAAATCAAGTATATGGCGCTTGCCATTTTCCTGTTAACTTCTGTTGTCGATTTCTCAGTCAACTCAGGCGGGAAGCTTGCGCATATAGGCGGCGCCCTTTTTGGTTATCTATATACAGTAAACCTGCGGAAAGGAAGGGATATAGGAAGAGGATTCAACAGGTTTATTGATTTCTTTGCAACTATCTTCAAGCCAAGGAAAAAGCTTAAGGTAAAATACAAAAAACCTGTTTCAGACTACGATTATAATGCAATGAAATCTGAAAGGCAGAGCCGGATCAACAGCATTCTTGACAAAATATCGAAAGGCGGTTATGACAGCCTTACTAAAGAAGAAAAAGAAATCCTCTTCCGTGAAAGCCAGAACAAGAACTGAAAAACCATTTCTGACAAGGTTACTTTACAGAATCATGCTCGTTGTAAATATTGCGTTCGGGCTCGCTCTTCTTATGTCATACCTTGCTGTAAATATCAACCCAGTGGATTTTGCACTTCCTGCGTTTTTTGGTCTTGCATACCCTTATATCCTGTTGTGCAATATAATTATTGTGATAGCCTGGGCAATGCTACTCAGGTTTGAGGCGCTAATATCTGTTGTTTTGATCTCGGTCGGAATCGGCCATTTCCTGAATTATATACAACTTTTCAGAACCAAGGAAGACAAGACAGGAACATTCAAGGTCATGAGTTATAATGTTCACATGTTCAATTATTTTGATGCAGATAAACTGAATGCAACCCGGAAGAATGTGATGAACCTCATCAAACGTCAGAAACCTGATATAGCTTGCATGCAGGAGTTTTTTGTAAGCGGCAACCCGTCATCGGCTGAAAACATTGTAACTTCTGCAACAGGCCTTAAATATAATTCTCATATAAAGCTTCTCGGGAAGGGCAAGAACAGATTCTATGGTATAGCAACATATACAAGATATCCTATTATAAAAAAAGGTGAAATAATTCACCCTGCATCATCGAGCCTTACAATTTTTACCGATGTTCTTATTGGCAGGGATACTTTCAGAATTTACAATAACCATCTTCAGTCTTTTCGCCTGAAGAAAATGGAAAGATCCTTCATAGAGGAATTTACTTCTTCTGATAACAGGGAAAACGATGTAAGGAATCTTTCATCAAGGCTCAGGAAAGGATTTATCAGCAGATCGATTCAAGCTCAGAACGTCAAGGATCATATCAAAAGATCGCCCTATCC
The DNA here is from genome assembly GCA_036261265.1 of Bacteroidales bacterium. Taxonomy (GTDB): domain Bacteria; phylum Bacteroidota; class Bacteroidia; order Bacteroidales; family VadinHA17; genus LD21. The sequence goes on from DATALC010000087.1 coordinate 14,020, forward strand.
TGTTATTGTGCTTGGCGATTTCAACGACACTCCTGTATCGTATGTCTACAGGAAGATCCGGAAAGGTCTTAACGATTCTTTCGTGAATTCAGGCTATGGCGCAGGATTCACATATAAGGGCAATTATCCGCCAAACAGGATTGATTACATCTTATATGATAAAGCCTTACTCAATAACTATTTCGAAATAATAAAAGTAAGGTATTCTGATCATTACCCAATTGCAGCTTATTTCAGGAAGAACATCAGAAAGGAAGCTTCCTGAGATCAACATTCCCTCCTGATATGATAAGTCCTGTCTTTTTCCCGGCGAAAACTTCAGGATTCTCTTTAATTATAGCAAGAACAGTCGCAGAAGATGGTTCAATAATTATCTTCATTCTTTCCCAGACAAGCAGCATGCATTCAACAATTGACTCTTCAGAAGCAGTATAAATAATATCGACATTCTTCCTTATTATAGTAAAAGTAAGTTCGCTTAGAGATGTGAGCAGACCATCTGCTATTGTATTTGGATTAACAGAAGGGACTATAGCGCCTGAATTGAATGACCTGTAAGCATCATTTGCATTCAATGGTTCTGCCGCGATCATCCTGATACTGTTATTTGTTCCTTTTACAGATAGTGCAGTTCCGCTCAGAAGACCTCCCCCTCCAACCGGAGCAATAACAACATCGAGATCAGGCTTTTCTTCAAGCAGCTCCAGCGCAGCGGTTCCCTGGCCGCAAATAACATTGAAGTTGTCGTAAGGATGTATAAGTGTGGCGCCTGTTCGCTCCATTATTTCACGTGTTGTACCCTCACGTGACTCGAGTGTGGGTTTGCAGAATGTAATTTCAGCGCCATATCCCGCAACAGCATTCTTTTTTACAACCGGGGCAGTCTCAGGCATGACAATATGAGCCCTGATCCCATTCATTCGCGATGCAAGTGCAAGAGCCCCGGCATGATTTCCCGATGAATGAGTTACAACTCCTCTCCTTTTCTCATCCCCTGAAAGTGATAAGACAGCATTTGTGGCGCCACGGAATTTAAATGCACCTGCCTTCTGGAAATTTTCGCATTTGAAGAACATACTGCAGCCAAACATATCATTAAGCATGGCTGAACTCAGGACCGGAGTCCTGTGTATAAAAGGTTTAATTCTTGAATATGCATCCCTGATATCTGATATTACCGGCAGCTTCATAATATAAAGTTTTTAAAGATAAATTTAAAAAATTATTGACCTGATTGTGTCTCATGCTGATATGTTCATCCGGAATATTGAATAATTCTATTACTTTTAGTCGCATTTTAATCAGATTATGCAGCTTGCTGCTGGTTAAAATGTCTTTTTTAAATTGAAATAATTGCAATAAAAAATTCACATGGCAAGTAAACTATTCCGTATCAAACCGCTGAAAGATATGACTCATGAAGCCGATTCAAAGGATGGATTGAAACGTGCACTGACAGCAACAAATCTTATATTCATCGGGATCGGATGTATTGTAGGAACCGGCATTTTCGTGATAACGGGAACGGCGGCTGCCCAATATGCAGGACCGGCATTGAGTATCTCATTTATTATATCGGCAGTACTATGCATATTTGTTGCATTATGCTATACAGAGTTGGCTTCAATGATACCTGTATCAGGAAGCGCCTATTCATACGTATACACGACGATAGGTGAATTAGCCGCCTGGTTTATAGGATGGAACCTTGTACTTGAGTACATATTCGGCGCATCCCTTGTAGCCGTAGGCTGGTCGGGGTATATAGTCAGCTTCTTCAAAGACTGGGGCCTTGTGATCCCTGCAAAATTAAGCAGCGCTCCCTTCGCATATCATGGCGAATGGATAGCTACAGGGGCTATACTCAATTTCCCTGCTGTCTTTATTGTTGCAATTATAACTACAGTACTCGTTTTTGGTATAAAGGAATCTGTTAGGATAAATAATATAATAGTACTAATAAAGATCATAGTCATACTTCTCTTTGTCGGTTTTGGGATCTCTTATATTAAGCCCGACAATTATGTTCCTTTCATCCCGGAAAATACAGGAGAATTTGGAAAATTTGGCTGGAGCGGCATATTCAGGGCAGCCGGCATAATCTTCCTTGCATTTGTCGGATTTGATGCTGTATCAACAGTTGCTCAGGAATCAAAAAATCCCCAGCGGGATATGCCAATCGGAATTCTTGGTTCATTAGTTATAGTCACAATACTATATATCTCTGTTTCACTGGTTCTTACCGGAATGGTGAATTATAAGCTTTTAAATGTGCCTGACCCTATTGCTGTCGGAATTGATTCAGCCGGGAGCAGTCTCTTCTGGTTAAGACCTATAATCAAAGTCGGTGCAATTGCAGGTATGAGCTCAGTGATACTCGTCCTTCTTACGGGAATGCCCAGAATTCTCTATACAATGTCGCATGACGGGATGCTTCCTAAGTTTATGGGAAGAGTGCATCATAAATACCGTACTCCGCATATCACTACAATAATTGTAGGATCGATCGTTGCTGTAATTTCAGGATTGTTCCCAATAGACCTTATAGCTGAGCTTGTTTCAATAGGAACATTGCTTGCATTCACAATGGTTTGTATAAGCATTATGATACTCAGGGTCAGAAAACCTGAAATGCAAAGGCCTTTTAAAACACCTTTTGTATATTTTGTCGGGATTACCGGTGCTATCGGCTGTCTGTATCTTATGTCATCGTTACCGGCATCGACATGGGTACGATTAGGTATCTGGACTATTATAGGTCTTTGTATATATTTCTTTTACGGGATCAAAAACAGCACGCTGAATAACTGATTACTCCTTTTTTATACCATTTAATCTGATTCTCCCGAAAAGATACATAGCTGAGCCGGCTATTATCAGAAGCAGGCAGGGAACAAGAGTATGATCAGGATTAAGATTTATCTCATTCCATGATTTCATAGATATCATTCCTGTTTTTGCAAGCAGAGACAGAAGGCCGAACAATAAGCCATTTATAAATGCGAAAATTCCGAAGAATTCAAGCATATCCTTCCAGTGAAAAGTTATTTTAATGCCGGCTTTTTCAGCAAGCCTGCTGTGAAAACGACTATAGAAATAATAAATAAACAGACCCAGATCGAGCCAGGCAAGGAATCTTATCCATGTAAGAACAGGGAGACTGTACATAAGATACAGGCTGGAAAGGACCCCAAGAGGTGAAAATACATAGACAATTGGTACCCTGAACGATCTCTTTATTTCAGGGTTGCTCCTTCTCAGAATAAGAACACTGGCTGAAACAATTGCAAATGCAAACAGTGTCCCGATGTTTGCGAGCTCCGCAGCAGTACCTATAGGAATAAGTAATGCCACAAGACCAACAACAACTCCAGTTATGATAGTAGTCCGGTATGGAGTTCTGAATTTCGGATGTACTTTGGAGATTGATTCAGGAAATAGTCTGTCACGCGACATTGCAAAGAAAACTCTCGGCTGGCCCATCATCATAACAAGTAAAACACTCGTGATTCCCATTACTGCACCAATTGAAATTATCCCTGAAGCCCAGTCCTGGTGAATTACATTTAAAGCGAAAGCTATTGGCGCTGAGAGGAAGGATTGATTATCGGCATATTTCATAACAGGAATAATGCCGGTAAGTACAAGCGCGACAATAATATATAATGCAGAACAAACGATAAGCGATACTATTATTCCTATGGGAAGGTTTCTCTGTGGATTCTTTGTTTCCTCGGCTGTAGTTGAAACCGCATCAAAACCAATGTATGCAAAGAAGACAATTGCAGCTCCCGTCATAACTCCTGTCCATCCGAAAGGCATAAATGGATTCCAGTTCTCCGGTTTAATGAAGAAGGCCCCGAAAGCAATAAAAAACAGGATCACTGCAAGCTTTACAATTACTATGAAGTTGTTGAAGCGGGCGCTTTCCTTAATACCGATTACAAGTAGTGTTGTTATTATTATAACAATAATCAAAGCCGGAAGATTAAAAGGAGGTTGTGTCATCCAGACAGGAATAATGATCCCGATCGAAGCCATCAGGTTAACAAGGTAACCTGACCAGCCTATTGCGACTGTTATGGAGCAGACTGCGTACTCGAGTATAAGGTCCCATCCGATGATCCATGCAAGAAGCTCTCCTATCGTTGCGTATGCGTAAGTATATGCGCTTCCGCTTACAGGTATTATTGAGGCAAATTCGGCATAGCATAAGGCGGCAAAGATGCAGGCAATGGCTGATACTGCAAAAGAGAGAGTCACGGCAGGACCTGCATGCAAGGCGGCACCCACCCCTGTAAGAACGAAAATACCGGTACCGATGATTGCGCCTATACCCAGTAAAACAAGGTCAAATGAGCCGAGCGCTCTTTTCAGCTTATGTTCACCTTCTTCTGTTTGTGAAATCAGCTCATCAACAGATTTTTTTACGAAGAAATTATTTGCCATGCCTGTATTATTAGTATGCACCTAAAGTAAAGAAATATGCCCGTTAAAACAATAAAAGGGGTGGACAATAATCCACCCCTCTTTATTTTATTGAATATCAAATTCCTAGAAGATACTGAATGCCACTGTGAGTCCGGCGAGTACAACCGAAACCATTGACATAAGCTTTATAAGAATATTGAGTGCGGGACCAGATGTATCTTTGAACGGGTCGCCAACAGTGTCACCAACAACTGTAGCTTTGTGATTGTCTGATCTCTTACCGCCGTAATTACCTCTTTCAATATGTTTCTTTGCATTATCCCATGCACCACCTGCATTATTAAGCATGCTTGCGAGTACGAAACCTGCCGACATACCGCCTGCAAGAAGTCCTATAACGCCGGGTACTCCAAGTACAAGCCCGGTTGCAAGAGGAGCTGCAATAGCAATGAGAGATGGTACAAGCATTTCTTTCTG
>DATALC010000100.1:0-10944 GCA_036261265.1 Bacteroidales bacterium
TGATATTCCGGCAAATCTTGTCAATTCGAAGATCTACGAACTGATAATCCTGAAGAAACCTGTTGGTTCCGGCAGTATTGATGATAATCTTTCAAGAAATCAGGTCAATTTAACAACCAAAGATCCGGAGGATTCTCTGAGCATTGCAACAACAGATATTACAGCAACCAGGATCGAAGAAACTGAAACAGTTCTGCATTCATTCTCTTTCAGAAGCAGTAAATATTCAACATTCAGCGAAAAACTAACAAATATTAAAGGTTGGCGTGATACTTACAGCGTTGATGATTTTGAAGATATAAAGACCTATATGAGTTTATTATTTGTCAGAGGAGATCTTGAAGAGTTGTTTGATAATTACGAGATGAATGGGACAGAATCAATTGAACCTCTTATTTCACTTGAAGCAATAACTAATGTAAACTGGATTTCATCACATGCTTATCCACTTGTTTATGAGTTATATGGTACTGGTGGGCTTACCCTTAATAGGAATGTAAGTAGCCTTGGGCTTTTTCCTTCAAAAGCGATTTTCCTGGAAAACATGGATTTAAAAAGCTTAGTATTATCAGAGTCCAATTCAGTTTTACCAGATGGGAAATTTCGCTTGAGATACTATATTCCAGCTTATGTAAATTACGACTTTTATGAATTGAGAGACAAAGCGGCTTCCATGTATGTAGGAACTGCAAGTATGCCTGAACAAGCTGTGAGGCTATTAGCCGGAACTTTAAAGGATATTCCACTGGGTGATTATCCATTCAGAATCAGCTATAAATTGCCAGGCAATAAAGTTACCTTCTCTAAAGATTTCTTCTTTAAAAATTACTCTAAATAAGGATGTTCTTCAATAGAAAATATCGGGTTTATATCATTATGTGCATCGTGTTCATGTACTTTGATACTCTGTTTGCTCAAACTGACAATAAAATTGAGGCAATCGCTATGGTAAAAAAGGATACAATAATCCTTCGATGGAGTCCGGTCTCCGTACCAGTTTGGCAAGTAGGAATAAATTCTGGGTATGTTATCAAGAAATATACAATTGCAAGAAAAGGAAATTTCATTTCCGATGGTCTGAATCAGGGAAAACTATTGACAGATGAACCAATAAAGCCTGAAAGCAATACATTTTTTGAAAAACTTTCATTAACTGACAAACGGGCTCTTATCCTACAGGAAGCAATATATGGAACTGACTTCAGGTTACCTACAACGGCTGATTTTAATTCCAGTCAGAAAGCTTTCCAGGAGATTGAAGTGCGATTTGGCTTTGCATTATTTATCTGCGATTTGTCTCCAATGCTAGCAAAAGCAGCAGGATTATCATTTATCGATACAGGTATATCCAACGATGAACGGTACGTTTATAGTATTTCACCTGTCAATGTTCCTGACGGATTGCAGATAGATCCTGCTGTTATTGTTGTTGATGCGGACAAAATCACTGAGTTGCCGCCGGTTTATGATGTTCAGGCAGTTTTTCTCGATAAAGCAGTTAAGTTCAGCTGGCCAATAATTTTTCACAAAGGAATTTATTCAGCATATACAATTGAAAAAAGTTCAGATGGTAAATCATTTTCACCGATTTCAGAATTACCACTTGTGAATTTTTCTGAGAACCCTGACCAGGACAATTTCACATTTATTGATTCACTTGTAAGCAATGACCGGAAATTCTATTACAGGATAAAAGGTATTAGTCCGTTTGGCATGGCAGGCCCTCCTTCAGCGATCATCGAAGGTAAAGGAGTGGCTGAATTTTCAGCTTATGCAACAATAGATACTGCGATTATAAATGAAAATGGCAGGATAGTTATAAAATGGAGGATCACTGAAAACAAAGCATCTCCTGTATTGTCAATAAACGTTCTCCGTTCAGACAATTATAATGATTCGTATGAAAACATTAGCAGAAAACCGCTTGATAAAGGTACCAGAAGCTTTACGGATGAGAAACCAGGATATTCAAACTATTACAAGCTGAAGCTTACCGGGAAAGATAATCTTGAGTCTTATTCCTTTCCATATTTCGTACAGACAGAAGACAATGAACCTCCTGCTGCACCACAAATGCTCTCAGGTAAAGTAGATTCCACTGGTATTGTATCTCTTGTATGGAAACAGAATATTGAGCCTGACCTGCTGGGATATAAAATTTTCAGGGGAAATTCTCCTGAAGATGAGTTTATTGCACTTGGAAAAGAAATGACACCAAATAATTACTGTAATGATACAATTAACCTGAATACACTAACTCCGAAAATATATTACCAGGTAGTTGCGGTTGATAGGAACTTTAACAGTTCAGAATATTCAATGTTGCTTGATCTGACAAGACCCGACACAATTGCCCCCGCTCCTGCAATTTTGACAAAAATATCTCATAGCGAAGGAAGGGTAAAGTTTGAAATGGAAGAAAGTCCTTCAAGAGATATTTCATATTATGATCTTTCGTTTAAAACAGGCGATGATACGGTTACCTTTAATGTCAGGACATGGAATAAACTACCTGTATATTACGAAGATTTACCTGTAATTCATGGACAAAACCTTCAATATACGTTAGAAACAGTCGATCTGGCTGGAAATAAATCTGAGAATACCCGAACAATTTTCATTCCTTCTGAAGCGGCAAAATCGCTTATCCTGACAGCAGAACAATCATCCGATGGAGAAAGAATCCTGTTAAGTTGGATAACCCCGGTTGGTTTTGATCCTGTAAAAACAATGATCTACAGAGGAGTGGGTGATGCACCAATCAGCTTATATGTGACAGAGGAGAAACCTCTACAGTTTTTCACAGATGAGAAAATAGAAATGAATACCAGATATACCTATAAAGTTTTGCAATATAATGCCCTTGGTTCTTTGTGTGCTGGGAATTTGATTGTAAATCCGTTGTTGAAAATTAAATCAAAATAATTCTGGAATGAACCGATTGTCAAATTTATACATTTCTGAATTGTGTTTTGCCCTTCTTGTCTCTTTTATCTATTGTAATACTGTTTTCTCGCAGGAAAATATAATTACAGGTCCAAGTATAGAATGTTATAATTCTAATATTAAACTAGAGCATAGTATCAGTGGAACTTCTCATAGATGGGAATATGGAATTCTGGGAGAAAAATGGAATTATAATGATGCTTTTAGTAAGCTTCTTAGCCATGTAACTGACTATTTCAGTCGAGTTTGTTCGGATAATGCACCCTATTGCGAAAATTCAGGTTACAGCCTTTCTGAAATTTATACAGCAATAGGGAGAACGAATTTCAGTTTCATGAATGAACGTTTCGATCTTTATTCAAACCCGGAGTTAAACAAAAGTACAATAGCTGATTATTTATCTGCAGGAGTTGATGACCAAAATTATAATTATTTATCCAATGAGAATAGAACTTTTCTTACATCCTATTTTCATTCAGCGGTAATGTCTTATACAGGGTGTCCACCTCCTTACACACCGGATATAGCCTGGCAGCTTTTGAAAACAACTTATACGCAATCTATGGAATTTAACAGTTCGATTTACGGTGCGTCTTCTGAAAAGATTGTTACAATTTGTATCAGGGTTAGTGTTGATGGTGGTAAGACATATAGTTATATTAAACTGGTTAATATAAAACCTGATGGTCCTACTTTCGAACTCGAAGCAGATAATCCATGCCCGGATAAAAATGGGAGAATTACTATTTATAAAATTGTAGGAAGAATTCCTGGAGATGAATATAGATGTGTCGTAAGTGATAAAGGAGTACAAGATGGAGATCAATATATTTTTAAAGGCACAAGCCTAGTTACTAGAGCTGATTATAGTCCGGGTGATTACCAGGTCAAACTGTATTCTACTGATGCAACACTAGGAAATTGTTCCGTAGCTCCCGTAGATATTACGATTGTAAGTCTACCTGATATGGATTTCGATGCTACACCAACTAATGTTACTTGCCCTGGAGATAAAAATGGGAAAATTGAAGTTAAGGAAACCAGTAGTTGGGGATCATATCAATTCATTCTTGGAACTGAATCGTTAGCGATAGATAAAAATGGAGAATTTGTAAATCTTGGAGTTGGAACTCACATAGTCAAAGCAACTGATCAGTGTCACCAGGGAAAAGATGCTGTAATGAGGGAAGTTGTTATCAAAGAGCCATCAGAAGTACAGTTTTCAAGTATCTCCAAAGTTGATCCGAATTGCAGGTCAAATCCAAATGGCAGCATTTCAATTAGCATAAGTGGTGGGCAATATCCTGGCAAGACCGATCGTAAATATATTTTCCTGGTAAAACACGATAGTAAAGAGTATATCAGCCCTCCAGTATCTTTATCTCAATATACATTCAATATCCTCGAAGGAGGTAATTTTACAGTCCAGGCAAAAACGGAACAATGTCCATGGAAAATCTCAGATCAAGTCCAGAAACTTACTCCTGTCGAGCCAATGGTGATATCTCTTGAGTACAAAAAAGACTTAACATGTTTCAATGAGAATAAAGGAGAGATCAAGGTTTCTGCTTCAGGAGGATTTAAACCATATACATATTATCTGAACGAAACTTCATCGATTGATGGAAAATTCGTTAACCTTCCAGCTTCCACATCTCACAATGTGACAGTTCAGTCTGCGTCCTATTCAGAAAGCTGCAATGATATAGCCAGTATCTCTGTTCCGATTTCCAGTCCCCCTGATATTGCCATATCTGCTAAATCAATCGAACATGTTGCATGTAATGGTGAATCGAACGGATGGTTAGAAACTATAGTTAATGGTGGCTCTGGCGGTTATACTTGTGGATGGCAGATCTACAATCAAGGAGATAATAAATGGTACGACGTAGATAATGTTCCTGATAATTCGTTTAATATTTATGATCGGATGTCAGGGTTATATAAAATAAATGTAAAAGATGTAAATAGCTGCGAAAAATCAAAAGAATTTGAAATCACACAACCCGATGTACTCAATATAACATCTGTTACTCCCCGTGATGTCATCTGCTTTGGCGAAAATGGATTTCTCGACATCGCGGCACAGGGCGGCACCAAGGCTTATAAATATATATGCATGAATACACTGGGAGGCGGTGACATCAATGGTCCTAATTCATCTGTAAGTGTTCCAGCAGGGGATTACTATGTCAAAGTAACTGACGCCCATGGGTGTGAAACTACATACTGTGACTCAAATGATGATTTAATAACAACAGTAACGAAACCGGACTCGAAAGTTGAGTTCACGATGTCTTCTCCTCTTTACAGCGGATTCAATATACCATGCTCGGGAGATCGTCTTGGAGAAATATCTGTCGAGGCCTGGGGCGGAAACGGGTACGACTATGATGGATATTCCTATTCTATATCCGGATCGCCATACCAGGGAGGTCAGACATTTACAGGTCTGCCGGCAGGCACCTTTAACATAAGGGTTAAAGATGGAAGAGGATGTATTGTTGAACAACCTTATACTCTGACCGAGCCGGATCCTCTCCTGCTAACTGTTCTCCCGACTCAGCATGTGAAATGTTTCGGAGAACCCACCGGGAGAATAATGGTTACCCCAACAGGAGGTATTGCAGATACATTTAAATACAAGCTTGACGGAACCGAAATGCCTGAGCAGGGGATCTTCGAAAATCTTTATGCCGGAATATATAACGTAGAAGTATATGATAAAAACAGTTGCCGTTATAATGTTTCCGAAACTGTAAACCACCTCTACCCTCCTATCAATATTGTTATGTTTCCCGAAGATGTAAGGTGTTATAACGAAGGAAACGGAAAAATCAATACGGTTGTAACCGGAGGATCAGGAGGATTCACATACTTTTGGGATCTTAAAGATGGCGATCAATGGAATCCCCTGGATGGTATAACTGACAACAGGACAAATCTTGTCCCCGGGTATTACAGGATAAAAGCAACTGACTCCGAAAACTGCATTCTGTATTCAGGTGTGCAAATAAATGAACCTGAGGAATTCATTATCCCTGAGGCAATCTCAAAGGATATTGTCTGCCTCGGTGAAAAAGGAAGCATTAACATAACTGCAACAGGTGGCAACGGAGAAAACAAATACTTCTGCCGTGAGAAGGAAGGATCAGTCTTTCAAAGCAATGATCCCTTATTTAACCTTCCTGCAGGCTTCTTTACAGTTGATGCTGCCGATAAAAAAGGATGCCTTGCAGCCTTTGCAAGCGGACTCACTATAACAGAACCACTCAAAGCTCTTGACTTCAGCTCTGAATTATCTTCTTATACAGGGTATGGTGTTTCGTGCAACGGCAAGTCAGACGGTATTGTAATATTTGAAGCATCAGGTGGAAACGATTTCGGATACACAGGTTACAAGTACTCGGTATCCGGCTCTCCGTTCGATAACAACAATTACTTCACGGGGCTTCCAAAAGGGTCGCATATTCTCAGGGTTACTGACGGAAGAGGTTGCATTGTTGAAAAAACAATCGGGTTGACAGAACCTCCTGAGATATCAGTGAATGTCCTCCATTCGAAACCAGTGACATGTTTCGGTAAACCCACGGGAGAAGTGGCAGTTGAAGCCTCCGGTGGTATACAAAACTCATATACTTATAAAACCGACGGAAAGGAATTCACATCGGGTGTATTCACTGGTCTTTATGCCGGCACTCACAGCATTTCAGTGACAGATATGAATGGCTGTTCTGAGAAATTCCTGACGACCGTGATTCATAAAAACCCTGCCATAAATACTAATCTCTCCTCGCTAAGTGTAAAGTGTTCAGGTGAAGATAATGGTCAGATAATTTCAAATATCACCGGGGGAGCCGGAAGCTTTTCAATAAACTGGGAGAAAAAAGACGGGAAAACCTGGAAAACTCTCACAGGAACAAACGACAGGCTTGATAACCTTGTTGCAGGATTTTACAGGATCAAAGCCCGGGATTCGGAGGATTGTATAGTATACGACAGTATTGAAGTAAGCGAACCTGAGAGGCTCATAATCAAAGAAGTTTCAATTAAGGATGCTGCGTGCTTTAATGACATGGGAAGCTTTAATATTCAGGCTGAAGGTGGAAATGATGGTTATGCATTCTACTGTTCCGCCGATAATGCGCTTTCATTTAATTCATATTCTTCCGGAGATCCTATTCCTCCAGGTTCATACAGGTTAAAAGTTTCTGATTCAAAAGGATGCTTTGATCTGACACCCGGGGAGTATACAATTACCAAACCTGAGTCTCCTCTTGCTTTCGAATATTCAACATCAGATTATTCAGGGTTCAACATATCATGTCATGGCAATGATGATGGAAGCATAGACATAAAAGCAACAGGCGGAAACAGCGGTACTTACAGAGGATATACTTACAGTTTATCAGGTTCGCCTGAAACCCGTGAAAACAGTTTCGCAGGCCTTGAGGCAGGCAATTATGAAGTTGCAGTAACCGACGCAAGAGGATGCAGAATAGTAAAAACAGTCCCGCTTACAGAGCCTGAATCTGAGATATCCCTTAAAGCCTCATCATTTAAAAGACCACTTTGTGTTTATGATAAAACAGGCGAAGTTGTACTCAATGCATCGGGCGGAACACAGCCATATAAATACTCGGCGAACAGCGGCTTTTATTCAACCTCACCTGAATTCACAGGTCTCCCTGCAAGAAAATATACATTCAGAGTCAAAGATATTAACGGATGCGCCGAAATACTGGATACTACAATTGTGAGCATTGAAACCGATATCAGCATTTCATCAACGATTACTGATGTCGGATGTTTTGGAGAAAAATCAGGAAGGATTGAGCTTTCGTTAACGGGAGGATCTGGGCCATACACGTATTCATGGAAAGACTATCCTTCCTTTAAATCAAAAGCAACAGATTTGGGCAAAGGAAACTACTCGGTTAGTGTAACTGATGCTGCCGGATGTAAATCAGAAAGATCTTTTGAAGTAAGACAACCTGCATCTCCATTGAGTATCAATGCAACATCAGGTTCTGCCTGTGCCGAGACGAAGAATGGAGTAATTTACCTTGCAGCAAACGGTGGTACTCCGCCATACAGGTATGCTGCCCTGAGTAAAGCTGATTTTTCAGCAGCCAGTTCTTTTGCCTCTTACCCGGGCGCTCATAAAGCTTTTGCAACGGATGCAAACAATTGCCTTGTAGAGACCCTCGTGAATGTTGAAAAGAAAAACACAATGCCCGATGTAAATTTCATTACTGCAACAAGCAGGTATGAATTTGACACTCTTGTAATTCTCGATGTCAGCGTTCCTGCTCCCGACAAAATAAAATGGGAATTCTCAAATGAAGCCGCCATTATCGATACTGTCAAAGGAAAGGCGAAAATCAAATATAACCAGTCAGGTATCTATCCTGTAAAGATGACAGGTCTGTTTGGCACATGCTCGTATACTATTGAGAAGCTCCTCAATATAGCTCCATTCGATCCTTTGATTTCAGGAAATGATAAAAATATCAAAGGAATCAAATCGGTTAAAATCTCACCCAACCCTAATGATGGAAGATTTGAATTGAAAGTCGGGCTTTATTCAAAAGAGAAAATAATAGTGAAGATTTTTGATTTCAATTCACGGCTCGTTTACAATGAAACATTCGGCCCCGAAACAGAATTCACTGAACAAATAAACCTTCCCGAATCCACAATGCCTGGAACATATATATTATGGATTTTAACAGAAAACGATTCAAATTCTTCATTTTTAATAATATCAAAATAATCATTTGAAAAGGCCAATCCGACATATACTTATTGCTACCTGCTGTCTCCTCAGCGCAATCACTGCAGAAGCTCAGGACCTGGAAGGCCTTGGAATTAAAAAAGGCATTAAAGTCAAAGGCGGAGTTACTGTTTCAAACATTTTTTATAACACAAATGATACAATCAACCGGCGTGATCCATATCAGCTTATTCTTTCAGGCAATCTGAATCTGAATATTTTCGGTTATGATGCTCCGTTGTCATTTACTTACAGCAACTCTCAGCGGAGTTATACCCAACCCTTTAACAGGCTCAGCTTTAACCCCAGTTACAAATGGATCAAGGCATATATCGGGCAGACAAGCATGTCGTTTTCGCCATATACACTTTCGGGTCACAGCTTTAAAGGAGCCGGCCTTGAGCTCACACCTGGCAACTGGAGGTTTGCTATGATGGGTGGGCAACTGAAGAGAGCAATCGATTATGATCCTATGGCATCCTCAAATAATGAACTCTCTTACAAAAGAATGGGATACGGACTGAAACTGGGTTATGAAAAGGGCATTTCCGGAGTTATTGTGAATGTTTTCACAGCAAAAGATGATGAAAACTCAATCACAAATATCCCGGAAGATGTGCAACTTCATCCTTTGCAGAACCTTGCAATGGGATTGTCGGCACATACATCATTATTCGGTCATATCTCACTGGAAGGCGAATATTCAATTTCTGTATTAAACTCCGATCTGCGTTTCGGTTCACAGTTTTATGATTCAACCGGAACTGCTACAAATCCATCTGCTGATAACTCAGCAGCAACACGCAAATTCGATGCTTACTCGATAGGCGCCGGATACCAGTCGCAGATTGCCGGAATTATGCTTAAATACGAGCGGGTGGCTCCTGAATATCAATCGCTCGGTGCATATTATTTCAACAACGACCTTGAAAACATGACAGTTTCACCTTCTGTCCGTCTGCTGGAAGGCCGTCTTTCATTAAACGGTAATGCAGGGATACAACGCAATAACCTCGACAATAGTCGTGAATCAACTACAAAAAGATTTGTTGGCGCAGCAAATGTAAGCTTCACTCCCGGTGAGAAATGGAATATGACTTTCAATTATTCAAATTTCTCGACATATACAAATATGAAACCCCAGGATGACCCTTTCTTCAGGAATAACATGGACAGCCTGAATTTTTACCAGGTAACTAACCAGGCAGGAGGATCGGTGAACTATACATTTGGTGAGAAGGAATCGCCGGCTAATCTTATGCTGATGACTTCTTTCCAGAGAGCAAGCGAAGCAAATACCCCTGATAAATCAGACTTTCTTACAGCAAATGCATCATATTCACAGGCGCTTAAATCTGCTGACATCACAATTTCAATGTTATATAATATCAATTCATCGGATTCACCTGATTTGCATTCAGTATACCATGGTCCGGGTTTACTGATCTCTAAAAACCTTAAGGAGAGAAAAATAAGGGCTTCATTCAATTCAAACTATAATCTTAACAGAATGAACGGCATCAATGGATCGCCGGTGCTATCATCAGGAATTAATATTAATTATTCCCATCAGACAACAGGGGAAGGAAATCACAATCTGACTGGAGGGATTACTCTTGTTAACCGGTTCCATTCTGCCATTCAGAACAGCAGACGCGAAATAACAGGGACAATAAATTATTCATATACCTTTTAAGAGTGATATTGCAGGGCAAGACATATAGAAGAAATCATATAATGAATCCTGTTGGTTCAGTCAGAAAGTCTTTCCTTCTTAAATCAGCAATTATTGCATTCTTTTTAATTACATATTGCGGATTTGAAGCAACTTCCCAGATTCAGGTTTACCCTGTAAGTGTCACAACGCGCATCACTCCCCCCTACTCTGTCAATCTCGCCGATTATGCAGCCCCGGGTTGCGATCAGCTAAGGGTTATACTCCTTCAGAGGGATCTCACTCAGGCGCCTTATCGTGTGTTTCTGAAGATGAACATAGAGCTTAACGGGAGAACAATTATCCGTTCATCTCCAATGTATTTTCCGCCGGCTCTCACACTCGAGCCAGGTATCCCGGCAGTTATATCCGGGAGTGACCTTTCGGCCTTTTTCGATCCTGTCAATATGGATTTTGTCGGTTACTCCAGGGATGCATACATGAAATCAAAGCTTCTGCCTGAAGGAGCTTATGTTATTACTTTCACAGCTTATGACTGGTCGCGGAG
>DATALC010000111.1:0-13016 GCA_036261265.1 Bacteroidales bacterium
TCCCCTAAATCTTCTTATGCAACCGGAGCATATTATCCGCTTGACGGAGGTTACCTTGCCCAGTAATCTCAATGGATAACAGCCGGCTATTTCCTGCTGCTGCCCATTGTAAATGTAAGCGTTCCGCCGTCCATAATATCGCGGTAGCTGATCGAATTCTTTGTATATGGATTGTCATTAAGTGTGACTGATTGAACATAAATGTTTTCATCTGAAAAATTGACGGTTTCCATCGTGAACTTCTTACCTCCCGGCAGATTCAATGTTACTCCTTCTGTCTGTGGAGCCCCTAGCACAAACTCACCGCCGCATGGATCAACAGGATAAAATCCCATAACACTGAAAATGTACCAGGCTGACATCTGGCCGCAATCATCATTTCCGCACAAGCCGTCAATCTTGTTTATATATTTTGTCCTGCAGATCTGGTTCACAATCTCCTGGGTACGCCAGGGTTTGCCTGCAAGAGCAAATAAATAAGTAACATGATGGCTTGGTTCATTCCCATGCGCATACTGACCGATCAATCCTGTAACATCAACGACAAGACCTTTTCCTTTGGCTTCCTCGCTGAAGCTGAACAGTGAATCGAGCTTTGTAGTGAAATTGTCATTTCCTCCAAGAAGATTAATAAGTCCGGGAACATCGTGCTGAACATGCCATGTATATTGCCATGCATTACCTTCGGTGTAGTCACCACCTGAGGATGTCGCATGTGAAAGATCGAAAGGTGCGAAAGGCTGTCTCCAGTTACCTTTTGAATCCTTACCTCTCATGAGTCCTGTTGAAGTATCAAAAAGATTTTTATAGAACCCGGCTCGCTTTTTAAAATATGCCTCATCCTCTGTTTTCCCGAGCGATTTGGCGAAAAGCGCTGCGCAATGATCGTCGTATACTGATTCAAGCGTCTTTGATACTGATTCAACACGAATGCTGTCGAACGGGAAATAGCCGTGTGCAATGTAAGTTTTCCATTCGGAGTTCCTGTGATCGACAGTAAGTGATGTCTTTACTGCATTGTAGGCCTTCTCAGAATCGAACCCCCTGAAACCTTTCAGATAAGCATCGACTATTACAGGAACAGCATGATTTGCAATCATGCAATATGTTTCCCCTCCCCACAACGCCCAGATAGGAAGAAAGCCCTGCTGATCGTACTGCTTAAGCATTGAGTTAATAAATCCATCGACTTTCTCAGGGCTGAGTATTGTGTACAGAGGATGTGCAGCCCTATATGTATCCCATAACGAAAGAGTTGAATAAAAAGGAGTATCTCCATTATCAGCAATATTATTTGGCTGAATAAAGAGATGGTAAAGCGAAGTATAGAACATTGTTTTTCTGTCTTCATTCCCTTTGACATCAACCCTCGAGAGCAGGTTATTCCATGAAGCTTTGGCAGCCTTGTGTATTTTTCCGAAATTCCAGTCAGCTGCTTCAGCTGACATATTCTTCCTGGCTTCTTCTATTCCTGTTGAAGATAGAGCAATCTTTACCTGCAGCTTTTCGCCCTTCTTAAGGTTGAAAGTAAACGCATATCGTGGCGCTTTTTCGTTTTCATCCTGTTTTGGAAGCAAAGTTTTCGATACAACAGGTTTGCTGAATTCAATCATGTAATAATAATCCCTGACAAGCCATGCTCTTGTTTTGCATGAGCCTGTAATAACAGTTTCGCTTTCGAAATTTACAGTTGCATCGAGAACCTTCCTGTGAAGCTGTTCTTCGCTTCCAACCATCCCGCTCTGGAAATCTATCATAAGTCCGGATCCTTTATCACCGGGATATGTGAAACTGTAAAAAGCGGTATGCTCTGTGGCCGTAATTTCGGTATTGATTCCGAAGTCGCTCAATGTTACAGAATAATAACCCGGGCTCGCATGCTCGCTGTTCCTGTCGAATTTTGATGAATAACTTAAACGGTCAGAATTCCCTGTGAAAGGCTGGATGAGGAGATCGCCAAGGTCCCCCACCCCGGTCCCATTCAACCTGTCCTGAGAAAAACCTGCAATTGTTGAATCAGTATACTGGTATCCTGCACAATACTTCCAGTCGCAATTGCCTGTCTGTGGCCCTGCCTGGATCATTCCAAAAGGGACACAGGCGCCGGGAAAGGTGTGACCAAATTCGGCCGTGCCTATAACCGGGTCTACATATTCAGTATAATCATTGCCGGCTTCGTTACTGCATGATATAAGGAGCAACATGCAAATTACTGTCAATGTGGTACACTGTCTTGTAAAGATGTTTTTCATGATATATTGATTCAGGGTGTAATATTCAATGTAAGTCGCAATGCCTGCAGTTTCCGTCACATGATTCTTTCTGCTTCACGGCTTTAAGGGGTTTGGGAATAATCCGTTCAGCAGATTCTTTTCCGCATAATGGACAGAAAGCAATATTTTTTGAACAAGGTCCAAGAATATAATCCCTGTATTCCTTTTTTACAGGCTTATTTGAATCGAATTCACTGTTACAACTTTCACAATAAAACTTAGGCATAATGACGTGATTAATGCGGCTAATTTAGAGATTTTTCCTTACCGGATAATCTGCAGCTTTCGCATTTAAGAACAATGCTTAATTATGCTATGGTAACATCAAAGCGTAACAATGAAATCTGTATTAGTGACTAATCAGTGATTGCAAACATGACCGCCTTCACCATTGCCATGGGTTTTGCAGCTTTCATTTGAATCTGCAATACCTCCTTTTGCATATTTCTCCACAACACTGTAGATGTTTCCTGAACAGCCCCTGTATACTTCGATGCCATGATAGTTTAAGACATTATATGCTCCCATGCCCATATTACCCGCAAGCATCACCTGAACACCCTTTTGCTTTAATATTCCTGCAATATCACTCTTGCAACCGCAACCCTGCGGGGAAGGTAGTTTTTCTTCGTTACTGACATTACGCGTCTCATCGAGAGTAAAGATTGTATACTCTTCACAATGTCCGAAATGTTCATCCACTTCATTACCTCTTGTTGGAACTGCTACTTTCATGATCATTTTCTCCTGTTTTTTTTAAATATAACTGATGATGATAACTTCCTTCCCTCAGCATGCTTTTACCACAATCAGGGCAGTTATTTTCCCTGCATGGCATTCCTTTGATGTGCGGTATTTTTTTCCCGCAATTCATACAAATACAAAATCCATCAGTGCTTTCGCTCATATTCATTCTGCTGGTTTATTAAGCGGTTTCAGTGAATTTCCCCGGCAATAATTACATGAATTCTGAATTGTTTTTGAGATAATGACCTTCATGCAATTATTACACCTGTACCAGTAAAAGTCTGTTTTAAAATCACCGCCCTCGATAAATATTGCTTTACCTTCAACAAAAGCTTTTGCGATGCTTCTCCTGGCTTTCTCATATACCCTTGTGAATGTCGGACGCGATATGCCCATTTCAATTGCTGCCTGTTCCTGGGTCATTCCCTCGTAATCGCATAAACGGATCGAATTATATTCCTCAAATAGCAGAATTACAGGTTCCAGATCCCTGATTGGTATTCCGAACGGTTTGAAACCTTCCATTACAGGAGGATTGTTTATGAGACGTTTATGTTTTGGTCGCGGCATTTTACAACTAAAGCATGCAAATATAAGATTAATGAACATATGTTCAATATAATTAAAAGAAAACAATTGCTTGTAAAAAACGGTAAGCAGAATAATATGGAGTGAGTCTTTGTATTAGTGACAAATCCTTTTCATATCGCTGTTTGAATTAAGCAAAAAAAGATATATTTTTGCGCATCCTTTGGCCCCATAGTTCAATGGATAGAACGGAGGTTTCCTAAACCTTAGATTCAGGTTCGATTCCTGGTGGGGCTACTGAAAAAGAACGAGAGTGGGGACGCGAGCGATCACTCTCGTCTCTTTTTCCTCAAGACTCACTCTCACACTCACACTTCCGAGTCTCCACAAAACAGATTATTGATCGAAAAGATTAAGTTGTGAAATTCTTTTTGGGTGAAATGTCCCAATGATAATAAAGGGATTGGGAGCAACATAATGATGTATCTGCGTCGTACCCAAAAAGAAATGTAAATCTTTATTTAAGGCGAAATCATCAAAGTACTTTTTTCTCACATCAGCACATGCCATTTTTTCGTTCCCAGCTTTTCGGAATAAACAATTCCAAAATAATTCTCCTGTTTCCCAGTCCTCAATCATAAGTTTACTGCGTTGTCCGGAGTCATCTTCAAAGATGAATGAAAATTTATATGGAAGCTTTCTGACAACCTGAAATTCTTTGTCATTCCTGGATTCAAACAGATTCAGCTGGTCAAATTGTGCAATTTTTTCATTTGACCATTGACGTTCTTTCTCTTCTTCACAGATGAAATCAAGTATCCTGGTTGGTTTAAAAACAGCAAGTGATGTGCAAATCGATTTATCTTTTGCTTCTGTAATTAAGCCCGCAAGATTAGTATAAACTTTTTTGAGTACAATTTTTCGTCTTTCTGACCATGTATTGCCATCTGGCGGGATTTCCCCAACAATCTCAATTGGGGTATCATGCGAAACTGGTCTGAAGCTTTCAGGTCTGAAATCACTTGTATTCTTAACTATATCAAGCTCGATCCACTGGTATTTCTTATACTGTTCAGCATAGGACTTCTTTCGAAACTGTATCGGATACAGTCGTAACCAACTTCCATCTTCACGAAAGCCGGCAGTGCAGACGAGCTCATCATATTTTTTTGATATGCTTGGATATGTTTTAACCGTTATCAGAACCCTGGTTAATGCCATATCAGATATGCCTCAGTTCATAATCAAATCCCGGCAATGCAGCCACTGCCTCCGCCAGGTATTTCCGGTGACATTGGGAAATGTTTGCTTCAAAACAGGTAAGGGCAACCCTCTTATGTTTCTTCAATAACTCAAGTATGTGTTCCTGCTGCGACTTTGTGTGAGTCAGCGTTTCAGATTTATACTGTTGGAATAGTTTATCGTAATCTGCCTGTGTTTCAAGTTGTTGCCGTTTATCTGATTCAATGCCAAGGTCCGGGATATGCTCATATCCAATGCCGACACCTTCACATGCGTTTTTTAACTGACTTTTGCTGAAACCATATTTCATGCTGAGAGAATTCTTACGAACATCGCACAGTAATTTTACACCATTAAGGATCAGCTTATTCAGGTAATCTTCAAGGCTTATCCCCTCGTAACCGATTGTAAAGAGCACTATGCTGTTAAATACAGGTTTTGCGGATTCAACTGCAAAATATTCTTCAGGACTTAATACACATTCTGCAATAGTACTGTTTATGGCGTAATACGGATATTTCAGATATGTATAACGGATTAAATCATCCTTCGATTTACCGGAGTAATGGGTCTTAAGTTTTATAAGCGCTTTCCTGTCATTCTCTTTTAGCTGCGATATGTAATCTTCAGTATCTGTCTTTATCCATTTCTTACCAGCTTCTTTAACCTGATTATATTTAACCATAGTCGATATGTCTGCATTAGCCTGGAATGAAAAACAACCGTATTTATAAGGCACAAAGCTGAAATGCGGGTCGGACGTGGAATCTGAAAAAAGCATTAACAGCTTCTGAAAACTAACTTTGTCAAGCTCATTTTCAAAAATCTGAAGAACTGAAAGCAGTATTTTTCTCCTGTAAAACATTTTTCAAAATTAACAAAAGATTATGATATCACATTTAAATGGCTTCTTTTCAGATTGTTAATGGTTAATATTAATCTGGCTTTAAAGCCTCTTTTAATGCCACCTGCAATAAATCCTGTGTGAATTTTTGTTCTGCTTAACGGTTTCCTCAAGATCAGAGCAGAGAGACTGAAATTGCTCAACTTTATTAAGGATTCGTATTTGCTCATCTAATGGTGAAAATGGTATGTACAATTTCTCTTTTAAATATCCTATCGAACCCAAATTTTTCATCGCAGACTTTCATATATTTTACCAGGTGCTCCCGTATTGTCTGACAATGTTTTTTCCTCGTGTCTATTTAAGATATGCAAGATCGACATTAGTCCCCAATCCCGGCGATTATACCAGCCTTTCAAGCCTGTATCCCACAGTAGGTATAGTTGTTATTGTTACAGATTTGTCATCCCTGAGGTAGCTTCTGAGCTTAGAGATGAAAACATCCAGGCTTCTGCCAGTATAATACCCACATTCGCCCCAGACAGTATTCATCAATTCTTCCCGCTTTACTATCGAGTTTTCAGAATCACAAAGCAGCGTCAGTATGTTACTCTCTTTGAGTGTAAGCTTCTGACATTTTTCGCCGATTTTCAGCACTTGATTAGGCTGGTCAAACTCATATTTTCCTATTTTTACAGCCCTTTTTTCCTTTACCTTTCTCCCACTCCTGTTAAGTATCGCTTTTAGGCGGCATAATAATTCCTGTTCATCAAATGGTTTAACAATATAATCGTCAATACCAAGGTTAAAACCTTTTATTTTGTCTGCCTGTAATGATCTTGCAGATAATAACATTATGGGTATGCTCTTATCGGTTTTTCTGATCTCCTGCACAAGGGTGAACCCGTCAATTTTTGGAAGCATAATATCGAAAATACAAAAATCAAACCTGCCCTGATTAAATCCTTTCAGACCTGATTCGCCATCTTTACACAACCTCACTTCGTAATCGTTAGATTCAAGGAAATCAACGAGCAGGAATCCAAGGTTGATATCATCCTCTACAAGGAGTATTTTTATCTTTTCTTTTTCAGGCATTTTTATTCAATGGTAATTCTATAAAGAAAGTTGTTCCAGCACCCGGGTGGCTTGATACTTTTACATATCCCTTAAGATCTGCAACAGCCTTTTTAACGAAGTAAAGGCCTAGTCCGAATCCTTCATTATCGTGTACATTTCCAGTAGGAACCCTGTAATACTTGTTAAAAATCATCGAAAGCTCTTCTTTTCTGATTCCTATTCCATTATCTGATATCCTTATTTTCAGGGAATCCTTCTTTTCAAGTTCAATTTTTATTAGTGGTCGGCCGAGATTATATTTTATTGCATTATCGATAAGGTTTCTTATAATCTCCCTGAATAAATCAATTTTGGTTGAGATAGTAAAATCACTGCCATTTGTTTCGACCATTATCGCTCCTTGTCTCCTGTTAACCTGTACGGAAAAAGCCTCTACAATTTTTTGTATTTCAACCAATGTATCGATGTCCTCATATAAATCTGTGTAATCATCCTCAGCAACAGAGGCTTTAAGAAGAACATCCACTTTTTCCCGCAGCCGCTGATGTTCATTCTTTATTATGCCTGTATAAGATGAAAGCTTTTCGTCCCCGGTGATAATAGTGTGTTTCGAAATCATGCTGTTTGCCAGCGCTATGTTTGTCAGGGGAGTTTTAAACTCATGAGTCATGTTGTTAACAAAACTGATAATATTTCCAGAAAGCCTTTTTTCCTGCCGGTAAAACCTGTATATAAGGATGAAAGAAACACTTACAAGCAAAAGAAGGGCAATTGAGCTGAAGAAAATGTATCCTGCCTGAGCCTTAATAAACTCATTTTTACCAGGAAATCTTAGTCTCAGCTCATACCCTGACTGATTCAGTATCTTCTCAAGATTGTCGTTAATGTATGTGCTGTTCTGCCTGACATGGTCCGTAACAGAATCCTTTTTAACTATATCGAACTCATAATCGAGATTGATATCATAATAATTCAGTTCATCATGTATTATTGAATTAAGATCTGCCCATTCGACCTTATTATGCATTAACAGAAAACATGAGCTGTTCCTTCCTGCCTGAAGGCAGTTCTTCATTTCACTGCAGATTACCTGGTTGGCCGACAGGTTATCAACTATACGATTCATCGCCAGAGTAATTGTATGACTGAACTGAGCCTCCTGTACTTTCGCTGAACGAAGCACCCATCTTATCTGGATTGCAACAAGAATCAGCAGACATACAATTGACAGAATAAACAACAAAAGCTGTACGTTTTTCTTCTTCATTCCCTGGAGGATCTGTATTTTATATTCCCAAATTTATGCAGATTTACATTACAGAATATTGATTTAACATCAGCTTAACACGAATTAACCCCGGTATAACGAGCGATAATAGAATTTTAGGATATTTTTGAACCTGTAATTCGAAAATATGAGATTATGAAAAAACTATTAATCAGCATTTTCAGCCTGGTAATTTTGGCTTTTGTTGTCGTCCTTTTTGTGAATGCTACACAATCACAGCAGGATACACCAAAAAAACAATCAGCCACGACAAAAACCGAAAACGCAATGCCTTGCTCGGCAACATGCAACCATTCGGCAAAGTGTGCAACATCAACAAATCATGATCCTTCAAACTGCCCGAATCTGAAGGATGGGAAATGTGATCCCGCCACATGTGCTGCACATAAGGACGGGAAATGTGATCCGGCAAACTGTAACGGACATAAGGAAAGTAATTCTCCTAAATGTGATCCGGCAAACTGTAACGGACATAAGACCGCAGAAAAAAAATAATCCGGATTTTTAAAGCATAAAAACCCGGGATAAAAGATCCCGGGTTTTTTTTGAGAAATAATCTTGCTTATAATTTTATCACTTTGTTCAGCGCTGCAGGTATCTGAAGCAAATCATAATCGTTCCTGTAAATCAGGTACCTGTCTTTCCATACAGGCCCGAATTTATCCTTGTACTCACGCAATCCTTTGTAATGTGCAAATGATCTGATCCTCTCATAAGCGAATTTCATTGAACGTTCCGGGAAATTATGCGGGTCGTTAACCCCCGACATAGGTGCAAATCCAAGGTCGACATACCTTATACCGGCGCTCTTGAAATGATTGAACATTTCAATCAGCAGATGATCCATAACGCCGTTCTGAGCTTCTGCTGTCTTTCTCTGAAGATCGTAAGTTCCTTCATTCGCGGCGTAATCAGGGATTATATTCAGGAAAGCTATCACCATCTCTTCCTTGTTTTCAACTGTTATTACTGTCTGGTTCTTTATTTCAACCCTGTCAAAAACACCCTGTGAAAAGACAAGCTCTTGCCTGCCTGTATACTTAAGCCAGTCATCACTGACCGCCTTAAGTTTTTGAATAAGACCATCCCGAAGCGGGGGCACGTTTATATGAGTTGTATATCCTTCAGCCTTTATTTTGTTCAGGGCATTTCTTATTGGCTTCTTTTCTCCACCGGCAAGAGAAAACGTTTCAAGGTCAAGTATGGCTTCCTGCCCAATAAACAGGCTTTTTGCATGAAGTTCAGCATAAACAGGGAGGCTTTCTCCTGGCACCCTGTAGTAAATGTCTTTTAACCCGTTATCATAACAGAATTTATTAAACGCCACAATGCACTTCTCCATTTCACTAGTATTTTCGGAAACAGGATCCTCAAGTACAATAGCAAAATTTCTGCTGACCCTGTATGAAATGAATGCATTGATACCTTCAGGAGCAAAAAGCATCTTATCGAAATATATCTTGAAATAATCGAGTGATGATTTTCCATATTTCTTAATAAGAAATTCAGCCTTCGCTTTTTCTTCTTCCGAAGCCTCCGAACTGAAAATGTAGGGCCGGGTAATTGTGTATACAAGGAATCCAATGGTTCCGAAGCCGCTTAGTTTTATCAGATTCAGGAAATCGCGGGCGAACTGATCATGGGGAACAAGATTCCTGCTTCCTATAAGAAAAAAATTCTGAAGTGTGTATGTGAACGATTGCCTTATATTAAAATCAATCTGGAAATGCTCTTTATCGAGAAAATAGAAGCCCAGTACTCCGAAAAGTATAACAGCAACTACGCTCAGAAAGGCAGTTTGAAGTCCAATTGATCCGAGTTTTGGGTTGGATTTTACAATATATTCCTTTCTTGTAGAATAAAGTGAAAATATTACTATGAGAGCAAGGCTTGCTTCTTCATAGTCTATTCCTTTGGTTATATGGCCGATCATTGAAATAAAGCTGAGGCAAAGAGCGATCCACCATGAACTTCTGAGTCCTCGTAACATGAATACGGAAGTGAGTAAAAGGAATAATCCTGCTATTAAAACGAATATATTTGAGAAGCTTATAACATTAAGCATCAGGAAACCACTGAGTAACTTTAATCTCTCGGGAAGTGCGGGCATAAGAACCGAAACTATATTCACGATGCCCAGGGAAAAAATTAGTACTGCCGGCAGTATCCTCAGAAACAGCTTTTCAAGCTTTATCAGAAAACTAAAAAGACCAGAAAGAAGAGGAAGCCAGAACTCAAAGAACCTGAACAGCATAGTAACTGCAATAGCTTCAACATTGCTGAAACCATATTGTGTCAGGACGTATGACATTGATACCTCAATAGCGCCAAGCCCACGCAGAAAAGGGGAAATCACCATAAATACAACTACAATAATGTATGAAACTATTGAGATCGACAGAGATGGCTCAACTCCCAGTGCAATCATCGATATGTAAACATGTGCTATACCCAGAACCTCAATAATGACTGAAATTAAAACAGTCTGTATAAATGGCGCAGTCCTTATCCTGTGACTGCTCATATCTTCAATGATTACCCTCCACTTTGGAAATACCCTGATTGCCCACCTGTAAATTGCTGTTTTTTTTGCCAGGGAATAAAAAGCAAGTACAAAAGCTGTAAGAATGAGGAAAATCCCACCAAGTGCAAACCATTTTCCGGCTCCTATGCTCCCTGTAACAACAAAAAGAAATGCAGGAACAGCAACAATTACAACCGTTAGTATGCCTGTAAAGGCATTTATTGATGAAGCAAAGAAGATCTGGGATTTTGTAACGCCTTTCTTTTCAACATTGCTTGTAAAGAAAACAAGTGAAGAAACTCCGCCGGCAGGAAGAAAAACGCTTATGAAGTTGCGTTTGAGAAAAAGGATGATGCAGTCTTTCAGGCTGATGTTAATATTTATTGATGAAAATGAAGTTAGATACATCAATCCTCGCAGAATAATATAGATAACAACAAGTACGATCCCGGAAGCAATCCAGTAGCCATTTGCGCTTCCGATTATATCCCTGACCCTGATTAATTCGGTTTTCTCATGGCTTATGAACCATACAGCCATATAAAAGAACAGCGATGTGAGGATAAATTGAATTATTACTTTCCTGTTTTCACCCAAGAGTGTTAAGATTTTTTCTCTGAAGAGAAAATCCGATGATGCTGACATAGTTTTTTTCATTTGCTGTACAATCTCAGAAAACCCTGTGATCTTTCATTGTTTTAACTATGATTGAAGCATCCCTGTTATAACGGTGATCCCCGGGAACGGTTGCAATTAACACCCGGGGTCCGGTCAGCATAGCCGGCACTTGTGACTTCTCCTCTACACCGAAAATGAACAGGACAGGGATTGTCCTTATTTTGTTTATCTCATCAACAACCTTATATGTGTCATGCTTATTGTCTATCCCGATCATATCGGAATAATGCACCTGGAAGTCTGTTGTAGATGCAGGTGACAGAAGTACAAGCATCGATACTTTTAGTTTTATTGAGTCCTGCAATTTGTTTACAATAAACGGGACAAGCTCGGCTCCGAGAGAATACCCGATAAAAATATAACTGCTGCGATGCCAGATGCTGTTATAATGATTAATGCTTTTCGCAAGATCTGATGCTGTCTCCTCCGGAGTACGCCTGTTCCGGAAATATTTCCTCGTATCGAGGCCTATTGAAGGAAGCCCAAATCCAGCCAGGCTATCCGCTATACCCTGCTCAAACTTATACCATCCGCCATCACCTGATATGATTATTGCTACAGGGGCATTTCTGTTGTCAAATTTGGGATTAACGACAATTAACGGCAGATTCTTTTCCTGTTCATCCGATTGAATGGCAAGACCTGAGACAGTAAAGAATATAAAAAAATAAGAGACAAAAAAGATTCTTTTCATCTCATTTATTTTAAGAATCATTGAACAAACAATAAAAAGGCTTATAAGTTTAACCATAACCGGATTTGAACTTTGTTTTTTAGCATGAAAATTTCTGTGGGTTCCAGTCGTCACATGAGTTTTTGTGAGTACGGCAAAGGTCTGATTTTCATTTTGGTTCGAATTTTGTAGTATGAATATTGAACCTTGAACTTTAACCTCTTAAATCATGAAAACTATTTATTTTTCGATTTTCATGCTCCTGGCATTTGTAAGCTCAGCTTTTTGCCAGGAGCCGACTCCCCAGAGCTCTGAAATGCTCGACATGAAACTGCAACTGCTTAATTCAAAGCTTGATCTTCTCGATACAAAAATCAAGCTTTGGGAGAGTAAACCAAAAGAGCTTGATCTGAGACTTTCAGAACTTGACAGCAAGATTAAACAAATTGACTTTGACCCTGCAGAAGTCCTGAAGCGGCTTAATGAGCTCGATTCAATTGTTAAGCTACTTCCTGATCGTCCTGTCGCCGGGACCCCGGAACAGCAGATAATCCAAAGATCCGAACCGGTAGAAGCATCTTTCAATCCCTCGTATAATTCAGCAATAATGCTCGATCCGGCAAGGCTTCCGGAAGGGACATTCAGTCTTTCCTATGAAAGGATAATTGATCACAGGTTCTCTGTAAACCTTACAGGGATGGCCACTTATTCAACCGAGCGAGGTATCTCGAACCGGTATTTTTCAAATCAGAAATTTTCGATGTACAATTCTGCCCTGGACAGATACGACTCGTATGATGGTGAAGTAATGTCGGGCGGAGGGTTCAATCTGCAATTCAGGAATTACCTGCTTGCAAATCATCCCGGAAAAAGAACTGCTCCTTTCGGCTTATATGCGGCTCCCCAGTTTATGTACAGGCTCATGAAGATCAAAGGATATTACAGTACCTATGAGCCGGAAACAAATCAATACGAAAATTATGAAATGGTGAAGAATGAGGTTCACCAGCATCTGAGGATACTTGCAGGAGGCGTTATCCTTGGAATAAAGATCCCTGTCATGAAAGTACTTGCAGTCGATTTCTTTGCGGGAGGCAATATAAGACTTGCAAAATACAAGGATGAAGATGGATTCACGA
>DATALC010000078.1:0-10623 GCA_036261265.1 Bacteroidales bacterium
CACATAAGCAGAATGCTGGAAGAAGTATGGGATCCTTCATTCCGCTTCGCTACATTCAGGATGACAATTTATTTGAGTGGGTTTATTGTTCCGGGTGCGGGGTAATGCTTCGACACGTCATCAATAACAAGTACCCAGTCGAGCGCTTCACCGGGAGTGGGAGGAGTGAATTTCATTTCTCCTGTATTGCTGAAGCTTCCAGCGTCAGCAGACTCGCCGTTACGTGGATTGTACCACCATGCCTTTACATTCTTATTCTTTATTACATCCATCCTTACAGTGAAGGCTCTTCCGGCAGGCACATAAACCATTGCATAAGTGCCTTCTTTGTCGCGCGTTGAGGCGTACCTGTACTTACCTGCGCCAGGCACTGCTGTTGTGACCCTGTCTGAAACGATAATGCTGTTATCCGGAATTCTAGTGAAAAACGGACGTGATTCGATAAGCCTGCGGCCATATTGCATCTGAGCTGATCCGGGTTGGTTTATTGCTTCATACCACGGCATGAGCGGACCATTTACCGGATTTTTATTTTCAGACCACATCTGCCATACTGAATGATGCCCGTAAGTATGACCAAAAGCTCCGTCAAAAAGATCCCAGTACAGGCAACGTCTTACATCGGCAGCAATCGAATGCCCGTTTTCCTTTGCCCTGAACCTGAGAGGATGATCCTCATACAATGGTTCTCCGTCTATAACAGGTTTAACAGGTGATCGGTCATAATCGATCCTTGTATTTCCTGTGAGTACGGCATCATTATCATTATACAATCCTGAATATTCAGCCTGATGCCCATTTTGTCGCATGTTGAAGTCAAGCCAAACAGCTTCCTGGAAGTATTCAGATGATCCTGATCCTCCCCTTGGATGGAAAGTGATGAGATTCAACCCGCCGTCACCCTTTCTTAACCCGGAGGCCATTGCTTCGATGATTTTTCTCTGAGTATCATTTTCTATTTTCCTGTCGCCTCCAAGGATCCAGATTACACCTTTCTTTCCGTATCGTTTGCCAAGCCACTCGCCGTACACTGCAGCATTCTCAGGGGTAAACAGGGGATTTTCATCATGCCAGTATCTTCCCCATGTGGGAAGAAAGCCTATATACATTCCAAGTTCATTTGCCTTATCGACGATGAAATCAACATTATCCCAATAATCATTCTGCAAACCATCCTTTATTGCAGGTTTTGTTGGATCAAGGTCTTTGAGAGGCAGATGACCATAAGCATTCGGATCTGTGTGCCCGTCGAGCTCGGCAATTGCAACCGCCTGTATTACCGTAAAGCCTTTTGCAGCCCTGTCTGTAAGATATTTAACGGCTTCTTCCCTGTTGAGCCTGTGAAACAATTCCCATGCAGTATCTCCAAGGTAGAAGAAAGGCTTTCCATCATCTGTTACAATGTAATGTCCATCGGAACTGACTTTAAGCTTTTTCAGGTTTCCGGTTTCCTGGCAGTTTGCAGGGAAATATGTCAGTATTGCCAGGCAGAAACATGCTATAATATTAATGGCGAGTGATTTCATTGGAAAATGCGGTGCTTAATTTTATTGTGAAATGTTTCACAGCTCTTCTTCGAAAGAAAACTTGTAATTATCGCTCTTTTTCGCTTCAGTTTTGAATATTGTTGCGGATGTAATAGCAACTCTTGTACCTTCCGATTCAGGTCTTTTTTCACCTTTAACAACAATTTTTACAATATGATCGCCTGGTTGCAGGTTCATTACATGCCAGATAGTTTCAGTATGTTGCTGTCCTGCGAAATTATAATAAGTGTCTATTGACCTGTGCAGCTTTCCATCAACATAAACATCTGCAATTCCTCCATCCCTAAACCAGTTACCTGTTAAAGAAATTCCTGTACCAGAGAATTTCAGCTCAGCCTCATCACCCTTAGTCTCTGAAAACATTGCCTGTTTTTTTGCATTGCCGTTTTCATTTACTTCGCGTGGTTTCCAGGAGCCTTTAAAGATCCATTTTCCTTCATCGAACACTGAAATACTTCTATCGAATACTGTATTTGGAAAAGATACCTCCAGAACCGGAGCTGAAGGAACCTGGTATCTGATGCTGATCTGCTTACCATTTACTTTTCCGCCGTCTTTTTCGATGAGCTCAAGCGCATACTTGTATGTGCTGCTGACAGCAGAATTGAATGAGTACGTTGTGTTTATAAAAATCGAATCGCCCATTTTTTTGACACCATCCTGCATATCAGCAGGTAGCCCGCTGAAACCTTTAATCACTCCAAGCACTGCCATTGCATTTGAAGGGTTACAATCGGAATCCTGTCCGCAACGAGTCGATATCTCCAGTGTCTTCATAAGATCGCCTTCCCCGTACAAAAGCCCCATAACTATATATGCTCCATTCAGCTTTGCATCTATATTAAACTGTGTTCCTGCCCCGCAAATATCAGTATTATCCCATTTTTCGCCGAGTTCCTGCCAGGCTGTCTTCCAGTCATCCGGATATTCATTGTGTAAAGCAATAACATCCCTGATGATCCTTGCATATTCGCTCTCCCCGGGGAGTGACTGCAGCGCTTTATCAATTATTAATGAAATATCTGATTCGAAAAATGCCTCTGCATATAGTGCGGCCACGAATATGCCCCCGTACACTCCATCGCCGTAATTCATTATATGCCCGATCTTGTCTGCAATATCAAGAGCTGTATTGGGCATTCCCGGGGACATGAAGCCAATGTAATCAGCCTCAATCTGGAAGTCAATGTCATCGGCGTGAATGTTATATTCAGGTATGCCTGATAACGGCGCAAAAATGCTGTCGTACCAGTTCTTCCTGGCCTGCATGTTCGCATGCCATAAAGGGTAACCTGCTTTTGCAAACATTTCCTGGTATTTTTTTGCAGGAGCATCAATGCCATATTTATCCATCGACATCAGAAATGTAAGCTGAACATAGATATCATCCTGCCACAGGCTGCCCCTTATATCTTCAGGTTTCCAATTTATCGGATCCTCGTAAATATGCCCCTGAGCTCTGAATTCAGTCGGCGCTCCGTATGTTACGCCTATCATTTTCCCTGCCCAGCCGCCTGCAATCTTATCTCTGAGTTCGGCGATCTTTATTTTTCTGAAATCATCCATTGAAGTGTTACAGGATATAATACACAGAACTACCGCAATCAGCGGAATTAGTTTTTTCATAATGTCGGTTTTAGGTCTGATCAAAATTATCAATAATCTTATATCAAAGAATGAGTATGTGGAAACTCATTATTATTTTAAGCCTTTAACAGGCTGATGCATCATTCTTTCTTCTATGAATGCAGCCATTTCCCCGGCCGGCATTTTTTGTACAACATAAAATTGTCTCCCCGCCGGATCATCTTTCCATGTGTTTGTACCATCTTCATTCACAACGATCTGTCCACGTTTTGTGTCAAAAAAGCCTTCAGTGCCGTATACTGCTATCAAAACAGCAGTTTCATCCCAGCTCATCCTTCCATTTTTATCCTCAGCCGACATAGGAATACTTATTCTGAAAACATCTTTCACAGGACTGTTCCTTATGTCAGAATTGATGAGTCGCAATCCTGTAAATATCTTTGAACCGATTTCAAAGCCTGTAAAGATGACCTCTCCGGGCCAGTTTTCAAAGACTTTTTTTGATGCGAGGGAATCAATATATACATTGAACTCCTTCCCAGAAGGAAAGCTTCCTGCCATTGAAACAAGACGCTTAACTTTTTTAGTAACAAGTTCCTCACCTGATAAATTTGATAATCCGTCAGGCTTTGATTCGAGAAGCTTTGCAAGGTTTGTAAGAAATCCGACTGTAACAATTGTGACGCTTTGATCGGGCTGGCTGTTCAATATCCTCCTGTAAACCGTAACAGCATCCTCAGCTTTTGATGTTGATTCAACACTATGCGGATACTTTGAAACTATTGAGTCTGCCCAGTGCTGCGATGATCCCATTTCAGGTCCTGCTGTCTTTGGAGCTCCAAGTGGTATTTCAGGTTTCCCGAAATATGTATTTATAACATTTATCGATGGAACAACAAGCTCATGCCTGTTGGATGAAAGGGTAGCAAGGATCTCGGCTTTTCCGCTGTCGGCCATTGCATGAAGGAATGCCAGTGCGCCGACATCATCATAATCAGGACCAAGATCCGTATCGAAAATTATCTTTACAGGCATGGTTGAGTTTTTTTCATTATTTGAACAACCATAGAGTATTATTATTAATACAATAAACAGGAAAGGTCTCATATTTAGTTTGTTAAATGAAAGATCTGAGATGGATTCATTATCCTATTTAATTTCATCCCTGAATGGCGCCGAGGCCTGTGCACCCATTCTTGTGACAGAAATCGATGCAGCTTTGTTTGCATAAGTTACAGCAGAAACTATATCTCTGCCTTCTGAGATCGCAACTGCCATGGCTCCGTTGAAGATATCGCCTGCAGCAGTTGTATCCACAGCTTTAACCGGAATCCCTGGCACCATAACCGAAACAGTTGGTGTATGAATGTAAGCCCCGGTTCCACCCATTGTAATCACGACATTCTGTACTCCTTTTCTTCTGAGAATTTCGGCAGCCTCACGGGCAGAAGCTTCATCAAATACCTCTGAACCTGTTAATAATCCGGCTTCGGTTTCATTAGGAGTAACAAGATACAGGCATTTAAAAAGACTGTCGGAAAGCCAGCATGCTGGTGCAGGATTAAGTATCACTCTTGCTCCGAGCGCACATGCTTTTTCAGCTGCATATTTCACAGTTTCAACAGGTATCTCAAGCTGCATAAGGAAGATATCCTGCTTTGTCGCATTCGCGAAAAGTTCTGTTTTTATGTCAGCAGGTATCAGCGTTCCGTTAGCGCCAGGAGCAACAACAATACTGTTCTCACCGTTCTCATCAACGTTTATAAGAGCAACACCCGATTGATTTTTTAGATCCCTTACAATGTATTTCGTTTCTATTTTAGCTGATTTAAAACCAGCCAGCGCTTCATTTCCAAAAACATCATTTCCTATTTTTGTAACAAATGTTACAATTCCGCCAAGCCTTGCAGCGGTAACCGCCTGGTTAGCTCCTTTTCCCCCGGGATTCATAAGGAATGTTCCACCCAGTATTGTCTCTCCGGGCAGGGGGAGCTTCCTGGATTTTATTACCATATCAGTATTAGAACTTCCTATTACAATAATCTTTCCCATAAATCAAAATCTTTACCGAAAAGAAAAAACTAAATTAGAACTATGTTATCAAATACTAACAATGAAAAACAAAAAAGGTGAAATGAAAAAGACCTTGAACGATCGGAATAAATTCCTAACTTTTAAGCCTGAAAATTATAAAATAATGAAATCATCTGCATTCCTGATCGCAAGTTTGTTTATTATTTGTAATTCATGTCTTTCCGCTCCCGGTGTGATTAAACCCGAAAGGCTGACATGTGAAGATTTGAAGAATCCTTCAGTCATCGATGTTCAGAATCCCCGGTTATCATGGATTAATACAGATCCGGCATTTACGCGAAACCAGAGTCAGACCGCCTGGCAGATAATGGTTGCATCTTCAACAGATGCCCTTATGAAGGATAATCCTGATCTGTGGAACAGTGGAAAAGTGAATTCGCAACAATCATTCAATGTGATATATAAAGGTAAAGCTCTGAAGTCAGGGCAGGATTGCTGGTGGAAAGTGCGCGTATGGGATAAGGACGGAAAAGTTTCAGCATGGAGCGAATTTGCATCCTGGTCAATGGGTTTGAATGAAAATGAATGGAAAGCAAAATGGATAGGCGCTCCATGGCAGGGTGAGGATCCGATACCTGACAATATGCGGCCTCTTACAGCATCAAGGGCAAAACCTGGACAGAAGATAACTGAGATCAATGGCCTTGAAGCTCCACCTCCTGCCCCAATGCTGAGAAAGACATTCAGTGTTATAAAAGAGATATCATCTGCTAAAGCTTATGTAACCGGACTGGGATATTTTGAGCTTTATCTCAACGGGCAAAAAGTCGGTGACGATGTTCTTGTTCCTAACCAGACGAACTACGGCAAACGACCAGGATTGACGAACAACTATATTGCTATTGAGGATAACTTCAGGGAATACAAAGTTCTTTATCTCTGCTATGACATTACGAACATGATCCGGAAAGGTAAGAATGCTATTGGCTCAATACTTGGAAATGGTTTTTACAATGCCCCGATCAACTGGACGGAATCCTATGGTTCTCCGCGTTTTATAGGTCAGATATATTTAAAGTATGCAGACGGTACAGAAGATATTATAACAAGCGATGAAACATGGAAAGCTGCACGAAGCCCGATACTGATGGATCTTATTTATGATGGCGAGCATTATGACGCTCGTTTCGAACAGCCCGGATGGAGCGAACCAAATTTCGACGATAGCAAATGGGAAACCGCAATTCCCAGGAAAGCTCCGGAAGGAAAGCTTCGCGCACACATGTCTTACACGGATAAGGTGATGGAACAAATAGCCCCCGTGAAAATTGAGAAGATGTCGGATGGAAAATACGCTGTTGATTTCGGGCAGGAGATCTCCGGATGGGTTCACCTTAAAGGTATCCAGGGACCAGCAGGTACCAAGATTGACATCAAATATGTGCACCAGACTCCATCAGGAGATAATTCATATACTCTTAACGGTAAAGGAGATGAATCCTATGCTGCCAGATTCACATGGTTCGTATTCCGGAACATTGAAATCTCAGGTTGGCCGGGCGAGCTTAAGCCTGAAAACCTGATTGCCGAAGCTGTGTATACATCCACTGAAAAGACGGCATGGTTCGAATCATCAAATGAGCTTTTAAATGACATCAACAGGATCTGGCAGAGAAGTCAGACTGATAATATGCATGGGGGGATTGCAAGCGACTGTCCGAACAGGGAACGATCACCCTATACAGGCGATGGTCAGGTTTCATGCGTTACTGTAATGCATAATTTTGATGTCAGGGCTTTCTACAGGAAATGGATACGCGATATTCTCGGGGCTCAGAATGTTAATTCAGGATATGTTCCAAATGGTGCTCCCTGGCAACCGGGGTGCGGAGGCGGAGTGGCATGGGGCGCAGCAATTAACATAATGCCTTATGAGTACTATCTGCAATATGCCGATACAAATATGCTCCGGGAGAATTTCGAAGGAATGAAGGGATACATAAGGTACATGCTCACCTGGACAGATAAGGATGGTATAATGTTCTCACAGGCAACCGGGAAAGACGGCAAGCCGAATCAATGGCTGAACCTTGGAGACTGGGTAGCGCCGGGTAAGCTTCCACCTGCTGAAGTTGTACATACATTTTATCTCTGGAGATGCGCCGATCTTACTTCAAAATCAGCAAAGATACTTGGCGGGAAGGAAGATTTCGAAAAGTATAAAGCTCTTGCTGAAAAAACACGCAATGCTTTTATGGAAAAGTTTTATGACAGTCAGAAGGGCTCATACGGCCAATATGGAGGGAATATTTTTGCTCTGAAGATGGGTGTTCCTGCAGACAGAAAGCAAAAAGTAATTGCTGCCCTTCAATCAGATATCGAGGCCAATGGAGGCAATCTCGATACAGGAATATTCGGCACCCAGTTCTTCTTCGAGGTTCTATCTGAAAATGGCATGCATGAGACTGCCTACAATGCAATGACAAAACGTTCAATGCCTTCGTACGGCTGGTGGCTCGACCAGGGCGCTACAACAACCTGGGAGGAATGGGATAAGCCGGGCTCCGGAAATCATCCGATGTTCGGAGGCGGAATTGTTTGGTTCTACAGGTATCTTGCGGGGATGAATACTGATCCTGATGTTCCGGGTTATCATAATATTATATTCAAACCACAACCTGCCGGAAATCTTACAAGCTGTTCATATTCAAACATGACTCAATATGGGCAGGCTTCAATTGACTGGAAAAAAGGGAACGGCAGATTTAACATGAACATTGTTGTACCCGTTGGCAGCCATGCCACTGTTTTTGTGCCGGCTTCTTCACAGGATAAGGTCACAGAAAGTGGGAAGAAAATAACCGGCCAGGATATTGCTTTTAAATCAAGTGAAAATGGTTATGTGGTTTACTCCGTTCCTTCAGGAAAGTATTCATTTGAATCAATATTGTGAATAAAAAGTTTTTGCAATGAAACACAATCTTCACAGGCTGCTGCTTATTCTGTCACTGGTTTTTGTTATCGTTTCCGGGGTAATGTTCATAACCGGCAAAGGCAATTTATCAGGTCCATTTCTTATCGCGGCATTTATTCTGCTTGCACTTGGCGTGAGGGGATATGAAAAGCTCAAAGGATTCTCGTATACTCTATGGATATTCACTGCTGTCACAACTTCAATGTTCTATCCTTTTCTTTTTATTTCGGTCGGGAACTTTCAGTTGAAATCACTTATAGTTCCTCTTCTGCAGATAATAATGTTCGGAATGGGATCGCAGATGAGCTTTTCCGATTTTACTGGAGTTATAAAAATGCCAAAAGGAGTTTTTGTTGGAGTATTTTCCCATTATATAATTATGCCCCTTGTTGGATTCACGATTGCAGGCTTATTTAATTTCCCTCCCGAGATTGCGGCAGGAATAATACTTATCGGGTGCGTACCAAGCGGTCTCGCTTCAAATGTGATGTCATTCCTTGCTAAGGCTAATCTTGCTCTTGCCGTTACTGTCGGGGCTGTCTCGACTCTCCTTTCGCCATTTGTTACGCCGATGCTGATGAAATTACTCGGAGGTCAGTACATAGAAGTAAGCTTCTGGAGCATGATGCTAGATATTCTTAATATGATCATCCTTCCGATAGTCGCAGGATTTACATTTAACCTCTTTTTAAAAGGAACTGCCCGGAAAAAGTCGGTAGTTGCGCAACTGTTATCATACTTTATTATAATACTACTTACAAATGTCGTATTTATGAAAGTTAAAAACAGTGACAGTGCAGCCTTTCTCATTCAATCTGTGAAGTCAACTGTTTGGTTCCTTGTTCTGCCTGCAATCGGGGCAATTACAATGAAGAAGATTGTAACGGGAGGTGAAAAGCTGATGTCTAACATTCTCTCAATGATCTCAATGATCGGGATAGCTGCTATTGTTACAATAATAACAGCCTCCGGAAGAGACAGCCTGCTTCAGGTCGGAGCATTGTTGCTTGTAACAAGCCTTCTTCATAATCTTACAGGATATACACTGGGATACTGGTTATCCTGGCTCGTCGGTATGCCTGAAAAAGACAGGAGAACAATAGCTTTTGAGGTTGGCATGCAGAATGGCGGTCTTGCTTCAGGCCTTGCATTGCAGATGGGCAAAGTGGCAACTGTTGGTCTCGCACCTGCAATATTCGGCCCGCTCATGAACATAACAGGGTCAATACTCGCAAATTTCTGGCGGGGGAAACCTGTTGAAAAGGAAAGTGTTGCTATTCCTGTTATTGAAGGCTCTGTAGAATCTTAATATTGAATAAAGCTAATTATACTAAGAAATGAATAAGGTAGTGACTTTTGGCGAGATAATGCTTCGTCTCGCAACACCCGGACATGAAAGATTTACACAGGCAACATCATTTTGTGCGTCATTCGGTGGGGGAGAGGCCAATGTTACTGTTTCACTGGCCAATTATGGAATCACAACGGAATTTGTGAGCCGTATTCCAAAGAATGATCTCGGGCAGGCAGTTCTGATGGATCTGCGTAAACATAATGTCGGTGTAAATCACATGCTCACAGGTGGTGACAGGCTTGGTATTTATTTTCTTGAAACCGGTTCTGTTTCACGTCCAGGCAAAGTAATCTACGACAGGGCAAATTCAGCCATCGCTGAAATCCGGCCCGGAATGGTCGACTGGGATAAAGTATTTGATGGGGCCGCATGGTTCCACTGGACAGGCATTACCCCGGCCATTTCAGAGGGCGCCGCAAACACCTGCCTCGAGGGAATCAAAGTCGCAAAAAAGAAAGGAATAACAATATCAACAGATCTGAACTTCAGGAAAAACCTGTGGAAATGGGGTAAGTCAGCAGGGGAGGTCATGCCTGAAATGGTCAGTCATTGTGACATTATCCTGGGAAACGAGGAGGATGCCGAAAAGGTATTCGGAATTAAACCTGATGGCGTAAATGTTGATGGCGGTAATGTGGGAGCTCAGGCGTACAGTTCAGTTTGTGAGAAGCTGATGAAGCAGTTCCCCGGAGCAAAGAAGGTAATAATTACACTTCGCGGCTCAATTAGCGCCGATCATAATTCATGGTCAGGCGTGTTATTTGATGGGAAAAAGCTCTTCGAAGCGCCCGTTTACCAGATAACTCATATAGTCGACAGGGTAGGAGGAGGTGATTCTTTCATGGGAGGGTTGATCTTCGGGTTGCTTTCATTCGAAGGTGATGATCAGAAAGCGCTCAATTTTGCTGTTGCTGCTTCATGTCTCAAGCATACTATTCCCGGCGACTTCAACCTTGTATCAGTTGCTGAAGTTGAAAACCTGATGAAAGGCGATGCTTCAGGAAGAGTGGTAAGATAACCACCCCGGCCTGGCAAACTAAACCACCCCGTCCAGGCAGATAGATCTTTCTTTACAAGAGTATTTATCGCCTGGCCACCCCTCCTTGAAAAAAGGAGGGGAAACCTGA
>DATALC010000113.1:0-1662 GCA_036261265.1 Bacteroidales bacterium
ACAGGTAATTGAATATCAGGTGAGTGGAAAGAGCCTTGTTGTTGTCGATATCCCGACAGGTTATACACATAATATTGAGAACACCGGTTCAACGGATCTGGTTACAGTAATGTGGGCAAATGAAGCTTTTGACCCTGAGAAGCCTGATACAATTTATGAAAAGGTTTAATCAGGCAAGTTTTTTAATATGTAATTGATCCAGATTTTGCTATCTGGTCTTATATCATTCTTAATAGTATTAGTGAAATTTACCTATTTCTGAAAGATGAAATCTAAAATAAAAGTCCTCACTTTTATAGGGACCCGCCCTGAGATCATAAGGTTATCGCGGACAATGGCTCTGCTCGATCAGTATGTAAATCATATTATAGTTCATACAGGACAGAATTATGATTATGAGTTGAACGAGATCTTTTTCAGGGAAATGGAGCTGAGAAAGCCTGACCATTTTCTTAGCATTGACACCAGCACCTTAGGAGCCGCTGTCGGGGAAATCATTAAGAAATCAGAAGAGATTCTCAGGCAGGAGAAGCCTGATGCTATACTTGTACTGGGCGATACAAACTCCTGTCTCGCGGCATATATTGCCAAAAGAATGCATATCCCGGTCTTTCACATGGAAGCAGGAAACAGAAGTTATGATTTCAATGTACCGGAAGAAATTAACCGCAGGATAATTGATCATATTGCAGATTTTAACCTTGTATATACTGAACACGCCAGAAGGCACCTGATCAGCGAGGGGTTGCCACACCGCAGGATCTATCTCACAGGATCGCCGATGAATGAAGTACTTGAACACTACCTTCCAAAGATCAGGAACTCAAAAGTATTGCAACAGCTTGGAATTGAAAAGTGCAAATATTTCCTTGTCAGCGCACATCGCGAAGAAAATGTGGACAACCGGGAGAATCTTAAAAAGATAATTACTATTCTTAATGAACTGGCTAAAACTTACAATTTCCCTGTTGTTGTATCGACACACCCGAGGACAAGAAAAAGGCTTGAACAACTGGACGTTGAAATACACCGGAATATCCAATTCCTTAAGCCGTTCGGATTCATCGATTACGTCTTTCTTCAGATGAATGCTGTCTGTACGTTGTCTGATAGCGGAACAATAAGCGAAGAATCATCGATATTATCATTTCCGGCCATCTCATTGCGACAATCTATGGAACGCCCCGAGGCACAGGACACAGGATCAATTATTCTGACCGGGTTTGATCCTTCTACTGTTCTCCAGTCAATAAAGATTGAGATGGATGAAAATGAAAATGGAAAACAAAAGAGCATACCGGAAGATTACAAGATCAACAATACATCTTTGCGTGTTGTGAAACTTATTATTGGAAATGCCGGGCTCAGTAATTTGTGGGATGGAATACGGTAGGCGAAAGGATGAAGTAAAGTAAGAAGGCGAAAGGATAAAGGCGAAAGGATGAAGTAAAAGCCGCGTTCAGCGTTGGTTTTTCGCTAAGAAGTTTTGTTGCGTGTTTCGTGTTTCGGGTTTCGATTGTTTCGGGTTTCGCGTTATTAATGAAGATGAATATTAAGAGATTTGAGGATCTGGAGATTTGGAAGGACGCACGGGAGCTCTCTCAGCTTGTTTATCAGATTACTGTTGAGAACCCGTTTGATAAAGATTATAAGTTTAAAGAA